>DATJKH010000156.1:0-15020 GCA_035491715.1 Vicinamibacterales bacterium | reverse complement strand
CGACACGCCGGCAGTGCCGGCGCCGTCGTTGAGCGCAATGCTCAACAGCCTGCCGGCCGAGTCGCGCGGGCGATTCGAACAGCTCCACGCGCGCTGCCTCGAGATGCGCGGCATCGCTGCAGGCGTGCGAGGAACCGCAGCGAATCAGACAGCCGCCGCAGAGGAAATTCGCACCCCGGGATTGGATCGGCTGCTGTGGCTGTTCCTCCGCCTGCTGTTGTCAAAGGCCGCACTCGATCGTTTTCTCAAGACGATGGATGGTCAGGAGATTTCACACCGCCTCGATGAACTGCGGAAGAGTCTCGCCAACGCACAAGCCGGTGGCGACGAACGCGTCGTCCGATCGCTTCAGGACAGCATCGCGATGGGAGAACTGCGGCTCGATAACTTCGGCCGTGCAAAAAAGAATGCTGAATTCGTCTCGGTCGAACTCGATCGGATTGAGGGAAAAATCCAGGCGCTGGCGGAAATGGCGGTGAACCGCCAGGATCCGGATTTCCTCAGCAGCCAGGTCGACTCAGCGGCCGAGAGCATGCGCCAGACGGAGAAAGCGGTCAGCGAGCTGCAGCATCTGACAGGTCTCGGTGAACAGCTGGAAGAACCGCCAGCGATTCTCGAAACTGATCTGCGCGGAGTACTTCGTCAATGACGACCGACGTCCTGCCGCGCCGGCCGACGGAGCTGCCGTCCTGGTTCCCCGCGTGGGCGTCGCAGCTTGCGGACCTGTATTTCTCCGGTACCACAGCCGCGTTCGTGCTGTCCGGCAACACCTACGATCTGTTCCGCATTGGCGGCGACGACGCGACACGGTATGGCGTGCTGGCGGAGTTTCTCGCTGAGCAACTGTTCGGACGCTGGTCGCTCGTCCTTCATTACGATCTGGGACGCGGCTTGCGCGCGTTTGCCGGACGCGACGAGCAGCGTTTGAAAGAGATGGTCACCCTCGCCAATCGCAAACTTGGCGATCTGAGCGCGCTTCCAAAGGATCCGGCTGCCACGTTTGCGCTCCTCGACCGCTTCGTTCGTACCAACATCATGGCGCCGGAAGACGACCGGCAGAGTCTCGCCCTCATCATGGACCAGGCCTCGTACGTGTTTCCCGCAGCCGAGCCGGGCCGCCTGAACATGCAGGCATCGTCACAGCTGGTGACGATGTTGAATTGGGCGATGAGCCCGCACGTGAAGCGGCTGAACATGGCGTTTGTGATGATCGACGAGAAGCTTGCTGATCTCAGCGATCGCCTGACGGGCAATCCTCATGTCGCGACGATCGAAGTGCCACTTCCGGACGAGCCGGCGCGCGAAGCGTTCATCGAGGCCGCGACCACCGACCGTGCACTCGGCGAGTATTCGGATTTCAACGCGACAGAATTGGCCAAGCTGACCGCGGGCATCTCGCATACCGATCTGAACGTCCTCATCCAATCGGCGCGTGAGAGCGGCAAGCGCCTCGATGCGAAAGCATTCCGCGCGCTCAAGAAACGACTGCTCGAGCGTCAGTGTCATGGCTTGCTCGAGTTCATCGAGCCGCGCTGGACGCTCGACACGGTTGTTGGGCACGACGCAGCGAAGAAACGCCTCCGCGAAGATGCGACGCTCCTGAAGCGCGGCGCGCTCGATAGTCTGCCGATGGGATACCTGCTCTGTGGCCCCGTGGGCACAGGCAAATCGTTTCTTGCCCAATGCGTCAGCGGAGAAATCGGCGTGCCGTGCGTGATTCTCAAGAACTTTCGCTCCAAGTACGTTGGTGAAACCGAAGGCAATCTCGAGCGAGTGTTGTCGGTGCTTCGAGCGATGGGCCCGGTCGTCGTCGTCGTTGACGAAGCGGATGCCGCGCTGGGGAGTCGAGAGTCGGACGGCGACTCCGGCACGTCCAGTCGCGTCTTTGCGATGATTGCGGCGCAGATGGGGGATACGAAATATCGCGGTCAGATTATGTGGATGCTGCTGACCGCGCGGCCCGATCTATTGCCGATCGACCTGAAACGCCAGGGCCGGGCGGAGGTGCATATCCCGCTGTTCTACCCGACCGACGAGTCGGAGATCCGCCAGATGTTCGTGATCATGGCGAAGAAACTTGGATCCACGCTCGCGCTCGAGGACGTGCCGACGATCCCGCAACTCGGGCACCTCTCGGGCGCCGACATCGAAGGCATGGTCGGCCGCGCGTGGCGCGCGTCGATTCTTGCCGGCAACAAGCACGTGACTCGCGAGGCACTCGCCGGAGTGGTGGCCGAGTTCATGCCGTCAACGCAGGGCCTCGAGCGTGAGCTTCAGGAGACGGCAGCGGTCCTCGAGTGTACCGACAAGCAATTTCTACCGCCGGGTATGCTGGAGAAAACGAACGCGCCGGGCGGCCGCGCAGTACTGCAGGCCCGACTCACGGCGCTGAAACAGTTGGTAAAAGGTCTCTAAGTAGAGAAAAGAGGACTCCCGTGGGAAGAACGAGCTGGTTTGATGAAAAATCGGAACATCCGGCCATCCAGGAACGCGTGTCTCAGCTTCAAACGTTCACCGATGCGCTTGCCGATGGGATGGTGACGAAACAGGAGCTTGCGGGACAGGAGCAGCGTCTGCTCGCGGCAATGAAGAAAGTCGAACCGACCTTGAACGACGAGACTCATGCGAAGGTCACGGATATGCTCGTCGAGCTCACGGCGTACAACATCATGCGCCTGCTGCACGAGCTGCAGGCGGAGCGGATGCGGCTGGCGACGCAGGGAAGCTGATCTTGTTTTTGGGCGGGGTCTGTAGACCCCGCCTGCAGGCAGCAGATCTTCCGGAGTATGTGCGATGTATCGATTCGCAATCGTCTGGGTCGGGTGTCTCTTTGTGTCTCCTCTGCTACTTGGCAATCAGCAGGGAAGCACGCCGAAAATCGATCCGGCAAAGTTCCTGACCCAGCCGCTGATTCCCGGTATCTACACCGCCGATCCGTCTGCCCACGTCTTCAATGGACGGATCTTCGTCTACCCGTCACACGATATTGATGCCGGCGTGCCCGCCGACGATCTCGGCAGTCACTTCGCAATGCGCGATTACCACGTATTCTCGACCGACGCTGTCGGTGGGCACGTCACCGACCATGGTGTCGCGCTCGACATCAAGAACGTGCCGTGGGCCGGACGTCAGATGTGGGCGCCAGATGCCGCGGAAAAAAACGGCAAGTATTACCTCTACTTTCCCGCCAAAGACAAACAGGATGTATTCCGCATCGGCGCCGCGGTCGCCGACAAACCATCGGGTCCGTTCACGCCGCAGGCCTCTCCGATCAAAGGAAGCTTCAGCATCGATCCGGCAGTTTTTAAAGACAGCGACGGCAAGTACTACATGTATTTCGGCGGAATCTGGGGCGGCCAGCTGCAGCGGTGGAAGACCGGCAGTTACGCGACTGACGATACGCAACCGGCCAAGGATCAACCGGCGCTCTCAGCAAAAGTCGCGCGACTCGGCGACGACATGGTCAGCTTTGCTGAAGCGCCGAAAGATGTCGTGCTGCTCGACGAAAGCGGGAAGCCGCTCCTCTCTGGCGACAACGGCCGGCGCTTCTTCGAAGCATCGTGGGTGCATAAATACAACGGCACCTACTACTTTTCTTATTCGACCGGCGACACTCACTTCATCATGTACGGGACCGGCAAGTCGCCGTATGGTCCTTTCACGGTGAAGGGGAAGATCCTGGAACCAGTCCTGGGCTGGACGAATCACCACTCGATCGTCGAGTTCAAAGGCAAGTGGTATCTCTTCTACCACGACGCGCAGCTCTCGGGTGGTCAGACCCACCTGCGCAACATCAAAGTAACCGAGCTGAAGTACCGCGCCGACGGTTCGATCGAAACCATCGACGCGTACTTCCAATAAGACTCAGGGCGCTTATTTTCGTCTTTTGTCGTCCAGGTTGACCGCCAGGTCGGCCTCCGTAATCGCGTCTTGCACGCCGGTTGCCGGAACATCGACCTTTGCGATCCACAGCAGCGCGTTCAATACGACCTTGCGCTGACTCACGTCGCCCCAGTTCGTGTGGGTGTGACCACCGGTAAACCCAAAGCTCCGTCCGCCCCCCGGCCGCTCGTAAACCCACATCATGGTTTCGACCTTGCCGCTGTCGGCAATGATGTGTGGATACGGTCCCGGAGGGGACACATAGGGGCCCTTGCGAACATCGTCTCCCGGCTTTGCCGTAAGAATCGGCGTCAGTCGTTTCATCGCTGACGGATCCGCCGCCCAGCGCATGTTGAAGTACCACTCGTCGCGATTGCTGAACGGCTTCACACCACGCGTGACCGGGTGGTTGGGAAACGATTCGAACATCGGCGACCACATCGGGTTCACCGAGAAATTCGTTTCATAGTAGCCGGCGTTCCAGCGCTGCATCGCCTCACCGGGCTCTCCCGCGGGAACTTCAACGCCGTAATGACCAAAGCCAAGTCCCACGCCTTTGACCGCCAGCGCGTCGAGTACCTTCATGTGATCGCGTTGAATCGCGGGATGGCCCTTGCCGCCATCGGCATAGATGAACACAGCGTCGGCGTCGCCGAGCGCCGCGTTGTCGTCGACGGTTTCGCCGTTGACGGTCTTGCTCGGCCAACCGTTGGTGTAAACCTCAACGGTGATCCCCTTGACTCCCGACAAGGCCTTTTGCAGCAGCATGCAGCCAGCCCGAAACTCATGCATGCCGGGCGGGTGACTCGGTCGACCGGCGATCAGCACGATGCGTTTATCGGCGGCGTCGACGAAATGATTTGATGCGACGATGGCAATCGCAATGAGCAATCCTGCCATCCGGCTCCAGCGTGTGAATGCCAGCGTCATGTCAGTCCTCTCAAATGCGCCCGCGAGCGCAGTAGACCGGCGATGATAGCCGTGGCGCGAGCGAGGCGTCAAACCTCGGCGAGCCTCGATGTCGCAAACGGAACGGGCCGCGCCGACGTCTAACTAGCAGTCGATCAAGGACAAGTGTAGCTTCCGCCTTTCAGGCGGAAGAACGTTGTGGGGAATCCGTATGTCGCGCTCGCTCGAATCTCTTCATCAGGATCTCGAATACGCCGTGCGTTCGTTCCGGCGAAGTCCTGCGTTCACGCTGGTGGCGCTGTTGTCGCTGACGCTGGGTATCGGTGCGACGACCGCAATTTTCAGTGTCATTTATGGGGTGCTCATTGCGCCGTATCCGTACGCGAAACCCGGAGAGATCTGGGCGCCGGAGATTCGCGGCATCGACGGCCGCGGCGGGCGCGCGTACCGCGTCGATGAATTGCGACGGCTGACGGAGATTCCTGCGTTTTCCGACGTGATGGCCACATCAATTGAAACGGTCCTCATGACCGGCGAGTTCGCTCCTGAGAGTTTCGGTGGCGTGCTGCTGTCGGGCAACGCTTTCAACTTTCTCGGCGTCCCGCCGGTCATCGGACGAACGATTCAACCGTCGGACGTCCGCGCAGATGGCTCGGCCGAGCCCGTCGTCGTTTTGAGTTTCAAACTGTGGATGCGTTTATTCGACGGCAGTCCTTCGGCACTCGGTCGAACGCTGCAGCTGAACGGCCAGCCACACACGATCGTCGGTGTGATGCCGCCGCGTTTCGGCTGGTATGGCAATGACGCATTCTGGCTTCCACTCGCCCCCGCACGGACCGACCTCTCCTTCATCAATCCAATCATGAGGCTGGCGCCTGGCGTTCCGCCGGCGGCCGCCGAGGAGCAGCTCAAGGCGTTTGATCAACGGCTCGCCGCCGAAAAGCCGACGACCTTTCCGTCTCAAGGCTTCACGACGCGGCTGCGAAACTATCTCGACGTGACGGTCGCCAGCGGAGAAATGCGCACCAGCCTGCGACTTCTGCTCGGCGCCGTCGGATTTCTGCTGCTGATTGCGTGCGCCAACGTTGCCAATCTGCAGCTGGCACGTGGAACGGCACGAGCGCGCGAGATGGCGGTGCGCATGTCGATCGGCGCGGGCCGACGTCGCTTGCTGCGACAGCTCCTCACCGAAAGCGTTCTGCTGTCGCTCATCGGCGGCGCGCTCGGTGTGTTCTTCGCGTTCCAAGCGACCCGCACGATTGTGGCGATGATGCCGGAGTTCTACGTACCGAACGAGTCGCGCGTCACCATCAATATCCCCGTGCTCGCGTTCTCGGTGGTCGTCTCTGTGCTCACCGGGATTGTGTTCGGGCTCGTCCCGGCGCTTCGCCTATCGCGGCCTGCCGTGGCGGACGCCTTGAAAGCCGGGCGCAGCACTGCCGGCGAAAGCGACGGCGCTCGCAGCCGTTACGTCCTCGTCGTCGTCGAGGTTGCCTTGTCCGTCGTGCTGCTCGTCGGCGCCGGACTGATGATCCGCACGTTTGTCGCACTTCAGAGTATCGATCCGGGAATTCAGCCCGACCGAGTGTTGCTGGTCGGTGTTCCTCTCCCGCCCGCTAAATACAGCACACTCGATCAACGGAATCAGGTGGTCGCGAGCGTGCTCGAGCGCGTCAGCAGTCTCCCCGGTGTTGAGGCTGCCTCTATTGGCCATCCCTTCGGCGGCCCGCAGACCGCCTTCACGATCGTGGGGCAGACGACTGACCCGTCGAGGCGAATGACGGTGAACCTGGTCGGTGAGAATCATCTGCGCGCGTTTGGCATTCGGCTCGTGTCCGGGCGCATGTTCGATGCCGCAGAGGTTCGGCGGGCGGACCGGGTCGCCGTCATCAATGAAGCCGCAGCCAAGCTGTTTGCGGCAGGAGAGAATCCCGTTGGCGCGCGCGTTCGCCTCGATGTGCTCGAGCACCCACCCGCAGGCACCCTCGCGGACGCGACACGCGGCGCGGAAGTCACCATTGTGGGAATCATGGCCAACACACGCAACGCGGGATTGAAGGAGGAACCGAATCCGACCGTGGCGCTCCCGTATACCGCCATTGCTCAACTGCAGCGGATGCTGGCGCTGCGCGCGGCTTCGGATCCGATGCTTCAGTTGAACGCGGTGCGCGCGGCGGTCCGCGCGATCGACTCGGACCAGCCACTAGGCCGCCCGTTCACGGTCAACGAAATTCTCGGCCAGGAAACGGTGCAGCCACGATTCACGATGGCGGTGTTCACCACCTTCGCGATGATCGGTCTTGCGCTGGCGGCGGTCGGGATCTACAGCGTCCTCTCATTCCATGTGCTCAGCCGCACTCACGAGCTCGGCGTACGGATGGCGCTCGGTGCTCCTCGACGTCATGTTCTCGGTTTGATGTTGAAGATGGGAGGACGGCTCGTATGCGTGGGCCTCGTCGTCGGCATCGCCGTCAGTCTTGGCGCAACGCGCATGCTGCGCAGTCAACTCTTTGGCGTGCAGCCCGCCGATCCCCTATCGTACGCGGCGGTCGCGGTGCTCTTGTCGCTCGTCGCGCTCGCGGCCTGCTACATACCCGCGCGGCGGGCGGCGGCGGTCGATCCAATCGTCGCTTTGCGGGACTGAACCGCCGTTTCCCGCTAATCCGCGCGCCGGATCCCGGACTCCGGATCACGGATCCCGGCATGATCGCATCCAGCTGAGTAAATCTTAAGAAAACCCCAAACAATCTCGCCGCCCTCGAGTGCTACCGTCGCACGTCTAACAACGCGAATGTGGAGGAACGACCATGGCAAATTTTCGAAGGGTTGCGGGAGTCGTCGCGTGCATCACTTGGGTCGGCGCACTGCCTGCCCGTGCCGATGTCGTGACCGACTGGAACGCGAGAACGATCACCTGTTCGGCGAACCGTCCGAGCGTTCAAGGCCTTCTCGACGTCGCGCTCGTTCAGGCCGCCGTGCACGACGCCGTGCAGGCGATTCAAGGGCGGTTCGAAGCCTACCGATATCAGAATCCGTCGCGGCTTGGCGTAGGGTCCCCGGAGGCGGCCGCCGCGGCAGCGAGTTATCGCATGCTGGTGGCGTTCTATGGCACGGCGAACGCGTGCATGGCTGGGGCAGTCGATCCCGGCGTGACGTTTGCGGGCGACGCCGGATTGCAGGCCGGCTACGAAGCCGCCGCGGTGCTGATACCACTCTATCGTCCGGCATTCGTCTTGCCGACCGATCCCTTCCTGGGCGGTACGGAACCCGGCGAATGGCGACCGACGCCGGGAGTGACTCAGGGTGTGAACACGTTCATGGCCAAAACGCAGCCATTCGCGTTGCTCCGGCCGTCGCAGTTCCGGCCGCCGCCGCAATATCCGCTGACGAGCACCGCCTACGCCCGCGACTACGAGGAGGTCAAGGAGCTTGGTTCGGTCGGAAGCACCGTGCGCACGGCAGAGCAGACCGACATGGCGCGGTTCTGGACGGCGTTCGTCGGACAATGGTTCGGCGCTGTCCGCGCCATTGCCACCGCCCACGTGCCCGACATCGGTGACAGGGCGAGGCTGCTGGCGCTTTGCGCGCTCGTCGCGGCTGACTCGCAAATCACTGTCTACGACACGAAATACGAATACAACTTCTGGCGCCCGTATACGGCGATCCGCGAGGGTGACAACGACGGCAACCCGAACACCATCGGTGATGCGAACTGGACGCCGTTTCTGGCGACTCCTCCTTATCCGGACCACTCATCGGGAGCGAATAACATTACGGGCGGGATCACGACGATCCTCCAGCTGTTCTTCGGTACCGACGAGATGCAGTTCACGGTCTCGAGTCCCAATGCCGGCCTGCTGACAAATCCACGGTCTTTCAGCCGCTTCTCCGATGCGGCGCAGGAAGTCGTTGACGTCCGCATTTTGCAGGGGATTCACTTCCGCCGAGCCGACGAACTGGGGCGGCTCCAGGGGTCGCGCGTTGCACACTGGACATTCCAGAAGTTTCTCCGTTCGGTTCCCGGGACGCATTAAACTGGCCGAGCCGGGACAGGTGACGGACCTGTCCCGGCTTCACACATGAAAACGCTTTTCGCCGGGACGCTTCTCGTCTCACTGTTGTCTCAGGGAAGCGCTGCGCCCACTGCTCGCGTCCCTGTACTCGTCGAGTTATACACATCCGAGGGCTGCTCCAGCTGTCCGCCTGCCGACGTCTTTCTCGAGTCGCTCGCGCGCGACCAGCCGATCGCACGCGCCGAGATCATTCCGATCGGTCTTCACGTTGACTACTTCAACCAGCTCGGATGGAAAGATGCGTTCTCGTCGGCATCATTCACGGCGCGGCAGCGCGGTTACTCATCGGTGTTCGGCGAGGACAATCTGTATACGCCGCAGATGGTTGTGGATGGTGAGAAGGCCATTCAGGGAACCGAGGGCGATATGGTTCGACGAGAGATCGAGTCGGCGGCCGGGAGGCCGCATCTGACGGTACACGTCGTGGCTCGAGTCGTCGCCGACCGGGTGCAGTTGACGATTCAGGCGCCGGCAGCGCCCAACAACGCCGAGAAGATCCAGATCGTTGCCGCGATTACAGAAGACGGGCTGTCGTCAGTCGTCACCCGTGGCGAAAACAACGGCCGCACGCTTCACCACGTTGCAGTGGCCCGTTTAGTCCAGGTCCTCGATTCCCTGAATGCAAAGGGTTCCGTGCTCGAGAAGCGGTTAAGCCTCGCGAAGAATTGGAAGCGCGGCGCGCTCAAAGCGGTCGTCTGGCTTCAAGGCGCGAAATCACGCGAGGTATACGGGGCGGGCAGCGCTCGGATCACGAATTGACGTAGCTCAAGCCGCCGTTTGACCCGTAACGCAGCCCCGCAGTATGTTTTCGGCCGTCCCTAATCAAGAAGACGGATGTCGGAGCTGCCTTCGCACTTCGGGCCGTACCAGATCGTCAGCCCCCTGGGTGCCGGCGGCATGGGACAGGTCTATCGCGGCCGCGACACCCGGCTCCAGCGGTTCGTTGCGATCAAGATCCTTCATGACCACGCCGCACGCGACACCGATCGACAGCGGCGGTTCGCGCAGGAGGCGGTGGCCGCCAGCGCGCTCAATCATCCAAACATCCTGACGGTCTACGACGTCGGCACGGACGGAGACACTCAGTATCTCGTCTCCGAGCTGATCGACGGCGTGTCGCTGAACGTTGAAATGAACCGGGGGCGGTTGCCGCTCAAACGAATCATCGACATCACCTGCCAGGTGGCTGAAGGGTTGGCCGCGGCACATGCCGGCGGCATCGTCCATCGCGATCTCAAACCCGAGAACATCATGGTCACGCATGATGGCCACGTGAAAATTGTCGATTTTGGTTTGGCGAAGGCACCGGACACGGAGCTTTCGATACTGGGGACCTACACCGCGACGAAGACCGCTGCGGGATTGATTATGGGGACGGTTCCGTACATGAGTCCGGAGCAGGCCCGCGGCGGCGAGGCCGACTTCCGATCCGATCAATTCGCGCTCGGTGTGATCCTCTACGAGCTGACAACAGGTGCGCATCCGTTCAAGCGCGAGACGGCGGTGCAAACACTGTCGGCCATCATTGCAGAGGAACCCCCGGACCCGGCGCAGGCAGCTCCCACACTCCCGGTCGCAATGCGATGGCTGATTCGACGTCTGCTGGCAAAGAATCCGCGGGAGCGTTTCGCACACACGGCTGATCTCGCCGCCGACCTTCGTACGATTCGCGACTATTTGTCCGAAGCGACGTCGAGCGTGACAACCGTGAGTGCCTCCCCACGCCGGCGATGGCTGATGCCCGGGGCAATCGGTGTGCTTGTGATCAGCGCAATCGCCATTGCCTCAGCGCTGAGACCGCCGGATATCAGCTTACCGGCGGTCAGGTGGACGCCCTTCGCCACCGAAGCGGGCTACCAGAGTGCTCCGGCGTGGTCACCCGACGGAAAACAAATCGCGTACGAAGCGGAAGTCGACGGGATTGTGCAAGTGTTCACGCGACAGCTGGGCAGCCCGGGTCGAACGCAGGTCACACACGCCATTCGCGACTGCTACGTCTCCGCGTGGTCATCGGATGGTTACATCTATTTTCACTCCGCAGCGCGCAGTGCCGATGGCCTTTGGAAGGTGAGTCCGGTTGGCGGGAATCCAGAACTGGTGCTCGAAACCGCCTCGCGATCCGCCATCTCGCCTGATGGCAAGACCCTTTTCTACTTTAGCGATCCGACGGGTGCCGGCATTTCGTTCCAGCTGTGGTCTGCCTCGATGACGAATCCCGAAGGAACCAGGAAGCCCTACGCCCGAGATCCCATCAAGAGCTGGAACGCCTCAAGCGGATTTATGAAGTTTTCGCCGGACGGCTCGAAGCTGTTGGTCTGGCTGGGCCCCGGCCCCACTGACCAGGGTGCCTTCTTTGAAATTCCAATGCCTGACGGCGAACCGCGACAAGTGCTCTCTCCATTGGTACGAGCTGGCGGTTCGCTCCAGTTTTTCAGTTGGGTCGACAATCGCTACCTGATACTGGCGAGACCCGGCGGGCTCTCGCCCGGTGGCCATTTGTGGTTGGCGGACATTCGCACAGACCAGTTGCTTCCTCTCACGACGACTCCCGGTAATGAAGGCTCGCCAAGTCTGTCGCCTGACGGCCGCACGATCGCGATCACCTCGGAAGCCACCGACTTCGATGTGATCGAAGTTCCGATCGATGGGTCGCGGGCACGCCCGGTCATCAACACCACGCGCGATGAGTTTGATCCCGCTGTTTCGCCGAACGGTTCCCAATTCGCCTTTGTCACGAACCGCACTGGGTATCCGCAAATCTGGATGCAAAGCCGCCAGGACCCACAGGATTCGCGCCCGATTGTGACCGAGGCCGACTTCGATGATTTGAGATTGCTGGCGGTAGGGTCGCTGTCGTTCTCCTCCGATGGAACTCGCCTCGCGTTTCAGCTGGCGGCGGGCCCCGAGAGTGGCATGGCGGCCAACTTTCCTGGTGGTTCTCGAATCTGGGTAAAGACAATCACTGGCGGGAAGCCGTTTCCCATCGGAGGACAGGAAACATTCCAGGACGCACCGACGTGGTCGCCAAAGGATGACTGGATCGCGTATTTGACCGGTGGGAACGCAGGACAGATGGCGCTCGCGAAATCGCCAGTCGGTACGCGGGGATCCGCCATGCTGCTTTCGAAGACCGGAATTCCACCCTTCGTTGCACGACCTCAGTGGTCGCCTGATGGAAACTGGGTACTGTGCGAAACAACCGAGGGACTATCGATCATCGCTGCGGACGGGAGCTTTCGCTCGAGGGTCATCGGTGACGTGGGATGGCTCGCCTACGCCTGGGACGCGAGCGGCCGCAACGTCTACGGCCTCCTGCCAAGTGACGACCTCAAGACGGTCACGTTGGTATCAATAGAAGTGGCGACGGCCAAGCCGCGTGTTGTGAACATGAACGTTGGGCCGATTCCGCAGGCGCTGCAGCCAATCCGTGGCTTCAGCCGCTACGGAAACGGGGCATTTTTGACGTCCATAGCGCATGCGCGATCCGACATCTATCTCATTGAAGGATTTCGGCTTCCCCTCAAGTGGTGGCAGCGGTTCTGGCGGACGGGTACTTCCGCCCAACGCTGAGAAAAACCTGAGTATTTTCCAAGGATTCTCTGCCGAAGTCGGACATATACTGCACGCTCACAGGAGGCAACATGTCGCGAATGGCCCCCCTCGTCGTCGGTCTGGCCGTGAGTATTTCAGCCATTCAGCCAGTCGCACAGGCCTGTGGAGATAAGTTCCTGATGGTGGGACGCGGTGCGAAGTTCCAGCGCGCGTACGCCTCGGTGTATCCCGGAAAACTTCTCATCTACGCGAAACCGTCCAGTGATCCCAAAGCCGCGATCCGTGATCCACAAGTGCACAAAGCGCTGCGGCAGGCCGGACACACGGTGTCGATCATCGAAGACTGGGGCCTGCTGGAGCAGGCCGTGAAGACCGGACCGGTCGACATCATCCTCGTCGATGCCGCTGAAGCGTCACGGCTGCAGCCAGTCGTCGCGGCATCGATCGCCCACCCTGATGCGATGTATGTCGCGTTTCCATCGAAGCAGTCGGCCGCCGCAGACAAGAGTTTAAACGTCCGACTGAAATCATCGGATCGCGCAATGAAGTATCTCGACGAAGTCGAGAACGTCATGAAGAGTCGGTCGAAGCACACGAAGGCCAATTAACTCGAAAGGATCCGTCGTCATGACCGCGATTCATGGTCGCGTTGTGGGCGTCATCAGCGCGGCAGTCTCGATCGTCCTCGGTTCAATCCGCGTCGTGTCTGCACAGGCGTGGGTCCCACAGCAGGGCGAGGGCTCGGTCTCTCTGGCGGCGCAGCAGCTGAACGTCAAGAAGCATCTCGCCGGAACAATTGCCAAGGATGCCGGCCACATCAATACCGGGGTCCTGCTGGCGGACGTGACTTACGGCCTGACCGATAAGTTTGCGGTCGATCTCGCGATCCCTTTCGTCGTCACGAAATACAGCGGCACCTCCCCGCATCCGAATACCACCATCGATGACGGCACGTACCACAATAGCTTCACTGATTTTCGAATGTCGGTGCGGTACAACCTGACGCGAAAAGGCGCGGTGATTACTCCGTACGTCGGCTCTGTCGTGCCGAGCCATGATTATGCCTATTACGGACACGCGGCTTTTGGCGAGCAACTGAATGAACTGCAGGTCGGCACCTTTGTTGCGAAGCTGTTCACGAGCGGCGTACCGGGGATGTTCGTGTCGAGCCGCATCGCTTACGGATTCGTCGAAAAAGTGCAGGATCTCTCACACAATCGCAGCATGGCCGATCTCGAGGCAGGGTATTTTGTCACGCCCTCGTTCAGGGCATTCGGAATGATCAACGGCCAGCGGACGCACGGCGGCGTGGACTTTCCGATCACTGGTACATCGGGTCTGCCAGTCGAACTGCGCCCGGTTCACGATGTCATTCAGCGCGTGAACTACGTCAATCTCGGTGCAGGTCTTGCGTATTCGATCGACGACTCGTTCGACCTTTTTGGATCGTTCGTGCGAGAGGTTGCCGGCCGGAATGGTCACGTGCTCAATCGCGGTATCACCATTGGTGCGAGCTGGAGCTTCAGCCGCAAGTCGAAGGCAGACGCGGTCGCCGGCAGTGCGGGCATTCCATCGTCAGCCGAGTACGCGCGCATGACCGCCAAGCGCGAAGGCTCGCTCGGCCGGTGTATCTGTCAGAAGTCAGGAACGTAGCCGCCCGCTGCGAGAGGATTGCGTTTCGGTCGTCTCACTATCCTCCGACAATCGGAATGTGAACAGCAGCGATCCGATCCGGATCTGATCGCCGTTGACGACGGGTGTCGGGCTGTTGATACGCCGGTCGTTGACGTAGGTTCCGTTCTTGCTTCCCAGATCCTCCACGACGGCGCCGGACGCATCAATGGCTAAGCGCGCATGCCTGCGTGAGACGGTGCTCGACTTCACGAGGATCAAACCGTCCCCCTCGCGGCCAATGATGTTTTCGCCTCGCAGCAGGGCAACTTCGGCGGTCGAGCCGATCAGCCAGGCGGTCGTCGAGTCGTTCGGCGCCACCTCCGTCTTCGTCGCTGAACCCTGTTCCGCCTGAAACGCATATCCGAAACCGTGCAGCGTGCGCAGCAGCCCCGGCTTCCGACGATGATCCACGATGGCGTCGCGGATTTCCGACACGAGCGACGGCAAGCTGCTGTCGGAAACGAACGTCCCCGGCCAAAGATGCTCTCGGATGTCGGCTTTGGAGACCGCCTTGGGGCGACGGGCGACGAGTAGTGCAAGCAGATCGAACGCCTTCGGAGAAAGGCGAACTTCTTTCTTGCCGGCCCAGACTTGTCGCGTGTCTGAATCGAACGTCAGATCGTCGAACTGCAGCCGCACGGTGGCTCTTATTTAGGTGGCAGCGCGGCAGCCCTGTCAAGACTCGGCACCAGCAGGGTTCGTTGCGGCGATGAGAATCAGTCCTTCGCTTTATGTGACTCCTCGACGAGTACCAGTCCGCTCTGGACGGCTCCCGGAAGCTTGATGATGTTGCCGAGGCCGCTCAAGTCGTACCCTTCCTGCAGGCGGCCCGTCACGTTGACGCGCGCGCCTTTGCGCGGTGCACCACCGCTCGTCACCACCCACAGATTCTGACCGTCGTCGGTAATGCGATAGGCGCCGCGCCCGAGG
>DATJKH010000155.1:0-37382 GCA_035491715.1 Vicinamibacterales bacterium | reverse complement strand
ATCCGCCGGCCCACCGGATCGTCGCCGGGGAACGCGTGCTTCGCGAATGTTTCGCCGACGACGACCACTGGAGTCGTGCCGGCACGATCCGCGAGCGACAGGCCCCGCCCCTTGAGTATTGGCATACCGATCACTTCGAAGGTCGCGCTGTCCACGGCGCCATCAACAGACCGCCAGCGCCCTCCCAGCACGGCCACGCAGCGGTGAGCTGCCTTTGCCCGCCCTTTCTTCATCCGCATGATCGTCCTCTTGGTTTCCAACAAGAGAGCGAGACAGCTCTTTTGGAAAGCAACAGGACGCCGAGTGAAGGGGGGTGATCCGTTATTGAACGATCGCTACCTTTTTCCTTGGACTCGGGATCCGCACCGGCACCTGAATCACGTTTGGATAGCGATTCTGCCCCTCGTCGAAAATCGGCGAGGACTGCCCGGTGTTGATCGACACGCGGACGACGTAGTCACCCTCCGGCACACCGGTGATGTCGATCCACTGCCCGACGAGCTGTTTGTAATACCAGTCACCCCAACCCGACGTGATGCCCTGATTGCTGCATTCGTAGCCGTGACTCTTACCACCATCTTCGTACTTGAACGAATCCTCGAAGCAGAATCCCTGCTTGGTGCCCGCCACCACGACCTTGCCGTCGGGCGTCAGCAGCTCGTAGATCGAGAAGTACTTGATGTGGTAGTGGCCGTGGCACTGGTGGTAGACGAAGTACGGAGCGTACGGATTGTTCGGGTCGCTGCGGTCGCCGATCACCAGATCGCCGTCACCTCGGTTCATCAGCACGGTATCGAAGCGCAGCAGGCGACGATACCCCGGACCGCCGACAACTTCTTCGGCAATGGCGCAATCCTCGGGTGAGAAGTAGCGATCCACGATCTCCATCTGCGAGACGAAGCGCTTCCAGTCGACCATGAGATCCGGCTTGCCGGCGTTGTCGTAAATCGGGAAATCGGCGACGACGCTGGTTCGCTGCGCGAACGATTCGCGCGGCGAGAGCAGTGTCGCGACGACTGCTGCGAAGCAAAGGGCAGGAACGAGAAGACGAGGTCTCGGCATTGATTCTCTCCTGAAGAGAACGCGGGTTCGATGCTGGCTATTGACGTGCGGGAGGCGTGAGTATACCTCACCAGCATCCGCCCGAGACCTCGTTGGAGCTCGCGCCGCCATTCGCAGCAATTACTGGATCGGCCGAAATGCGGATCGCAAGTCGTACTTGGCCACCTGGCGTCCGAGCACAACTCCCGCCACACCTGAGAACCTGTAGTGGAATCCCGCCCAGACACGCGCATCCACAATCTCATTTCGCAGGGCGGCTGGCGTCGAGTAGGTGCGTACGACATCCATGTTTCCGGTGGCGGGGTTGAAGCCGCGCACCACCAGGTTGAAGCGATTCGTGCCGACGAAGGTACTGAAGACTTCGGCCATCGCCGAAGTGATGGAGCCGTGCGCCGCAGGATACTCGGGATGGTTCGGCGTATTTCCTGGTCCGACTGGCCGCCAGCCTACCTGCTCGATCGTCGCGTCGTTGCCATCGTTCACTCCCGGCACGGGTCCGTACGAATCATTCGTCACTGCCGTCGGATCAATGGCGGTTACCGGGCGCCAGAACAGGAAATGGTACTTGGCATTCATCACGGAAATCTGCGCGTCGGCGCCGACGATGTTCACCATCGCTTGTAAACGGGCAGAGTCCACCAGACTCAGGCTGGACGTGTCGACGACGTCACGCAGCGCGCGGTTGTACTGTCGAATCACATTGGCAGTCCAGAACGCCGCTGTGGCGGTTTGCTCCGGCGTGCGAGAGTCGCTCGAGCTCCCGCCGTACTGTTTGACCTCGTTAAAGGCTTCCACCCACTCTGCGCTCTGAAGCGAAGGCGGACCGTCGGGACGGAACTGATCCGCGCTTTGAAGAATGAACGGCGTGACATCGCCGACCCACGGTGTCTGCGGCGCGGCAAACGGTGGCGTGAGACGCCAGACCCCTGGACCTTCATCCTTCTTTGGGAAGGAAGAGCTTGTGGCGATCGGCGTCAAGCGGCCGTCCCCGTCTCGAGAGTCGATGATCAAATTAGCCGCTGCCAGACCGACCGCCTGGCCATCGCTCTTTGACTGTCCATCCGCAATCACAGCCAGTGAGGCGTCGTACAGTGTCGTGAGCCGGGACGTCTGGCTTGGGAAATAGGCAATCAGCGTTCGGTATGCCGCTTCGACAACCGCTGCATCCGCTGAGGCACCTGCGGGCGCGGTGACACCCGCACCGTATGGTTCGTAACGTCCCTCGATCGCCACCGCGGCGTCGTACACCGCGGCCGAGACATACGCCATATAGATGAGGCCTTCGTTCTGAAATGGGCGCGGTTGGGGAAGAAAAACTGTAATCGTTTCCTCAGCAATCTTGTTCCACTCGGTGACGCAGTTCACCTCGGTTCCGCCACAAGTCCCGCCGACGGCCTGCGTCGGTCGAGGCGTCGCCAGCAACAGTACCGCGCCGAGGACGACGCCTAAGCACCGCCCACCAATCCAAAAAAGTTTGAGTGCCCCCGTGTGTTGTTCTTCGGCTATCACGCTGTGGTCGCGCCGTCTTGCCATGGCTCCCTCCTGCGGGTGAGCGCCGCCGGTACCTATGGCACCGGTCGAAGCGCTGAGGAAATGCTCTAGAGGGCGACACGATACGGACGACGGCGGGAGGCACGCCATTTGCGCGTCCTGAGTTGTTGCTGAGGCGATAAGAACTTTTTCTGGTTGCAGTTACGCTCGCTTCTGAGACGCGTTTCGGTATAATCCGTTTCCCGACCCATGCGCATCGTCACCTTCGGGCCGTATCGACTGGACCTGGATGGTAGCGAACTGTACCGGTCGGACATCCTCGTCAAGCTTCAGCCGCAGCCGGCGAAGTTACTGCGGCTGCTGGTGGAACGCGCGGGCGAGCTGGTCACGCGCGACGAGATCCGCCGCACCGTGTGGGGAACGGACACGTTTGTCGACTTCGACCAGAGCGTGAACTTCTGCGTTCGGCAAATCCGAACCGCTCTTCACGATAACGCCGAGACCCCCTGTTACGTCGAAACGCTGCCGCGCCGGGGCTATCGATTCATCGCGCCCGTCGAGAGCGCCGGCGAGCGGTTAATCGCCGCTCCCGTTGTTCAGGATCCACTCTTGACAGCGTCGCGACACGTCATGTCGCGACGCCTGGGCATCGTCCTGGCAGTGCTGTTGATTACAACGGCGGCTGTCGCCACTGGCGCTTTCAGGCGTTCACGGGTACAGACCGGCAGAACACTGTGCAAAGCAAATCAGGAGTTGGAACTGGGACGGTTCTTTCTAAACAAGTTCAACCAGCCAGACATGCTGACGGCCGCCGAGCACTTCGAGGCCGCGACGAAGGAAGATCCAAACTGCGCCGTGGCATATGCCGAACTCGCCGATACCTACAACCTGATGGCCAGTGTGTACATTGCCGGCAAGACTCCGACAAATGTTCGTCTGCTGGCTCTTCGTGCGGCCACGCAAGCGATTCAGCTGGAGCCAACGCTCGCCGAAGGCTATGAGGCCCTTGGTTATACGACGCTGCACGAGTTCGACTGGTCACAGTCGGAGAAGGCGCTGCGGCGCGCGATCGAACTCAACCCGAGCTACACACGCGCACACCTCTCATACGCGACCTACCTGGTCGCACAAAGTCGTTTCAAGGATGCGATCGCCGAAGCGCGACAGGCAGTCGAGCTCGAACCTGCATCGCTTCGGGTGCGGCAGATCTTCGGCTGGATGCTTTTCCTAGACCGACAATACGATGCCGCCATTCGAGAATTGCGCACGATCGTGGAGATGGATCGAAACTTCGCACTGGCACAATTCCATCTCGGCGAGGCATTCCTGGTCGCAGGGCGCTTCGAGGAGGCGATTTCAACCCTGCAGAAAGTCGTGGATCTCACCGACCGTGGCCCCGCCCCCCTCGGTCTGCTCGCGATGGCGTACGCCGGCGGTCATCAGCCGGAAGAGGCTCAACACATCCTGGCGGATCTCGAGAAACGATCCATCACAGAGACCGTTCCGCCCGGTGCATTGCTGCTCGGGTACATGGCCGTGGGCGACAAGCAGCGCGCCATCGACATGCTCGAACGAGGATATGCGGAACGCGACCACTACGAGATCTGGATTGTGGCTGATCCGCTGATGGATCCGCTCAGGAACGAACCACGGTACCAGGCAGTATGCCGCCGGCTGATGCTGGGGGCTCCATCACGCACGACTGACCTGCTCGAACCGAACGCGTCACGCGCACGAAGATGAAATGGTGGACCTGACCGATCGCGCCGCCACTGGGTCTGCTCGCGATGGCGTATGGGCTGAGCTTTCCGTGAAGTCCGTGTAATCCGTACTGGATCTGTTTGTTTCACCCGCTTGACCCGAAATCCCCTGAGGGCAGGCCCGCCTCTCACATCTGTTAAACATCGCGTCTTCAGCAACTTACAAATCCGACCCGGGCCGCTCCAATGGTATGTCCTTTGCGACCCTGCTATACGGCAGAGGCCTGCACCTGGCCTCCGGGAGGACATATGAATCGCTCTGTTCTTGCGCTTGCGGCATCTGCAGCATTGATCATCAGCGGCCCGGCGTACGCGCAACGCGGGCACGGTGGCGGGAAGCCGACGACCACTCCGTCTACTCATGGCCCGTCGACGACGCACGGAAGTAGCGGCGCAACCACTCATGGCAGCGGGGCAACCACACATGGAAGCAGTGGCGCAACCACACACGGCCAGAGTGGATCGCACACACCGACGAACAAGCCAACCTCGAGCGGAACCACGCACGGCTCGGGTAACTCGCATGCGTCGGGCAGCGGCAACACTCACGCAACCACCACGACCACGAAGTCGACGACATCCGGGACAACGTCGACCACAACGTCGGGAACTGGCTCGACTCTTACGCCGGTTCAGCAGAAGCTGCAGAAGAACACGCACCTCGCCGATAAGCTGCGCACTCGTCTGCCGAAGAACACCGACCTGATGTACGCAGCGGAAGGGTTCCGGAACCTAGGGCAGTTCGTCGCTGCGGTGAACGTCTCGAACAATCTCGGCCTCGATTTCACCGAGCTCAAGACGCGCATGGTAGATGACGGCATGAGCCTCGGCCAGGCGATTCAGGATACGAAGAAGACCGTCGATGTCGAAACCGCAGTCCGCAAGGCCGAGACCGAAGCCGACTCGATGATCAAGTCCACGACGACCACCACCAACACCTCGACGTCAACAACGACGACATCAAAGAAAACGAAGAAGACGACCGGCACCGAATAGTCGAGTCCGATGCAGCGAAGCAAGGCGTCAACGTTCGCGTATCTTGTCGTGGCGGCGATGCTGGCGTGGCCGGCACTCGCCTCCGCACAAGGCAATAGCGCGTACGGCCATAGTCACAAGGGCTCACGTGTCACAGCACCCTCGTCCCCGAATTCGAGCTCGCCGTCTTCGTCACCAGGATCAGTAGCGACCGAAGGACCGAGCTATGGCGTCGACGTGAGGAATTTCGGCACGTGGCTCGACGATGCATCGGTCATGGAGCGAGGAAGCGGATTCGTGACGATTGGATTCGCGTACTGGCGCGGAACGGCATTTCGAGAATTTGATCTACCGCTGGTCGATACCGGTATGGCCGTCCACAAGCGCGTCCAGGTCGGGGTGAGCTTTCCCTATTACTACGCCGGCGAACCTGGCGGCCCCGTCGTCAGGGGACTCGGCAACGTATACATGACGACGAAGGTACAGCTGCGCGATCCGGAGTCGCACCCCGTGGCTTTCGCTGTGACGCCGATGCTCGAAGTGCTCGACTCGGCCCCTCTCGACGGTGCAAGCCGCGTCAACTGGGCGCTACCCGCAAACGTCGAGTTTCGCCGGGAAGGATGGCGCGCATTTGGAAGCGGAGGTTACTTCTCTCGCGGCGCGCTGTTCGCCAGCGGCGCGGTCGAAGCAGCACTGTCGAATCGTGCGTGGGTAGTAGCCAGTCTCAGTCAGTCATACTCGATCAAAGCGGACGAACTGACGGCGGCGCTTGCGCTTCCGCGCGGCCAGACCGACGTCAACGGTGGGCTGACTGTCGCGCTCAGTCCGAAGATAGCCACATATGCAACAGTCGGCCACACAGTATCCAATCGCGAGATCAACGCCGGGACGCTGAATCTCGCCGGCGGCGTCTCGTTCAACTTTAGCAGATGACGCAGTCAGGAAAAGGGAACGGACCCCTCGGGGTACCTACTCGTATCTGAGTGCCTCGGTGGGATCGATGTGCGTGGCGCGCCGAACTGGCCAGTAGCACGCGACAAGCGCCGTCATCGTGAACAGCACCGTCACGCCCACGAAGGTGATGGGATCGGACGGCGGAAGACCGAACAGGAAGCCGGCAAGCACCCGGCTGATGCCGGCCGCAATGACCAGGCCGATGGTGCAGCCGATCGCGGTGAGCGACAAACCTTCGCGCAGAACCATGGCGACGACATCGACTGGTCGTGCCCCCAGTGCAACTCGAATCCCAATCTCGCGCGTTCGACGTGCGACCGAGTACGCCATCACGCCATAGACCCCGATTGCCGCCAGCAGGAGGCCGACCATGCCGAGGCCGCCCGTGACCGAGCCGGCAATCCGTTGAGGCGTCAGGCCCAGTCCGACAGAATCATCGAGAGTCTGCGCGCTCAACACCGGCAGGTTCGGATTCAGCGATCGCAGAAGCGCGCGCAGTTCGTCGGTGACGCGCTGGCCTCGGGTCGTGCGCACAGCGATTGTCAAATTCGGAACGTAGTGCTGCTGAAGCGGGACGTAGACGCTGCTCCCGCCGAAACCGTCGATGAGACTGCTGGACTGGATGTCGGCCGCCACACCCACGACGAGCAGCGTCCGGGTGAAAGTCGTTGGTTTCTGTGCGTTCGACGTCGCTCGAGATAAGTACTGTCCAATCGCGTTTTGTCCCGGCCAGAACTGACGCGCGGCTGCGGCACTCACGATCGCGACCGGCTGAGTTCCATCACGATCGGCGCCAGTGAAATCTCTTCCTGCCACGATCGGCGTTCGCAGCATCGTGAAATAACCAGGCTCGATGATGTTCCAATCGACGCTGACAAAGGTTGGCCCGCCCTGGGCTGAATCCCGTGGAACGGCCACCGCCTCACGTCTGACTTCGAATCCGCCCGGCAGAGTGCTTGCGATCGATGCCGACTGAGTCCCCGACAAACGACGGACCCGCTCGAGCAACTCACTGGCAACGCGTGGACCGGTCACGTCGGTGTAGCCCGCCTGCCCGAGATCGATTGACACGAGCTCGACGCCGCGCGAATCAAAACCTGGATCGATCGAACTGGCGCGGTAGAGCGCTCGCGCGAACAGGCCGGCGGCGATGATGAGGACGATGCTGAACGCTAACTGGATAACGACGAACGCATTGCGCAAGCTGAGGCGGCCGATCAGTGCTGCATGATTCTTGAGACCAGACAGCACATCGGTCTTCGACGCATGGACCGCCGGGGCGAGCCCGGACAAGACCGCCGCCACAAGCGAGAGTCCGACGGCAAAGGCGAAGACACGACGGTCGAGCGTGAGCGAGAGAGCAACGGGAAATGGAAGTGTCGGGAGCCTGGAAACCAGGACTGACGTGAGGGCACGAGCGAGCAGGAGACCAGCCGTTCCGCCAAGGATGAAGAGAAGCACTGATTCTGCGAGCAGCTGTCGGATCAGTCGTCCGCGTGCGGCGCCGATCGCGAGCCGCAGAGCCATTTCCTGCCGCCGGGCGGTGCCCCGGGCCAGAAGAACGCCCGCGACGTTCGCGCATGCAATGATCAACACGAGCGAAACGATAGTCGCGAGCAGCACAACGAAAGCGACGATTGGTCCCTGATTGCCGGGCACCGGCGACAAGGGGAGCAACCGCAATCCGGTCTCACGATTGTCCGGGTACTCGAGTTCCAGCGCCCGGCCGATGACCTCCATTTCCGCTGCCGCTTGCGACATCGAGACCGCCGGTTTGAGGCGGCCGCCAACAAACAACGGTTTCATCGCTCGATCGGTGAGTGCGGTTCGTCCAAACAAGCCGCCGTTCGCCGACATACCGATGGGCACCCACACATCGAGAGCACGAACGCCGGTGCCGTTGAACACCTCGGATGCGACGCCGACGACGGTGAAAGGATGCCCGTTGAGCATTAACGTCTGCCCGACCGCGCTGGGATCGCCATTGAACCGTCGCAGCCAGAAGCGGTGACTCAGCACGACGACGGGGCTTGCGGCCGATTGATCACTGTCGCTCGAGCTGAACAGCCGTCCGACCGCCGGTACCGCACCGAGCACATTGAAGTAGTTGACGGTGACCACGCTGCCAAAAACGCTCTCCCCATCGAGACCGGCGCCGCTCACGCTCATCGCCTGCGGAAAACGCGAATACGCATACAAATCGACGTTTGTGGCGCGCTGACGGATGTCGACGTAATTCGGATACGAGCTCGGACCAAAGCCAATACCGTTCCGCGTGCTGCCGATATCGACCAGACGGGACGGGTCGATGACGCCTGACGGCGGCTGCAGTAACAGTGCTTTCGCCACCGTGAAGACGGTCGTGTTGGCGCCAATGCCAATGGCCAGAGACACGGTCGCGACGATCGTCACAACCGGATTGCGACGAAGCAGCCGTGTCGCATGCATCCCATCCCGGCGCGCGTCGTCGAGCCACGAGAGCAAACGAGCGTTGAGAAACATTCCGCGTATCTAACCCGGCAACCGCAGGTTTATCGCAAAAACAGCTCACGGCTGGTCTAAAAGAGCACCTAGGCGCGAACTCTTAATTCTTTAATTGACTAGACACTCCATGCGCTGGTAGAGTTTCCCGCAACAAGTCTGAATTCTTTAAGAGTTGACGAGACGATATGGCTAGGAAACAATCACCCGCCTTGACGGACGCCGAGGCGCAGGTGATGGCAGCCCTGTGGCGATTGCGGCGAGCATCGGTTGGCGACGTGGTCAGTGCGATGCGCGAAACTCGCCACGTGACCTACAGCACCGTCCAGACGATCCTGCGAATCCTGGAAACGAAAGGCTACGTGACGCACGACAAAGTGGCCCGCGCGTTTGTGTACGAGCCAGTGGTCGATGAGCGCCAGGCACGCCGGCGGGCGTTGCGGCATCTCGTCAGCCGGCTCTTTGAGGGATCACCCAGTCTGCTCGTACTCAACATTCTCGAGGATGAAGACATCGACCCAGCAGAACGTGTACAGCTCAAGAAACTGATCGAGCGCGCCTAAAGTCTCGATCGAAGGCTTCCTTATGGACGTTTTGCTCAATTGGGTGTGGCAGGGGTCGGTCGTCGCCTTCGCATGCTTCGTCATGCTGCGCGTGCTCGAACGCGCACGCGCCAACGTGCGCTACGTGGTGTGCTGGGCCGCGTTGCTACTCATCGTCGTCTTACCAGCACTCCCCTCCCTCTCGTCGATGGCGCCGCCCGCCGACGCGTTCCCGGTCACGCAGAGTGATCCTATTGTGTCGCTGCCTCACGCGTGGTGGACTTCACCGCGCGTGATGCTGGCGCTGTGGATGACATGGACAGCTGTCGGCACGCTCAGGTTTGCATCAGCAATGGTCGCGCTCCGTCGTGCCCGCGCCCGCAGCCGTGCATTCCCGTCGCATGTTGCATCGCACCTGCCGCATTGGAGCCGTGCCCGCCACGGCGGCCGCCACGCCCCGCTCGTCCTGTCGGATTCGGTTTCGATGGCCGCAGTGCTTGGGGGCGGCACGCCGATGATCGCCGTCGCTCCGTCGCTGCTGACGACGCTCGATACCGGCCAACTGGATCGTGTCCTGATCCACGAGTGGGCGCACGTGCAGCGTCGTGATGATCTCGGCCATATTCTGCAAATCGTCATCCGCACTCTGGCGGGCTGGCATCCGGCGATCTGGTGGGTCGATCGCCGTCTGCAGATCGAGCGTGAAATCGCCTGTGACGAGATCACGGTTGGCATCACAGGTTCACCGAAATCGTACGCGCAGTGCCTGATGACGCTCGCGAGTCTCAAACACACCGCTCGAGCGATGACCGCCGCGCCGGCGGTCCTCATGGTCTCTGGCTTGCGCACGCGGCTGACAAAAATCCTGTCGCCGCTTCCCTGGATCGCGCCCGGCCGGTCGCGCACGATTGCTGTCGCAATCGTGTCGGCGCTGTGTATGCTATCGGCCGGTGTTGGTGGAGTGAAGCTGGTCGAAGCGACGAAATTTGTGCCCCGCGCGACAGCGCCTCCGCGTGAGTCGCTTGGTCCGAGGCTGAATACGATGGCACCGATCTCCGCGCCGACGCAGTCGACGCCAGTCAACAAGCCACGTGCCCGTCGTCAGCCACCAGTGTCTGCACCCTCGGCTCAGCGTCCGCCCGCGAAGGAATCAGTGACTCCTGCTGTGCCAGAACCGGATCCGGCGAGTACGACGGCCACTACGAGCTCCGTCGATACCGTGCCTGCGGCAGAACCTGCTGGCGGCCAGCCGATCCTATCGGAGAGTGCGACCGCGGTTCCGCCGCCCGCGGCGCAGCCACCTGAGGTCAAAGTGGAGCCACCTCGATCGCCGTGGGGTGCCGCCGCCGACAGTGGCGTCGCGGTTGGTCGCAACTCCAAGCAGGCCGGCGTCGCGACCGCCGGCTTCTTCACACGAATCGCACGCCGCGTCGCCGGCTCCTTTTAAAAGGGGAACATGCGCATTCACCTCGTCAATCCCAGCGACGTCTCGTTCGGTACTGCCGTCATTACTCCGCGGTGGCAGTACGTCCTTGCTGCAGCGACGCCGGCACGTCATGGGACACCACTTCTCGTCGATGAAACGCTGGAGCCGATGGACGAGCAGTCGGTCCAACCCGGCGACGTGGTCGGCATCGGCATCCACACCGGCAATGCGCTGCGCGGGTATCGCATTGGCCAGGCGGCGCGCGCACGCGGTGCTTTGGTCGTGTTCGGCGGCATTCACGCGACCCTCTACCCCGACGAGGTGCGCCTCCACGGCGGCGCCCACGCTGTCGTCACTGGCGACGGCGACCTCGTATGGGCGACGGTGCTCGACGACTGTGATCAGGGCAATCCGCAACCGCTCTACAACGGCGGTCGTGTCGAGGGGGACTCGTTCTATCCGGCGCGATGGGACCTGCTGCCGAAAGATCGCTACATGTGGGCATCGGTCCAGACCGTGCGTGGCTGCCCGAAGCACTGCTCGTTCTGTTCCGTGTGGCGTACCGATGGTCAGAAACCACGGCAACGAGACGTCAACCTCGTCGTCCGCGAGATCGTCCAGCTTCGTCGTCAGGGATTTCGGTTCATCGCCCTCGCCGACGACAACTTTTATCCGGTGACGCTTGCCGACCTTGCCGCGGCAGACCGTCGCGCCGACAAACGGACTCACGCGGCGTTGACGAAGATGCGCGAGGAACGTTTCGAACTGATGGCGCGTCTCGAGCAACTGCCCGACGACATGGTGTTCTATACACAGATCACGATGGAGGCGGCAGAGGATCCAATGTTCCTGGCGGCCATGCGGCGCGCCCACATCCGCGGCGCGCTGGTCGGGGTCGAGTCGGTCACACCCGAAGGGTTGAAGGCGATCTTCAAGAACTTCAACGAGGCGGGGGACGGGCTGGTCGAACGACTCCAGGCGTTCCGGCAGGCGGATGTCCACGTGCTCGGCTCGTTCATCTTCGGCCTGCCGACCGATACGCCCGAGACGTTCGCCGCGACTGCAGATCTCGCCGAGCGCGCCGGGGTCTCGTTCGCCCAGTTCGTCATGTTGCAGCCGCTGCCCGGGACGATCGACTTTGGCAAATGGGAGCGGGAAGCGGTTGACGTGCCGACAATCGACGGCGTGCCGCTCACCCGCTATTGGCTGATCCCGCCTGAGAAGCGTCCTCGCATCTACACGCCGCACCCGAAAATGAGCGCCGATGATCTGCGCACACGGACGCAGGCGGTGTGGGACCGCTTCTACGCATTGAATGTCGTGTGGCAGCGATCAGGTTTCTTGAAGAGCCTGAAGGGGCGCCTCGCATTTGTGCTCATTTCGAAGTTGTATCGCCAGATGTACGCCAACACAGGGATCGCCACCGACAGCGCTCGGGTCCAACGCTCGGCGTTGATGGCGCGATGGCTGGCCCGGTTCGCTCGTCGCCTCTTCGCGTCCGATCCGATGCCTGCTCTCCGCGAACCGCGCGGCGTAGCCAAGGTTACGGACAAAACCATTCCGGTGGTGATCACTTCGTAAACAGGTGAGCCGGAACCCCCGCGTCATCCCGAAAACGACAAACCAGAACGCCGCGGGGTTTACAGGGCTTACTTTGTATTGTAAAGTAATTTGCTAACGTGTCGCACAAATGGGTCCGGACCGGGCTGACGTGGATCGGCGCGGCGATTGGGGTGCTCGCGACGTTCATCGCGGGCCTGTTCATCTACGTGGCCGCCACGACGAGGCCGTTGCACCCGGATCTTCGCCTGGTGCCTTCCATAGAACGCTCGCCGCCGTCTCCGAAGTGGGCTAAAGCGGTCGAGCAAGGACGGCAGATCGTTCGGACAAGTCTCATCGAACAAAACCTGCCGGGTCTTTCCGTGGCCATCGGGATCGGCGGCGAGGTCCCGTGGGCGGAAGGTTTTGGCTACGCGGATCTCGAGAAGCGATCTCCGGTCGCGCCGCATACGCGATTCAGGATCGGCGACGTGTCTGACACGCTCACCTCCGCCGCCGTCGGACTGCTGCTGGAGCAACAACGTCTGAACCTCGATGCCGACATTCAGGTCTACGTGCCTGAATTCCCGGAGAAGCAGTGGCCCGTGAACCTGCGCCAGCTGATGGCACACACGGCCGGCATCAGAAACGACGCCGGTGATGAGGAGTCGCTCGAACCCTGCGCGCGGACGACCGAAGGGCTGCAGCGGTTTGCGGCCAGTCCGCTGCGCTTCGAACCCGGCACTCAGTTCCGCTCGTCGAGCTATGGCTGGATCCTGGTCAGCGCCGCGGTGGAAGCCGCTGCCAAGGAACCATTCTTCAGTTTCATGCGCCGACAGATCTTCGAGCCGCTGGGCATGACTACCACGAGACCCGATTCAATAAAGGAAGCGATCCCGGATCGCACGACGTTCTACTTCCCGAGATTCGCCGGGGATACCCGTTATGGGCCTGAACTCGCACGCGAGGGAGACCATTCCTGTTTTGCCGGCGCCGGCGCATTCCTCTCGACCCCGTCAGACTTGGTCCGATTCGGGATGGCTGTGAACAGCGGCAGGCTGCTGCAACCCGCGACCGTCGAAATCCTTCAGACACCGCAGCGGCTGTCGTCGGGCGAGGGAACGGGTTACGGTCTTGGCTGGAAGCTCGAGACCGTGTCGCTCGGCGGCGTATCGATCCGCATGGCGGGCCACGGCACGAACGCCGACTTTATCGGCACGACGGCGTACCTCATGACGTTTCCCGAGCGCGGCATCGCGGTCGCCGTGATGTCGAACACATCGTTCGCCGACGCGAAATCGATTGCGCTCAAGATTGCGCAGGTCTTTGCCCAAGAGCCCGGCACGCCTTCCCCTTCGACACAACGATTGCCTCTCGTGCAGATCACCGGGTCGTGATCCATACTCGGCATCGATGTGTGACGCATGATGCCGAGGGTGAAGCGCGCGTTCATTTTCGTCCATCGATGGCTGGGCGTTTTCGCGTCCCTCCTCTTCGCGATCTGGTTCGCATCCGCCATCGGCATCATGTATTGGGACTTTCCGACGGTCACACCAGCGGATCGTCTGGCCCGCGCGTCGACACTCGACGCAGCAACCGTGCGGTTGTCGCCACAAGAGGCGCTTTTCAAAGTTGCCTCGGGCGGATCTGGTTCGACTGACAACCACATCGTTCTGAACACGTTCGACGGCCGGCCTGTCTATCGCATTCGAACAGGCCGCCGCGAGACGGTTGTCTACGCTGATACGGGCGAACCGCGAACCAGGGTCACGACCGAGGTCATCGATCGCGTTGCCACTAACTGGACGAACCAGCCACGTGAACTGGCGCGAGTCGAACCGGTTCGGGACGTCGATCAGTGGACAGTTCAGGGACAGTTCCGCAATTCTCAGCCCCTGTGGAAGTACTCGTGGCCGGACGGCCAACAGGTCTACGTGTCGGAAGCGACCGGTGAGATCGTGCAGTACACGACCTCACGGTCGCGTCTTCACGCCTATCTCGGACCGATTCCACACTGGTTGTACTTCACGGCGGTGCGCAAGCACGCGGCGCAATGGAGTGCGTTGGTCATCTGGGCATCGGGCATTGCGACCATCGCTGCCCTTGTCGGGCTTGTCGTCGGCGTCTGGATGTACTCGCCATCGAGGCGGCACCACCGTGACGGAGCCGCGACGAGCATTCCGTACCGCGGATACAAACGATGGCACATGACCCTCGGATTAATCTTCGGCCTCGGGGCCGCGACGTGGGCGTTCAGTGGAATGCTGTCGATGGAGCCGTTTCCGGCGCGCCGCTCCGACGCGGCAGCTTCATCAGCCGCCCGAATCTCGGGCGCGCTACACGGCGATTTTCCATTCACCGCGTTCGAAGCAAAACATCCGGCGGAAGCACTCCGGCAGCTTGCGACCGGATCGGTCAAAGAACTCGAGTTGACGGGATTTGCCGGCGAAGCGGTCTATCTCGCAAGGCTCGCGAACGGCGATACGCGAGTCGTGCCGGTTGCCGGCCAGCCTCTCGTTGAATTCGATCGCCAACGAATGATCGATGTCGTCCAGCGTGCGGCGAGCTCGAGCGGAGGCGCCGACATCCGCGTGGTCACCGAGTACGACACGTACTATCGCGATCGGCGCCGACAACGTCCGCTGCCAGTCATCCTCGCTCAACTGCATGACGACGAGCAGACTCGGTACTACATCGATCCCAAGACCGCGCGCACCGTCGGGACCTACACCTCCGGTGACTGGACGAACCGATGGCTCTACCACGGATTGCATTCGCTCGACTTCCCGTGGCTCTACAATCACCGCCCTCTTTGGGACATCGTCGTCATGACTTTCATGCTCGGTGGAACGGCGCTGTCGCTCACGTCGATTCTGCTCGCAGGGAGGGTGCTGCGCAGGAAACTGACAAAGAATCGCTCATCACTAGACATTTCTCATCCCCAGGATCTCTCGCGCCGGCGTGCGGTCGCCGGTGCAGCTGCGTCACACTGCGACCCTGTCTTCGAGAAGGACAGGAGAAAGGAGAAAGGAGAAAGGAAGAACCCAGGTATGTCGTGAGGAAGTTGAAAAGCTCCTCCCTTCTCCGTTCTCCTGTCCCTTCGTATCAGTGAAGGTGTTGATTGTGCCTAGACATTTCTCATCCCCAGGATCTCTCGCGCCGGCGTGCGGTCGCCGGTGCAGCTGCGTCACACTGCGACCCTGTCTTCGAGAAGGACAGGAGAAAGGAGAAAGGAAGAACCCAGGTATGTCGTGAGGAAAAGCTCCTCCCTTCTCCGTTCTTCTGTCCCTTCGTATCAGTGAAGGTGTTGATTGTGCCTAATCACTGATCCTGAATCGCTGATCAGTGAATCCCGAATCAATGAATCCCGAATCCGTGAGTCGTTATCGAGCCCGCAGCATTCAACGATCCGGCGATTCAGCGATGAGTGATTCGGGGATTCACGATGAGTGATTCGGGGATTCACGATGAGTGATCAGCGATGAGCGATTCTCAGTCACAGCGTAGCGCAACGACAGGATCGACAGTCGCCGCGCGGCGGGCAGGTAGATACGCGGCGGCGAGCGCTGAAATCGTCAAGGCCAGGCAGGCAGCGACCAGCGCGACCGGATCGGTCGGCGTGATCCCAAACAGAAATCCGCGCAGGGCATAACCGGCTGCGAGCGACACCGGCACACCAACGATGAGCGCAATCGCCGCCATGCGGAGCGCGTCGCCGAGGATCATGCGCAGGACCACACTCCGTCCGGCGCCGAACGCAAGTCGAATCCCGATCTCACGCGTACGGCGGCGGACCATGAACGCGAGCGTTCCGTAGACGCCGACACATGCCAGCAGCAAAGCCACGACAGCGACTCCCGAAGACAGCCTGAGCAGCAGACGTTCACGCGACGTCTTGCCGGCGACTTGCGCAGCCAGCGTCGTGGTGCTCCGCAGCATCACGTTCGGATCGGTTCCGCGCAGCAGCTCTGCCGCGCGCCGGGTGACGATGGTCTCGGCGCCGGGGTCGGTGTTGAGCGATATCGATGAAATGACCGGCGCGGTCTGGGCGATGGGCATCCACATCATCGGGTTGGAACGGCTGTCGCGGAGGTCGTTGTACTTCGAGTCGCGGATGACGCCGACAACGGTGAACGGGCGGTCCCGCTCTCCCTGATAGTCGACGGCAATTCGACGACCGATCGGATCGGCAGCGCCGTAGCGAACGCGCGCGAGCGTTTCATTGATGACCGCCACGCGCGGCGCGCCTTCGCGATCGGCATCGGCGAAACCCCGACCGCTCCGGAGCTGCATGCCCATCGTCTCGAAGTACCGTGGGGACACGTAGTCGACGCGGGCCTGGGGACGAGTGTCTTGTGTGTCCGGATCGATCAGTCCCAGCCACGCGTCGTTGGTGCTGAAAAGTCCCAGCCACGAGACGCTCGCGGCACGCACGCCGGGAAGTCGGTTGAGCTGATCGTCGAGCATGCGATACCGTTCGGCGCGCCACGCCTTTACGGCGGCCGGGTCGACACTCCCGAAGAGCGGCGGCAGCGCTTCGTCGCGAACGTTGAGCATGACGACGTGATCCGGCACGAAGCCGGGATCGATGTCGGCCAGATGCGTCATCGTCCGTAACAGCAGACTGGTGGCGCTGACGAGGAGCAGCGAGAGAGCGAGCTGCAGGATGACCAGCGCACGCCCTAAACGCTGGCCCGACGAGATCGTTGTCCGACCGTCGGTGGCCATTCCCGAACGCAGCGTCGCCCCACTCATTCGAATCGCCGGGAGAACGCCGGCGATGAGCGCTGCCATGGCTGTGACGGCGAGCGCCACTCCGAGCACGCGAGCATCGGGATGCGCGTCGATGAGCAGCGTCGCGTATTCGACTGTAATCTGCGACGCCAGCACCGGGACCACCAACCACGCCAAACCATAGCCGAGGCTTCCGCCAATCGCGGCGAACATCATGCCTTCTGTCGCGAGCTGACGGATCAGGCGGCCGCGGCTGGCGCCGAGCGCCGCTCGCGTCGCCAACTCCGGGAGCCGCGCAGCGCCCCGCGCGAGCAGAAGATTCGCCACGTTCACCGTCGCGATCAGCAGGATGACGGCAACGACCGCCAGAATGACGGCGAGCGACCTGCCGAACTCGCGCTTGACCATGTCGAATCCCTGCGCACCGGATGCGAGGCGAATCGAGAAGTCCTCCGGCGCCGGCGGCGCCTGACCCGCATTGGCCGGCGGTTTCGGTTGGGCGGCCTGGGCCTGCTGATACAACGTTGTCAGCTCGGCCTCCGCCTGGGCGCTCTCGACGCCGGGCGAGAGACGGCCCATCACACCGGAAAAGAACGCCATGCTGCGGCTTGCCAGGAGCGCGCGATCGGTGATCGAACGTAGCGGCAGCCAGATGTCGGGCGCGAACCCCGCCTGATGGCTCACGAATGTCGCCGGCGCGATGCCGACGATTGCGCACGTCCGATCCTTCACTCGCATTCCGCGGCCAATCGCCTCGGTGCTCTGGCGGAACCGCTGGATCCAGAACCGGAAACTGATGACGGCGGCACAGCGGTCGTCGGACGACGCCGCCACGGGAACTCGATCGTCGTCGTCGGTGAGCAGGCGCCCTGTCGCAGGCGAGACACCGAGGACGGCGAAGTAATCGCCTGAAACCATGCTCGCGCGCAGGTACACCGGCGCCGGCTCGTCGTCGAACGTCACTTTCAGGTACGACGTGTCGTTGACGGCGAACATACCTGACAGCGTCGTCTGGCGCGCGCGAAGCTCCTCGTAGATCGGGTTGAAAAGGATGAAACGCTGCGCTCGACGGAGCGGCTTCAGCAGCACCAGTCGGTCGGGCTCGGAAACCTGAAGCGGCCGCAGCATGACGGCATTGAACACGCTGAAGGCGGCAGTGGACGCACCGATGCCGAGCGCGAGCGAGAGGATCCCGATGGTTGCCAATCCAGGGGCGCGGCGAAGCATACGCGCGGCGTGTCGCACGTCCTGGACGAACGTTTCGATCGATGGGACGCTGCGCTGATCGCGGTAACGCTCTTTCATCTGATCGAGCCCACCGAAGGCGCGTCGGGCGGCCGCCCTCGCAACGTCCGGGGCAAAGCCACGATCGATGTACTCGCGCGTCAGGAGGTCGAGGTGCGCCTGGATGTCGTCGTCCAGCTCGGCGTCCTTCTGGCCGCGCGTCACCAATCCCCGCACTCGCGCGAGGAGCACACGGAGAACGGTCACGATTCCTCCAGCAACCGGTTCAGCATTTCGACCGTGCGTTCCCAGGTGCGCGTTTCGGCGAGCAGCTGCTTCCGGCCCGTCCGGGTAATGGTGAAGAAGCGTACGCGGCGGTTGGTCTCGCTGACGCCCCACTCACTCGCGATCCAACCTTTCTGTTCGAGACGCAGGAGCGCGGGATAGATGGTTCCCTGATTGAGCGCCAGTGAACCCTGAGCGACCTGCTCGATCCGCCGCGCGATCGCATAGCCGTGCAACGGCCCCATCGCCTGCAACGTCTTGAGGACCATCAAATCCAGGGTGCCGTAGGGAACTTCGCCGGACGGTGCATCGGCAGCCATGTGTTGACTATCAACATATATGGTTTACGTGTTGATAGTCAACATATCGGGTATACGGCGACCGGCATCGCCACGCGTCACCGCATTGGCATGAAGACCACGACAGCATAAGATCTTCCGCCTGAAGGCGGAAGCCACGAGAGCAAGCCATGATGCGCCTGGTCCAGATTCGTCGCGGTGATACACGCGCCGTCGCGGTGTGCGACGAATCGCATCTGCGGCTGATCGACGGCTTCGCATCGGTTTTCGATCTCGCGCAGAAGGCGATTGCTACGCGTACAGCGCTCGTTGACGTCATGCGAAACGCGGCCATCGTCCAGAGCCTGGACTACGACACGATTTACAACGGCACATCCGAGTGGCGGCTCCTGACGCCGATCGATCATCCGCACGAGCCGGCGAGGGTCCTGGTGAGCGGCACGGGTCTTACCCACCTCGGGAGCGCAGCCAACCGTCAACAGATGCACGAGGCCGCCGACTCGGACCTGACCGATAGCATGAAGATGTTCCGGTCAGGTCTCGCTGGCGGCAAACCGGTGGCCGGCAAAATCGGCGTCCCTCCCGAGTGGTTCTACAAAGGAAACGGCACGATCCTCCGCGCGCACGGCGAACCGCTCGACGTTCCCGTCTTCGCCGAAGACGGTGGTGAAGAAGCAGAGATTGCGGGCGTCTACGTCATTGGCGATGGCGGCGTGCCGTACCGTCTCGGCATGGCGATCGGCAACGAGTTCTCCGATCACGTGTTCGAACGGAAGAACTATTTGAACCTCGCGGGATCGAAGCTGCGGACGTGCGCGATCGGACCCGAACTGGTCATCGATCCGGCCTTCCAGTCGATTCCAGGCACGGTCACCATCAAGCGTGGTCGCGCAACACTATGGTCGAAGCACATCATCACTGGCGAGCAGGAGATGAGCCACAACCTGCACAACATCGAACACCATCATTTCAAGTTCGATGGGCACCGGCGTTCGGGCGACGTCCACGTCCACTACTTCGGAGCGTGCGCGCTGAGTTTCGGCGACAGCGTGCGGCTGGCCGACGGCGACGTCATGGAAGTGGCTTTCACCGGCTTCGGTCGTCCGCTCCGCAATGCTGTTCGCGTAGTCGGTGGGGTTGAATCGGCTATCGTCGTCAGACCTCTGGCATAGAGCCGAACAGGAGCAATCGATGCCGGGACACCTGGAATTCGACTTCGGTTTCGGACGCAGCAAAGGCTCTCGCGTTGACGACGAACCGATGCGTCTATTGGTGCTGGGAGACTTCAGCGGCACGGCGGGAGCAGGACGGCCGCCGCTGGTGAGCCGTCCGATTACGCGTGTCGACGTCGACACGCTCGACGACGTCATGACCCGCTTGGCTCCGCGTGTGACTGTGCCCGCCGGCGAAATTCGGTTCGCGCAACTCGATGACTTTCATCCCGACCAGCTGTACGGTCGGCTGGAACTGTTCCAGAGCCTGCGTCACGCGCGCGCGAACCCTCAACTGAGTACCGGCGATCTGCTCGGTCGGCTGTTGGGCAAATCGCCCGAGCCAGCGGCGACGCCGGCGTCGACGCCCGCCGACGGCCTCGAAGCACTGATCAAGAACATCGTCGCGCCCCACATAGTCAAGGACACATCAGTAGAGCGCACGGCATACTTGGCGGCGATCGATGCTGCGATCGAGGAGCAGATGCGCACGCTGCTCCACGCGCCGGCGTTTCAGTCGCTCGAATCTGTCTGGCGGGGCGTGCAATGGCTGATCTCGAACCTGGAGCTCGACGAGAATCAGCAACTGCATCTGTTCGACGTGACGCGCGAAGAACTGCTCGCCGACCTGGTCGACGCTCAGGGCAAAATCAGTCAGTCTGGACTCTATCGCGCATTGGTCGATCGCTGGCGGGGCGTACCCGGCAGCACGGGGTGGTCGGTACTCGTCGCATTGATGGACTTCGGGCCCTCGAACTCGGACATCGGACTGCTCGCGGCTCTTGGGCTGATCGCATCACACGCAGGTGGACCGCTGCTTGCCGGTGCTGATTGGACTCTCACCAGCGACGATGCGAACGCGCTGGCTGGATGGCACGCTCTACGGCGCAGCGAAGCGGCGCAATGGCTTGGACTCGCGGCGCCGCGCCTTCTGTTGCGTCAACCGTACGGCAAAGGGAGCGATCCGATCGACACATTCAGATTCGAGGAGTTTGCCGGTCCGCCGCGGCACGACGAGTTCCTCTGGGGACACGCTTCACTCGCCCCCGCGCTCCTCATGGGCAGATCCTTTACCGCGCGCGGCTGGGACATGGAACCGGGCGACGAGCGCGAGATTGGCGATCTGCCGGCGTTCACAGTCGTTCGAGACGGCGCGCGCGAACTGCAAGCGTGTGGCGAGCGGTACCTGACCGAGACCGAAATCCAAAAACTGTTGTCGGCCGGCCTCATTCCGATCGCCAGCCGACGCGATCGCAATGCCGTCGTCGTCGTCCGCTTTCAGTCGGTATCCGACCCACCCGCGCCATTGGCCTGGTGAACTTCATTGCAGGCCTGGATCATCGGCCGAGGGCCCGTAGATGGACGGGACGCGGCCGCCCATCGGCCTGAGGTAAACGGACAACTGCCCGCGGTGATGGATGGCGTCGAACAATCCAATCCAGAACATCTGACCGAGAGGGAGCTCGACATAGACGCGGCCATCGACGACGAATTGGGTGACCTTGTCATCCCACATGCGGTCATCCACTTGTTCAAGAATGGGCGCCAGCTCACTGTGAGCTTTCTCGTAAGCGCGAATCATCTCATCAAGGCTCAGAGCGGGCGGCGTTGGTTTCCAGTCGATCTTGCCGGTCTCCAGTAATTCAAACCAGCACTGCTTCTCCTCTACCTGCAGCCAGACCAGCTCCGCCGCCGAACGTGTGACCGGGTCGGGGCGATAGTCCATCTTGTCGGCCGGGACCGCGCGAAGGACCTTCACAAACGTCGGATACTCCTGTCGCCAGCACCTGATGAAGAACTCGCGATTAGTCATGGCTGCGTGTCACGAAGTTGGTAGGTTGATCAAGCCAAGCAGTCTCTGGAATCTGGAATGCTGGCGCAGGCAGTCCCAGTCCCACCCAACCTTGAGATGGACAAGGGGTGCCTCGTGTTGATGGTGGGCGCGCTCCAACCACGTCAGGGCCTCACCGTTTGCCTCGGCGTGCGCGTACAAGCGCGCGATTCGGAGAGCCGGCACATGGTGGTGAACAGTGCCAATGGCGACTTGAGTCCATTCATTACTTCCGACAGGGAAACGCTGTACTTCAACTCTGATAGACCCGGCGGACTTGGCGGGCAGGATTTGTATGTCACCACGCGCACGAGGGAGAAGCGATAGGAATTTACCGCGCGCGTCTCACGCCCCACACGATGGGCGGGCCGACGCACACCATGTGGATGAATAGTTGCGGCCAGCTCATTGAGCCAGGCCACCGCGGTGGCGTGTGCAGGTAGAGGCTGCGCAGCCATGACAGTGCCGGCAGCGTGCCATAGTTCATCGCACAGAACACGACAACGCCGTAAAGCGGTCCGACGATCCAGAGTGGGGCGCTCCGCAGGACGCCGATCAGGCGAGTCGCAAGGTAAAAGACCAGCGTCGCCGTGAGCGCGACGGTGAAGTGCATCGCCAGCCCGATTGCCGCCATGCCGGCGCCCGCCTCGACGGCCGCACGTCCCCACAACGCCGACGCGACGCCGCGCAAGACGTCCCCGGGTAGACGACCGAACTGAATCCAGGCCTGGAGGCACGCCGCGGTGATATCGAGCACACCGCACAGCAGCCAACCCGTCACGATCGCCTCGCTCGTTGTAACGCGTGTGTCCGAGGGAATCCTGCCGGGCACGCTCAAAAACCCATCTGCGCGCGGCCGAGATCCGTCAGGTCGCCGAGCGTCGCTCGCCCTTTGAAGTCGACTTCGAAATCCATTGCCGCAAAGTCAGGAGCCGAACGCCCTTCGAGAAACGCTTTCTGCTGCTTCGGAAGATAGGCACGATTCTTCGGACAGTCTGGCGCCGAACCGATGTAGATGACGCTGGCGTACTCGCGTCCTTCGTGCTCGTCGGCGACCGCATGACAAATGTCCGTGTGCCAGAACACGGTGTCGCCGGGCACGACTTCGGGAATTGAAACCAGGCCGGCGATGAGATCCGGGTGCCAGGCCGGGCTGACGCCGAGCGCACGGCCCGGCGCGGCACCACACAGATCATCCTCCTCGACGTCGTCCTGCAACGCGCGCAGCAGCACATACGAAATGCCCGCTGCGATCGGAATGAGGCGCAGCGTGCCATCGCGCGGCCCCTGCCGCGTCAATGCCGTCCATCCCTGGTAGGTTCTGAACATGCTGCACACCGCGGGCGACGGAATCTCCTGCGTCTTCAGCCGGTGCTTCGCATCGAACGGGTCATAGCCACGCCAGTCGCCGGCGAAGATGTTTTCGTACACCTTCTGATATCCGGGATCGATCCAGCGCTCGACGGTGCCGGCGTCCATGTGCGGTGAAAGGCCGAGCGTCTTGTCGCCCGGATGCCTGCGTCGCAGCCGGTCGGCATATGTGCACTGGAGATCGGGATTGAACGCCCCTTCGTATCTCCACAGCCGATCGAGAAAGGCGCGTGCTTCAGCGAGCCGAGCGTCCTGCCGCGCCATGACCTGCGGCCTTGACCAGTAGACGTTGAAGATCTGCGGCTTGCCTGCCTTCAACGCAGAGAAGTACTTGTCGAGGCCCCGCTTCTCGACTTCCCGTTCTTCATAGCGGTTGATCTCGAGATAGTCGCTCACTTCCGCGAACCAGTCGCTTGCCAGAGAGGCGGGAAACACCCCGCGAATCACGGCGCAACCACTGCTCCGGATGGCGCGCCGAACTTCTTCGGAGACCTTGCCCTGGCGGATATCCTGGTATTCGACTTCGGGCACGACCGGCCGTCCCGCGGCGGCATTGCTGACGATCTCCTCGACCGCTCGGATAATCTGGCCCTTCACATCGGCGTAAGCGCGCCTCAACGCCTCGCGATTCGGCGCAATCTTCCGCTTGAACGCCACTATCTGATCGCGAACGTCCACTTCAACGTTCTTCACATCAACCTCGCTATTGGTCCATTCTATGATCTTCGTTCCCGGGCACACTCACCATGAAATACGAATTCCTGATCGACAGTTATCAAACCGAGCGCCTGAAAGTGCTCAGTGTGTGGAGCGAGTTCCACGACGACGACCTCGCCGTGCGACCGAAGCAGGACGATCGACGCGGCCGCAGCGTGCACGAGCACATGGTGCACCAATGCCTGAGCGAGGACGCCTGGTTTCGAACCATGCTCGGCATCGAGGTTGGTGGATCGCCACTTCCGCAGCATGAATCGCGACTCGAGTTCATCCGTCGTTACGCCGAAGACAGCGGCCGGCGCCTCGCGCAACTTCTCCGGACTGATGAGACATGGTGGGAGGAATCGACCACCTTCTTCGACGTCCGCCGGTCGAGAGCATGGGTCATGACCCGGCGACTGACTCACACATCGCATCATCGCGGACAGCAAATGGCGATGTTGCGGATGCTCGGGCGCGAACTGCACAGCACTTATGGACCGACGGCAGACACCGGCGGCCTGCCGAAGAATCAGGCGCCGACGATTTACGCCTACGACAGCCTCGACGCACTGCTCGACGGCGAGAGCCGCGGCGGGATGAAGTCGAGGCTGCCTCCCGCGTCAACGCTGGCCGCGATCGCGGTGACCGAGCGGCCTGCGAGTTAGGTCATACTCGGGTCGCGCCGACGCCAACGGTCTGCAGCTGAAGGAGATAGCTGTGAGCAAACATGGTGCAGACGTCTCGAGACGACGGTTCATTCGCGATGCGATGACCGGTGCCGCGGCGATGGCGGTCACGCCGTCGATCCTCAGCGGCCTCGAGGCACACGATCAACGCGAAGGAACAAAGCTTCCGTGGTATCGGCGAGCCTACCTCTGGGGGCAGACCAACATCACCGAACAGGACCCGGTCCGGTACGACATCGACTGGTGGCGCGGCTACTGGAAGCGGACGCAGGTTCAGGCCGTCATCATCAATGCCGGCGGCATTGTCGCGTACTACCCGAGCAGGTTTCCGCTCCACCATCGCGCGGAGTTCCTCGGCGATCGCGATCTCTTCGGCCAGCTCACCAGGGCGGCGCACGCCGACGGGATCTTCGTGATGGCGCGGATGGATTCCAATCGCACCGCCGAGGATTTCTTCAAGACGCATCCCGACTGGTTCGCTCGTGACGTCAACGGCCAGCCGTATCGCGCCGCTGACAAGTACATCGCCTGCATCAACAGTCCGTACTACGACGAATACCTGCCCGACGTGCTCCGCGAGATCATCGAGCGCTCGCGGCCCGACGGCTTTACCGACAACAGCTGGGCCGGGCTCGGACGCGAGAGCATCTGCTACTGCGCTAACTGCACGAGCAAGTTCAAGGCAAAGACCGGGAAAGCGCTACCGCCAAAGGCTGACTGGAACGACCAGGCGTACCGCGACTGGATCATGTGGAGCTACGCGCGGCGCACCGAAGTGTGGGAGATGAACAACCGGACGACGCGAGCGGCGGGCGGGCCGGACTGCATCTGGTCGGGGATGAACAGCGGATCGGTCACCGCGCAGGCGAGATCGTTTCGCGATCTGAAGGAGATCTGCGCGCGCGCCGACATCGTGATGCTCGATCATCAGCGGCGCGACGACGACACCGGTTTCCAGCAGAACGGCGACACGGGTAAACGCGTGCACGCGCTCCTCGGCTGGGACAAGCTTGCACCCGAATCGATGGCGATGTATCAGTCCGGGCCCGGTTACTACCGCGTCGCCAGCAAGCCCGCCGCGGAAGCGCGGCTGTGGATGATCGCCGGCATCGCCGGTGGGATTCAACCCTGGTGGCACCACGTTGCCGCCTACCACGAAGACCGGCGCATGTACAAGTCGGCCGAACCCATCATGCGCTGGTGGAAAACCCACGAGCCGTATCTCGTCAACCGCACGCCGATCGCGACCGTCGGCGTCGTCTGGTCACAGCGCAACACGGATTTCTTCGGACGCGACGCCGCCGCCGAAGTGGTCGATGCGCCCTATGCCGGCTTCATGCACGCGCTGGTGCGCGCCCGCATTCCCTACGTCTCGATCCACGCCGACGACATCGAGCGGCAGGGTGCGTCGCTCAAGCTGTTGATCCTGCCGAATGTCGGCGCATTGTCCGACGCGCAAGTGTCCGCCGTCCGGCGATTCGCTGAGCGCGGCGGCTCGCTGTTTGCGACCGGCGCGACTGGTCTCTTCAATGAATGGGGTGATCCGAGGCCGGACTTCGCCCTTGCCGATTTATTTGGTTGCCGTCGCGTCGGCGACGCGCCAGGATCACGGCCAGCTTCCGGCCGCGGCGCTTCGACTGATCCCATCGGCGCCTTTGCCCCCAGCCCGAGCGGTCATACTTACCTCCGCCTGATTCCCGAGCTGCGTGGACGCGTGGACGGACCGCGCGCGGGAGACGAGCCGGCCATTTCCGGGACGCGGCACGAGGTGCTGCGCGGATTCGAAGAGACCGACCTGATCGCATTCGGCGGTTCGCTCACGTCGCTGAAGGTCGACGCAGGGGCACTGGTGCCGTTGACGTTCGTGCCGCCGTTCCCAACCTATCCGCCTGAAACGGCCTGGATGCGCGAACCGTCCACCAACATTCCTGGACTGATCCTGTCCGAACACGGGAAGTCACGTGTCGCCTACATGCCGGCCGACATCGATCGCCGCTACGCGCGGGAACACCTGCCCGATCACGCCAGGCTGATCGCGAACATCGTGCGCTGGGCAACCACCGACCAGATCCCGTTGACCGTCGACGGGATCGGCCTGATCGACTGTCACTTATATCAACAGCCTGGGCGCACCGTTCTCCATCTGGTCAACCTCACGAGCGAAGCGACCTGGCGCGCGCCACTCGACGACCTGATTCGCGTTGGCCCATTCAAGGTCACGATGCCGCTACCGCGCGACACGAACAAGGCGCGGGCGCGACTGCTCGTCGCCGGCAACACCGCTGCGGTGACGTCCGCTGGAACACACGCTTCCCTCGAAATTGCTTCGATACTGGATCATGAAGTGGTGGTGCTCGAGTAGTGCCGATGCCGTACAGGGATTCGCTATTGAGCCCGGACGATGTGCCACTGATGAAGGCTGACTAGAGCCGCACGGCCGGCTCGTCCAGCTCACGCGTCATTTCGATCATCGTCGGCCTGAAACCCATGCGTGCGAAGAGCCGCTGCGCTGATTCGTTCCGTTCGGCGGTCGACAGCACGATCTGGCGCGCACCTTTGGCCTGCATCATCGACAGCGTCTCGTCGAGCAACTGCCGGCCAACGCCGTGACCGCGATGGTCGGGATCGACGAGCACGTCGTGCAGCAGGGCGGCCGGGCCGCGTAACGACTTGTAGTCGTACCCTTCCATCGCCGCGAACGTGTAGCCGATCACCCGTCCGTCTTGTTCCGCCACCAGGACCAACACATCCGGATCGTCGAGCTGCGAACCGAGGAATTCGCCGTAATGGTGCGCCGTCCGCGGGCTCGCGGCGAGAAAGCGGCGGGGATCGAACTCGTGATGTTGCTGCACCAGAAGTGCGCCGAGCCGGCCGAGACTCGGCATGTCGGCGTGGGTCGCGCGGCGGATGACAAGATCCGGCAAACGGTCTACCCGTTCGGCACGCGGCCGTTCGGCGTCATCGTGTCAACCGCCTGCGGCAGAACCGTCGATAACTTTTGCGCCAGGTCGTGGACCGAGAGTCCGGACTTCGCCGCCAGCTGCTGGAGCAGATCCGGTCCGAGCGCGCGATGCACGTCTTCCGGGGAGATCGGTTTGTTTTGACCCGTGCTGACCCACGAGTTCACCGTGTCGCCAAAACCCTGCTGCTGAAACTTGTTGACCAGGCCCTGCACGCCGCCCTGCTGCTCGAGCAGGTTGTTGACGACCGATACCATGCCGGCGCCGACGATACCGCCGAGTACACCATCGAACAGTCCCATAACGTCTCTCCTGAAACCAACGTTAGCACGGGAAATTCTCCGTCGCGACTCTCACACCTTCAGGAAGATCCCACGGCGGTACATCATCCACACCGGAACGAAGCAGATCGCGGTGAAGCTGACTGAATAGGCCAACGCGGCCCACCCCGGATCAGCAATGTGCACGAAGACGTGGTCGAGCACAAAGTCGATAACGTCGGTCCGCTTGCCACCGGATACGAAATGGACGTTGTGCAACACCCCGGGCAGCAGCTCGCTGAACATGTACGCCGCAATCGCATTCGAGCCGAAGACCAGCCATATCCAGGTCCAACCTGTCCGCCATCCCCTCTGCTCCACTGCCCAAAACGTGAGGGTCATCAGCACAAGCGAGTAGCCTCCCGCCACGAGGACATAGGAGCTGGTCCACAAGTTCTTGTTCAAGGGAAACCAGAGCGACCATAAATAGCCCAGCGCCAGGCTGCCGACGGCCGCCGCGGCCAGCCACCCCGCTTTTGCGGGAATCGATCGACGCGTCCGCAGCCAAACGCCGGTCAGCACTCCCATGAGCGCCGTGCCGATGGCTGGAAGGTCGCTCAGCAGGCCTTCCGGATCGCGAACGTTGTGGTCGGGCACGTCGCGGTACAGGTGATATGGGAACAGCTGGCGATCGGTCCACGACACCAGGTTCTGGCGGACGTCCATGAACGCCACGTCGCGGCCAGGCACGCCCGCACCAGGGACCGGAACCCAGCGCAGCAGCACCCAGTAGCCGAGGAGCGCGACCACCAGGGCCGCGGCCATCGGCCAGGCGCGACGGTCCCACAGGTAGAGGAGCGACACCGCCAGGTAGCAGACGGCGATCCGCTGCAGCACGCCATAGAAACGCATGTGATCGAGCGCGAAGAACGGAAAGCTGTTAACCACGATGCCCAGCAAACACAGGATCACCGCCCGCTGCACCGTATGCCGTACGAGCTGCCCCCGCGTCGCTCCGCGCGCCAGTCTGGTCTCGATGGCAAAAACCACCGATATGCCCATCACGAACACGAAGGTGGGAAACACGAGGTCGGTCGCGGTGAGGCCATTCCAGGTGGCGTGGTTCATGAAACGCCACGGACTTCCGCCGTTGTTGTTGACCATGATCATGAAGGCGATCGTGATCCCGCGCGCCACGTCAAGAGACAGCAGTCTCGGTGCGCGCTCAGGCGAGTGCAAGGGGCCGGTCATCATCGTTTTCGCCAGGTGCCACTGGTGAAGGTGTTGTCCGGCAATGGCCTTGAGCCACGGAAAAACACGGATTAACGGGGCAAAGTGGCCACGGAAGAACACGGATCGACACGGAAAAAGTGGCCACGGAAAAACACGGATCGACACGGAAAAAGTGGCCACGGAAAAACACGGATTAACACGGAAATAGTAGCCACGGAAAAACACGGATTGACACGGATCAAGCGTGCATTGATCTTTTCCGAGTTTGTCAGTGTCCTTCCGTGGCTGAATTATCCGTGTTTTCCGCGGCTGTCACGGCCGACCGTGGCGCGGCGCGCTCGGCTGCGCGTTTTACTTCTTGGTTCCTTGAACTTCCACGGCGAACACGTGCGTCGGTCCAAACATGTTCGAGCGAAAGACCACCCAGCGGCCATCAGGTGTGAAGGTGACGTTCGGCTCGAGGCTGTAGTCATGGCGCGCCAGGTTCACCAGCTTTTCCGCTCGCAGGACACCCGGCTGAATCAGGGCGGCGGCGTTTGGCAGTGCGCCATCGGTGCGATCGGGGACCATCTCCGGCCGGAAGAGATAAATCCATTGACCGTTGCCTGGCGCCGCGACGCTCGACGGCCCGCCACCATCGCCGGCAAAGAGCTTGCCGTCGGGCGATTGATTGAAATGCACCGACCACTCGCCGCGCTCGAGGTGATACCACGTGCGCTTGCCGGTCGCGAGCTCATATCCGGCCAACCAGAACACTTCACTCCGCGGCGTCTGCAGGTCGTACCAGATCGTTCGTCCATCGCTGCTGAAAAATTCGTGTCCCTCGATCTCCATGTTCATGGTGCGATGGTGAATCTGCGTCAGCGCCGTGCCGTCCGTACGGATCGTCCACGTCCGATCGACCTTGTGCCATGGTCCCTCGTGACAGAACAGCAGCAGCGTCGGGTCAGTTGGAGAGAACTGAACGTGGTTCAACCAGTCGGTGCTGCGCAGAATGGTTTTCATCTCGCCGGTCCGAGTGTCGACGACGAACAACTGCATCGGCAACTTTGCCGCGAGGCGCCGTTCCATCATCGATCCCTTGCCGGGATAGTTGTCTCGTCCGAGCTGACCTCTGGAATTGGTGCCGAGCGACGTCGGCGAAGCCGCCGGCGGCGGTGGCTCGTCTGGCACCGAGCCCTCCGTAATCGTACCGGCGAGCAATGTCTCGTCTGCGTTCACCGTCACGACCGAGCCGTGCGCGGGCACTTTGGCAAGCGCGCGACTCACCTTGGTGCGCGGATCAGCGGCGTACACCGTTCCTTCTCTCACGTAGTACGCGCTTCCGGTTTTTCTCCCGGTCATCAGCAGCGAGACGCGAACATCCACCACCTTCTCTATCGTCCGCGTGTTCAGATCGATCGCTGACACTCCCGTCGGCGTTGTGATGAGAAGGTTCTTGCCGTCCGGCGTGTACGCGTACTGGTGAAAGTACAGACTTTGGCTGCCAGGCTCGTCCGATAGGCGGACGACGCGATGACCTGTGTCCGGATCGACCCACTCCCTGGGCACCGAATCCTGAGCGCTGCGAAGGGCCACGCCCGTCGTCATTGCCACTGCGACGATCAGCCAAGTCTTCATGGACGACGATGCTACACCCGCTGCCGTCCGCGGGTGAAGATGAGCCGGTTACGACAACTCAGCGCCGAGTGGTATGACCACCTCTTGACTCGCGCGCGACGCAGGCGTAGCGTTCCCCCGGCCGAATCGTAAAGGAGTATTCATGAACAGACTTGCCATGGTGCTCGCATCGACCACGTTGTTCCTGCTCGGGTCACATGCCGCGAACGCCCAGGTGGGCGGCGGCGGGTCCATTCAGGGAACCGTCCGCGACTCGTCCAATGCGCCGGTTCCGGGCGCGACGGTCACGGCGACACACGTTGCTACCGGCGTCGAGACGGTCCGGCAGACGACGGCCGCAGGTGTTTATGCGTTGACGCCGTTGGCACCCGGCGAGTATCGAGTCGTTGTCACTCTCAGCGGCTTCGACCGTTTCATCCGCGAAGGTCTCGTCGTCGACGCGTTGAGCGTCGTCGGCCTGAACGTCACACTGCAAGTCGCCAGTCTCAAACAGGAGGTCGTGGTGACGGCGGATACACCACCGCTCGCGACCGCCGACGCGCGACTCGGTCAAACGATTCGCAACGAGGTCTACATGGCGCTTCCCCTGGTGATGAATACCGGAGGACCGCGTGATCCGACGCAGTTCATGTTTCTGATGCCAGGCGTTCAGTCGATTGGCCGCTGGGGCAACGTCATGGGCGGGCAGGATTTCACCACCGACATGTATGTCGAGGGGATTCCGATCACCAACGCCGTCGTCCAGGGCGAAGGCCGGAACCTGTCGTTCGGGATTTCGGTGGACGCCGTCGATCAGTTCCAGGTCGAGACCAGCGGCACCGCCGTACAGTTCAACGGTCAGGGGGCGTCCAACTACGTCGTCAAGTCCGGGACGAACACGTTTCACGGGAGCGCATTCGAGTACTACCGGAACAAAGCGCTCGATGCGAAGGCGTTCTTTGCCACGGTCAAGCCGTCCGACAACCAGCACGAGTACGGCGTCACGCTCGGTGGCCCGATACGCAAGAACCAGATGTTCTTCTTCTTCGCGTACGACGGATACCGCGATCGGCGTGAGACGGCGCAGGCACTGACGTCGATTCCCACGACGGCGGAGCGGAACGGCGATTTCAGCGCACTGCCGGTGACGATTTACGATCCGCGAACCACCAGGGCGAATCCCAACGGCACTGGCTTCGTGCGTGATCCCTTTCCCAACAACATCATCCCGCCCGAGCGAATTTCGTCGATCTCGAAATACTTCCAGTCATTCCTGCCTGCCCCGACCAGCGGCGGACTGCAGAACAACTATCTCGGCGGTGCGCTGCCGACAGGTTTCAACAACAACAACACGACGGCGAAGCTGGACGTGACACTCAATCGACAGCAGCAACTCTCCGTGCTCTTCGCGCATGGTAAGCGCAGTCAGGCGACGCCGTATCGCGGCGGCGGCAACCCGCAAACAGCGCTGCCGTTGCCTTACACAGAAACGCGGCTGGTCGAAGAGGCCCCGACAAGCGCTCAAGTCAAGCACACCTACGTTCTTGGCCCGACGTGGGTGAATCAGGTCAGCGTCGGCTTCTCTCGTCTTTCGGTACCGATTTTCAACGCGACGATCGACGGCGAGTATCCGATCACCGCCGGTCTGAAAGGGCTGCCTTCCGGTGAAGCCGATTCGGCGTTCCCGGAGATCGGATTTGCCGGACCGAACGCACCGACGATGTGGCGCGGTACGGACGCGCGGGCATTCACCGAGTATCTCAACAACTACACCATCCAGGACAACCTGAATTGGACTCAGGGCAAGCACGCGATGACGTTCGGTTTCCAGGGGCAACGCATGGATGCCAACGAGCGTGAGCGCACTTACGGAAGCCTCGCGACGTTCGGCTTCAGTAACGTCCAGACGGCCGGATTCAGTTCGACCGGCACACTGATGACGACGACCGGCAACGCGTACGCAAGCTTCTTGCTCGGCGAACTGAACGCGACGACTGTGGTGGAGGACTCGCAAGTTGCAACCAGCGGTCGCTTCTACACCTACGCATTCTGGGCACAGGACAATTTCAAGTTGAGCCCAGACCTGACGCTGAATCTCGGCCTGCGCTACGACATTATGAAGCCCTACACGGAGGTGTACGACCGATGGTCGTACATGGATCCGAAAGTGCCGAATCCTGCCGTCGGCGGATTCAATGGCGCGCTCGTCTTCGCGGGCGACGGCTCGAACAGCTGCCGGTGCCGGACGCCTATCAACACGTACTATGGAGGGCTCGGACCGCGAGTTGGCGTCGCCTACAGCCTGAGCGAACGCATGGTGGCGCGGGCGGCGTACGGCATCAACTATTCCCGCCGTGGTGCCGTCGGTGGCCGCGCCGGAGCGCGCAACGGCACGGGCACACTTGGCCTCTCCGCCAACGCGAGCTTCCCCAGCCCGAACGGATTCGATCCTTCCTACAACTGGAACAACGGCGTGCCGGCGTATCCGCCGCCGCCCTTCCTCGATCCGACATTGAACGCGGGCTTCGTCGTCGGCCGCGGAACCGGTGGAAGCGTGACCTACGGCGATCCCGACATCGGCGGGCGGCCACCTCGCTATCAGAACTGGAACGCCGGCATTCAGTACGCACTGGCAAAAACGGTCACGCTCGGCGCGTCGTATGCCGGGAGCCGCGGCGACTTCCTTGGCGGCAGCGGACGCGGCTTCTATTCGAATCAACTCGACCCGCGTTTCCTGGTGCTGGGAAATTTGCTGACGTCGCAGGCGACGCCGGCCAACATTGCGGCGGCGCAAGCCATTGTGCCCGGCATCGGTCTGCCGTACCCAAATTTCAACGGCACCATCGGGCAGATGCTGCGGCCGTTCCCGCAGTACTCGGGCGTGACCGACGTCTACGGTGACGTCGCGCGCTCGACGTATAACTCGCTGCAGTTCACCCTCGAGAAACGGCGCTCCGACGACGGGCTGATTGTCAACTTCAATTACACGTTCAGCCGAACGGAGGACAACCTCGCGGCGCGGACCGGCTACAACTTCGATCAGGACTGGGCCGTCGGTGTCAACGATCAGCCGCACGTGTGGAATGCGATGGTCGTCTACAACATGCCGTGGGGAGCGGAAGGGAAACCGGGCAGCGGCAATGCCGTGGTTCGGGCGATCGTCAAGGACTGGCAGATCTCCGGCATCACCCAGTACCGATCCGGCCGGCCGCTGGGATCAATCGGCGCGGCATGCAATCTCCCGAACGCGGGAGGGTGCTACGCCGATTACAACCCCAACTTCACGGGTTCGGTCCGCATCAACGGTGATTACGGCGACGGTGACGTGCTTGGCACGAACCCGCCGTCTTACATCGATCGCAACGCATTCCAGTCGCCGGCACCATTCACCTATGGCAACACGCCACGGACGCTCGCGTTCGATCTCCGCAACCCGAGCTACTTCAACCAGGACCTCAGCGTCCGCCGGGACTTCCCGATCGCGAAGGTGAGACTCGGGCTTGGCGTCGACGTGTTCAATGTGTTCAACACGGTCGTGTTCGGAGGCATCCAGACCAACATTACCAATGCCAACTTCGGCAGGGTGAGTTCGCAGACAAACACGCCGCGAGTCGGGCAGATCAAGGTGCGGTTGACGTTCTAAACACGAGAAACGGGAGAAACGGGAGCTAAATGGTTTCTCTCGTTTCTCCCGTTCTCGTGTTTGATCCGACTGATGATCCGCACGATCCGCCTCCTACTTTCCACGTCGGGCCAGGGGGATGCCCACGACATCACGGCGAAAGCGGCCGCCGCCCTAAAAGAATCCGGCTTGCGATCAGGCGTGATGACGGTGTTCATCACCGGGTCGACCGCCGCAGTCACCACGATCGAGTTCGAACCTGGAGCTGTCTCGGATTTCAACCGCCTGTTCGAGCAACTGGCGCCCCGGCGCGGCGAGTACCGGCACCACCTCCGCTGGGGCGACGACAACGGATCGAGCCATGTGCGGGCGGCGCTGCTCGGACCTTCGCTGACGATCCCTTTCGTCGACGGCGCGCTGACCCTCGGCACCTGGCAGCAGATCATGGTCATCGAGTTCGACACCAGCGCCAGGCGTCGCGAGATCGTAGTGCAGATGATCGGAGAGTGAATGGTTCCTCCCTTCTCCTTTCTGCCGTGTATCTTTAGACTCGATCGCAGTGTGACAGTGAAGGATGCCGATTGAGATGAACTGAATCAACGTCGTTCGGGCTGCCGTGGGTTATGAACGCTGCGTGGCATAATCTCCTCCCTGAGAAGCCAGTCTTCCATTCTGATCGGACGGTTCCATGAGCGTGATGCGACTTGCATTCGTCGTCGCCATTTCCACAGCCTCGGCCGCACCCGCGGCCGCGCAGCGATACACCGCCACACAGAACGGCGACGTGGTTGAACTGGTCGACACCGCCGCGCAGATGAACGTGTCGGTCGTCTGGAGTATGAGCAACGCCTGGCGCGTCCAGGTCAAAGGCAAGGACCTCGTCCGCACATCGGCGACGCTTGCCGACTTCCAGGCCAGACCCGGACTGAACGGTGTGCCACTGCTGGCGCCGTTCGCCAACCGTTTGGACGAAACCGCCTTTTACGCCAACGGCCGCAAATACAACTTCGACCTCGAACTCGGGAACGTGCGCGCGCCCATTCCATCGACCGGCTACGTCAACGGCTCAAAGGCGTGGCAGCTCGTCGAGGCCAGGGCGGACCAGCGCAGCGCGTGGGTGACCTGCCGGCTGGATTTCTACAAGATCCCGCTCTTCATGGCACAGTTCCCGTTCGCCCACACGATCACCATGACGTATCGCGTCTCGGACGGTGCGCTCGAAGTCCGCACACGACTCGATAACCTGAGCACCGAAGCGATGCCCGTGGCAATCGGTTTTCATCCGATCTTCGAGCTGCCTGACGGCAACCGCGACGACTGGACCGTATCGCTCGACGCGAAGACACACTGGATCGAGATCCCGCAGCGACTACCCACCGGCGAGACGCAGCCCATCGAGAACTTCTTCGGATCCGATCGGACGTCGATTCAACTGAAGAAGTACGCGCTCATCGACGACGTGTTCACGGATCTGATTCGTGACGCAAGCGGACGCGCGACGATGAAGTTGATGTATAGCGGCAAAGAACTCGATGTGATGCTTGGACCGAAGTACAAAACGGTCCTGGCATGGTCGACGCCGCTGTCTTCAGGGGGCGGCGGTCGCGGCGCCGGTGGTCCGCGCGGCGCGGGTGGCGGACGCGGTGGTGGTCAAGCGGCTGGAGCGCAAACACCCCCGGCGCCGTCGGGTCCGTTTCCCGTCGATCCAGCGCAGGGTGTCAAGGTCGCACCGCCCGCGGTTCTACCCGCTGACGGTGCGCCGCCTTCGACGACGAAAGGCTTCATCGCATTCGAGCCGATGGTCGCGATCACCAACGCGCTCAACCTCGCGCAGAAGGGCGTCTACAAGGAGCTGCAGACGATCGCCCCCGGCGGTTCGTGGGAAGAGAGCTTCTGGATCACGACCAAGGGCTATTGAGCTCCGCCACCCCGACCAGGACCGCCGCCGCGCCCAGCCGGAGCCGGCAACAGCGACACCAGTTTGTCGTCACGAAGCGAGACCGACTGACTGACCGTGTCGAACACCATCGCCTGTGGGTCTTCCTTGGTGTACGCCTTCCATTCGAGTCCCGGCTGGCTTGGATTCCCGGTCTTCGCAAAATTGATCCACGCCTGAGAGACCTTGTCCTGCAGTGCCAGCGCGACCGGGCCACCGCCGGTCGCCGTCTTGATCTGCGGGACGCCGAGCGCATGGAAACAGAACGCGAGCTCGGCGCAATGGAACGACGTCGTCCCGCCGTTAATCGGGTATTCCCACGCAAAGAGGTAGTTGTAGACCGGCGTTTTCGTTTTCTCGAGCTTGCGATTCAGCAGGTTCTTCACTCCCGGCCGCGACGCGCCGGCGTAATAGAGCACGTCCTGTACTTTCTTGCGCGGGAAGGCCTGCTTGAATTCAGAGACGATGTCGTTCTTCTTGTCGGCGAACGCCGCCGTCAACTGATCGTCGATTTCCTTTTGCGTCCACTCATTCTTGCGGCCGTCGCCGCGGGTGAGCGTCCCCTGCATCTCGCTGAACACCGCACCAGCCATGAGTGGAATGCTATCGGCCCAGTCGCAGAACTCGCGCATCACATACTGGTCGTCGGCGATGACTTCCCAGTTGAGCGTGGGCCGGCCGACTTCCTGCGCCGCCGATCGCAGTGCGGCGACGCCGGCGGTAATCAGTTGTGAGTACGGGACCGTCTTCAGCTTGTCGATCTGATCGCCTGTGAGATTCAGGTTCTTGAGCGTGTGCGCGGCAATCGCCTGTTGCGCCTTGATGCTCGCTGCCACGTCGGTGGTGCGATACGTATTGTTGCCACCGCTTTGCGCCGAGACCTTGTGGAACAACCCTTTCGCCGCCGGCATGTGCATCATGCGTACGACTTTGCCGCCGCCACCCGATTGGCCGAAGATCATCACGTTGTTGGGATCGCCGCCAAACGCCTCGATGTTCTCTTTCACCCACTGCAACGCCATCACCAGGTCGGCGGTCCCGGTGTAGCGCGAGTTCGCGTATTGCGAACCGTACGCCGACAGATCGAGAGTGCCGAGGATGTTCAGGCGATGGTTCATGCTGACCACGACGACGTCGCCGAACTCGCTCAACGAACGGCCGTCGTAGGCGTACGACTCCATCGACGAGCCGTTGGTGAAGCC
>DATJKH010000154.1:0-66131 GCA_035491715.1 Vicinamibacterales bacterium | reverse complement strand
TGTCAATCCGTGTTCATCCGTGGTCCGTTTTATCCGTGTCAATCCGTGTCCATCCGTGGCCCGTTTTGTCCGTGTCAATCCGTGGTCATCCGTGGCCCGTTTTTATCCGTGTCAATCCGTGTTCATCCGTGGCCCGTTTTGTCCGTGTCAATCCGTGGCCCCGATGCTTCCGTGGCTCAATGAACGCCGTGGCTCGTCTGCAGCGCCGACGGATCCGCGCCAAGTTTCCGAATCGCCGTCTCCCACATCTGCGACGGCTCCGTATCGAAGACCAGGCTCACATCGACGTCGCACATCAACCACGCCGACTGCGACAACTCGTGGTCGAGTTGTCCGGGTCCCCATCCAGCGTAACCGGCAAGCACGAGCGCACGCGGCGCAGGACGTGTCTCCAGCACGCGGCGCAGCAGAATTGGCGAGGTTGAAAGAAACAGACCCGGCACGATCGTTCGGTGCTCGACGTCAGCGGGTTCCTCTCCACTGAGGATCCAGCCTCGATCCGGCTCGACCGGTCCGCCGGTGTGGAGCAGCAGGTCGTTTCCATGCTCGACTGGCGGATCGAGCCGCACCATTCCCGTGGCAGCTTCGTCGGTCGGCCGATTCAATACCAGACCGAATGCTCCCTCGGGAACGAAATCGCACAGCAGCACAACCGTCCGCGCGAAGTTCGGATCCTGCAGCTGCGGCATGGACAAAAGCAGCGTGGGCTGAAACCGTTCCGTCATAGCTCTATTGTCTCGCGATCTTCCCTTCCCGTGTAGGGCATGGCCGCTGCAGCGCCACCGGCGCTCAGGCCCTGCCTTTTCCGAGTTGCCGCGCCAGCTTCTTGAGATCGGCGACGAAGCGCTCCATCTCGGTCCGCCGTGACTCATCGTCAGTTGCGCGAAGAATGGATGAGGGATGAACCGTCGCCATGACGAGCGGGGCCAGGGAAGACTCGACGAATTCGCCGCGTTGTTTGGACACCTTGAAACTCTTTCCAAGCAGCGCCTGCGCCGCTGTCGCACCGAGGCAAACGAGCGCGTGCGGTCGAACGAGGGCGATCTCGGTCTCGAGCCAGGGACGGCACGCGCTGATTTCACCCGCATTAGGTTTCGCGTGTATCCGCCGCTTACCGCGAGGCTCCCATTTGAAGTGCTTTACTACGTTGGTCACGTAAACCGATTGGCGATCGATGCCGGCCTCCTCCAGGGCGCGATCGAGCAGCTTCCCTGCCGGTCCGACGAACGGATGGCCGGCGAGATCCTCGGCGTCGCCAGGCTGCTCGCCGACGAGCATGAGGCGCGCGGTTCCCGGCCCTTCGCCGAAGACTGTCTGCGTCCCTCGTTTGTAGAGATCGCAGGCCTTACACCCTGCGGCGGTCTCAGCGACACTGTCTAACGTCGGCCGATCAGGGAGCAGGTCCGGTACCGGCTCGCCGGGCTTCGGCGGTGCCGATCGTCCGCGCTTTCTAGCCACTCGTCGATTCGCTTTCTGGTTCGCTCACTCGGGACCGGCGGAGTTTGTCGACGGCCCACGCCACGTGCTCCGCAACGAGCGGATCGCGAGCGGTGTCTTCGTGGCTCGCAACAAGCGCGCCGGCTGCGGCGGGATCGCCGCTGTTGCCAAGCGCGACTGCAAGGTTTCGCCGGAGCCGCTTCACGCCCGCGCGCTTCATCGCGCTGCCTTTCAACAGCAATCGCAGCTCATCGTCCGAGCGATTCCACAAGTCGAGCAATTCGGCAGCGTCGAGACCTGGACGTGGCTGCCACTCGTGATCGGGACTCTTTCCGATTCCGGGAGCGATGTTCCACGGACACACTTCCTGGCAAATGTCGCACCCGTATGCGTGTTTGCCGACCGCGTCGCGGTGTTCGCCGGGAATCGGCCCCTTTAACTCGATCGTGAGATAGGAGAGACAGCGCGTCGCGTCGAGCACGCCGGCATCGAGGAGCGCACCGGTTGGGCACGCCTCGAGGCATCGTGCGCACGAACCGCATTGATCGACGGCAGGCGCGTCAGGCTCCAACTCCAGACTGCAGATGATCTCGGACAAAAAAATCCAGGACCCGAGATCCTCGTTGATGAGGCAGGTATTCTTCCCAATCCATCCAAGGCCCGCATGTTGCGCGTAGACGCGTTCCTGGACCGGTCCGGTATCGACGTAGGCGCGCGCCTCAAACTCCTCTTTCGAGATCTCGCGCAGACGGGCGATCAACTGTGCGAGCCGTTTCTCAATGACGAGATGGTAGTCGTCACCCCACGCGTACCGCGCGATCGCGGCTCGTGTCGAATTGTGATCTTGATTTGAGTATGGGCGATCGGTGTTGTAGACAACGCCGAGTGAGATGACACACCGCGCGGAAGGCATCACCGCGCGCACGTCGGCTCGGCGCTCGGCCGTTCGATGCATGTACTGCATCTCGCCCGCATAGCCTCGCGCCAGCCACTCGTGAAGGAAGGAGAGTTCCCGGTGGCTCTGCACTGGCGCGATGCCGCAGAGATCAAATCCAGCAGCCGTTGCCTCCGATTTGACGTCTGCCGTCGTCAACCGCCGCGCCCCCGGCACAGACTCCATCGGATCGATTATAGGCAGCTAAGAGTAAGGTCACCGCACGGCGCGGCTACATGAGGTGACCAGCCGTTACGACTTCACCAGTTGCCTGACCACGTAAGGCAGGATTCCGCCGTTACGGAATGCGACGAGCTCTTCTGGAGTATCGATACGCGCCGTCGCGGTGATGTCCTGGATGGAACCATCCGAGCAGGTCACGCGCACGGTCACGACGCCGCGCGGTGTGAGCGTCGCGCCCATGCCGAGCACATCGAAACGCTCGCGCCCCGTGATCTTCAGCGACGCCGCGTTCTCGCCGGCACGGAACTCGAGCGGCAGTACGCCCATGTTCACGAGATTGCTCCGATGGATGCGCTCGAAGCTTTCAGCGATGACCGCCTTGACGCCGAGCAGCACCGTACCCTTTGCCGCCCAATCGCGCGACGAGCCCGACCCGTACTCCTTGCCGGCAATGACAACGAGCGGCACGCCGGCGGCGCGATAGCGAACAGAAGCGTCGTAGATCGTCGTCACCTCGCCATCCGGTAGCAGCGTCGTCCATCCACCTTCTGTCCCGGGGGCGAGTTGATTGCGCAGCCGGATGTTCGCGAACGTGCCTCGCATCATCACTTCATGATTGCCGCGGCGCGCGCCGTATGAGTTGAAGTCTGCCGGCCTGACTCCCTTCGCGATGAGGTACTTGCCCGCAGGACTGTCGGCCGGAATCGATCCCGCCGGCGAAATGTGATCGGTCGTCACGCTATCACCAAGAACCGCGAGGGCGCGGGCGCCGACGATGTCGGACGGCGGCGTCGGTTCGAGCGTGAAGTTTTCGAAGAATGGCGGATTCCGGATGTACGTGGAACTGTCGTCCCAGGCAAACCGCTCGCCGGTCGGGCTTGGCAGCGATCGCCATCGTTCATCGCCGTCGAAGACCGTCGCATATTTCGTGCGGAACATCTCCGACTTCACGGCTTTCAGCATCGTTTCCTGGATCTCGCGCTCAGACGGCCAGATGTCTTTGAGGTGGACCGGCTGGCCCGCAGAATCGGTTCCAAGAGGCTCGGTCGTCAAATCGATTTGCATCCGACCGGCCAGAGCGTATGCGACCACGAGCGGAGGCGAGGCGAGATAATTCGCCCGCACCTGTGACTGAATCCGCCCCTCGAAGTTGCGATTACCACTCAGAACCGAGGCGACGATCAGGTTTCGATCCTTGACGATCCCGGAAACCGGTTCCGGAAGCGGACCGCTGTTGCCGATGCATGTCGTGCACCCGTAACCGACGATATTGAAGCCGAGCTCGGCAAGGTATTCGAGAAGTCCGGACGCTTTGTAGTATTCGGTGACGATGAGCGAACCGGGAGCGAGACTCGTTTTCACCCACGGCTTCACCTTGAGTCCGCGGTTGACGGCATTGCGCGCCAGCAGACCGGCCCCGATCATCACGCTCGGGTTCGACGTGTTCGTGCAGCTCGTGATCGCGGCGACGACCACCGAGCCGTGGTCGAGTCCCTCCATCCCGGGAACCACTTCGGTCGCGACTGCGGCCGCGGCTGGCTGCGCCGCAGGCGAGCCGATCTCTCCGGGCTTTTCGGCTGCGGATTTCGGCTTGCGTTCGGTCAACATCACGTCGAGCGCCTGCTGGAACTTGGTTTTCGACTGACGCAACGACACGCGGTCCTGCGGCCGCTTCGGTCCCGCGAGGCTGGGTTCGATGGTTGAAAGATCCAGTTCCAGCGTCGAGGTGTAAATCGGGTCGACTGAATGCGACGTTCGGAACAGTCCCTGTTCCTTGGCGTACGCCTCGACCATCTGCACGTGCGGCTCGTCGCGCCCGGTGAGACGCAGATAATCCAGCGTCATGTCATCGATGGGACAGATCGCAATCGTGGCGCCGTACTCGGGCGACATGTTGCCGAGCGTCGCGCGGTCGGCGATGGTGAGGAACTCGAGACCCGGCCCGTAGAACTCGACGAACTTTCCGACCACGCCAAATTTCCGCAGACGTTCGGTGATCGTCAGCACGAGGTCGGTCGCGGTCGCCCCTTCGGGGAGACGATCGACCAGCCGGAAGCCGACAACATCGGGAATCAGCATCGAGATTGGCTGGCCGAGCATCGCGGCCTCTGCTTCGATGCCCCCGACACCCCATCCGACGACACCCAGCCCGTTGACCATCGTCGTATGTGAGTCAGTGCCGACGAGCGTGTCGGGATACGCGAGCGCCGTGCCTCCCGATTTGTCCTCGAAGACGACGCGCGCGAGGTACTCGAGGTTGACCTGGTGCACAATCCCGGTATCGGGCGGTACGACACGGAAATTCTGGAATGCTTCCTGGCCCCAACGAAGGAATGTGTACCGCTCCTTGTTGCGGGCGAACTCCAGCGCGGCGTTTAGATCGGCGGCGTTTCGCTCCGAGTAGTGGTCCACCTGCACAGAGTGATCGATCACGAGTTCGACTGGCTGCAGCGGGTTCACCTTTTTCGGATCGCCGCCAAGCCGGACGATGCCATCGCGCATCGCCGCGAGGTCGACAACGGCAGGAACGCCGGTGAAATCCTGCAACAGCACGCGCGCCGGTGTAAATGCAATCTCCTTCTGCTCGCCTGATGTGACGTTCCAGCCCGCCAGCGTCTGAATGTGATCGGCGTGAACGAATCGGCCGTCCTCGCACCGTAAGAGATTCTCGAGCAGAATCTTGAGGGAATACGGCAGCCTTGCGACGCCGCCGTATCCGGCGCGCTCGAGTGCCGGCAGGCTGAAAAAATCGAAAGCCGAACCACCGGCCGATTGCCGGGTCCGTGTGATGAACGAATTCTGGGAGGCCATCACCTGATCATCCTCCAGCCTGCGCGGGGAGTGCAACTCTAACGGGCTGCTGGCTATTGGCTACTGGCTCGCGGCTGAGAGTTTCTCCCCACGACGAATTCTCTCGCCACATCCGCAGCATCACGATGCTCCGCATCCACCGCACGATTCATGCGACGCATGTCGGCCACCGTGATGCGTCCCGACAAGCTCGCGAGCGCATCCTTGACCTCCGGGTGCGCGATCAGCACCGACGAGCGCGCGACGACTGCCGCATCGTAGGGAGGAAAGTAGTGACGGTCGTCCTCGAGCATCGTCAAGCCGTAGACATCGATCAGACCACTTGTCGCGTCGCCCGCAATCAGATCCACCTGCCGTTCCGCGAGCGCACGATAAATCAAGGAGAGATCCATGGCCTTTGGCGGCCGCGCGAAGTGGAATCCGTAGGTTCGCGTGAGCCCGGGATAACCGTCCGAGCGCTGCAGGAATTCGTACCCGAACCCCGCAAGCCAAGATGGCGCCATGGCCGCAGCCTGCGATAGCGTGCGCAAGCCCAAACGCCTCGCGTCCTCGCCCCTGATCAGCATCGCGAACGTGTTCTCGAATCCCAGCGAATCCAGCAACGTCAGCCCGCCGGCCGCATACCGCGCCTTGACGGCGTCGAACACGCGACGAGAGTCGGTGTCGGCCGGCTGATGAAAGATCGCCGTTTGTGCAGTTCCGGTGTACTCGACGTAGACGTCGATGTCGCCTGAACGGATGGCGCGATCGCAGATGAACGTGCCACCAAGATTCAGGCGCCGCTCTACGCGACGTCCGGTCCGCGTCTCGATCGTCTGAGCGACAATCTCCCCGAGAATGATCTGCTCGGTGAAGTTCTTCGAGCCAACGCGGATGACGTCAGTGGATGTCCGAGCCGAAATGGCCAGCGCAGCGGCGGTGGCAAGCGCGATGACGATCATCAGTGCGGCTGCGACACGCAGGCCGCGGACGCGCGCGCCGCTGAAGTCCCTCAGCCCCCGCTCGACCAGCGTCAAAGCCCCGTCAATGGTGAGCGCGAGCAATGCCGAGGGAATGGCGCCGGCAAGAATGACGGTGGAATCGACCATGGACAGGCCGCGAAAGATGTACTCGCCAAGCCCACCAGCACCGACGGCTGCCGCGATCGTCGCTGTACCGACGCCAATGACGGCGGCGACGCGGATGCCGGCAACGATTGACGGTAACGCCAGTGGCAATTCGACCTGGCGCATCAACTGACCCGGCTTCATTCCCATCGCCGTGCCCGCTTCAATGAGGACTCGATCGATGGATCGCAATCCCGCCGTCGTCGTTCGAACGATGGGCAGGAGCGCGTAGAGAATCAGCACGAAGATCGCCACGCGCGCACCCAGGCCGCCGACGAGCGGAAGCGGCAAAAGAAAGCCGAACATCGCAAGGCTCGGAATCGTCTGCACGACGTTGGCAAACCAGACGACTGGCGCGCCGATGCGCGGCCGGCGCGCGGCAAGAATGCCGATCGGGACACCCAGCGCAATTGCCACAAAGGTTGACGCGCAGACGAGGAGCAGATGCTGACCGAGGAGCGTCAGGAACTCGTTGGCGTGTCCGCGCCAGAACTCAAGCACCCTCATCGTTGCGTTCCAAGTACTGCGGTCGCCTCGATGAGGGGGTCGAGAAGCGGGCGCACCCGCGAATCCGTTGAGCGAGCGACCGTTGCGGGTTCACCCACGACTGCAAGCACACCATCTGACAGCACGCCGACGTGCGTCGCGAGCGCGAACGCCTCGGCCATGTCGTGGGTGACGAGCACGACCGTCTTCCGGACACGGTCCTGGATCCTGCGAAACTCGCGATGCATCTCTGCTCGCGTGACCGGATCGAGCGCTCCGAACGGCTCGTCCATTAGAAGGATTGGCGGATCGGCGGCGAGCGCCCGCGCGACGCCCACTCGTTGTCGCTGTCCTCCCGACAACTGATCAGGCCGCCGGTTCGCGTGGTCTTTCGCGTCGAGTCCGACCAGTTCGAGAAGCTCGGTGACCCGGCGTTCGACGCGGGCACTCTCCCAGCCCAGCAATCGAGGCACTGTCGCGATGTTCTGTTCGACGGTGAGATGTGGGAAAAGACCGACCTCCTGCATCACATAACCAGCGCGCCGTCTCAGCTCGAACGGATCCCACGCCTGCGTCGGCCGCGATTCAACGATCACCTCACCCGAATCCGGCACGAGCAGACGGTTGATCAATTTAAGGATTGTGCTCTTGCCCGCGCCGCTTCTGCCGACGAGCGCGAGCGTGTCTCCGGCGGCAATCTCGAGCGAGAAGCCGCGCAAAACCGGCTGAGCGCCGCGCGAGAAGTGGACGTCGCGAAAAGCAATCGCGCTGGCTCGACTGGAATCGTTCACGGCTCGACTGTACTTCATCTCGGTACACGGTTTGCCACGAGGTCACCGGAGGGCAAACATGGCAGATAAAGACACACCCAATCGCGCCGCCAACAAGGACAAAGCCGAAGGTGAACGGTGGCAGTCGGAGGAAGGTGTGATACCGAATTCCGAGAGCAGCACCGAGCGGCGATATAGCGATGAGAACGGCGACAACGCCGGCGGCATCACCAACCGTGCGATTGGTGAAGAGATCGACAATCAAAACGCGCTGCCGGAGCGCGGACGTTCGCAGAGCGACGAGCAGGTTCGCAACAACGAGGATGTCGAGCGATGACTGATCAAGCTGGCCGGCGCAGAAACCCGCCCGACGACCCCACAGAAGAACCGGTGTCGGATCCGGTTCCAACCGGCGAAGACGTCGTGAACCGTCAGCGGCGTGGACACGAGACGCCGCGGCGGTACGAGGAGGCTGCAGAGGAATCGGGATCGGATCAGAAGTCAGAATAAATACGCTATCGACCCCGCCACCATTGGCATCGTGCGGGTCGTGTCTACACCGTCGGCGCCGCCGGTTCTCCATGAAACCGCGGCGTCGGCGCGGACACCCACACGGTGTTTCCCCTGCCCGAACCAGTAATGCAGGCCGCCACCAACATGCACCTCGTGACCGGTTTCGATCACTTCGTTTTTCTCGTGGGCGTCGCGAAGGTAACCACCGCCGCCGAGAACAAACGGCACGCCCCTCCCCTGCCCGAACGATGCGCCCGTGAGATGAAATAACACCGATCCGTCGATGACCAGCCGGGTCAAGGTCTCGGTCGCGGTAAGGTCCGGCGCGGATTCGGCATCGCCGCTGAGTCGCGTCGAAATGTCCGGACGCGCAACGTAGACGCCACCCTCGATCGACACTGAGCTCGCCAGGAACACACCGAGCCGGCCCTGCAGCCCTACCGAGGGCTCAGCCTCCGAATCTGTAGAGAAGAGCACGAACGGGCCGGTACCGGTTCCGGTGTTCCGGGTTTCTTCCGCCGACGCGGATCCGAGGTCGTAACCCCCGGACCATGCGGCCCCACCGCTGATTTCCAGATTCCCCCGGTGGGGGATGTCTCGCCCGATGTAGACCTGCGCCGTGGCAACTGCTGGGAAGAAACTCCACAGCAGGACAAGAAACGACGCAACGTCGAGCCATCGAACCATCCGAGTGTGACGAATCATTTCGCCACCACTTTGAGTTCCACACCGGATGTGCCTCCTCCTTTGGGCACAACAACGATCTTGTCGTAGAACTGCGCGCGGAAGTTCACATCGACATTCAAGGTGGCATCAAAAAAGCTCTCGATGTCTCCATCGTCGAGCGGCTCGACGCGCACGGCGTAGGGACCGGGATCAAGCCCCGCGATGACGAAGCTGCCATCGTCAGTCAGCGAAAATCCTCCGACCAGCTTTTCGGTGCGCAGGTCAAACGCGATCACGTGGGCCCCTAGCACGCCCGTGCCGCTCTTGGTCACCTTGCCGCTGATGCTTCCCGTGTTTCTGGTATAGGTCGCGTTCGGATAGATGTCCCCGATTCCAGCGATGTCGTCCGCTCTCAAGCTGCGGCCCAGGATCGTCCCGGCAGAGAACGCAATCGGGAACATTACTGCCTCAGCGGCGATCACACGGCGTCCGCCGGCGCGGAGTTCGGTCTCCCCCATCGCGGAATGCGCGAGGCCAAGCAGATGACCGATCTCGTGCAGTGCAATCGACTGCAGATCGAAGAAACCGGTGTCTCCCTGAGCCGAGACAGACCACGGGAACGCGGTGTTGAAGAAGATGTCGGATTCGATGACCGCTCCCGTCGTCGAATCGATGATGAATGACGTGGCGCCAAGTGTCCGCTCCAGATCGGGACGGCTTTGAAAACCGAGCACCGTTGCTCCATCCCCCCGAACCGGGTTCGCGAGCGTAAAACCGACAAACTGGGACGACATCGTCGCGCTCGGCACTGCCTCCCATGTGCTGAACGCGGCCTGCACGGCCTGTTGAACCTGCGTCGAGGTCACCCCGGTCGTTCCGCGATCGGTTACGAAGTAACGAATCGGAAACTGCGTCCACTTCAGCGTCACGGTGCGGGTGCCGACTCGCGTGCCGAGCTTGAGATACGCCGCGGTTGGCGCTGAAGACACCGCAACCAGCGCCGCCGTCAGAAGCACTGCAGCGCCGCGCTTCATCGGGCCCCTCCCGACATCGCTCGACGGACGGTCGCCGCGAACTCGTCGAGCGAGAGTTGGCGCCGATTCGTATCGCCACGCACAATCGTCTGCGGGTCGTCGCCGCTCGCGGCGAGCACTGGCGGGATCACCGTTCGCTGCCCGGTGCGTGCGTCCACTCTCACGCGATACAGCCCTTGACTCAGGCCAAAAATGTGCGCGATCGACGGACCTGATGCACTGAGGAACAAGACAGCCTCTTCTCCGGGCTGCAACTGCGGCGCTCCGATCATCACATTGCGGTAACGACCGACTTGTCCGCCCGGCACACGGAACGTGACGGTCGTGCCCGGTCCGCCCTTGAGATAGGAGCCGGCCATCACCGTCACGATCGTATCGATGCGGCTGCGATCGGTGGACCATTCAGCCCGTACGGAGGTGACGCGTCCGTAGACGATGATCTGCGAGTTCGCGACAACTTCGTGGAACTCAGCGGGAACAAGAACCGTGGCGCGCAGGTCGCGCGCGCAGCACAACAACATGAGGATCAAAATGAATCGGCGCATCTCCGCAGTCTAACAGCCCTTCTTATCTTTTGCCCGCGACGTCGAGGACCGATTGCGCGGCACGCTGGCTTGCGCCACGAGTGCCAAGTCGCGTGCGGACATCGCGGAGGTCGCGCTTCACTGCGGCAGCCTTCGCCGGATCGGTGAGGACGCGAAGGGCTTCATCGGCGACACGCTCGGGCGTGAAGTCTTGCTGAATCAACTCCGGTACGACGCGCCGGCCAGCAACAAGATTGGCCATCGCATACGTGTCGACATGCACAAACGGTTTACCCAGCCGATACGTCACCGGAGAGAGACGATACACGACGACCATCGGACATTCATGCAGAGCCGCTTGAACGGTGACCGTCCCTGACGCCACCACCGCCATGTCCGCAGTTGCCAGCACGTCGTCGGTGCGCCCTTCCACAATCGCCATCGTTCCCGCGAAACTGTCGAGTGGCGCGAAGAGCGAGTCGTTCAGATGCGGAGCACGCGCGACGATGAATTGAACGCCGGGAAGCCTCTGACGGATTAAGGCGGCGGCACGAACGAGATCCAGCAGAATTGCGTCGACTTCATTCCGGCGGCTTCCTGGGAGGAGCGCGACTACCGGACGCGCGGGATCAAGTCCCAGGCGCGGGAGGAACTCCGTCGGCGGAGCCGTGGCCGGCGTGATGTCGAGCAGTGGATGGCCCACCCACTGAACGGGGACGCCCGCCTCGCGATAGATCGCTTCTTCAAACGGAAAGATCACGAGCACGCGGTCGGCAATCCGCCGCATCGTCTTCATCCGGCCGCGCCGCCAGGCCCAAAGCTGGGGGCTGATGTAGTAAACGACCGGCACGCCGAGCCTGCGAATGGCACGAGCAAGCACGAAATTGAAGTCAGGAAAGTCGATGGCCACGAAGACGTCCGGCCGATGTGCCTTCGCTTCGCGGACGAGCGTGCGATAGGTGGCGTAGGTACGAGGCAGGAGGCGGGCGACTTCGAGAAGACCAGTGACGGAAAGTCCGCTGAAGTCGGCCGTGAGATGCGCGCCGGCGTCGCGAAGACGACGGCCGCCGAGTCCGACGATTGTCGTGCCCGGATCGAGGCGGCGAATCTCGGTCGCGAGCGCACCGGCGTAAAGGTCGCCTGAGGGCTCGCCGCACGAGATCATCACGCGCACGGACAGATCAACTTGGCTTGTTGAAGAGCGCGGGATCGACCGGCACGTTGAACTCGAAGGTTCGCAACGTCCTCTGCACCGCCGGCGCGCCGTCGCGGCGAACCTCGGTCGTGAACGGCACCTTGAGGCCCTTCACGTCGCGATAGTTCGAGTAGATCTCTTCAACGCTGACGTCGCCAGTGGGACCGGCCATCCGGTATTTCGATTTGGCCAGCAGCGCAGTGACCGGATCGAAGATCAGTGTCAGTAACGTGCTGCCGGGAAGCGCCACTTCGAGGGCGGGCATCTTGCGTTCGTTCTCCGCAACTTCAGCCAGCGAGGCAGAGATCTTTCCGTCCTGCAACGCGAGCAACAGTGGAACCGTATCACGCTGCACGTTACCGCGAATCACGGCCGCCATGCTTTCGGGTGCGTCGTGAACGCCGCCCGGATCCTGCACCCAGTATTTGCCGGCACTGAACACCTGGATCAAACGCCCTGCCGGCGTCATCGCGTCGATCCTGAATGCGCCGGGATAGCGAATGGTCGTCGTGCTCGGCAGATCCGCGTTGATGCCGTTGGATTGCACTGTCGCAACTGATTCGACCCGCACCGTTTGGATCGAGCGCAGCAGATCCAGTCCGCCCTTGGCCGCGACGGCACGAGCGATCAACGCGCGCACGCGATCATCACTCGTATTCGCGGTGCCGGCAGTGGTTGGCGGTGTGGTTTGTCGGTACGCGACGGGCTCGAGACGGCCAGGGCGCGTCGCCACGCGGTGCTTCAGATCCGGTGCCGCCAGATCCAGCTCGGAAATCGGTATGCGTTCCACCTGGTCGAACCCCACGCCGGCGAGATCTTTGGCGAAGATGGCGGCGTCGCCGACCAGCACAATCGAGAGTTTATCCGGGTGCAGGTATTGCTGGGCGACCCTCTGGATGTCGTCGACGCTGATCGTGTTCACCCGTTCGCGATACGTCTGCAGCTCGTTGAGATCGAGACCGTAGAACACCGCGTTCAGCACCTGCAGGGCGATCGCGCTCGGCGTTTCCACCGTCAACGGAAAACTGCCCGTCAAGTACTCCTGTGCGTCGGAAAGTTCACGCTGCTGGACGCGTTGGCGCTGGAGCCGCACGATCTCCTCGACGATGATGCGCAGGGCCTCTGCCGTCTTCTCCGAGCGGGTATCGGTCTCGGCGACGATGTCCCCCGTGTCTTTGAGCGCATTCAGGTCCGCAGACGCACCATACGTCAGGCCGCGTTCCGAACGCAGCACCCGGTGCAGCCGATTGCCACCTTCACCACCCAGGATCTTGGTCGCGATGTCGAGCGCCAGATAGTCGGGATGCCGGCGTGGGAGCGAAGTGTTACCGACCCGGATTTCCGTCTGCGCCGCGCCGGGACGATCGATGATCACCACCCGCCGCGTGGCAGGCGGAGGTTGCTCTGTCTTGATCGTCGGCAGTTCGACTCGCTCCCACGATCCAAACGCGCGCTGAGCCCCGTCGAACGCCTCGTCCGGCGTGACATCCCCCACGACAGCGAGGATGGCGTTGTTTGCACCGAACCAGCGCCGGTGAAACGCCAGCAAATCGTCGCGCGTGATTGCCGCAATGGAATCGGGCGTGCCCGAGTCAGGCTTCCCGTAGGGATGAAACCCGTATACGAGGCGATCGAATACGACACCGGCAAGATAGTCAGGATCGTCGTAGCTCACCTTCAGCCCTGACACGATCTGCTGCCGCTGACGATCGATCTCTTCGTTGGCAAACGCCGGATGACGGGCAAGATCGGAGACGAGATCCAACGCCACGCCGAGGCTGTCTTTCATCACCGCGGCATTGATAAAGGTGATGTCGCTTCCAGCTCCGGCGCCAATCGCGCCGCCAATCGAATCAATGGTGCTGGCAACTTGCTCGGCGTTCTTGCTCGTCGTGCCCTGGTCGAGGAGCGAGGCCGCCAGATACGCGACGCCCGGCTTGTTCGGTGGATCCTGCGCGCCGCCGGCTCGCACCAGCAGCCGCAAGCTGACGGCCGGCTGTTCGTGATGCGACACGGCGACCACTTGTAAGCCGTTGGGCAGCGTTCGGATCTGATACGGAGGGAAACTGCTCGAACGCGCAGGTAATGGCCGTGGCGGACGTTCCGTCGGCCAGTCGATTGCCTGGGCAGCCACCGACCTCGCCATCGTCAGCGCCAGAATCGCCGCACAGAATGAAATCGTCGACCGGGAACGCATCAGCGAGGCTCCCCGCTGCCGCTGCCCTTCGGCAGCACCGTCATGACGAGGCGATTTTCCGGCGTGAAGTATTTCCGGGCGACGCGCTGGACGTCGGCCGTCGTGATGTTCATGAAGATGTCGAACTCGCCGTCAGCGGTCTTGATGTCGTTGTGAATGACTGCCGCATGTCCGAGCTGCATCGCTTTGTCTTTGTTCGACTCGCGACTGAAGATATAGTCGCGGGCAAACTGATTCTTGGCCTGCTGCAGTTCTGCGGCGGTAATCGGTTCATTGCGCAGCCGATCGAGCTCCGCGATCAGCCCATCGGTCGCTTCCTCCGGCGTATGACCGGGTTGGACGATCGCCACAGCGTAGAAAAGATTCGGATCCTCGATGATGTTGCCGCCGCCGAATGCGGCCAGCGCGATCTGTTTCTCGTACACGAGCCTCCGGTAAATCCTCGAGCTCTGACCATCCGACAACACCTTTGAGGCAATGTGCAGTGGATACGAGTCCGGATCGCCATCGAAGGTGATGTGGTGCGCAACCACCACGGCCGGGAGCGGCCACGACTCTTCCACCTTGACCCGTCGCTCTTTGATCTGTGCCGGCTCCTTGGGAATGTCACGCGGGACCGGCCGACTGGATTTCGGAACACGGCCAAGGTATCTCGTGACCAGGTCCTGCGCTTCTTTTGTCGTGAAGTCCCCGACCAGCACGAGCGTGGCGTTGTTCGGCACGTAAAAGGTGCGGAAGAAATCGCGGACGTCGTTGATCGATGCAGCCTCGAGATCCTTCATGCTGCCAATCGTCGGGTGTTTGTAGGGATGGACAGTGAAGGCCTGGTCGTAGATGAGTTCGTTCAACCGGCCGTACGGCTGGTTGTCGATCCGCATCCGTCGTTCTTCTTTGACGACCTCGCGTTCGGTCTTGAACACATCTTCGTCGATGCGCAACGTCGCCAGCCGATCCGCTTCCAACCAAAGCACCAGCGGCAGGTATTGCGCCGGCACTGTCTCCCAGAAAACCGTCGCGTCCTCAGTTGTGTAGGCGTTGCTCTGACCGCCGATGCTGGAGATCCAGGAGGGATGCCCTTCGGGCTCGACGTTTTTCGACCCCTTGAACATCATGTGTTCGAACAAATGCGCGAACCCGGTACGACCCGGACGTTCGTTCTTGGAGCCGACGTGATACCAGATTTCGGCGTGCACGATCGGCGTCGAATGATCTTCGAGGAAGACGATCTGCATGCCATTGGCAAGCGTCGTCATCGTGTAGTCGAGACGGGCCGGCCGCGTGGCGGCCCGGGCGGCCGGATCGAGTGTCGCCAGGGCGAGCGCCGACACCAGCAGCGCACCGATCGTACGAAGCAGGGCATGTCGCATGAAAAATAGACGCGTTTCTCGCGCCCTCGATTATGGCATGCCCTTCGGCTGGCGCGGTCTGGACTGGCCGTTCGACTCGCTATCGCTCGCTCAGGGCAGGCTACTTCAGGCGGGCTTCCACCTCGGCCAGCCGGGCATCGAGATCGGCAATTGCTTTGCGCAGCTCGGGGAGCTTTCGAAAAACCGCCGACGACTTGAGCCAGTCGCGATTGGTGATGGCGGGATATCCGGAAATGAACGCGCCCGGTTCGACCGAACTTGGAATTCCCGTCTGTGCCGTGGCAATCGTGCCCTTGCCGATCGTGATGTGGCCCGAGACGCCAACTTGTCCGGCGAGCGTGACGCTGTCTTCGATCGTTGTGCTGCCCGCGATCCCGACCTGCGCGGCAAGCAGCGCATTGCGTCCGATCGTGACGCCATGAGCGATCTGGACGAGGTTGTCGATCTTTGTTCCGGCGCCGATGCGCGTCTCTCCCACCGCGGGACGATCGATTGCCGCATTGGCGCCAATCTCGACATCATCTTCAATGACTACCGCACCAATCTGCGGGATCTTGTGGTGAGTGCCGTCTGGTTTTGTCGCAAAACCAAATCCGTCGCTGCCTATCACGGCGCCGTCCTGCACAACCACCCGATTGCCAATCTGCACGCGCTCGCGGATCGAGACGTGCGTGTGGACGATGCAGTCGTCGCCAATCTGCGCGCCCGCACCAATGGTCACGTGCGGATGCACGAGCGTGCGCGCGCCCACGCGTGCGCCGTCGCCAACGACCGTAAACGCGCCGATAGCGGCGTCAGCCGCGATCGTGGCCGTGACGGCAACGTCGGCGAGGCGGTGAATGCCCGCCGGGGGACGAATGCTCGGCGCGAATAGCTCTACCGCTTTCGCAAAGGCCAGATACGGATGAGCGACGCGCAGCATCGCACACGGCGCCGGCTCCGCCTTCTCCGACAGAATCACCGCTGAGGCCCGCGTCGCTCTCAACGCGCGCGCGTATTTTGGATTGGTGAAGAACGTGAGATCGCCAGGCCCTGCGTCGTCGATCGCGTTGACGCGCTGGATCTCGATCTCTCCGTCGCCTTCAAGACGGCATTGAAGTCGCTCGGCGATGTCGCGGAGTTTCAACGTTCGCAGTATATGTCCCTTCGAGTCGCGTTCGAAATGCGCTCGCTCAGGGCGGGCCGCGAATCAGCCGGGAATCGCCGTTCGTTCGAAGAATTTGACGAGGTGCTCCAGCTTCAGCGCATCGGCAACACCCTGCACGCGACGGTCGCGCTCGTCGGCGTCGAGATCGATCGCGCGCCGCAGTTCGGCCAGGGGCGCGCTCCGCTCGCTAGTCCAGTGGACTGCGTCAAGTCCCTGGCGCGCCCCGCGCATCGACAAATAATGACCAACTATCCGGAAGGCGAAATAGTAGGCCACGATATTTGGACCCGGCAGGAAGAAGAACACGCCGGACCCGATGAACCCGAGGGAATCGACGATCAGCCAGAACCGGTGCTTTTCGAAATCACGTCCGAGCTGGCGGCGAAGCAGGTTGACCGCTCGGTGCTCTTCGAGGTCGTCAGGAAAAAATAGGCAGGCCGACTCCTGACGGCGGAGATGCCAGAGAAGACGTTGTTCCGCGATGCTCTCGGCGATGTAGCGCAACGTGCGCGACTTGAGGCGCCCGAGTGTTCCGCGTGGCGGCTGATCCGCGTTCGTCCTTCGCCGTTCGCGCTCCGCCTCCGCCAGCATCGCGGAAAAGCGCTGCTTCATGCGCCGGAAGAAACCTGCCGGCGCGTCCTCGGGCTGAGGCTCCGGATCGTCGGGGACCTCGCAGTAAAGCTCGTAACGATCCTGGCCGATCGGCACCAGGTACACGTCCATCACATCCTCGTCGTGCGTTGTCGCCGCGGAAGCGATGCTACCGCGTCACGGTTCCTGGTGCCGTGCTAACGACGGCGTTTCGGTCAAACTCTTCTGCCGGTCAGCAAGCGCATCACGATCACGACCAGCGCGACCACCAACAGGATGTGAATCAACCCACCGGCAACGTGCATGGTGAATCCAAGAAGCCACAGAATCAGCAACACGACGACAATCGTCCAGAGCATGGGTAACCCTCCCGCCGCCTTGTGGCGGCAAAACTCAGCTGTGCAAGTGGAGTGCCACGCCGACCCTACCTGCGCACCCGGCGCGGCGACGTTATGACCGTCACCGGCAGAGCCGGACGACCCGCCTCAACCCATGCGTCGCGAATGACCGCTGCCACGGCGCCAATCGAATCCGACAAGCGCTTTTCGAGGATCGGCTTCACGCCGGCGAAAAACCGATCGAAGTACTCATTGTCGTAAAACTCGCGGCTGCCCACGGCGGTCTTGTCCGCATCGAGAATGGGCTGGACGAGCGAAAAACTGGTCCCCAGGGCGGCAAACACAAACTCCCGCGGCTGACCGACGGGGCCCGGGGCGCTCGGCGACAGATGCACCTTCTCTTCATATCGCGCGAAGAGTTCAGACTCAAACCTGGAATGGATGCCGGATTGCCCGGTCAGCTGTCCGTCGTAATTCAGCGCTGCGTGAAAAGGCTGGTGCGCATCGGCAACGTAATGCGAGAGAACAGACGCAAACAACCGGATGTTCTCGCGCGAGTACGGAGCGTTCTGCGTGAACGCTTCGACCAGCTTCTTGTACATCTCCTCGGAGCGCCACGGCAGCGTCCCGTTCTTCAACACGAACTCGACTCCATACCGTTTGACCGCCTCGTCGTACTCGTGCGGCAGTTCCTTGAACGGGTAAGGACCGTATGCATCCATGTCGACGAAGTGACGCGGAGGCTCCTCGATCCAGCCGACCGTGCGCCAGAGATCGGGGTCGCCGGCGTGCTCGACGATGCCGGCTTGATACTTCTGGAAGTACGGGCGAATCTCGCTCGGCAGCAGCGCGATCGCACGCGCCATGATGAACTTGTGCACCTCGATGCCCCATGCGGCGGCAGGGCGAGGGGCGACAAGAACCGCCAGCAGCGTCACTCCGACGATCAAACGTGTGCGCATGATCTTTAACTATACCGTTCCGATCAGTTTTCGAAGCGTTCGCAGATTGCGCGCATCCCAGGGGTCGACATCGCTTCGCCGCTTGCTCGCAGGCGTTTCCAGTTTCGGGGTTTCAAGCAGCATCGGCAAACGTGTGAACCGCGGATCGTTCAACAGCCGCCGGAACGGCTCGAGACCGAGGCACCCCTTGCCGATGTGTTCATGACGATCGACACGGCTGCCACAGGGCTTCTTCGAGTCGTTCAGGTGAAACACCTCGAGCCGATCGAGACCGACGATGCGGTCGAAGTCGCGGAAGGTGGAGGCATAGCCGTCTTCGGTGCACAGGTCGTAGCCGGCCGTGAGGAGATGACAGGTATCGAGACACACGCCGACCTTCGGTGATCCGTCGACTTCGTCGAGAATCGTCGCCAGGTGCTCGAACCGGTGTCCGAGGTTCGTGCCTTGCCCGGCGGTGTGTTCGAGCAGCACTTTGACCCGGTGCCGTCGCCGTGCTTTCAGTAATTGCCTGATCGCACGGCCAATCGCCCGCAGTCCATCGTCTTCAGTCCCGGTCGTGTACGAGCCTGGATGCATCACCAGTCCATGGAGCCCCAGGCGCTCGGCGCGATCCAACTCCTCGCCGAGGGCGACAATCGACTGCTCTCGCAGCGCTGGGGCCGCCGATGCCACGTTAATCAGATAGCTGTTATGAGCAACGACGGGTGAAATCCGAGTCTCTTCCACGCGTCGGCGGAACAACGCCACTTCATCCTGTGGCAGTTCGCGGGCACGCCATTGTCCGGCCGACTTCGTGAAGATCTGCAACGCTTCGCAGCGAGTGGCTTTTGCGCGATCCACGGCGCGGGGCAAGCCGCCGGCAATGGACATGTGGGCACCTAGGAGTGGCATCGGGAATTGCTGATTGCGGATTCTGCTGATTGTCGATCGTGGATGGTCACTGCTGATTGACGATTGCTATTCGTCAATCACCTCGGCCTCGAATCGCGACACGCGGGCATCGCGCTGCCAGGCATCCGGCTCGAGGCCTGCTTTGAGACATGTTTGCCTGAGGAACTGCTCGACGGTCCAGCCCCATTCAGTCGCGACCTGCGGGAGCAAGAGACCGCGACGAACACCTCGTTCGGCAACAAGACCATGACGCCCAATGACGATTGCGCCGGGGGCACGCGGATCGATTGGCTCGAGAGGACCGAGCACCGACACTTCAACGGCGAGCTCGGGCAATTCGTCGGCCGATACCGGCGGAAACCTCGGGTCTTCAGTTGCCGCATCGGCGGCGCATCGCACGACCTCCCCCGCCAGACCACGATCGCATTGCAGCGTGCCGAGACAACCGCGCAGCTCGCCGCGGTGCTTGATCGTGACGAAAACGCCCGATGCCTCCGGCACCGGAACGGCGAACGACGGAGGTGCCGACCGGGTCACGGTCGCGACCACCGCGCGGCGCGCCAGATCGACGAGCGCCTCTTTTTGCGCATCAGTGAGCATCAGAAAACGTCCCGAACGCGGCCGCAAGATAACCGACGACACCGTCGTAATCGCCGGAGACTTCTCCCGAATGTGCGTACTTCAGCACGCGACCATGCTTTGCCCCGAGCGCACGGGCTGCCTTCATCACCGAAATGGCCGCGCCACCACCGCACGCGACGTAACGTCCGCGCTCGTGCTCGGGATATTGCTCGAACAGATCCAGGAGCCCTTCCGGATCGAACGCGGCGACACACTCCTTGACCCGTCCATCGAGCGAGGCCGCAGTTTTCGCGGCGAAGTAGTGCGACAGGTCGGTACTGGCGACGAGCAGCGCCCGGCGTCCCACCGTCGCGCCGACAATCGCTTCGGCGAGCGCGTCGATTGTTTCGCGATGCTGGAAGCCGATGAGCACCGGCACGATCGAGAGCCCGGGATGCAGGCGCCGCAGAAACGGCAACTGCATCTCGAGCGAGTGTTCGCGCTGATGCGCGGAAGACATCGGCTTCACGATCGCGTGTTCCGCCAGTGCGCGAGCGACGGCGTCGTCGATGGGCGCCACGCCAAGCGGCGAGTCGAAGCCGCCATCAGGCCACAAGGCCGCTCCTTCGAAGGCGACGAAATGCGAGGGACCTACCAGAACAGCGACGTCAAACTGCCGCGACGCAGTGGCTTTGTACGAGTAGGCACCGACGGGTCCGGAAAACATCATGCCTGCATGCGGCGCGATGATCGCGGTGAGTTCACCGCGAGGCCCGTCCGAGGCAGCCTTGAGATAGTCGTCAACCTCGCGGGTCAGCGCACCAGCTGTGCCCGGATACCATGTGCCCGCAACCGCTGTAGGACGAATCATGGGTGAATCCTGAAACTGCTGATTGCTGAATGCTGATCGCCGATTGATCTGCTTTGGCGCTCTCAATCAGCAATTCTTTAGTGCTACCATCGCCCCGATGTCGAATACATTTTCGCGTGGCGACGTCGAACGCGTCGCGCGCCTTGCCCGCCTGGAACTGACGGGCGACGAAAAAGATCTATTCGCCCGTCAGCTGGCGGGGATCCTGGCCTACGCCGAGCAGATTCAGCGCGTCCCCACCGAGGGCGTCGAACCCACGTCGCACGCGGGGGATGCGGCCGCGCTTCGCGAGGACACTGTCGTGCCGTCACTGCCACGGGAAGAGTCCCTGGCCGCTGCTCCCGATGCCGATCCGTCCGCCGGCCTCTTCAAAGTACCACGGGTGCTCGCCTGATGGACGTGCCAATCGATGTCCAGTCGATTCGCGATGCTGTCGCACGCCGGGAGCTCTCCGCGTCCGATGTGTGTCGCGCGACGCTGGATCGGATCGCGGCGTTAGACCCGCCGCTGAACGCGTTCCGAACGGTCGCGCGCGACCAGGCATTGGCCCGTGCGGCCGAGCTGGACGGCCGACGCGACGGCGCGAACCTGCCGCTCCTTGGCGTGCCCATCGCGCTCAAAGACAACATGTGCACGCGTGGGGTCCCGACAACGGCGTCGTCGCGGATCCTCGAGCATTACATTCCACCGTACAACGCGACCGTGGTCGCACGGCTCGAAGCTGCGGGCGCCGTCATCGTGGGAAAAACGAATTGCGACGAGTTCGCGATGGGCTCGTCAACGGAAAACTCCGCCTACGGGCCGACGCGAAATCCCTGGGCGCCCGACCGGACGCCGGGCGGCTCGAGCGGCGGATCGGCGGCCGCCGTCGCAGCCGGAATGGTTCCGGTCGCGCTCGGTTCCGACACTGGCGGATCCATTCGTCAGCCCGCCGCACTCTGCGGCGTCGTCGGATTCAAACCGTCCTACGGGCGCGTGTCGCGATACGGACTGCTCGCATTTGCCTCCTCACTCGATCAGATTGGACCGTTCGGGTCTTCGGTGAAAGATGTCGCGTTGGTGTTGAATGTGATTGCCGGCCACGATGCGGCCGACTCGACCTCATCGCAGGTCGCCGTTCCGGATTTCTGCGCGGCGGTCGAGGGAGATGGAGATCTACGCGGCGTTCGAATCGGCGTGCCGCGCCATCTATTCGGCGACGGCGTTGACGCGGAAGTCATGGCGGCCTATGACGCGGCCATCGAGGTATCCCGCAATCGCGGCGCCGAGATCGTCGAGGTCCGCCTCGATCACAGCCCGGAAGCCATTCCCGTCTACTACGTCATTGCCACGGCAGAAGCCAGTGCAAACCTGGCGCGATACGACGGAGTCCGGTACGGCTACCGCGCCAAGGACGCGACGACACTTGGCGAGATGTACGACCGCACGCGGGGTCAGGGATTTGGCCGCGAAGTGAAGCGACGGATCATCCTCGGCACGTATGTGCTCAGTGCCGGGTACTACGATGCGTACTACCGAAAGGCACAGCAGGTTCGCACGTTGATCCGAAACGATTACGATCGCGCGTTCGCGAGCGCCGACGTGATCGCGATGCCAACCAGCCCCACTGCGGCATTCAAGTTGGGCGAGCGCACTGAAGATCCCGTCCAAATGTATCTCTCAGACGTCTTCACCGTCGGCGCCAATCTCGCCGGGCTTCCTGGCATCAGCGTGCCGTGCGGATTCACGAGCGCGCGACTGCCGATCGGTTTGCAGTTCACCGGCCGCGCCATGGAAGATGCCACCCTCCTGCGGGTCGCCGACGCGTACGAACGTGCGACCTCATGGTCCAAGGAGAAACCGCGAGTTGCATCGGAGCTCTCGCGCTGATCTCAATCAACATCTTTCCCACACGCCGCCTCCATGTGTTAGAGACGAACTTATTTGTTCCTCCCTTCCCCTTCTCCTGTGATCTCTTGGGATCTGATCGCAGCGCGATTCTTCTTCTACTTCCGCGTCAGAGCGCGCTCCCACGCTTCGTGAGTCTTGGCATCGAATTCACTGGCGCGCAACGGCGTAATTGACGCAAACCCGTGATCGGTCGCCCAGACGTCGGTCCCTTCGACGTCGCCGGTGGGATCTCTCCAGATGCTCCAGAACATCCGGCGGCCCGTCGGCGATCGTTGTTCCTCGAACCGCTCTTCCCCGGACTGGGCACTCTGTCTGGTGACCCGAAGACCTTTGATTGCCGTCTGCGGACCGGGCGGCACGTTCACATTCAAGAGCACACCCGCGTCGAGACCACGCTGCCGCACCAGCTCGGCGACCTGTCGCACGATCTCCGCCGCGGCCGCGTAGTTCGTCTCATCGACGGACAAGGACGATGCGATCGCCGGAATCCCCATGAGTGCGGCTTCCCGCGCCGCGCCGACGGTGCCGGACACATACGTCACCATACCCAGGTTGTAACCGCGATTGATGCCGGACACGACGAGATCAGGGCGCGAGGACATCAGCGCGCGAACACCAACCTTCACGCACGTTGCCGGTGTCGCAATGATTGAAAAACCACGAAGGCCACCGGTCAGCGTGACCTGGTCGACGAAGATCGGATCGGAGGTCACGATCGAGTGGCCTTTGCCGCTCTGGTTTTCCGACGGCGCCGCGATGGTGATCTCGCCCATTGACTGAAGCGCCTCCGCCACGGCCAGGATCCCCGGCGCGCGCACACCGTCATCGTTCGTGAGCAGGATCCGGAAAGGCCGCTGCGACGTGGTCGCGGGCGCGCTGGCAGTAACACCCGACGAGGGTGCCGGCGCAGCCGGCGTCGCGGGGACGGAATGCACACACGCGCAAGCCGCGACGAAGTAGAGGACGAGCGACCGTACGTAGAATGAGCGGTTCATCGGCCGATGCTAGCACGCCGAATGAACCGCTCCGTGCGCGCCGCTCAGCGCGCGATCGCCGTCGTTGTGGAACCAGCGCGCAGCACCAGCCACACGACGAAAGCGACCAACAGCACGGGCAGAAGCGGAACGGCGATGGCAACGATTGTCGTAATCGCTGCAATCGCGAGCCCAATCACGAGTATCGGGCTGAGGACGATGACGAGCAGACCGCCGATGAGGGCCTTGAGGAACAGCAGCGGCAGCAGCAACACGGAGAGCACGAGCCGAAGCGGCAGCAGTACGAGCCACAACAGCGTTTTGAACACGGCAACCAGGACCATCACGACCGCGAAGACCACGAAGGCGACGGCAGCCAACAGACCCAGTTCGATCACGTGGCGTCCCTCCCGCGAAGTGGTGAATCGGTGAATTGGCGCAATTCACCAATTCACCGATTCACCAATTCAGAGTTACGCGCCTGATATTAGGGAAGTTCCGATCGGGAGACGCTATTCCTTCGGGACACCACGCGGCGACCCCTCGTAGTTTGTCGGGAGCGTGTACGCGATGAGACCCGATCGCACTTCCTCCATCGCGGTCCGCTCGAGCTTGTGCGGCCCGTGGAAGAGCGCGCGATCGAGTCGAGGAAGAGCACCGCGCCGGAGCTGCTTGGCGCGCTGCGCCGCGACATCGACAAAAAGAAATCGACTCGTGATCGGGGCGGCGCGTTCAGTCTCGCCAGTCGAAGACTTGTCGGTCTGAAGATCCTCGTCAGCCATGGCAAGTGGAGCGTACTTGAAAGCACGGTATCGCTCAAGTTTGCCCGCCTTCCGAGGAGAGCACGATGAAAAAGACGAGGGCCGGCGGGAGGCCGGCCCCACGCAAGACGACAGTGTCCGCTATGAACGGACTGTGCTGTTATTCACCCACCGCGATCTGCTTCGGCTTCGCTTCCGCACGCTGCGGAAGTCGGACCGTAAGCACACCATCCTTGTAGTTGGCGCTGATGTTGGCCGGATCGACCGTCGCGGGCAACGTGAACGAACGGCTGAACGCGCCACGGAAGCGCTCGAGACGGTGGAAGCGATCGCGGGCGACCTCTTCATTCTTCCGCTCACCCTTCAGCGTGAGCACGTTGTTCTCGAACGTGACCGTGATGTCTTCGCGCTTCATGTCCGGCAACTCGGCCTTGATCACGAGCTCGTGCTCGGCGCCTTCGTAAATATCCACCGCCGGCACCCAGCCGCGCGACAAGCCTTCGCCGTAGAAGTTGGAAAACATGTTGTTGAGCCGATCGATCTCCATCGTCGCCAGCTCATGAAGCGGATCCCATCGAACGAGAGCCATTGCAAGAACCTCCTGAAATCTCTAAACGGCTGCACCCTCGTCAGCCATGAGGATACTGTAGGCTAAATATTAGTGCTTGTCAAGCATTTTATATTAGTGTGTATGACTCATATTTTTCCTAGTTCCTGGCTGTTGGCTGCTGGGCCTATTCCTCGAGTAGAAGCGCAGCCAAGAGCCAATAGCCAGAAACCAACAGAGCGAAGCCGAGAGCGTTAGAATGTTTTCGTGGCTCGAATCTTTCTCGAACGGCACGAACTGGACGATGACCTGAGGCGTTTGTTCGAACAGTTGACCGGAAATGAGGCGCCAGCCCATGCCGCGGAATGTCGGGTGCCGATCGATGTGGTGGAGACACCGAAAGGCATCGAGGTGGTGACAGATCTCGTTGGCGTGGGAGCTGACGATGTGCAGGTGGTGATCGCGCGCGACACGCTGTTAATCAGCGGCATGAAGCGGCCAGCCGGATGTGAACAGCATGGCGACGCCACGTTCCATGTTGCCGAGCGCGTGTTTGGACGATTCACGCGCGCCGTGCGATTGACCGGCGCGTTGGACGTGTCACGAGCGGAGGCGACGCTCCGCGCCGGCGAACTGCGCGTCACGGTGCCCCGAATTGAAGAACGGCGCGGCCGGGAGCATCGCATTCTCGTACGAGCCGACTGACGTGCGGATCCTGTTCATCGGCGACATCTTCGGCAAGTCCGGCCGCGACATCGCCAAGCGCGCCATTCCCGCCATCGTTGAACACCGTCAAATCGATTTCGTCATTGCCAACGTCGAGAACTCCGCGGCCGGCTTTGGCGTGACCGGCGACATTGCCGAGACGATTCTCGAATTCGGCGTCGATGTCATGACGTCGGGCAATCACATCTGGGACAAGAAGGAAGTCCTCGACTATCTTCCGCGCCAGGTGAAGCTGCTGCGACCGGCGAACTTCCCGGCTGGCGTTCCTGGACGGGGAAGTTTTGTCGGCCGAACCCGGACGGGCGAGCCTGTCGGCGTGCTCAACCTGATGGGACGAATTTTCATGACGCCGCTCGACGATCCGTTTGCGCTGGCCGCGCGCGAGATCGAAGCGATGCGTGCGAAGACGCGCGTCATCATCGTTGATTTCCATGCTGAAGCGACGTCGGAAAAGATCGCCATGGCGTGGCATCTCGACGGTCGCGCCACCGCCGTGTTCGGAACCCACACGCACGTGCAAACCGCCGACGAGCGGATTCTCCCAAAGGGCACGGCATGCCTGACCGATGTCGGCATGACCGGTCCTCACGACTCGATCATCGGCGTCACGGTGGAAGCAGCCCTCGGGCGCTTCCTCACCGGGATGCCGGCGAAGTTCGAGGCCGCGACTGGTCCCGCGCGGTTGAACGCAGTGGTGGTGACCGCTGACCCGGCTACCGGCAAAGCGACCGCGATCGAGCGGCTGAACATGTCGACCCAGGACGTCGATGCGCTCGCCGGCGCATCCGTTCCTGCGCGATAGATCAGATGTCCGACTTGTTCTCGCTCCCCTTCGAAGAGGACGCCGCGCGCGGCGGCGGTCCAATGAAACGCGAGCGTCGCATCTTTTCCGTCGCGGAGTTGACGGCGGCGATTCGCGGTGTGCTCGAGACCGGCTTCGGCGAAATCTGGGTCGAAGGCGAACTGTCGAACTGTCGAACGTGGAACACGGGCCACGTCTACTTCACCTTGAAGGACGGCGAGGCGCAAATCAAGGCGGTGATGTTCCGCTCCGTGGTTCGCTACCTCAAGTTCAAGCCGGAAGACGGCATGCACGTCGTCGTGCGTGGCCAGTTAGGCGTCTACGAACCAAAAGGGGAATATCAGATCGTCTGCGAGCACCTGGAGCCGCGCGGACTCGGTGCGCTCCAGATGGCCGTCGAACAACTGAAAAAGAAGCTGCAGGCGGAAGGGCTGTTCGACCCTGCGCGCAAGCGACCACTGCCGTCGCTGCCACGGACCATTGGGATCGTGACCTCCCTCGACGGCGCCGCGTTGCGCGACATCATCAAGGTCCTTCGCCGCCGCCATCCGAACGCGCATCTTTTGATCCGCCCGACACGGGTGCAAGGCGACGGTGCCGCCGCGGAGATCGCCGAAGCCCTGCGCGCCATCGTCAAGATTCCCGGCGTCGATGTGGTGATCGTGGGACGCGGCGGTGGGTCTTTTGAAGATTTGCTCGCCTTCAACCAGGAGCCCGTGGCCCGCGCGATTGCGTCGTCGCCAGTGCCGGTGGTCTCTGCGGTGGGGCACGAAGTGGACGTGACCATTGCCGACTTCGTCGCCGATCTTCGCGCGCCGACGCCGTCGGCGGCGGCCGAACTCGTCGTCACCGCGAAAGATGAATTCTGCGCCCGCGTCTCCCGCCTCGGCGAGCGGCTCGGATCCGTCGTGCGAGCGAGCATCCAGCGGCGTCGCGCCGGCGTCCACGCGTTGAGCAGCCGGCGTGGACTTGCCGGATGGCACGCGCGGCTGGCCATGCGAGGGCGTCACGCCGCGGAACTCACCTATCAGCTGCGACGCCATGCTGGCGGGCACGTGGCCCGCCGTGAGCGCGCGTTTCGTACTCTGCGCCTCCGGCTTGAAGCTCGCGATCTGCGGCGGCAGGTCTCGCTGATGCGGTCGCGACTCTCTGGCGCTCACGGCCGCCTCGGTACCGCGACCGCAGCCGCGCAGCACCGCGCCGAGTCGCGGATGGCGTCGCTGGCAGGGCGACTGGAAAACCTCAGTCCTCTGGGGGTGCTTGCACGAGGATACGCAGTCTGCTGGAATGCGGAGCGCACTACCATCATCCGGAGTGCTGCCGCCGTGGCGCCCGGCGATCGCGTTCATGTGACGCTGCAGGAAGGGGAACTTCACTGCGACGTGCGTAGCAAGGACTGACATGGATCCGACAATCAAAGATTTCGAGTCGGCGATCGCCGAGCTCGAAACCATCGTCAAGCGTCTCGAGGATGGCGATCTCGCGCTCGAGAAGTCGCTCGAGCTGTTCGAACGTGGCGTCCAGCTTTCCCGCTTCTGTCATTCGAAGCTGGAAGAGGCGGAGCGACGGGTCGAGATTCTCACCGAGCGCGGCGAGGTCAAGCCCGCGCCGTCATCACTCGGCGCCGACGCCGGCGAGCACGATCGATCGCGGTGACCACGCCGCCGACCGAGCTGCACGCGTGGCTCGCCTCGCGGCGGGACGCCGTCGAACGGGCACTCGAGCGCTACCTTCCCGCACCGGCTCCGGCGCGCTCGAATCCGCGGTTCGTCCCCGCGTCGGGGCGCGCGCCGGCACGCGTGGCTGAATCCATGCGATACAGCGTCTTCGCCGGCGGCAAGCGGCTTCGTCCCCTGCTCGTGCTCGCCTCCGCCGAGGCGGTCGCCGCGCACACCGGTGCGTCCGTCGCAGAGGCTGAAGAACTCGCCATGCCTGTCGCGTGCGCGCTGGAAATGATTCACACCTACTCGCTCGTGCACGATGATCTCCCGGCGATGGACAACGACACCCTGCGTCGCGGACGACCGACAGCGCACGTCGTGTTTGGCGAGGGGCTGGCAATCCTGGCAGGAGACGGTCTGTTGACCGAGGCGTTCGCCCTCCTGTCGCGCGAACCAGTGCAAGCGGAACGCGTCTCCGCCGAGGATCTGCAGCGCCGCAAGCTTCAGACTATCGCCATCGTCGCCGACGCAGCGGGGGCCGCGGGAATGGTCGGCGGTCAAGCCATCGATCTCGATGCCGCAGGCCCTGGCGCGACACCGCTCGACGCCGGGGCGCTTCGCGAAATGCACATGCGCAAAACCGGTGCGATCATTGTCGCCTCCGCGCTGAGCGGCGCCCTCATGGCTGGCGCCACCGAATCGATGGCCGAGACGATTGGACGCTACGGCGTTGAAATCGGCCTCGCGTTTCAAATCGTTGACGACATCCTTGATGTCGAAGGGGCGTCAGCCGAACTCGGCAAGACGGCGGGGAAAGACGCCGCCGCAGGCAAACCGACATATCCGGCGCTTTACGGACTGGACGCCTCACGCAAGCTCGCGTCCGAGTGCATCGAGCGGGCGACCAGCGTCCTGCACCACGCCGGGATCGGAGGACAGCTGCCGGCGATCGCTCACTGGGTGGTGGGCCGAACCCATTGAAGAACACCGTACGTTTGGACACTCTGCTCGTCGATCGCGGGCTCGCGGCATCGCGTGAACGGGCGCGCGCGCTCATTCTGGCTGGCAATGTTCGCGTGAATGGCCAGCCGGCATCCAAGGCAGGGACCGCCGTCGCCACCGATGCTGACGTCAACGTCCTCACCCCCGATCATCCCTACGTCGGTCGCGGTGGTGTCAAGCTCGCGCATGCGCTCGAGACCTTTTCGATTCCGGTTGCCGGACGCGTCGCGCTCGACATTGGCGCATCGACTGGCGGATTCACCGATGCGCTGCTTCAGCGCGGCGCCTCACGGGTGGTGGCGCTCGATGTTGGGCACGGCCAGCTCGATTGGAAACTCCGCACCGATCCGCGCGTCGACGTCATCGAGCGCGTGAACGCGCGAACGTTGACGAGTGCGGATCTGCCAGCCGGCCAAACCCGCTTCGACATCGTCACGATCGACGTGTCGTTTATCTCACTCAAGCTCATTCTGCCCGTCGTTCCGCCACTGCTCGCTGACACAGGTGATGCGGTTGCCCTGGTCAAGCCGCAGTTCGAAGCCGGACGTGGTGAAATCGGCAAGGGCGGCATCGTGCGCGACGAGCAGATCCATGCTCGTGTGCTCGAGGAAGTGACCAACGCGGCGGATGCGCTAGGATTGGGGCGCGAAGGGGTGACCGAGTCTCCCATTTCGGGCATGGAAGGCAATCGCGAGTTTCTCCTTCACCTTCGGCGCCGCACATGACCGTTTCACGACCAATCACACGCGTCGGGCTCGTTGCCAAAACCGGTCTCACCGCCGCCGCCGGCGCGCTGGCGGAACTCGCTGGCTGGCTCGAAGCACGCAGCGTACACGCCGTATTCGAAACCGAGACCGCGACGGTGGCGGGCCTGCCGCCAGGACGGCGGACGGTCAATCGCGATGACCTGCCGCGCGCCTGCGATTTGATCGTCGTCCTCGGTGGCGACGGGACGCTGATAGGAATGGCCGATCGGATCGCGAAATCAGCCGCCGAGGTTCCCATACTCGGCGTCAACTTTGGCAGTCTTGGGTTCCTCACCGAGATCACACTGCCCGAGTTGTACCCGTCGCTCGAGTCCGTGTTGCGCGGTACGGCACAGATTGACGAACGGATGATGCTCCGTTCGCGGACGTTGCGCACCGGCAACGTCCACGCCGATCATCTCGCGCTCAACGATGTCGTGATCACCAAGGGTGCGCTGTCGCGAATCATCGATCTCGAAGTCGAAATCGGCGATCGACCCATCATGCGCGTCCGCGCCGACGGCCTGATCGTGGCGAGCCCGACCGGATCGACCGCGTATAACCTGGCAGCCGGCGGTCCGATTCTTCATCCGGAAGTCGATGCCGTGCTACTGACGCCGATCGCGCCTCACATGCTCACCAATCGCCCGGTCGTCGTGCCCGCATCATTTCAAATCCACGTGCGACCGGTGTTCGACGGATCGAATGAAGAGGTCTACATCACGATCGACGGTCAGTCCGGACACGCGCTCCAGGCCGACGACGAGATCTGTATCACGCGCGCCGAGCGCCCGCTGCGGCTCGTGCGAGCCTCGACGCGAACGTACTTCGACGTGTTACGGCAGAAGCTGAAGTGGAGCGAGAGGTGATTCAGACATCTCAGTGTCTTCGTCTCTGATACTGATCGACGTTCCGATTGTGCTCTTCCAGCGTCGCCGCAAACGCATGCGATCCATCACCGCGGGCGACAAAGTAGAGATACGGCACGTCGGCCGGGCGTGCGGCAGCGTCGAGTGACGCGCGGCCCGGATTCGCGATCGGTCCCGGCGGGAGCCCCGGATACCGGTAGGTGTTATAGGGCGAATCGATTTGCATGTTCTCGCGCGTGAGGTTGCCGTTGTACCGGTTGGCGCGCTCTAACGCATAGATGACCGTCGGATCGCACTGGAGCGCCATCCCGATCTTCAGTCTGTTGCTGTAAACCGCGGCGACCAGAGGTCTCTCCTCGGGCTTCCCCGTTTCCTTCTCAACAATTGATGCGAGCGTCACGAGCTCGCGCACGGAGAGTCCTCGTCCATCGGCCGCCGACAAGGTCTCTGGCGTGAGCGCTTTCTCGAAGCCCTCAACCATTCGCGGCACGAGCTGAGCCGCCGTCGTGTGCCGCGTCATCGCGTAGGTGTCCGGGAACAAATAACCCTCGAGATCCTTTGCCGCCGGATCCAGATTGCGAATGAGCTTCACATCCGAGGCCTGCGTCGAAAATTCCTTCGCAGAGCCGAGCCCTTTGGACTCGAACAACTGCGCCATCTCGCGCATCGTGAGCCCCTCGCGAAAGGTGACCGGCACGAGATAAACGTCGCCGCGCGCGATCTTGTCGACAACCTCCTTGACCGTCATTGGTCGGTCGAACCGGTACTCCCCCGCTTGCAGGCGCCGCCCCAGACCCGAACGAAGAATCTCGAAACGAAACCCGAGTCGGTCGCGAATCACTCCCGCGTCCGCGAGTCGTCGTCCGATGGACGTTGGGCCCGACCCTTCAGGAATCTCGACGAACTGTTCCGGTCCGTCGTACCCTTTGAACGGTGACATTTCGGCGAGAACAATCCGCCACCCGGCAAACCCGGCGACCATCAGGACGATGACGAGGATCCAGATCGCAAGCCGCCTCACGCGTTCTCGCTTTCTACGCGCTCGGCATGGCGCGCGCGTTCATCAAGGTAATCCTGAAGGATGATGGCCGCCGACCGCGCGTCGAGCAACGGCTTGCGTTTCCGCCAGTCCCTCTCGCGGCGCGCGAGTTCGCTTTCTGCTTCGACGCTCGTGAGCCGCTCGTCCTGCAGGACGACTGGAATATCAATCGCGGTCCGCAGCGCCGCGGCAACCGTTTCGACGGCGGCCGTCTGTGCGGTCGGCTCGCCGTTGAGCCGGCGCGGATAGCCGAGCGCGATCGCACCAAGTCCGTCAGGTTCGGCGACGAGAGCCGCGGCTTCTTGTGCCAGCACAGCCGCAACACGCTCGGGCCCGCCGTCTACCGCAAGCGTTTTCCACGGCCGCGCGAGAAGGCCGGTCGCATCCGACAACGCAAGCCCTATCCGGCGTGTGCCGTAGTCGATGCCGAGCGCTCGCACTCCGAAAGGGTACACCATCGCCGTTTCGCATCCGTCTAATCCGTGTTCATCCGTGTTCATCCGTGTTCATCCGTGTTCATCCGTGTTCATCCGTGGCCCGTGTTGTCCGTGTTCATCCGTGGCTATAATCCGAGCACATGCGCAAGCGATCGCTCGTCGCCGCGCTCATCGCCATTGTTGCCGTCGCAGTGGCGGTTGCGCTGACGCAGACCACGCTGTTCCGCAGCCGTCGTCCTCCAAGCCAGTTCTCGCAACGGCTCGTCATCCTGGGATTCGACGGAATGGATCCGGCGCTGGTCGGCCGATGGATGCGCGAAGGCAAACTGCCGCACCTCAAGCGACTCGCCGAACAGGGTGGCATGTATCCGCTCGCGACGACCCATTCTCCGGAATCACCGACCGCGTGGGCGTCGTTCGCGACCGGTGTGAATCCCGGTAAGCACAACATCTACGACTTTCTCGTGCGCGACACGTCAACCTACCTGCCCGATCTTGGAATGGTGCGTCGCGAGCCGGCAAAGTTCCTCTTCGATTACATTCCGTACTCGAAACCCAAACTGTTTTCGATTCGTGGCGCCACTTCCTTCTGGGTCACAGCCGGCAAGGCCGGCGTGCGTTCAAGCGTGCTCACCGTTCCTGTGACTTTTCCGCCGGAAGACGTTCCGAATGGCGAGATGCTGTCGGGCCTTCCGCTCCCCGATATTCGGGGCACGATGGGCACCTTCTATTACTTTGCGACCGACCTCAGCCGATATGAGGAAGGAAACACGGAATTCGGGGGAATCCTCAAGCGATTGCTCGTCGAGAACGACGTCGCACACACGGAACTGATCGGCCCGCCCAACCCGGTCATCAAGCAGAAGATTCAGGCGATCCGGAAGAAGGGGGCGTTGACCGCGGAGGATCGCGCGGCCATCGCCGAGCTGCAGCCGCAGGAGGACGTGCGGATTCCGTTCACGATCCGCTGGAATCGGTCGGCGAAAACCGCGACTGTGGAACTCGCCGGCGAATCGCTGCTGCTCGAACCCGGGAAACTGAGCCGATGGATCAACCTCGATTTCAAAGTGAACTTTCTCGTTCGTGTGCATGGCATGGCGCAACTGCTCCTGATGAACGCCGGCAACGAACTGCAGCTCTATATTTCGCCGGTCAACTGGAAGCCGGACAATCCGCCGGTGCCCATGTCGGCTCCGGCATCGTTCGCCGGGCAGCTGTTCGAACGTCTCGGTTATTACCGGACGCTCGGGTGGGCAGAAGCGACATGGCCGTTGAACGAAGGGCGCATGGACGAGAAGACGTTCATGGACGATCTCTATAAAGCCTTCGACGATCGCGCGCAGGTCATCCTCAATCGGATCGATTCACGCGAGTGGGACACGCTCGTCGGCGTGATTGAATCGACCGACCGCGTCCAGCACATGATGTGGCGCCTGATGGATCCGAAACATCCAATGTACGACGCGAAGCTCGCCGCCCAATTCGGCGACGCGATCGAGCGCGTCTATCGACGGGCCGATCAATTCGTCGGGGAAGTACTCGAGCACATCGATCCGGGAACAGCGGTGCTGATCGTTTCGGATCACGGCTTTCACTCGTGGCGAAAAGCCGTGAACTTGAACACCTGGCTGGTGCAGCAGGGTTACATGATCCTGCAGGGTCAGCAGCCGGGTGAAAAGAAGCTCGACGATCTCTTCGGCGCCGGTGAATTCTGGGAGAACGTGGACTGGAGCCGCACACGCGCCTACGCCATGGGGATCGGACAGATCTATTTCAATCTGCGTGGCCGCGAGGGCAAGGGCATCGTCAGTCCTGGAGCGGAAGCGAAGCAACTTGCCGACGAGCTGAGCGCGAAACTTCTCACGCTCAAGGATCCCGACGACGGTTCACCGATTATTCGTGCGGTTTACCAGCGCGACGATGTGTATTCCGGAGAATACCTGTCGAACGCGTCGGAGCTTCAGGTCGGCATGGAAGACGGCTATCGCGTGTCGTGGCAGACGACACTCGGCGGATCACCGCAGGGAATCGTGTATCCGAACATGAAGAAGTGGAGCGGCGATCATGGCGGATACGACTACGCAACGACGGCAGGCGTCCTGATTTCGAATCGTGCGGTCACCCGTACCGGCGACGGCCCTTCGATCATGGACGTCGCGCCAACCGTGCTGAAATACTTTGGCCTTCCAATTCCAGGCGACATCGATGGCAAACCGCTCTTTTGATTCGCGGCGCGGTCTGACGACCTCGCCCTACATTGCCGTGGTCGTCACGGTTCTTATCGTCGCGTCGCTCGCGCTGTCGGCGCAATCATCGACTCCGAACGATCAAGCTGCCGCCGATGCCGCGTCGAAGCGCGCGGCCGATCGCATTCGCGCGCTGCAGAAGGAATCCGATGCGCTGGCGTCGCAGGAACGGACGTTGCTCGTCGAATTGCGAAAGCTGGAAGTCGATCGTGAGCTGAAGACAGAAGAACTGGCCAACGCCGAACGTGAGCTGCGGCAGACGCGTGAGAGGGTCGCGGTAACGAGCGTACGCGCGGCCGCACTCCAGAACAGCGCGGAAACCGAGCGGCCGGAGGTCGAACGCCGGCTGGTCGATCTCTACAAGCTTGGTCAGGCGGGGTACTGGCGATTGCTCCTCGACGTCGACAACCTGCGTTCAATCGGCCGCGTGTATCGAACGGCCGCCGCACTCAATCGACTCGACCGCGAGCGGGTGCAACAGCACGAACGCACGCTGCAAGCGCTGAAGCAGGAGCGCGAATCACTCGAAGGCCACATCCGTGAAGTCAGCAAGCTGCAGGCACAGGCCCTCGCCGCAAAAGCAGCCATCGATCGAGCGGTCGCAGCACGAACCGCGCTCGTGGCGTCGATCGACGACCGCCGCGACCTGAACGCTCAGCTCACCGGTGAGCTGGAAGCGGCACAGCAGCGGCTCCAGGGAACCGTCACCCAGCTTGGCGGACGAGGCGGGGCGGTCGCGTTACCGATTGCGCCATTTCGAGGAGCGCTACCGTGGCCGGCACACGGAATCGTGACGGGCCGCTTCGGACGGCAGACAAACAGCCGGTTTGGGACATCGATCGCGCGGAGCGGGATCGAAATCTCGCTTGCCGAAGGCGAGCCCGTGCGGGTCGTCCACGAAGGAACCATCGCCTACGCCGATCAATTCACCGGGTACGGAACGCTCGTGATCGTCGACCACGGCGACAGCAACTACTCACTTTATGGGCATCTTTCGTCGATTGATGTGGCTCGCGGCAGCCACGTGGATGCCCAGGCTCAGCTTGGAAGCTCAGGCCGCGACCCCAGCGGCAACCCGGCGCTCTATTTTGAGCTTCGGATCGACGGCAAACCCGTCGATCCTTTACAATGGCTCAAGAAGTAACTATGACACTTAAGACCCGTCTTTCCATCCTGTTGCTGTCGACGCCGGTACTCATCTTCGTGGTTGTCGGCGGACTCATTGGCCGCGCGTCTTCGCCCGCTGGCGACGACACGTTCCGTGAGCTGCGAGTCTTCAACGACGTCCTGCGGCTGGTCCTCACCAACTACGTCGAAGAGGTCAAGGTCGATCGCGCGATGGAAGGCGCGATGAAGGGACTCGCTGAAGGGCTCGATCCCGACAGCGCGTATCTCAATCCGCAGCAGGTATCTGAAGTACAGTCCGGCGCGTCCTTGCCCGAAGGGGAAGTCGGCCTCGAGCTGACACGCCAGTATTACCTTCGCGTCATTGCCGCCCGCGACGGGTCGCCGGCAGGCAAAGCCGGACTTCAGACGGGCGATTACGTCCGCGCCATCGATGGAAAGCCGACGCGCGACATGTCGGTCTTCGAAGGCACGCGCCTGTTGCGCGGCCAACCGGGATCCAAGGTGACGCTGACCGTCATTCGTGGCAACGCGGCCGATCCCCACGAAGTGGCGCTGGTGCGCGAGAAAGCCGCAGCGGCGGTCGTGTCGGGAAAGATCGCGGCGCCTGACGTTGGGTACGTGCGCATCACGAGCTTCCGCGAAGGTGTGGTCGATCAGTTGAAGAAACAGATTGCCGATCTGTCTCGCGCTGGCGCGAAGTCGATCATCATCGACGTGCGACACACCGCTGAGGGTCCACTCGACAACGGAATCGCCGCCGCACGTCTCTTCGTCAAATCTGGAACGCTGGCGATGAAGGGTCAGCGCGAACCCGGCCAGCCGGCGGAAAACACGATCACCTCTCGAGACGGCAACGGCCGCACTCGGCAAGAAAGCAACGACGCCAGCAAGACCAAGCCGTCGTCGGAACCCGCCCCGGCAAATCGTGAAACGATCTCGGCACAAGCTGGCGATGGTGCGATTGACCTACCGGTTCAAGTCCTGATCACGACGGGCACGGCAGGCGCCTCAGAGATTTTTGCCGCGGCACTCGACGGCAATAAGCGCGCGGATCTCGTCGGAGAGCGTACGCTCGGTCGCGCCGCCTTGCAGAAACTGGTGAAACTCCCAGAGAACCGCGGCCTGTGGCTCACCTACGCTCGTTACTTGACCCCCTCCGGCGAATCGATCCAGGGCAAGGGATTGAAGCCGGATGTCGAAGTCGAGGACAACGACGTGGCAGACTTCGGTCAGGTGGCCTCGGACAAGGATCCAATCCTCGACGCGGCGCTCGCACGCGCGGGAAAAAAGGCCGCGTAACTGCGCAAAACTGCACGGAATTTCTTGACACCCTCGGATCGGTCGCGTATAACCCGGACACACGAAAGATCCGCGCGACGCGTTTGATCTGAGGCTTCACTTCCGTCCTCCGACGTGGCTCAGGACGACCCCGAGCGCAGTCGAAGGCCCTGCGTTCGCGAATCTTTGTCCACCGGGAGGCGTTCATGAACAAGCAGGACCTCATCGCAAAGATCGCGCAGGACACGGGCATCACGAAAACGAATGCGACGGCGGCGGTCGAGTCGTTCTTCGACGGCATCACGAAGTCGTTGAAGAAGGGTCAGCCCATCACATTCGTCGGGTTCGGCACATTCAAGACGGCGCAGCGGAAAGCGCGCGTCGCTCGCAACCCGCAGACGGGTGCCGAGATCAAAGTCCCCAAGCGCCGGGTCGTTCGCTTCACCGCTGGCAAAGCTCTCAAAGGCGCGGTTAACTAGACCTCTTCAAAGGGACAAGGCCTTTCCTTGTCCCTTTTCCCTTTTCCCTTTTGCCTTTTCCCGTTTCCCTTTGTTACACTAACTGTTCGGTAAGGCCAGTGTTTTCAAGACATAGGCGCGTAGCTCAGTTGGTTAGAGCGCCTGCTTGACACGCAGGAGGTCAGCGGTTCGAGTCCGCTCGTGCCTACCACTCGACTGAAGAACGCCTTCCCGTAATGTAATTTCCTGATGTCTGAGGTCTCCGTCGCGCTGCCGGACGGCTCGAGCCGTCGTATGGCGGCAGGATCGACTCCTGCCGACGTCGCGGCACAGATCTCTCCGCGGCTCGCAAAAGCAGCGGTCGCGGCGGTGGTGGATGGCAAGCTTGTCGATCTGACATTCCCATTGAATCAGGATTCGTCGGTCCGCATCGTCACGGCCGAAAGTGCCGAAGCGTTGGCGCTCTTCCGCCATAGCACCGCGCACTTGATGGCGGCCGCGGTGATCAACCTGTTTCCCGGCGCGCAGTGCGGAATTGGTCCGGCCACCGACGAAGGTTTCTTCTACGACTTCGTCGTCGATCGTCCATTCGTACCGGAGGATCTCGAAGCGATCGAAAGAAAGATGAAGGAACTCGCGGCGGCTGATCTCCCGTATGAACGGCAGATGTGGCCGCGCGAGGAAGCGATGCGCTTTTTCTCGCAACGAGGCGAGCCACTGAAAGTTCAGCTGATCGAGGAGAAGACCGCAGGGCAATCCGAGGTGTCGTGCTACACGATCAAGGATCGCGATACCTTCGTTGATTTCTGCGTCGGTCCGCATGTGCCCTCGTCCGGGCGCTTGAAGGCGTTCAAGCTGCTGAACACCTCGAACGCGTACTGGAAGGGTGACGCGAAGGGCCAGCCGATGCAGCGCGTCTATGGCACCGCGTTCACCAGCGATTCCGAACTGAAGACACATCTGCAGCGGATCGAAGAAGCGAAAAAGCGCGATCACCGCAAGCTCGGTCGCGAACTTGGCTTGTTCTGGTTTCATCCTTGGGCGCCTGGTGAGCCGTTCTGGCTGCCGAAGGGGACAACACTGGTGAACTTGCTCGGCAATTACATGCGGAGCATCCTCTTCCCCGCCGGATACGTGGAAGTGCGCGCGCCGCTGGTGTTCAACAAGGCGTTGTGGGAAACCTCGGGGCACTGGCAGCACTACCGGGAAAACATGTTCCTGATCGAGTCTGCCGGCGAAGAAGAGAAATCCGGCCTGAAGCCGATGAACTGCCCCGGCCACATGCTGCTGTTTGGCAGCGAAGTGCGCAGCTATCGCGATCTGCCGCTGCGCATCCACGAACAGAGTGTGCTGCACCGGATGGAGGCGTCGGGTGTGCTCAGCGGTCTGACCCGCGTGCGCGAGTTCATCATGGACGATGCGCACATCTTCCTGCGGGAGGATCAGATCGGCGAGGAAGTCGAGCGGTTGCTGCGCCTGGTGGGTCGCGTGTACGACGACTTCGGCCTCACGCCGGAGATGAAGCTGTCGACCCGGCCGGTCGAATTCCTCGGAGAGATCGCGACCTGGAACCATGCCGAGGGGGAATTGAAGAAGGCGCTCGACGCGGTGAACGTTCCGTTTACGATCAACGAGGGAGACGGCGCATTCTACGGACCGAAGATCGACTTCGCCGTCACCGACGCACTCGGGCGGAAGTGGCAATGCGCCACGATTCAGCTCGATTACCAGTTGCCGCAGCAGTTCGAGCTGAAATATATCGGCGCCGACAACAAAGAGCATCGGCCGGTGGTGATCCACCGCGCCATCTTCGGCAGCTTCGAGCGATTCATCGCCCTGCTGCTCGAACATTACGCCGGCGCTCTGCCGCTGTGGATCGCCCCGGTGCAGGCGATCGTGCTGCCGATCGCGGATCGGCATCTCGATTACGCGAAGTCGGTCGTTTCCGAACTCAAGGCGGCCGGGCTCCGGGTGGAACTCGACGAACGGCAGGAGAAGATCGGATTTAAGATCCGAGAAGCTCAGCTTCAGAAGATCCCCTATATGCTGGTAGTCGGGGATAAGGAAGCGGCGAACGGGACGGTTGCCGTGCGCAGCCGCGCCGGCGGCGATCAGGGAGCCCAGACGGTTGCGGCCTTCATAGAAGCCGCCAAGAATGAGGGGCGCGGCGACAAGGCCGCATAGGAGGTTTTATAGCTTTCGACCGAAGCCCGCGGCGGGATGACCGCACACGGGTCAACGAACGCATCAGGGTGCGTGAAGTCCGGGTGATTGACGACACCGGTCAGCAGTTGGGCATCATGCCGCCGCAGCAGGCTCTTACGATCGCCAAACAGAAGGGGCTCGACCTGGTCGAGATTGCCGCGACGGCGACTCCGCCGGTCTGCCGCATCATGGACTTCGGCCGGTACCAGTACCAGGAGCAGAAGCGCGCGCGGCAGGCCAAGAAGCACCAGAAGATCATCGAGGTCAAAGAGATCAAGTTTCGTCCCAAAGTGGACGAGCACGATTATCAGTTCAAGAAGAAGCACATCGAACGCTTCCTTGCTGACGGCGACAAGGTGAAGGCAACGATTTTCTTCCGCGGGCGCGAGATGGCGCATCCCGAGATCGGACGGCGCATTCTCGAGCGGTTGATTGAGGACTTGAACGACGTTGCCATCGCGGAGACGGCGCCGCGCCAGGAAGGCAATCAGATGCACACCATCCTGTCGCAGCGCGTTGTCAAGAAGCCGGCCGCGCGGAAGGAAGCGGAAACACGGGAGACGGAACAGTAAGCTCAATGTTCAATGCTCAATGTTAAATGTTCAATACTGAATGTTCACGGCGAGGCGAGGACAACATTGAACATTGGACATTGCACATCGACAGCGAAGGAACCAGAGAAATGCCGAAGTTGAAAACACACCGGGGAGCGGCAAAGCGATTCAAGAAGACCGCGACCGGAAAATTCATGCGGAGCAAGGCGTTCAAGCGCCACATCCTGACCAGCAAGACGCGCAGCCGTAAGCGCGCGTTGCGCGGCACGTCGGTAACCGCCCAGGCGGACGTGGCGAAGCTCAGAAAAATGTTACCGGACTAAAACACCATGCCAAGAGTAAAAAGAGGAAATGTCCGCCGCGCGAAGCGTAAGAAGCTGCTGTCACGCGCAAAAGGCTTTTATCAGACCAAGAGCAAGCTGTATCGATCGGCGAAAGAGTCGGTCGACACCGCGCTCAAGTACGCGTACGTCGGACGCCGCAATAAGAAGCGCGACTTCCGCCGCCTGTGGGTGATCCGGATCAATGCCGCCGCGCGCGAGAACGGGCTGACCTACGGTCAGCTGATCGCGGGACTCAAGGCGGCGGGCAATCCGATCGATCGCAAGTCGCTCGCGGACCTCGCCGTCACGTCGCCCGCCGCGTTCGCGCAGCTGGCGAAGGTCGCTGGCGACGCGAAACCCAGGACTGCGCGTCGCGCAACGGCTTAGGGCTCAGGGCTAAAGGCTCATGGCTTAAGGCAAGTCGTGAGCCCTTGCCGCGAGCGCGAATCTTGAGCCCTAAGCCATAAGCCTTAAGCCTGCATGTCCGACTCCCAGATAGAAGCGCTTCGCGCGGATTTCGAGCGCGACCTCTCGACCGCCACCACGCCGGCGGCGCTTCGCGGCGTGCGCGATCGATACCTGTCGCGCAAAGGCGGGCTCGTGTCGGGCCTGCTCAAGAGCCTGGGTTCCGCGCCGCCCGACGTCAGGCCCCGGCTGGGAAAACTCGCCAACGATCTCCGCCAGCAGATCGAAACGCAACTCGATGAACGGATCGCGTCGGCCGAAGCGGAACGGCCGCCTGCCGGCGCGGTTGACCTGACGCTTCCCGGGCGACAGCCGACGCTCGGCCATCGCCATCCGCTCACGTTGCTGCGCGAGCGCATCGAATCGATCTTCAGCCGCATGGGCTTTTTGATTCTGGAAGGCCCCGAGCTCGAGGACGAATATCACAACTTCGAGGCGCTCAACATGCCGCCGGATCATCCGGCGCGCGACATGCAGGACACCCTGTATCTTGCGGCACCAGTGCGCTCCGCTGCCGGCTCGCCGGCGACACTTCTCCGCACCCACACCTCGGGCATGCAGATCCGCTACATGGAGCAGCACAAGCCGCCGGTGCGGCTGATTGCGCCCGGCCGAGTCTACCGTCGCGACAACCTGGATTTGACCCACACGCCGATGTTCACGCAGGTCGAAGGGCTCGTCGTCGGCGAAGGCATCTCACTCGCAGATCTGAAGGGCACGCTGTTCGTCTTTCTGCGCGAGCTGTTCGGCGAGGAACGCAAGCTGCGATTCAGACCGAGCTTCTTTCCCTACACCGAGCCGAGCGCCGAGGTCGACATCAGCTGCGGCGCGTGCGGCGGAACCGGCCGCGATTGCGGGATGTGCAAGCGCACGGGATGGATCGAGATCCTCGGCAGCGGCATGGTGCATCCCGCGGTATTCGAAGCGGTCGGATATGACCCCGATCGCTACACCGGCTGGGCCTTTGGGATGGGCATCGAACGAACCGCGCTCCTGAAATGGGGCGTGGAAGATATCCGCCTGTTTTACGAAAACGATTTGCGGTTCCTGGAGCAGTTTCCGCTGTGAGGATCGTCTACAACTGGCTGCGTGAGATCGTGCCGGTCCCCGATGGGGTCGAGATCGTCGCACGCGAGATCAGCCTGCGCGGATTCGAGCTCGCGGCGGTCGAACAGGGTCGAGAGCCGGTGATCGATTTCGAGATCACCGCGAACAGACCCGATTGTTTGAGTCACGTCGGCATTGCGCGAGAGGCCTCGGCCATCTGGGGTGTTGCGATGAAGTCGGGATCCGGTACCCGCGATCGGGGATCCGATCGGATCCCCGACCCCGGACAACGGATCCCGGAACTCGACGTTCTCATCGAGGCCCCTGATCTCTGCCCGCGCTATTGCGCCCAAGTGTTTCAAGTACGGGTAGCGTCCTCCCCTCCCTGGCTCCAGCAGCGGCTCGAGGCGGCCGGCGTCCGCCCTATCAACAACATCGTCGACGTTACCAACTATGTGATGCTCGAGATCGGGCAGCCGATGCACGCGTTCGATTTCGAGCGACTGGCACAGCGCCGGATCGTGGTCCGGCGTGCGCGTGCGAAGGAGTCGATTCGCACACTCGACGGCGTCGACCGCAGGCTGGACGAAGACATGCTCGTGATCGCCGACGCGGAGCGGCCGATCGCCGTCGGCGGCGTCATGGGCGGAGCGGACTCCGAGATCTCAACCGCGACAACCACGATCGCGCTCGAGAGTGCGTATTTCGAACCGACATCGGTTCGCAGAACCAGCAAGAGGCTCGGACTCAAGACCGAAGCGTCAGCCCGGTTCGAACGCGGAGGGGACGTCGAGCTTCCCGCAACGGCGATCGCGCGCGCCGCGGAGCTGTTTGCGCAAATTGGCGCTGCCACGCCGGTGTCACCGACCGTCGATCAGTACCCGGCTCCGCGCGAGCGGCGGCAGCTTCAATTGCGATCGTCGCGGATCGCGCGTCTCCTTGGTCAGGTCGTTCCTGCCGACGACGTCCCTCGCTACCTGGCGCCTCTCGGTTTTGAGGTCGTCGCCAGCAATGGAGACGGTACGTGGGACGTGACCGTCCCGTCCTTCCGGGTCGACGTCTTGCGCGAAGAAGACTTGATCGAAGAGGTCGGGCGTCATTATGGTTTCGATCGTTTGCCCGTGCGGTTCCCGCCGCTCGAGGCGGCGCAGGCACCGCCCGATCCAATCGTCGTTCGCGATCGCCTGATCAGGCAGACACTCACAGCCGCGGGATTCTCCGAGGCGATGACGTTCGCGTTCATCGAGCGGCACGCCGCACTGCCCTTCTGCGAACCCGCGGTGGAGCCGACAGCGATTCAGAATCCGCTCTCCGAAAAGTTCGCCGTTCTTCGTCCTTCGTTGCTTCCGGGGCTGATCGACTCCTGCGCGCACAATCGGCGCCGTGGGCGGAAAGACATTCAGCTCTTCGAGATAGGAAGCCGATTCGGGTCGAGCGGCGAAGGTCGGGCGGTGGCATTCGCGTGGATGGGAGCTGCGACGCTTCCACACTGGTCCGGAGCATCTCGATCCGTCGACTTCTTCGATGCGAAGGGGACGGTGGAGTTGCTGTGCCGCGCATTCGGCGCCGGTGCAATTGACGTCGCACCAAGCCATGCCACGTATCTCGCGCGCGGACGCGCCGCCGAGGTTTCCTCGGGCGGTACTCGACTCGGTCTCGTCGGTCAACTGGTGCCGACAATCGGCGAGGCCCGCGGACTGGTGGCCGGCGAAGACGTCTACGTTGGCGAGATCGATCTCGAGGCGCTCGCCCGTGTCGCCGCCGGAGACAACCTGCGAGCGCAATCGCTGCCACGGTATCCGTCGATCGTCCGCGACATTTCAATCGTCGTCGATGAAACCTTGCCTGCCGCCGCCGTTCGTGGCACTATCCGTGCGACAGCCCCTTTCACCCTCGTATCGATCTCGGAGTTCGATCGCTATCAGGGCAAGGGCGTTCCCGAAGGGCGTGTCAGCCTGTCGCTCCGTTTGACGTTCCGCGATCTCGATCGGACGCTCACCGACGACGAAGTGCAGGCGGCCACCGAAAGAATCGTTGACGCGCTGCGTTCGGCACACAGCGCGGAACAGAGATAAACGTAAAGGAGTTCTCCCTTGGCGAAAGTAGCAGTACGCGGCGTTGATCTCGAGCCGATCGATCGTCTCGAAGAGAAAGTGAAGCTCCTCGTTGGAGTGATCGATCGGTTGCGAGCCGATCAGGCGCGCGCCGCGGATGAGAACACGCGCCTCACTCGCGAGCTCGACGGACTGCGGGCACGGCTCGCGGACGCGGAGACCACGACCGGCGAGCTTGCCGCCTTGCGCGAAGAGCGGCAGTTGATTCGGTCGCGCGTCGGCGACATGTTGTCGCAGATCGAAGCCCTCAACCTGTAGAACCGCCATGGACCAAAGCGGGTCGCGTGTCGTGACCGTCGAGATCCACGGACAGCAGTACCCGATCCGGAGCGGACTCGATCCAGCCTACGTGGCCGAGCTGGCCGCTTACGTCAACGAGAAGATGCGGCTTGCCCTCAAGGAATCCCCGGCAGGCGACACGCTGAAACTCGCCGTCCTGGCAGCGTTGAACATCGCCGACGAATACTTCCGCGTCCTCGACGATGAGCGTCGGCAGAACGATCAGGTGGCGACTCGAGCCGCCGAACTCGAACGCGTGCTCGATCTGGCGCTGGGGTTTCCCGACGCGCGGCAAACCGCGGCGCGCTGACCGCGCCATGTTCGATGCTCAGCGGTGTCGTTGTGCGCAACATTGAACATTGACGGTTTTCTGGCAAAATGCAGTAAGATCCTTCGCGGAGTTTGAGTTCCCTGCTTTGTTTGTGATGGTTCGGAGGCTCGTTTGAGCCAACGTTTCACCATAAGAGAATCGCGACGCGGTGTGGTGTGCATGCCTCTGCAAGAGGAAGCCTGAAGCATCGCTTGTGCAGCGGTTCCACCTGCTTTGAGCAGGTTCATCCGACCTCCCCACACGGCAAAGCGGGGCCTATTCCTCTCTTCTCCAGCTGACCTTCACGAACCGACCTCCGGGCCCCGGGCTCGGTTATGGGGACCTCTGGATGCCGCCATCTGGCTTAGCTGCTGTCGCCACGCTGCTCGTGAGTGTGATCGCGAGCGGCGCACTCGTGTGGGGAGCCGCGTCCAAGAAGCGCTCCGCGGACGATTCCCTCAAAAACGCTCGAAGCGAGGCCGACCGCGCCCTGAAACAGGCCGAGCGCGACGCCGAAACGCTGCGCAAAGAAGCCACGCTCGAGGCGCGCGAGAAAGCGCACGAACTGGCCGCCGAAGCCGAGAAGCAGGCGCGCGATCGGCGCCAGGAAATCATCGGTCTCGAACAGGGGCTGGCCGACAAGACGCGGGCCCTCGCCGATCGCCTCGCCGTCACCGATCGCGTCGAGCAGGAACTCCGCGCCCGCGAGAAGGCGCTTGCCGCTCACGAACAACGTGCCGCCGCCGCAGCTGCGCGAGTGGAACAGCTCGCCGCTGAGCGGCAGCGCGAACTGCAACGCGTCGCCGGCCTGACCGCCGACGAGGCGCGCGAGCTGCTGCTGAAGCAGATTGAGGCCGACGCGCGGCGCGACGCGGCGAACCTGGTGAAGCGTCTCGAAACCGAGGCGCGAGAGACGGCCGCGGCCCGTGCTCAGCAAATCATCACCGACGCGATTCAACGGAGCGCCGCCGAGCACGCGATCGAAACGACGGTCTCGGTTGTCGACCTTCCCAGTGACGATCTCAAGGGGCGCATCATCGGCCGCGAAGGACGCAACATCCGCGCGCTCGAAACCGCAACCGGCGTCGAACTCATCGTCGACGACACGCCGGGCGCGATCATCTTGTCGAGCTTCGATCCGTTCCGGCGCGAAGTGGCGCGGCAAGCCATCGAGCGCCTCATCGCCGACGGCCGGATCCATCCAGCGCGGATTGAGGAAATCGTCGAGAAGGTCAAAACCGACATGGAAGAGACCGTCCGCAAGGAAGGTGAAGCGGCGGCGTTCGAACTCGGCCTGTACGACCTGCATCCCGATGTGCTGCGGCTAATGGGCCGTTTGAAGTTCAGAACCAGCTACGGTCAGAACGTGCTGAACCACTCGAAGGAAGTGGCCTTCCTCGCCGGCATCATGGCGAAGGAGATTGGCCTGAACGGGCACGTCGCCGCGCGTGCCGCATTCCTGCACGACATCGGGAAAGCCATCGACCGCGATCTGCAGGGAACGCACCTCGAGCTGGGGCTCGACTTTCTGAGAAAGCATGGCGAAAGCGAACCAGTTTTGATGGCGGTCGCAGCGCACCACATGGACATCGACTGGCCGTCGCTGGAAGCGATGATTGTGCAGGCCGCTGATGCGATTTCAGCGGCACGTCCCGGCGCACGGCGCGACATTCTCGAGTCGTACGTGAAACGGCTGGAGAAACTCGAGGGCATCGCAGACTCGTTCGAAGGGGTCTCGAAGTCGTTCGCGCTCCAGGCCGGACGGGAAATCCGCATCGTCGTCGAAAGCGAACGAATCTCCGATGAAGAGACCGTCTGGTTGTCCAAGGACATCGCGCGCCGCATCGAGAACGAGCTCGAGTATCCAGGACAAATCAAGGTGACGGTCATCAGGGAGACGCGCGCCGTTGAGTTCGCCCGGTAGCGCGACGGGTCACCGGGTTGCCGAGGCCGGCGAGCGTGCCCTGATTGAACGGATTCGCAGCCGGGTGCCGGCCGCCGACCCGGCCCTGGTCGTCGGTATCGGCGACGACGCAGCGGTCGCGATCCCGGATCGCGGGGCGCTGCAGGTCTTGACCACCGACGCGCTGGTCGAAGGCGTTCATTTCGATCGGCGCTTCTCTACCCCGGCCGATATCGGTCACAAGGCGCTCGCGGTCAACGTGAGCGACGTCGCCTCCATGGGAGCGACCTCCCGGTTTGCGCTGCTTTCGCTCATGCTCCCCGCCCACACCACGCTTATCGAGGTCGATGAACTGCTCGAGGGACTCCTGGAATTGGCAAAACGGCTTCGCATCACCCTCGCCGGCGGCAACATTACGCGATCGCCCGGGCCGCTTGTTCTCGACGTCACAGTCATCGGCAGTGTCAGGCCGAGACGGATCCTGACGCGCGCGGGCGGACGTGCCGGCGACGATCTCTACGTCACCGGGCGGATTGGGGCCGCGCGGGCGGGCCTGGAATGGTTGCGCGAGCAATGCGTGCAATCCGGCGAGGCAAATGCTGTTGGAGGGGTGACGCTTCCGCGGCCGGCCGACCGAGACCTGGCAGAGTGCGTCGAGCGGTACTGCCGCCCGGAGCCACGGTCCAGGCTCGGCGCGATTCTGGGCCGGACGCGCACGGCGAGCGCCTGCATGGACCTCAGCGATGGTCTTGCGGACGCCGTCACTCAACTCGCATCTGCGAGTCATACGGGCGCCGAGATCGATGCCGCACTTCTTCCCATGCACCCGTCTGCGCACGCGTGGTTCAGCCGCATCGGAGCGGATGCGGTGTCTGCGGCGGTTGCGGGCGGCGATGATTACGAACTGCTGTTTGCTGTTTCTCCGAAGCGGCGTGGGCGTCTGCGCGGAGTTTTCCGGGAAGCGCGCGGCGTGCCGATCACAAAAATCGGCGCCCTGACAGCGGATCGTTCGATTGGCCTGACGCGGAATGGGCGGCTCGAGCCGCTGCCGACCGGGTTCGTCCACTTTTAACTGGGCATGATCGGATCCCCGGACGCTCGCCGTCGCTGGCTCGGCCAGCTGCTCCACACCCACGACACGCCAACGCGCACGGCGGCGGCGTACGCGGTCGGCGTGTTCTTCGGGTTCTCCCCGTTTCTCGGGCTTCACACGATCCTGGGCCTCGTCGTCGCGTTCGCGTTGAACCTGAATCGGGTGGCGGTTCTGCTCGGTGTGTACTCCAACCTGCCGTGGATTCTGCCCGCCTACTACACGCTGTCCACCATGGTGGGCGCCATGATCTTGAATGTCGATGTCCCGCCGGATTTGATGAAGGAATTTCGCGAAGCCTTGACCGACGCCTCGTGGGGAGAGTTCAGGAGTCTCGTCAAGACCCTCACTCCGCTCCTATGGTCGTACGCCCTAGGGTCCATGATTGGGGGCGCGATCCTCGCCCTCGTGGCGTACCAGGCCTCACTTACAATGATCGTCGCGCACCGCCGAAAGAGCCAATCCGATAATTAAGGATAAACAAACGAGTTAACATAAATACGGGTACCCTGTACCGGTTTTGACCCGGGGGCCTTTGGACGGTATAGTGGAAGCTCACGGCTGCGGCACCGTTGGTCGCACCTACCGGCGTCATGATGTTGCTCTCGCGTTCACTCGGGCGCAAGATCGTCGCAACAGGAACCGCGGCCGTTGCGTTCGCCTTCCTGTACGAAGCCACGATTCTTGATTCACGCTATGCGGCGCGGCAGGCGGAATTCTGGCATTCCGACGCCAAGCCGGCCCCCGGCGCCCGTCTCAAATTTACCGCCACAGCCTATTGCCGCGGGACAACCACGGCGTCAGGCGTGAACGTTCGCAACGGGATCGCAGCCGCCGACCCCGATCTCCTGCCGGTCGGATCGGTGATTCAGGTCGATCGCCTCGGTGAGCGGTATAACGGTATCTACACGATCATGGATACCGGCCCCGCTGTTCAGGGCCGCCACATCGACATCTACATGTGGAGTTGCGACGAGGCGCGGTACGAGTTCGGTCGTCGGTCCGCCGGTCTCACGGTCCTCCGGCTTGGATGGAATCCGCGAGCGAGCAGCCCCAGCCCCAGCCTGATGGATCGGCTCTTCAGGCGGCGCGAAGCGCCCCAGCCGAAGGAGATGCCAGCGGTCAGTCCTGGGCCGGACGACACCCCCGGCGTCAAGGAGGAGGCGCAGAAAGCGCCGGGCGGCTAGCCGCTTCGCTCTCCTTTTCCTGATCCCGGTACTGAAGCTGATAGAGCTTGTAGTAAATCCCACGCTGCGCCAGAAGCTCCTGGTGCGTCCCCGCTTCCCGCAAGTGCCCTTTGTGCAGCACCAGGATCTTGTCCAGGTCCTGTATCGTCGAAAGTCGATGCGCAATCGCGATCGTCGTCCGGCCTGCCATCAGCACGCTCAGCGCATCCCGAATCAACAACTCCGTTTCGGTGTCGATACTCGATGTCGCCTCGTCGAGCACGAGAATGCGCGGGTCGAACGCCAGTGCCCGCGCGAACGAGAGCAGCTGCTTCTGTCCGACTGACAGTGTCGCACCTCGCTCTGCGACGGCGCTCTGGTAACCATCCGGCAGGCGATCGATGAATCGATTCGCGTGCACAGCTTCCGCCGCTCGCCGCACAGCCTGGTCGGTAATGGTGATGTCGCCCAGCCGGATATTTGCGGCAATGGTCCCCGAGAACAGGTGAACATCCTGCAGCACCAAGCCAAACAAACGCCGAAGGTCGCCCAGGTTCATTTCCCGGACGTCGACGCCGTCGACGAGGATCCGGCCTCGCGTGACGTCATAAAACCGTAGCAGCAGGTTGATGAGCGTCGACTTCCCCGCTCCTGTTGCACCAACCACTCCCACGCGTTCGCCGGGTCTGACCTCGAAGGAAATGTCGCGAAGGACAAACGTGGGCTCGCGCGTACCGGGATCCGTTGTGCGGGATCCGGGATCCGAGGCGTCATACGCAAACCAGACATGGTCGAAGGCGATGTGGCCGGTTGATACCTGCCGGGATCCGGTGTCCATGGTCCGGGGTCCGACAACGGATCCCGACGTGATCTTTACCTCGGTATCCAGCAACTTAAAGATCCGCTCCGACGAGGCCATTGCCGCCTGGAGGACGTTGAACTTCTCCGACATGTCGCTGATCGGCCGGAAGAATCGGCTCGAGTACAACAGGAACGCGACCAGCGACCCGATGGTGAGGGTGTTTTGCAGCGTCCAGCCACCTCCAAACCAGATGATGAGCGCGGCGGCGAGCGCACCGATGATTTCGATCGCCGGATAGAACACGGCGTAATACAGGATCGAGTCGATGTTGGCGTCGCGGTGCCGGCGGTTGATGTCGTCGAAGCGCTCGAACGTCCGGGCTTCACGGCGGAACAGCTGAACGGTCGACATGCCCGTGATGTGTTCCTGCAGGAAGGCGTTGATCCGAGCCACCCAGGCGCGGACGGTGCGGTACGATTCGCGCACGTTTCGGCGGAACCATTGCGTCACAAGCACGATGAGCGGCAGGACCGCAAACGTAACCAGCGCTAACCGCCAGTCCATCGTGACGAGGACGATCATGATGCCGACCAGCGTAAACACGTCGCCGAAGATCGAGACAACACCCGCCGTGAACATGTCGTTCAGCACGTCGACATCGGTCGTGACGCGGGTCATCAGCCGGCCGACCGGATTTCGGTCGTAGAACTGCAAATCGATGCGCTGCAGGTGCTCGTAGATCTGCAGCCGCATGTCGTACATGATTCGTTGCCCGGTCATCTGCAGCATCCACGTCTGCACATACTCCAGTGCAAACGAGGCGATGAGGATGAAGAAGTAGGCAATCGCGATGCGATCGACACCACCGAAATCGCGCGTGGCGATGTAGCGATCGATCGCCAGCTTCATCAAGTACGGCTGCGCCAGCTGGAGAACCGATCCCGAGATGATCGCCGCCAGCGCCACTGCGACCTGCGCTTTGTACGGGCGCAGGTATCGCAGCAACCGCCGCATCAGTTTGGCGTCGTACGCCTTGCCAAGGACTTCTTCTTCGTGGAAAGACATTCAGCTTGCCGCCAGCTCCTCCTCGAGCAGTTGCCGCTTGTAGAGGGAGGCGTAGAGACCATCGCGCGCAACGAGCGCGTCGTGATCGCCGCGTTCGACAACACAGCCGCGGTCGAGCACAAAAATCTGATCGGCATCACGCACCGTCGAGATCCGGTGCGCGACGATGATCGAGGTGCGCTGACGCATGACGTCCTTCAATCGCGTCAGGATCTCTTCTTCCGTATAGGTATCCACCGCCGACAGCGCGTCATCCAGGATCAGCACCCGTGGATCCACCATCACCGCACGCGCCAGGGCCGTCCGCTGTTTCTGACCGCCTGATAAGGTGATTCCTCGTTCGCCCACCGCTGTCTCATAGCCCTTGGGGAAAGATTCGATGTCTTTATCGAGCCGCGCGATGGCGGCAACTTCGCACAATCGAGCTCTACCCTCCTCCGTACCCATCCGTGTTAATCCGTGTTTTTCCGTGGCCCGTGTTAATCCGTGTTCTTCCGTGGCCTGAATGGATCCGTGTCCCGCCGTGGCCCGCACACCGAAGGCAATGTTCTCTGCGATCGACTCAGAAAAGAGAAACGGTTCTTGTGGCACAAAGCCAATGGCGCCGCGCAGTCGCTCGAGTGGAATCTCGCGCACGTCGACGTTGTCCATGAAGACGGTGGCGGGCGGCGGCTCGTGGAGCCGCGGCAGCAGGGAAATGAGCGTCGACTTCCCAGACCCCGTCGCGCCAACGAATGCGACCGTTTGCCCCGGCTCGATCCGAATCGACACATCGTCGAGCACCGGATGTTCGGCGCCAGGATACGTGAACGTCAAATGACGGACATCTATCGCGCCCGTGAGCGGCACCGAACGACCTCGTTCGGTCACGTGCTCATCGCTGATGTCGGGTACGGCATCCATGACGTCGAGCATCCGCTTCCAGGATGCCATTCCGCGCTGGAGCATGTTCGTCACCCAGCCGAACGCGATCATCGGCCAGCTGAGCATGACCAGGTACGAATTGAATGCGACGAAATCTCCGAGCGTGATCCGTCCGTTGATGACTTCGCGACTTCCCACCCACAGGACCAGCAGCGCGCCGAAGCCGAGAAACAGCGTCATGCTCGGATAGAACATTCCCTGCAGCCGGATCAGGACACGATTGCGCTTGATGTATTCGTCGTTGGCGGCGCTGAATCGCGCGACTTCGTGACGTTCCTGGTTATACGCGCGGACAACGCGAACCCCCGCGAGCGCCTCCTGGACCACCGCGCTGAGGTCTGCCAGTTGTGCCTGAATCGCCTCGAACCGCTTATGGATCGCGGTGCCAAAGTATTTCACGCTGATCGACACCATGGGCATCGGGATCAGCGCAATCAGCGTCAGTCGCGCATCGATGGAGACCATCAGAATGATCGCGACCGCGAACACCAGGATGGTGCTGGCGGAATACATGACCGCCGGGCCGATCATCATGCGGACCGCGTTGAGGTCGTTGGTCGCGCGCGACATTAGATCGCCAGTGCGCCGCGCCTGGTAATACGCCAGCGGCATCTGTTGCAGTCGCGTGAAGAATGCATTTCGGATGTCGTACTCGATTCCACGTGACGCACCGATGATGATGCGGCGCATCAGGAACTGGAACACCGACCGAATGCACGCAACGCCGAGGATGAGTCCGGCGTAGGTGATCAGTTTCTGCCGCGTCACACCAAGCGTCAGGTCGTCAATCGCAAACCGCAGGACCCACGGCGCCAGCAGTTGAAACGTCGACGACAGAACGACGCAGATAAGGCCAAGGATGAACTGACGACGGTAACGGAGGACGAAAGGAAGGAGACGACGGAAGGAGGGGCCCATTCCTCTGAGTATATAGGCGTCGGGATCCGGGATCCGATCGGATCCCGGATCCCGGAAAACGGATCCCGACTCTATTTAGAATTCGTAGCGCAATCCAATTTGCACTTTCCGCGGCGTATAGCTCGTGCTGTATGCCGTCATCACCAGGAATGACGACGTTGCTGCCTGATCGGCTGACGGGTTCGCGAAGTTGGTCCGGTTGCCCAGATTGAACACGTCGGCAGACACTTCGAGCCGCCGGCGGCCGTGCAAGTTGATCATGTAGCCAAAGCGCATGTCGGCCTGGACGTATCCCGGTCCGCGTGCGCCATTGCGCTCTTCTTCGTAGTTCTTGACCTCATAGCCATCAACGCCTGTCCCGGCATAATTGGCAACCGGCAGCGGCTCTGCCTGGATGCCGTTCTGGTCCGGATCGAAGTTGGTGTTGACGATGGTGAAGGGTGTTCCGCTCAGTGCGCGTGCGACCCAGCTCAGTTGCAGCCCCTTCGTCTTCGGAATCAGTGCCGTCCCGCTGACGGTGAAGTTGTGGGGAATGTCAAAGCTCGTTGGGCCTTCGTTCTTTTCCAGGTGCATGTCGTCGCCGACCTGGAAATTGCTCCCGGGCGCGCCGTTGCCGGTCGTATTGCCGCGCGAGCGGCTGTAGGTGTACGAGACCTGGGCGCTGTAGTTATGGCTGAAGCGCTTCTTCATCTGCAGCATGATCGCGTTGAAATCAACCTCGCCGCGATTCACGAACTGGTTGACGTTACCCGTGAATGGCGTAAGCCCGGGATACGTCTGTTGCAACTCCGCCATCGCCTGCGTCAGCGTCGCGCTGCCGATGCGGACCGGCGTCGCCTGCGCGACAACCGTGGATGAACGGAACTGCGGATTGAGGTTCAGGACCATCAACATCTCGCGCGACTGCGAATGGAGATAATCCGCGCTCACTGCAAGGTCCGGCATCAGCTGATGTTCGTAGCCGACGGTAATTTCGTCGGTGTGCGGAACCCGGCGATCCTCGTTGTCCCACGTCACATTGGCGGCGCGAGCCGCCACGCCGCTCGGGAACCGCTGCGCGAGCAGATCGTGGTTCACCGTCGGGCCATTCACCAGGAACGGATCGGTCGGGAACTGTCCGTTGCGCGGGCCGAGGTCGGCTCCTGCAACGGGGAATGTCTGCACGCTCGAGGTGCTGAACACGCCAGTGTAGAGGCCGCCGATCAATTCAAAGTGGGTCTTGTCGAAGAATCGGCCGTATCCCGCGCGTGCGACGCTCTTGCCGTCGTTGAGGTTGTAGGTGATACCCACGCGCGGCTGAATGTTGTTGTCATCGGTCGGATACGTCTCCACTAGCGGGTTGTCCGGTTCGGCCAAGGGAATCCGCTCGAGGTCGTAGCGCAGCCCCAGGCTGAAGGTCAGGTCTTTCGTGAGCCGCCACTTGTCTTGTGCGAATGCGGAGAAGTAGTGTGCCTTCTCGAAAATCCGCAGTGGGCCGCCGACCCGGATGGAGAATCGATCCGGATAGGTAGACGGGTTTGAAGAGTTGAACGGCGCGTTGCTCGTTCCGAATGTAAAGTTACCGTTGAGGTCGTCCTGCGTAATGTTGTTCGCGCCCGAGTACTCATACTGCGCACCGACCTTGATGTCGTGGTCGCCTCGCTTGTTTGGCAGAAACCACCCCAGCGTTTCCTCAGCCTGGATGCCGTCGTTGACGCGAAACTGTGCGAGGTTGCTTTGCTGATCGACAAACGTCTGGAACACGAGCCGCGGCGGACACGCCGCCTGGTCGCGGCCGTTGCCATTGAAGCACGGATTTGCGAAGGAGACGTTCTCACGCGTCCAGGTCAGACGCAACGTGTTCACTTTCGTGTGCGTCAGCACCTGATTCAAATTCATTGAGACGGTCTGATCGACGTCCGACTCTTCGCGAGCGGCGGCCGGCGTCACCGCGGGCGGCGTGATGATCTGGTTCTTCTGTGGCGACGATTCTCGCAACCACCGCACGCTGTAGGTCGTGTTGTTGGTGACCTGGTGATCGCCTCTCACGATCGTGTTCCACACGCGATCCCTGGTGAGTTCCGTGCCGTTGAATTCCGGCCGCGCCGGAATGTTGATGGTGTTGGGCCGATCGATGGCGAAGCGCTCGACGCTCCCGAAGAAGTGCAGCTTGTCGCGCACGATTGGTCCACCGACGGTGCCGCCCCAGCGCTGATACTGCGTGTCGGGCTTGGTCAGTCCCTTTTCCTTCGCGAAGTAATCCTTCGTCGTCAGGCTGCCGTCCTGGAAGAAGCCAAAGACGCTGCCGCGCAGCTGATTCGTTCCCGACTTGGTGACCGCGTTGATGATCGCACCCGATGTTCTGCCGTACTGCGCGTCGTACTGACCGGTGATGACCTGGAATTCCTGGATCGCCTCGATCGGTGTCCGTGCCTGCGTGCCCGCGCGCTGCCCGATGACGTCGTCGTTATTGTTGCCGCCGTCGAGCATGTAATTGTTGTTGCGCGGGTCCTGGCCGTTGACGCTGATCGAATCGCTGCCGAATGATTCCGTGCTGATTGAAGGAACGATCCCGGGAAGAAGCGCGACAAAGCCGATGAAGTTGCCGTTGACGCTGGGCAGCTTGACCAGTGTTTCGCTGGTGATATTGCCGCCGATTTCCTTCGACGTGACGTCGACCAGCGGCGATTCGGTCGTGACGGTGACCGTTTCTTCGACCGTTCCAACCGCCATGGTGACATCGATACTCGAGGTCTTCCCGACTTCGAGCCGCAGTTCCTTGCGCTCGAATTTCTTGAAGCCTTGGAGTTCCGCGTTCACCTGATACGTGCCCGGTGCCAGGCCGCTCGCAATGAACGTCCCGTCCGGTCCCGACGCGGTCTCGCGGAACATGCCCGTCTCCTGGTTGCGCACCACGACGGTCACGCCCGGCAGGACGGCTCCTTGCGCGTCGATGACTCTGCCACGAAGCTCCGTTGTCCCTTGTTGCGCCGACGCCGACATGGCGATGAGCAAGGTCATCATGACCGCGCCCATTACACGCTGCCTCATAGTGATTTGCCTCCTGAGCTTACCGGCCGGGAAAGCACCTTACTGAAACGGTAAGGTGCACACCCGGAGCTTTTACCCCACCATCCGTCCCTGGAACTGTGAATCGATCCGAAAACCTGGAAACGCGCGCGAGGTTTCTGGATTCGAGGCGCAATTGCGCGCCGAAAATGGCAGATGCGACGCGCGGGCACGTTTCGGAGCTTTCTGTTGAGCAATCACGATGCCGCATGGTATTCTGACGCGGCCTACCCAGCAGGCTGCCGAGCGCTCCACCCAGTGAGCGCAGTTGTCGTAACCCACCGGGGCGAGATACATCATGCGTATGCGTGCCATTTCGATATTGGTCTGGTCGGCAATCGTGTGTCTGGCAACGCCCGCGTGGGCACAGTACGGCGCCGGGCGCATGTCCGACCCGGCAACGGGCGAGACCTATCACGTCGAAATTGGTGGGTACTTCTGGGATCCAAACCCGAACATCGTCATCACCAGCCAGGCACTGACGCGCGATGCGATCGGGACGCCGATAAACTTCGTCACCGACCTTGGAATCGAAAAGACGAAGTTCCGGCAGTTGAAAACCGTGCTCCGGCCCGGCCGGAAACATCGTCTCCGTTTCGAGTACACACCGATTACCTACGAGGCGGTCGGCACCCTGAAAACGGCGATCGTCTTCAATGGCATCCGATACCCGGTGACCTTCCCGGTCACGACTGAGCTGAAATGGAAAGCGTATCGCTTCGCGTACGAGTACGACTTCCTCTATTACGACCGCGGCTTTGTCGGCGTGATTTTCGATGCGAAGTACACCGATGTGCAGGCAACGCTGTCGAACGTTCTCGACACGGAATTCGTCCACGCGAGAGCGCCGATTCCGACCATTGGCGCGATCGGCCGCGCCTACGTCGCCCCCAATATCTCGATCACCGGCGAACTGAGCGGCCTGGGTTCAGGCGGGCTCTTCGGCGAAGACTACCGGGCGCACTATATCGATTTCGATCTTTATGGAACGGTGAATTTCAACGATCACATCGGTGTGCAGATGGGTTACCGGTCATTCAATGTGTACTATCACCTGAAGCGCGACGAAGGGAACCTGGACCTGAAAGGCCTGTACTTCGGTGCGGCGGTGCGGTTCTGACACTTACTGAACCACCTTCACATAAACCCCGAGAAACCTGTCGTCGCGACTCTTCGGATCCTCCGCCGACGGCCGGAATCCACGCGACGAGGTGACCATGAGCAGCGCGGCGCCGCGTTGCGGATCGATCGGCACGTGAACGCGGCGCTCTTCGCCTGATCCCAGCGTCATCGACTCTCGCCACGATCCGGATTCCAACGTCACCTGATTGTCGACTGGCGCGTTGCGAATGAAGATCGTGACCGAGTCACCTGAATCCGGCTGCAGCGCAACGCGGCTGTTGCGTTGACCTCCCACCCAGAACGCGTCCGGCTCGGGAAAGCTGCGATCGTCGAGAAAGTACACACTCGTCGTTCCGTAGCGGACCGCGCGTCGTGCCGACTCCTTCGCTAATCGCGATCTCGCCGGCAGGATAGACAGCGGGGCGATCGTGAACGCACGAACCGTGCGGCGCGCCTGTTCGTCACCGCGCACCACGATCGCGCGCACATCGACGGGAAAATCAATCTCGATCGGCTGCGCCGGGTTGGCCAGCGGCCCGCTCTTCAACGAGAACTGATCGCGTCCGATGCCAACCATCAACCATCCGGCGGTTGCCGGACCACGGGGTTCCAGACGATACCGTCCCGCGGGGACAGCCGCCACTTGATAGAGCGGCCTATCGTTCGGCCCTGCGCCGCCTGGCGCGGTCGACGGCCGCGGCTCCATTCGAACGCGCGGAGGCACCTGATCGGGCGGCAGTCGATGCAGGCCCGGCACCTCGAGCAGGAGCACGTGCGGTTCGGAGCCCAGGCGACGAAGGAGATCGAGTTGCGCGGGGGCGATGTTGCTTCCATCAACGCCGGAGAGCGCCCAGACGATCGTCAGGGCGACCATCGACGCAACGGCGTAGGCACTGCCGACGGCGGCGGCCAATGCTCCGCGGGTCCGCAGCCAGGCTTTTCCCTGGAACACCCGCAACGCCGCCCACCCCGCACCCAGCGACACCAGCCAGATCGCGACGTCGCGGTACAAGAGCGCTTCACGATCACGCCACCATGCCGGCACGCCGAGCGCCAGATCGGTTCCGTTGTTCAACCATTCCAGCCACGCCGCGTAGGTCTCACGGACGTTGAAGGCGAGGCGCCCACCGTCGACGAACACGAGTGCCGACGAAATGAATCCGGTCAGAGCAAGCGCGGCGAGCACCGTCGCGCGTGTCGCGCGATGGCGAATGTGAGTCCAGCCGGCGCCGGCCGGAATGGCAAGCAGGGGAAGCATCGGCACGAAAAAGCGCGCCGGCGCGCTGTGCCCACCCCACCACATCGCGAAATGGGTCACCGCAAGGAGGTATGGCACGAGCACGAACGCCAGCTCGAGACCAAGTCGCCGCCATCGCCGGTCCAGGCACATGCTAACCAGCCCGCCGAACGCGACCACCAGCACCGGTGCATACGCGAGCAGCCCGAACCGCTGATCGAAGAACAGGCCGACCAATCCGCCGGGAATGAAAGACGCCGAGCCTTCTTCATTCGCGTACGGAGCCGAAGGATCCGGCGTGCCGTAGACGCCGATGAAAAAGCCAATCCAACAGATCGCGCTGATGGCCGGAATCGTCAGGAAGGCCACCGCCTTCCCTGCGGAATTCCTCGTCGTCGAGAGTCGCAGGATGATGAGCGCGCCAAGGCTGCCGGCAATCAGCGCAAATCGAGTGTGAATCCACGGGAGGAGAGCCAGCGCCGCACCGTGCAGCCACCAGGGTCCGATGCGCTCGTCGCGAGTTTCCCCCTCGCGTTCCGTTCGCAACAGCGCCCACACTCCGGTCAATGCGATCACTCCGCCCGGACCGTCGGGATAAACGCTGAAGCTGTGAAAGATCGTACTTACCGAGAGCGTCACCGCCGCCCAGCCAAACCACGCCGCGTCCGACCGTCGGGTCACGAGATAGGTGAGCCACCACGCCAGAGCGCTGCCCGCCGAGGAGATGAGAATCAGGAACACCACGACGCCGCGGTACCCGGCGATGGCAAATGCCGGTGCGATTAGTGCCGGCAATCCGGGAGCGTGAATTGAGTAGATCTCACCATTCCGTCCGCGACGCCGATAGTCCGGCTTGGGCAGTTCACCGGGGTAATACGCGCGATAGTCACCATTCCGGTGATTGTTCTCGATGCGCAGATCACGATCCTTCAGCAGGCTCTGCGCGATGATCAGGTAGTGCGGCTCGTCCCCTCCCGGGATCGATGGCCGCGTCTCGAACGCAGCAACAGCGTAGATCGCAAAGGCAAGCGCGCCGGCAACGACGGCCGGACGTTTCAGATTCGCGAGTGCTCCGAATCGCGCTCGGATTGTCGCGAGTGTTGCGGCAGAAGAAGCCGCAAGCGCAACGGCGACGGCCAGCCAGACGACCAGCGCGAGATGACCCGACCATATTTGTAGTGCCGACGGCAGCGACGATGACAGCCACGGCAGGGCAAGGAGTGTGAGCAACCAGATTGGCGCGAGTGATGCGCCGGATCGCCGTGCCGCCCAGACACCGGCGCACGCGAGCGCAACCAGAACTCCCGAGGTCATCGAGAGTGGAAGCAAGGCGACCCGCGATGCGCCTTCGGAGGTCAGCGCGAGTGTGCCCTGCGACAACCAGGCGGCAAGAGCCGTAGCGAAAAGTGCGACAACGAGCGTCAGGCGAGGCACAGAAGGAACGGCGGAGTTCGGCGGTAGAATGTCCGCATTCTACATGGAGGCACGCCCGGATACCATCGCGGCACGCGCGCGTGGTGCTGCGATCGCATGCGGCCTTGCGCTCGTCCTCGCCGTGCTCATGACGTGGCCGCTCGCGTCAGGCCTCGGTCGTCTCGGCCGGACGACCAACATGGACGGCCTCTACGGGATCTGGAATGTCGGCTGGGTCAGTCGGACGATCGTGACCGATCCCGGCTCGCTCTTCGACGCCAATATTTTTTACCCGCATCGCAACACGCTCGCCTACTCCGAGGCGAACATCGTCGCCGGCGTGATTGGCATTCCTGCGTGGCTCCTCACCGGCAACGCTTACGCTGCACATAACACCGCGCTGCTGTTGGCGTTTGCGTCGACATTGATCGGCATGTGGCTGCTCGCGCGGTATCTGTCCGGGCGTAGCGACACGGCCGCCGTGGCCGCAGTCCTCTTCGCGTTCTGTCCTTACTTCTACTCTCACAGCGCCCACATTCAACTGTTGATGGCGGGCGGTATGCCGCTATCGATGCTCGCGCTGCACCGGCTGGTCGATGCGCCGTCACTGCCACGAGGCGCCGCGCTGGGCGCCGCACTTGCGGCGCAGGCACTGGCCTGCGCCTACTACGGCATCTTCGCCGGATTGATGGTGGGCTATAGCGTGTTGTTCTTCGCGATCCGGCGTCGGTTGTGGCGAGCCCGCGGCTTCTGGATCGCGGTCGCCGTCGGAGCCGTTGTCGCCGGCCTGATCGTGTTTCCCTTTCTCCTTCCATATCTCGAACTGCAAGAAGGCGGGTTCGTCCGATCGCTCGATGATGCGCGCAGATACTCGGCCACGTGGCAAAGCTATCTTGCATCGCCGTCGCATCTGCATCGACCGATTCTGGTGCTTGCCCGGCAACTTGGCTGGCGAATCGGCGAAGTGCTGTTTCCCGGCGTCCTGGCGATCGTGCTGGGAATCGTGGGGATCGCACTCTGCTGGAGACGCGATCCTGCGGTGGTTGCGCCGCGTGACGACAGAGAGACGCTGCAGTTGTACGGCTCACTCGGAGTTCTGACTCTTTGGGCGTCGTTTGGACCGCCAGCCGGCCTTTACACCGTGCTCTACCGAGTCGTTCCCCTCTTCACGTTTCTTCGTGCGCCATCGCGTTTTGGTCTGCTCGTCGTGTTCGTGCTTTCGATCTTTGCCGCAGTCGCGCTCGCGCGCATCCGCGGACGCAGCGTGGCGACGGCGTTCGCGATTGTCGCGATTGCCGAACTCAACGTCGTTCCCTTCCCTTGGGAGCGCGCGCTTCCGGTCTCGACCAACTACCGCGTCCTTGCGTCGATGCCGCGCGCCCCCGTCGTGGAGTTCCCTTTCTACGGTGAGCGAATCGCCTTTCCGCTGCACGCGCAATACATGGTGCTCTCGACGACGCACTGGATGCCGATGGTCAACGGCTACAGCGACTACATTCCCCAGGATTTTCGCGAGGCGGCGTTTGTACTGGATTCATTTCCCTCGACCGACACGTTCAAGATTCTCGAGAAACGTCGTGTCAGGTATGTGGGGATTCACTGGGATATGTACGGTCCGCGGGCTGAGGAGATCAGGACGAAGCTGAAAGACTTCACGCCGTATCTGCGTCTCCTCGCAAACGATGACAGGATGTCGCTGTACGAGATTGTGTCTTTTCCCTAGCGCTTCTTCGTCGTCGATGGCGTCTTCGTCGGTGTCGTCCTCTTGGCAGGCGCCTTCTTCTTCGCCGGCGCCTTCTTTTTCGCGCTCGCCGGCGCCTTGGTCGGCGTCAACGTCGAAATCGTGCGTGGGATGGCGGCGCCGTCAGCATACAAGCGTCGATAGTCCTCGGCCGTGCCGAGAATCCGCTTCACATAGTTCTGCGTTTCCGGGAACGGAATGTCGTCGATGAACTCGTCCTCGTCGAGGCCGGGACGCTCCGCCTTCCAGCGGGTCACGCGGCTGTCGCCGGCGTTGTAGCTGGCGAGCGCGTAGTAAGTGCCGCCAAAGTGTGAAACCAGCTGCGAGAAATAGAGCGTCCCCATGCGAAGGTTCAGCTCCGGGTTGGTCAGCGAGGCCATCGTGAAGCGGAAACCGAGGGACCGCGCGAGCTTCCGTCCCGTCGCCGGCACCAGCTGCATCAGTCCCCAGGCATTGGCCGACGATCGCACGCCGGCATCGAAGGTCGATTCCTGGGCGACGAGCGCGGCGATGAGATATGGATCGAGGTCGTGCTGCGCTGAATACTTGCGAATCGAGTCCCAGTAGACGAGCGGAAAGATCACCTGGAGAATCTCGGCCGGTAACTGCTGCCCACCGGCAGTCAAGAACTGGGGATAGGTTCGGCGCATGAGTGAAATCGCTCGCCGCAGTTCTCCCTTGCGGTTGTAGACCCAGGCAATCGTCGCGTCAATCCGCGCCGAGCTCCCCCACGCGCGCTGCGCATGCCGAAGCTCCGCCAACGCGTCGTCGTATAGTTCGCTCGCGAGCAGAAGCCGGATGAGCGGCTCGGTTTGAATCGGCTTGACATCTGGAAGGGGCGCTTGCGGGCTCGAGACGCGGCGGACGTCTCCGCGCTCGGCCGCGAGGTCGCCCCGGCGCGCGAGTTGCCGTTCGGCCAGGCGCCCGTAGTACGAGTTCGCGTAATCGGCGTAGACCAGTCGCATGCGCGAGTCCGCCTGCGTGCTTTGTCCAAGCTTCTCGTGCGCGCGTCCAGCCCAGTAAATAAATGACGGACGGTAGTCTGATCGCGGAAAGCCGCTGGCCGCACTCTCGAAGACGCGGACGCTCTCCGCGTAGTCGCCCGTCATATATGCGTACCACCCGTACTTCCACGCTGCGCGTTCGCCCCGCGGTCCTTGCGGGAACTTGTCGTACAGCTCCTTGAATGCTTTCGCTGCGAGATCGTCCTCGTCCTGGACGATATAGTAGGTGCCGAGATTGTTCAGCGCCTCTTCGGACCAGGAACTGTCGGGAAACTCGGAGACCAGCGCGGCGGTCAATTCCGTGGAGCGATCGCGATCGCCGACCTCGCGGAGACTGGTTAGATAGAAAAAGCGTGCCTCGGCCTTCCTCGAGGCGTTGTCGAGATAGGGCTGAACGCCGTCTCGTGCGGCCGCGTATCGCCTGAGATAGAAATCACATTCTGCGATCCGCAAATCCACGAGTTCCTTGTCGTCTCCCTCGGCCGCCGGTTGAAGTGCCACGAATGCGATTCGCGCATCGCTGTATCGTCGGCCGGCAAAAAGCGCCTGGGCCCGAGTGAGATCCGTCTTGTAGTTTGGACGCGTGATTTGATCCTGGAGTGACGCGAGCTGAACGCCAGCAGCGGTCGCCGCATCAGTCACCGGGAAGTCGTAATAGACGCGCAGAAATGCCTGCGCCGCCTTTGCCCGATCGCCCGCAGCCAGCGCGGCGCGACCAAGCCGCGACAGCACGTCGTCGTTGACGGCCGCCTTCTGATCGGCAAGGCGCTCATAAATCGTCACCGCGGCGCTGTAGTCACCGGCGAGTTCTGCGGCTTCGCCGGACGCGAGCCCGGCCGCCACGCTGATGTACCCGGGCACTCTTCGATCGATGACCTGGTCGAGCGTCCGACGCGCGTCGGCGACCTGGCCGAGCCGCAGCTGCGTGAGTCCTTTGTAGTAGATGGCGTAGTCGGCAAGCGCCGTTTTCGCCAGCGCCGGATTCGAAAAAGAGGTCAGCGCCGCCTGATAATTCCCTTCCTGGAATCGCTTGACCCCGTCAGTCAGCGGCGCGAACTGAGCGACCGCCCGCGCCGAGCGATCATTTTCTGAAGGAACCAGCCACAGATCGCTCAAATTGGTCGGAATCGCCGGATGGACCGTCGGCGCAAGCTGTGGCGCAGCGGGAATCGGTTGCTGCGGCAGCGACAGCAGCGCGGCCACGAGTACCGGCAGCGTCACTGAACGAACGATGAAAGCCTGAACAGCCACGAGTGCTCGCTGCGATCCTTACTCGAAAAGGGACGGGTCGCCGTCTGCCAGCGTCTGCACGAGTTCCTGATGAAAGTACGTCTCGCGATCCGGAACCGCCGTTCCGATACGCTGCTCGTAAAGCCGCCGCGCCCGATCGATTTCGTCCCCGAGCCGCGCGCGCAGGTCGCGACGCTCGCGTCCCACTCGAACCGCCCCTTCGTTATACAGCTTGATTTCAGATACCAGCAGCCTCGCGTAACGGCGAGCGCTCTGAATCTCGTCCTCGGTGGCGACGGCGGGTGGCGGCTCGACGACTGCCGACGCGCTGCGATTCGCCACCGCCGATCGGCGCGCAATGAATCCCATTGCCTGCGCGGTACGAACGGCGGTGAGCGACGTGATGACCGACGTGGCATGTCGTCCGAGGATCTGCACCGTCTCGAGCCACGACGCGAGTGGCTGACCATCCGATCCTTCGTCGGCATAGAGCACGGCGACCGGGCGTCCGTCGAGCACGAAGGGCACGGCGATCGCGCGGCGTCCTGGCGACAATTCAGAAAACATCGGCGCCTCGCCATTCGCACCATCGAGCGCGACAGTGTCGCCGCTGCGAATCACCTCGGTCAGAAACCCGGCTTCGCGTCCATCGACGCGAATCGGACCGGCATGGACCGGAGGCACCCCGTCGACTGGCCATTCCTGCAGGACCGCGCCATTGACGATGAAGAGCGCGGCGCGAGGAGACTCGAGGGCGGCGCCACGCACCGCCGCCGACAGCGCTTCAGTCAGCGACGTCGCATCGTCGATGGCACGCATCGAAATCAGCAGTTCGGACGTATCGCGCGGCATCGATGCCGCGGCCTGACGCGCTTCCTCGAGCGCATTCGCCGCCGACGCCCGATCGATCGCGTGCCGTTGCCGCGTCTCCTCCAACTCCCGGGACGACTGTTCGCGAACGGTCTCTACTTCGCCCTGTACGCGTTGCAGTTCCTGTTGTGCGCGTTCAAGCGTCTCGTGGGCACGCTGCAGATCCTGCTGAGCGCGTTCGCGCTCGCTCTGCGCCCGCTGCAACTCCTCGTGAGATCGCGCGCGTTCGCCCTGGGCGCGTTGCAGTTCTTCCTGCGCCCGTTGATGATCGGCTTGCGCGCGCTGCAGATCCTGCTGCGTTCGTTCGCGATCGGACTGGGCGTGCTGAAGTTCCTGCTGCGTGCGCTCACGCTCGCTGTGCGCGCGCTGCAGATCTTCGTGTGCGGTCTGGCGATCCGCCTGCGCGCGTTCCCGATCGGCGTGGGCTCGTTCGAGGTCGGCCTGTGCGCGCTGCAGATCCGCCTGCGCCCGCTCACGCTCGGCATGCGCGCGTTCGAGATCGGCCTGCACCCGCGAGCGTTCCGTCGCGACCGCCTCTTCCAGTTCACGCCGCGCTTGCGCGGCCGCAGCCGTTGCGGCTTGCTCGGCCTCGGTTCGTGCTCGCGCCACCGCCTCTGCCAGCGCGCGTTCCACTTCGCCACGCGCGGCGGCGACTTCCGATTGCAGGCGCGATCCCCACTGCGTGTGAACGGCGTCCAGCTTCGACGCCCAGCGCTGCTCCGCCTCGGAGTCGGCGCGCTGACGTGTTTCCTGGAGGGCCTGCTCGTGGCTTTGAGCCAGACTGCCCAGATGGGAGTCGAGCTCGGCCTGCAGTTTGGCGCGAATGGCGTCAATCACGCCACGGATGGGTTCCTCGGCCATTAGTTCGCATTATCCGGACCGCGATCCCGCAAGTCAAGCATCGAAAACGCCGCAACTCTAAGCACAAGAGCAACTTGACGGCTGCTGCCAGGGGGTCGTACAATGGAGACTCGGTCGTTGTTGTGTTCGTCCGGACTATCGGCACTTCCCGCTCTTCCGGACACGCCAAAAGGGGGCGACCTAGATTCGACGGAGATAGGGTTCCGTAGGATGCGTGCCGAGGACCATCACCCTCGTTAATCAGATGGAAACAAACATAACTGCGAACACGCAGCTCGCTCTCGCAGCGTAAAAACCTGTGAGCGTCCACTCCGGTCAGCCTGTGGGCCGGAACTGGATGTCATTTAAGCAGGCTGGCTGCTGACGGCTGTCTCGAACGTCAGCGGCGAGACGTTTTCGGGGTTGGCGCCTGACGGTTTTTCCGTCTCTACACGTCAGGCGCGACACTACAGAGACGGATACGCATCGTAGAGTCTTACGGGGATATATTTTCGGACCCGGGTGCAAATCCCGGCGCCTCCAATTTTGATCGGCGGGGTCCCCTGCACCCCGCCTGGCTCACTTCACTCCGCTCGCACTTCGCTGCTCGCTCCGTTCCGTTCGCTCGGGTGATGCTCAGCCGCACAGATTAGGGTTATCTGTGACGTCTACGCCCCGGCTTACGGCCGCAGGCGCCTGCTTGCATCGCGGTGTAAATCGCCGCGCCTCCACCATTTTTTCAAGAAGACCAACGCGTTGAGCCGGGGTACCGTGACATTCATTGATCAAGAATGGCTTGCGGCGCGCTGGCCACGGCGCGGACAGGTTCCTTCGGTCGATAGGGGGTGACATGACACGTTCGATTGAAAGCTGGCGGGTCGGTGTGGCGCCGACGAACGCGATCGCGTGCGCGCTCGCACTCGCCGTTGCGCTTTGTGCGACCGGTGTTTCCGCCCAGACGATTCGGGCGCGTGCCGATGGTCTACTGGAGGTCACGGATGCGCCGCCGGGGACCCTTGTGCGCTACACGCTCGACGGCACAGCTCCGACCCGGGATGCCGGTGTATGGCTCGAGCCGGTCGACGTGCCCGCCGGGTACACCGTCAAAGCGCGTGCGTTCACGGCGGATCACACGGCAGTCGGGACACAGGTCGAATGGGCTTCGCGCGCGCCGGGCGAGCGCATCGCGTCGACACTCGTGCCCGTCACGCAAGGAAGAGACTGGCGCGTGTATGACTGGCCGGCGCGCCACGCGGCCGCCGTCGCGCTGATGCGCGAACGGCAGCCCGAGATTGTCCTGCTGGGCGATTCCA
>DATJKH010000153.1:0-3176 GCA_035491715.1 Vicinamibacterales bacterium | reverse complement strand
CGTGCCGTCGAGCCGAAACCGATAACGACCTGGACCGACGCAGTCTTCAACTGAGGGCGTCGTCACGGTCAGTTCATCTCTGTTCGTCTTCCAAGAGCCGTTGAATGTTGGCCAGCCCTGCCCCTGAAGCGCCAGCGTGCCATCGGCAGAGAGCTTCAACGTGAAAAACCCGTAGTGCAGCGGTGTTGAAGGAATGGCGGGCGACTGTCGCGTACCGACGGTCGGCGTTGCGCACAAGAACGCGACAACGCTGACGCCGATGGTGCACCGCGCGGGTATGATGCGCACGAATCGGATGCTAACACCGATCTCCGATCGGTGAACCTCTTAACCGGATGCGGTGTCCAAAGTAAACATGCTTGAAGCACGCGGTTTGACGAAACGTTACGGCGGATTCCTCGCGCTGGATCGGGTCGACTTCCATGTCCGCCGCGGTGAAATCCTCGGCTATCTCGGTCCGAACGGATCCGGCAAGAGCACCACGGTCAACGCTGTCGTCGGTCTCATCGATCCGAGCGCCGGCTCGCTCTGGCTCGATGGTGTTCATATGCTCGACGACCCTGAGGGATACAAGCGCCGTATCGGGTATGTCCCTGAGGAGCCGCACCTCTATACCCATCTGACCGCGATCGAATACCTGATGCTCGTCGGGAGGCTCCGCGGGCTGCCGGAACTGGCGCTGACGGCGCGAGTCCCCGAGCTTCTGCGTCTCCTGCTCCTGTGGGACAGCCGTTATTCGACGATGGCGTCATATTCGAAGGGGATGCGCCAGCGCGTACTGCTCGCCGCAGCACTTCTGCACAATCCCGATCTCCTTGTCCTCGACGAACCCTTCTCCGGACTGGACGTCACGGCAGGCCTCCTCTTTCGCACGCTTCTGCGCCTGTTCGTCTCGGCAAATCGCATGGTGCTGTTCAGCACCCACCGGTTCGACATGGTCGAACAGCTCTGCTCGCGCGTCGTCATTCTGTCGGAAGGTCGCATTGTCGCGGCGCACGACGTTGCGGCGCTCCGTGTAACGGGATCACCATCACTCGAAGACATTTTCGTTCGCGTAACCCACCAGACCGATTTCACGCCTCTGGCGCGGCGGATTCTCGACGTGGTGGAAGGATCGTAGTTGTCGATGCGTGCACCGGCTGTGTGGCGACGGATCTCAGAGCGCCCTGAGGGGCGGCTCACGTCGCACTTCTTTGGTGCGATGTTCGACTTCGGCATCCTGACGCCAGCCGGCGCCGACTCGTTCGTACACCTGTCGCTGGGCGCGATCGGAGCTCTCATCGCGCTCGGGCTTCGCTTCGCACTCGCCTACGCCGGCAAGTACGCGGCACTGTCTTCGGCGCGATCTCCGGAACCGTACCGCGTCGCGCTTCTTGGCGACGATCTTTTCTTGATCGCGTTTGTAATGCTGCTGATTGCGCTGGCGACGCTGGTCGTGAGTCAGTCCCTTTTTCCCGATGAGCGCGACTTCCGCATTCTTGGGCCCCTCCCCGTTCGACGGATCGTCATTTTTCGCGCGAAACTCGCGGCATTATTTCTGTTCATGGGAATGTTTGCCGCCGTCTTGCACCTTTCGCTCACGCCGCTCGTGCTGTCGATGTCGGTGAGTCCCTTTAGTGAATCCACGGCGTTGACGCGGGTCACGGTCTGGATGATTGCCAGTGTGAGCGCCTCTGTCTTCTCCGTGCTCGCCGTGACGGCCGTCGTAGGCGTCTTGACGCTTGTCCTCTCGCGGACGCGACTGTATTCGTTGACCGCGCTCATCAAAAGCCTGGTGTTCGCGCTGCTCGTTGTCGGTATCCCCTTTGTGTTTCGAGTACCTGGACTCGGATCGGCAATGGCGCACGCGAGGCCATGGTTGACGTTCGTGCCACCGGCGTGGTTCGTGGGGCTGGAGCGCGCACTGCTGGGCAGCAGCGATCCCTGGCTTCGGCACCTCGCGGCTCTCGCGCTGACGGCGCTTGCCACCGGGGCACTGATCGTCGCCGTCGCATACGTGCTCCTGTTCAGACACTTCGAACATCTTTTACTCCGACCACCATCGATTTCCGCCCCATGGGTCATCGGCCACTCTGCGCAACGTCGGACGAATGTCACATCAGGCGGTGCGGCAGACCCGCACAGCGTCGAGCGATCCGCGTTTCGAGCTGTCTACCGATTCACCTCGACGACACTCCGCCGCAGCGAGTTGCATCAGGGTGTGCTCGTGGGATTGTTGGCATGCGGCGTCGCCTTGACCTCGAGTCGGCTCGTCGGCGCCGGCTGGCTCGATCGCACCGGGTCGGCGAATCCGCACGCAGCCTTTCTCGAGTACCTGGCCATGTGGACGCCATTCGCGCTCATGTTCATTTCCGGCCTCAGCGTACGCGCCGCGATCGCACTCCCGATGACACATCGGGCCAACTGGATCTTCCGATTGACCGAGACAGATGCGACTCGCAGCGAGCAGATGCGCGCCGTGGAACGGATCGTCGCCGGCTACGCCGTCGGGCTGCCACTCGTCGCCGCCTTGCCGGTTTTGTGGTCCGTCATCGGATGGAAACACGCCGCGATCGCGATGCCGATCGTCGCATTCGTTGGCGGAGTCTTCGTTCACGCCGTCCTGCTGGAATGGCGGCGAATCCCGTTCACGTGCTCGTACATGCCTGGCAAAAGGCTCGTCGTGTACACCGTCGTTCCAGGCGTCGCCGCCTTCGTGCTGTTCGCAGCCGTCAGCGTTCGTCTTGTACGGGCAGCTCTGTATGCGACCGAGGCTGCGATCGTCATCGCCATTGGTCTGCTCGTAATTGCCGCAATACTCCGCCGCCGGCGCCTGGCCGAGTGGAAGGAAACGCCGCTGCTCTTTGAGGACGAACTTCCCGATCAGCCGGTGCAGCTCGGCCTGTGACCCGCGCCTTGTTCACTTGGCCCAAAGGCCACTTGCAGCGCCACGCGATCAGGATTAGCGTCATCGAGTCTTCACATTTCAGGAGGGTCCTATGAACGCAGGAATTGTCGCGTGCACGGCTGTCGCCGCGTTCGTCGTCGGCAGCCTTGGCGTGGATCTCACGGCATCCCACCGCAGCGAAGCCGTCTTCTCGGGTAATGCAGCCGCCTACAGTGCCATCTCCCAAGAGAAAGGGCGGTTCAAGCAGGAAGGGGACAACTGCGTCTGGGACGCGAACGATGGCGGGCCG
>DATJKH010000152.1:0-3206 GCA_035491715.1 Vicinamibacterales bacterium | reverse complement strand
TCTGTCGACGCGCACCTGCTCGACACGCTTGGCGTTCAGCCGGCGCAGGGACGCTTCTTCAGCGAGGAAGAAACCAATCGCGCCGGGGGCCTGGCGCCCCCGCTCGCGATTCTCTCGTACGAGTTGTGGCAAATCGTCTTTGGAGGACAACCTGTCGTTGGACAAACCTTGAATGTCGAGGGCCGTCTTCACGAAATCATTGGCATCATGCCATCCGGCATCGATGTCATGGACAACCGCACCGCAATCTGGTTGCCCCTTGGGCTCCCTGCGGCTATTCGTCAGGACCGCGGCTTCCACGTCCTCCATGTCATTGGGCGCTTGAAAGGCGGCGTCACGGCGCAGGCGGCGCAGACAGAGTTGAACGCATTCCTCGAGAACTGGGGCGAGCGTACCGGCTCGTCGGGCCATGTCCCCACGAATCGTCCGTCGCGCGCGGCAGATCACACTCTTCGGATCGAGCCTTTGCAGGACGCGATTGTTGGCGATGCCCGGTCTTCGATCTGGATATTGCAAGTGGCTGTCGCGTTCGTTCTGCTCATCGCGTGCGCGAATCTCGCCAACCTGCTCACGGCTCGTGCCGAATCCCGGCGTCGTGAATTTGCGGTGCGCGCGGCTCTTGGCGCCAGCCGAAGCCGGCTGCTCCGGCAGACGATGACCGAAGGCGTGATGCTGTGCGTTGCCGGCGGCATGCTTGGCCTGTGGCTCGCCCGTGTCGCCGTGCAAGCGCTGATCCGCGCATACCCAACCAGCGTGCCCCGGATGAGTGAAATCGCCATCGACGCGTCCGTCCTGCTCGTTACGCTCGGTGTGTCAATGGCCACTGGCGTGCTCTTTGGCCTCGCGCCCGTCGCGCAGGGACGGATGAATGACCTCGTGACGGCGTTCAAGGAGCGCGGGGACCGAGGGGCCAGCGGCGCTGGACGCCACCATATTCGCCGCGCGCTCGTGGTGGTCGAAGTCGCGCTGGCGGTGATGCTTGTCATTGGCGCAGGTTTGCTGATCCGAACGGTCTACAACCTCACGAGCGTCGATGCGGGATTCGATCGATCGCGCCTGGTGACGTTCTCGATGACGCTGGCAGAACCATACGAGCCCGACACGCGCGGTCCGGCGTATCAACGCCTTCTCGATAAACTGCGGGTTGCACCAGGCGTGCAGGGGGCCGCCGTCATGTCGGGTCTGCCGCCGAATCGATCTCCAGAGGCCATCCCTACCCGTATCGAGAACCACACCACCTCTGACGGCAGCGCCGATGAGATCGTCGACTACTACCAATTCGTCATGGGCGACTATTTCCAGACGATGGGCGTGCCGATCGTCGCCGGCCGCGGCTTCGAACCCGCCGATGCGGCGTCTCCAGCCAGGGTTGTCATCGTCAACGAGACGCTGGCGAACAGAATCTGGAAAGGGCGTAACCCGATTGGGCACCGTGTGCGGCCCAACCTCAGTGCGGCGATCGGCTTTGGCGATAACTCCTGGCATACGGTGATTGGAGTGGCCAAGGACGTCAAGCAGGGCGGCATCGAGAAGGAGACGGGAACCGAGCTCTACGTATCCCTCGACCAGCTTGCGATGGCTGCGCCGACGATGAACGTGGTGTTGCGAACGACTCTGCCGCCCGTTGCCTTGTCACGCACGCTCGAGCGACTCGTGCGGGAAGTAGACCCTGCCGTTCCTCTAGTGCGGCTCCGCGACATGGAATCGGTATTCGTGGAATCGATTCGCCGGCCGAGACTCTTGGCGCAGCTGCTTGGCGCGTTCGGCGCGCTGGCGTTGTTACTTGCGGCCGTCGGCACTTACGGTGTCCTCTCCTATATGGCGACGGAGCGCCGCCGTGAGATCGGCATCCGCATCGCGCTCGGCGCGGCCCGTTCCAGTGTGCTGGCGCTGGTGATGAAGCAGGGTCTCCAACTCACCATCATCGGCGTTATCGTTGGACTCGCAGGCGCGCTTGGGCTGAATCGCCTTATTGGGTCGGTGTTGTTCGGCGTCCAGCCGACGGATCCCACAACGCTGGGTGCCGTGATTATGACGGTTACTCTTGTGGCGGCCGGCGCGTGCTGGCTGCCCGCGTGGCGCGCGTCGCGGCTGGACCCTAACGTGGTGCTCAAAGCCGACTAGCGTCGTCTACGGCAATCTGCCGCGCCGTCCTTGCGACCGGGACCTCGTCTCGTGGAGACTACCTTCGCTGAGACCACGAGGGCCCGAAACGATCAGGCACATTCAGGGCCGAGTAGATTCCAAGGGGTTCGACGGATTCGACCAGCGCATCACGGCGCCCCTCGAGGGAGGCAATCGCATCGGAGCGATACGCGCGGTGCTGTTCGGATACGACCATCTCACTCCAATATTCGATGAGAACGTACCGAGACGGCTGGTTCTGGTCACGTAGAAAGGAGCTGCCGAGATAGGACCGTGTCTGGCGATTCATCACGTTCCACTCGCCCTCGGCTCCGAGCAGTTGCTCGAATTCGGCTTCATGTCCGTTCTTAACAGCGAACCGCCACATGATCGCAACCATACAAAGTCCTCGTCTTTATCGTCAGCATCCTATCAAAGGTGATTCCAGTCGAGTCTGCTGAGCCTCAGCTAGCGCGTGGCAGTTTCATTCGCGATCGGGGCGATCCCGGTCTGGTCCACCATCGCGTGGAAACTTTCGGAGATGAACGGAGTCGAATCCCCGCGTATGACGAGTTCTGGATTTTGCTGGGCTGGCACAACCGTTAACCAAAACCGCTGCGGTTCGTAATTAGGCAAGGACACATGCTGCAGGATTACAAGCTTGGCGTCCGGATGCTTCTGAAATACCCGGGGCTGACCACTGCCGGAGGGCTGGCGCTCGCCATTGCGATCGGCGTCGGCGCGGGCTGGTACGACCTGTGGGGCAAACTGCTGTGGCCCACGATCCCGCTGCCCGACGGCGATCACATCGTCATCATCGAGACGCACAATGCGCTGACGAACAAGCCTGAGCCCCGAGTCACTCGGGACTTCCTCGAATGGCGGAGCCATGTGCGGTCGATCGACGGCCTCGGGGCGTACAGCGCGGAGCGCCGGAATCTGTTTGTCGGCAATACCCCTCCCGTGCTGATCCGGACGGCGGCACTCACCGCCAGCGCCTTTCGCACCGCGCGCGTGACTCCCTTGATTGGTCGTGGCCTCCTCGACGCCGACGAGAAGCCTGGAGCGCCGGGCGTCGTCGT
>DATJKH010000151.1:0-42069 GCA_035491715.1 Vicinamibacterales bacterium | reverse complement strand
GTCTGGTGGATGATCCCGAGCGCTCCGTAGCAGTCCTTGACTGACTGGGTGACGAGTCGCAGCGCCACCATGTCGTAGACCTGGTCGAGCTCGATCTTCTGCCGCTTCAGTTTCTGATGAATGCTGAACAGCCGCTTGATTCGTCCATCGAGTTCGATGACCGGGATCTGCGCTTCCGCGAGCTTCGCGGTGACGGCCTTCTTCAAGTCCTCGATCATGCCCTCGGTGGCGCGACGCCGCCGCTCGACCTGGATGCGTAGCGCTTCGTACGCCGCTGGTTCGAGGAACTTGAACGCGAGCTCCTCCAGTTCGTTCTTGATCTTGCTCATCCCGAGCCGGTTCGCGATCGGCGCGTAGATGTCGCGCGTCTCCTGCGCGATCTTGATTCGCCGCTCCTCCGGCAGGTGATGCAGCGTGCGCATGTTGTGAAGACGATCGGCGAGCTTGACGAGAATGACGCGAATGTCGTCAACCATCGCCAGCAGCATCTTGCGGAAGTTCTCCGCCTGCCGCTCTTCGCTCGAGGAGAACGGAATCGCGCCGAGTTTGGTGACCCCTTCGACGACGTGCGCGACGTCGGCGCCAAATAGCTCGCGGATCCGCTCGATCGGTGTCTGCGTGTCCTCGACGATGTCGTGCAGCAGCCCGGCGGCGATGGCGACGACATCGAGCTTCATGTCCGCGAGTTGATCGGCGACTTCGAGCGGGTGAACGAGGTATGGCTCGCCCGAATGACGCACCTGGCCCTTGTGCTCGAAGGCCGAGAACACGTACGCCCGCCTCAGCAGGTCAATGTCGGCATCAGGATTGATGCCCCGCACTTTTTCGACGAGGTCCTCGAACCGAATCATGGGGAGTGGTGTCTAAATTCGCCGAGGAAAGGCGGCCGGTACTTCGGGTTGACGTGATGTTTTTTGGTTCACTATACTGACCCGGTTCGGCAGCCGGCAATCCTCCTGCTTGTACCAGCAGAGCCGAAAGACCGGAGACACGAGCGTATCTCCATTGTAATACTCAGATTGACGCGGAGCGGCCGCCGTTTGCTTTGCGGTCGCCTCCGAGGGGAGCTTGATCAGAATGCGAAAAATGTCGGCGCTTACCGTCGGGGCGCTGCTGTGCCTCAGCCTGGCTGCCACTGGCTGCGGGAAATACTCCTGGGGCGCGTTGAGCGCGCAGAAGGCGTATAAGGACGCCAACGCTCTTTATTCGGGATCGGATTGGAAGGGCGCCGCGGCCAAGTACGAGTCAGCGCTCGCCTCGGACCCCAGCCGCACCGAGATCTATTTCTACCTCGGGAACAGCTACGACAACATGTTCAAGGCCAGCCACATGGGCGAGGCCGAGAACGATAGCTACATCCAGAAAGCCATCGAGAATTACGAGAAGTCGGCCGAGAAGGACTCCAAGCCGGAGATGAGGAAGCTGGCGCTCCAGTACCTCGTCGCGGCCTACGGTCCGGAGAAACTGAATCAGCCCGAAAAGGCCGAACCGATCGTTCAGAAGATGATCCAGCTCGAGCCGGGTGAACCGGGCAATTACTTCGCGCTGATGCAGATTTATGAGAATGCCGGCCGGTACGATGAGGCCGAGCAGGCATTGATGAAGGCCAAGGAAGCCAAACCCAACGATCCTCTCGTCTACACGACCCTTTCCGGTTTCTACAATCGGCAGGGTGACTTCGACAAGACGATCGAGGCCCTACAGAAGGCGGCGGAGCTGGAGCCCAAGAATCCGTCCGGCTATCAGCTGTTGGCGACCTACTATTGGGAGAAGGCCTACAAGGACCACCGGCTTACGTCACCTCAGAAGAAGGAGTACATCCAGCGTGGTCTCGAGGCGACCGATAAGGCGCTTGCGCTGAACGCCGACTACGCGGACGCGTTGACCTACAAGAACCTGCTCCTCCGGATGCAGGGCAACGAGGAGACCGATCTGGCAAAACGCGCCGCGCTCTACAAGCAGGCCGACGAACTGCGCGAGAAGGCCATCGAGCTCAATAAGGCGCGACAGACACAGGCCGGTGCCAAGCCCGGCACAAAGCCGAGTAAGTAAGCGGAAAGCGTAAAGCTCCAAAAAGAGGCCGCCCGGCGAAATCCAGGCGGCCTTTTTTATTGCTTCACTGCTGCGCGCATGCTTTCGGTGATCACGCCGACTCGTGCGACTCCCGCACCCTTCGCGGCATCAATCACGCGGACCACACGGCCGTAGGGCAGCGATCCATCTGCAGAGATGAAGAGCGTCTTGTCGCGTCGCTCGCGAAAGGTGTCGGCAAGAGTCGACTGGAGCTGGTTGATCGCGACTGGCTGCTTATTGATCGTGAGCTGGCCATCTGAAGAATACTCGAGGACGATGCTCGGTGAAGGCGGCCACGGAGTCTCTGCTTGCGGCGCCGGCTCTGGCACCGACAGGTCGAGTCCCTCCTGCGTCAGCGGCAGCGCCGCCATGAAAATGATCAACAACACCAGCAGCACGTCAATGAGCGGCGTGATGTTCGGCTCGATTTGCAGGCGTCCGGCTGTCGGTCTGATGCCATGGTGGGTTCTCATCTCTCCTCCCATGGCTTAGACCCCGTACAAACAAAAAGGGCGAACCGTGTGGTTCGCCCCGTCCATTTGTTGTTCCACCTGCAGGTGGAAGCGACCCATTCTGATCGCTAATTCCCCTGCTTCTGGCCGCCGCGGCGCATCTCTTCGGTGACGATGCCGACTTTCTCGACGCCCGCGCCCTTCGCCGCGTCGATCACCGCGACGATCTCACCGTAGCGAAGATCGCCGTCGCCGGCGATGAACATCGTTTTATCCTTGCGAGTTTCAAAGATGTCGCGCAGCCGCGTTTCGAGATCCTGCATCGTGACCGGCTGATGATTGACGGTGATCTGCCGCTGGTTGGTGTATTCCAACATCACCTGCGTATTGTCCTGCGGCTGCGTTGGCGTCTTGGTCTCGAGCGGCAGGTTGATATCCACGCCGCGCTGGGTCAACGGCAACGTCGCCATGAAAATGATCAGCAGGACGAGCAGCACGTCGATGAGCGGCGTGACGTTCATGTCCGCACTGGCATGCGGGGTTTCGCCGCGAACGACTTTCTCTGCGCCAAAGTGCTTATGCGCGTGGGCCATGACTACTTGCCTCCTGCCGCCGCGTTTGCATCTTTCTTGGGTTCGGTGATCAGGCCGATGTCCTCGATACCGACGGCACGGAGGCTATCCATCGCTTCCATGATGGCGCTGTATTTCGCGTCCTTGTCGCCCTTGATCAGGACGACCTTTTCCCGCTTGTCCTCGAGCGCCGCCTTGACCCTGGTCGGAAACTCGGTCTTCGAGAACTGCAGGCCGTTCACCCAGAACTGATTCGCCGAATCAATTGCGACGACAGTCTGGTCCTGCGTATCGGGCTTCGGTTCGGTATTTCCGGCCTCGGGCAACGTGACCGCGACGCCCTGCTGCAGCATGGGCGCGATGAGCATCATGATGATCAAGAGGACCAGCATGACGTCGACGAGCGGCGTGACGTTGATATCAGCCTTGAGGCCACCTTTTGCGCCGCCAACATCCATTGCCATGGGAAAACCCTCAATTCAATTTGTGAACGGGTGAATGGACTTCGCACGCGCTGCCGCGCGTGCTGTCACCGCCAATTCACAATTTCACTTACGCCGTCTTCTTGATGAAGTAGTCGAGCAGCTCCGACGACGAATTGTCCATTTCGACGTTGAAGTACTCGATACGGCCGGTCAGATAGTTGTAGAACCACACGGCCGGAATCGCGACGACGAGTCCGAGTGCCGTCTCGACGAGCGCTTCCGAAATACCGGCCGACACCGCGCCGAGACCGCCCGATCCGGTGGCGGCGATGCCCTGGAACGCCGTGATGATGCCGACGACCGTGCCGAGCAGTCCGACGAACGGCGCGGTAGCGCCGATGGTCGCGAGCGCCGAGACACCCTTCTTCAAGTCGTTGGCGGTCAACGCTGACGCACGCTGGATGGCGCGACGCACCGTGTCGACAAGATCTTCTCGACTGAGATTGGCGCCACTCTCCTGTTGGAATTGATACTCCTGTAGCCCTGCGAGGACGACTTTGGCGAGGTGGCTGTAGCGATAGGTCTTGGAGGACGAGATCGCGATCGCATCCTTCAACCGGCCGTCTTTCAAGTGCTTGGCAACCTGCGGGGCGTACAGTTTCGACTGCTTACGCGCCTGCGTGAACGTATAAATGCGCTCGATCGCCACACCGAAAGAAATCATAGACATGATGACCAGGATGAACGCGATGGCCCTCGCGACCAGGCCCATGTCTCCCCACATCTTAATCAAATCCATCTCGCCACTCCTCTGGGTCTGGATAAGTCCAGAACTGGTTCGTTACCTTCCTGAATGTTTTTACTGAAGCGTGAAATTCACCGTGACAGTCATGATGACGGGCACGGGCACGCCGTTCAGCAGCGTCGGCGTGAACGCCCACTGCTTGACGGCATCGAGCGCCGCCTGATCGAGCAGCGGAATCGACCGTAGCACCTTCGCGTCCTTCACCTTTCCATCGGCGCCGATCGTGGCTTCGATGATCACCACGCCGGACACACGCGCGGACTGGGCGATGGGCGGATACACCGGCTTGACGTCCTTGGTTTTCGTCGGCGTCTTGATGTTGCCGCCGACGCGAACCGGCGCCGCGGGGGGCGGCGGCGGCGGAGGCGCTTCAGGTAATCCGCCGACGACCCCACCGACGGTGCCGCCGGGGATGCCACCCTCGACGCCGCCGGGAACACCGGCCGTCGACGGGACGGACGGAGCTTCCGGTACGATATCCTTCGGCGCCTCAACCGGCGCAGCGTTCGGGTTCGCAACCGGAACTGGCTGAACCTTGGGCGCGGCGGCTGGAGCGGGAGGCGGTGGAGGTGGAGGTGGCGGTGGTGGTGGCGCGCCCACAAACGCCATCATTGTCGGAGGCGTCGGAAGCACATCCGCAGCCATCAACGGAATAATGATGACGGCCGCGAAAATCGCCACGTGCGCCACGATAGATAGCGGGACCGTATACCACTTCTGTGACCCGAGCTTGATGGACGGGTCAACGACGTCGCCGAACATGTCACGCGGCACGGCTTAAGTCCTCCTGGCTCTTCCTATAGCGGCGCAAGACCGCGAATTATAGTCAGAGCCAAAAACCAGTGTCAATGAAGCATCTTCCGCTGAATTAGACACCGGTTGCCGCGGAATGGCCCGGGGGAAAACGGAGAAAAATGCGGTCTTTCTCACGATCGTCCCTCGCGCGCCTGAATCCGCATTCCGTAAAACGATCGCCAGACGAACACCGCTGAGCCAAAGATGAAGACCGCTGCCAGCAGGTGGCTCATCATCGATCCGTATTGTTCTGCAAGCTGCACGCCCAGTTCGACCGCGAGCAATCCGAACAGCGTCGTGAATTTGATGACCGGATTCATCGCGACCGAAGAGGTGTCCTTGAATGGATCGCCGACGGTGTCGCCGACGACCGTCGCCGCATGCAGTGGCGTGCCTTTTTCCTTCAACTCCACTTCGACAACTTTCTTCGCGTTGTCCCACGCGCCGCCAGCGTTCGCCATGAAGATCGCCTGGAACAACCCGAACAGTGCAATCGACACGAGGTAGCCGATGAAGTAGTACGGCTCGAGAAACGCGAAGCCGAGCGTGCCGAAAAACACGGCAAGGAAGATATTGAACATGCCGCGCTGGGCGTACTGCGTGCAGATCTCGACCACCCGTTTACTGTCGGCCACCGAGGCCTTCGCCACCGCACCGTCAAGACGGATGTTCCGCTTGATGAATTCGACCGCGCGGTACGCTCCGGTGCTCACCGCCTGCGTCGACGCGCCCGTGAACCAATAGATCATGCAACCGCCGGTGATCAGGCCGAGCAGAAATGGCGGATGCAGAATCGACAGGTACTGCAGCAGTTCCGGCTGCAGCCGGTGCGTCAGCACGACGATGATGGAAAAGATCATCGTCGTCGATCCGACGACCGCCGTGCCGATCAGCACCGGCTTGGCGGTGGCCTTGAACGTGTTGCCGGCGCCGTCGTTCTCTTCGAGCAGATGTTTCGCGCGCTCGAAATTCACATCGAAGCCGAAGTCCTTCTTCAGCTCCTGCTTGATCCCGGGCAACGACTCGATGGTCGAAAGCTCGAAAACCGACTGCGCATTATCCGTGACAGGTCCGTACGAATCGACTGCGATCGTGACCGGTCCCATGCCGAGGAATCCAAACGCCACGAGTCCGAACGCGAACACTGCGGGCGCGATCATCATCGCCGGTGGGAACTGCGTGCTGATGCCATAGGCGATCGACATGAGGCCGACGATGACCATGCCCAGCCAGTAGGCACTGAAGTTCCCGGCGACGAGCCCGGACAGCACGTTCAACGAGGCTCCGCCCTCCCGTGACGACGTCACGACTTCGCGCGTGTGCGCCGACTCCGTCGAGGTGAACACTTTCACGAACTCCGGAATGATCGCGCCGGCGAGCGTGCCGCAGGTGATCACGCTCGAGAGCTTCCACCACAGCTCGGAGTCGCCGCCGAGCGTCGGAATGAGAAGGTAGGAGACGACGTAGGTCAACGCCACAGACACGATTGACGTCAACCAGACCAGCGTCGTCAACGGCGTCTCGAAGTTCATCGTCGACGCGGTCGCGTATTTCGCTTTCGCCCAGGCGGCGTTGAGCAGATAGGACACGCCGCTGGCGATGATCATCATGACGCGCATCACGAAGATCCAGACGAGCAGCTGAACCTGGACGACCGGATCGGTCACCGCGACGAGAATGAACGAGATCAGCGCGACGCCGGTGACCCCGTAGGTTTCGAAACCGTCCGCACTCGGACCGACCGAGTCTCCGGCGTTGTCTCCGGTGCAGTCAGCGATGACACCGGGGTTGCGCGCATCGTCTTCCTTGATATTGAAAACGATCTTCATCAGGTCGGCGCCAATGTCCGCGATCTTGGTGAAGATGCCGCCGGCAATTCGCAGCGCGGCAGCGCCGAGCGATTCGCCAATCGCGAAGCCAATGAAACACGATCCGGCATAGTCGCCGGGGATGAAGAGCAGGATGCACAGCATCATGAAGAGCTCGACGCTGATGAGTAGCATCCCGATGCTCATGCCCGCACTGAGCGGAATCGCATGAATCGGATAAGGAAGGCCACGAAGGCCGGCGAACGCGGCGCGGGAGTTGGCAAACGTGTTGACGCGAATGCCGAACCAGGCGACGCCGTAGCTGCCGCCGATGCCGATCAGGCTGAACAGCAGGATGATCGCGACTTTGACCGGCGCGAAATGCTGCAGGAACCCGAAGTAGAACAGCATGATGATGCCGATGAACACTTCGAGGATGAGAAGGAACTTACCCTGCTGAATGAGATATGTCTTGCACGTCTCATAGATCAGCTCGGAAATCTCGAGCATCGATCGGTGCACGGGCAGATTTTTCAGCTGCGTATAGATCACCAGGCCGAACACCAGGCCGAGCACGCACACCGCGAGTCCTCCCATCAGCAGCGTGCGGCTATTAACCCCCTGAAAGCTGACGACGCTGAGATCGGGTAGCACGAGGTTGGCTTCGCCGCCACGGTGCGTCTCTTGTTGAGCCGCCGGCGCGGCCGGCGCTTGCGGCGCCGCCAGCGCGCTCGGAGCCGCCGCAGCCGTCAGCCCTAACAGGACGACCGCCAGAATGCCGGCTCGCACTACGCCTCGACAGAACGTATCGGACATTGCTCTCCTTACCCCTGCACCGCCCGGAATCAGGCAGCACACAAAAGTTTCAAATCGTACTCAAAGTGATGCGGATTATTCAAGCAGTGTTGACGGCGACTTTTGTCGCGGCCGGGCCTGATTACAGGCGGAAATCGCCAGCATGATCGACGCGATTACACGCGGAAATCACCGACTCGGTCGACGCCACGCCGCGCTCTCAACCGGCTTGAAAGGGCCATGCCACCGGTGAGAAAAATCCGAATGCCCTGTTCGACGGTCACGTCCGGGAACGACGCCTTGTCGCGTGTGCAGATGATGACGTCGCCGAGATAGAGATGATTGGTTGGAACGTACACCGCCAACATCGGTTCGGGACCCTGGCCGCGATCGACCGTGAACTCCTTCGTCAGAAAACCGAGCACGAACCCGCGGGTCGAATCTTCGACCAGGACGACGCGCTTGAAGCCGTACTCGTTATCGGGAGAAAAGGCGACGACCAGTTGTTTGACGGGCGCGTAGATGGTGCGGAACACCGGCACCCGCAGTAGATAGCCTTCCGTGCGTTGCAGCAGTCGTCTGCCGATCACGTTGGTGGCAAACGCGCCGACCAGCAGCACGAAAAGCGCTGTCGTCAGAATGCCGAGCCCGGGAAGATGCGTGACGCCAAGGCCCGGCATGCGCTGTAACCAGGCGTCGTAGAACGGCCCGACGAAACCATCGATGACGCGGAAAATCCAGATGAACGCCGCGATGCTGATCGCAAGGGGCACCGTGACGAAGAAGCCGGTGATGAAACTGCGGCGGAGCCACTGCATCGGTCGAACTACAACCAGCGCGCGGCAATCGCGACAAAAAGCGCCACTCCGAGGACGATACGGTACCAGGCAAATGGCGCAAACCCGCGCCGCCGGACGACGGCAAGAAACGGCCGCACCACGACGAGTGACGCGACAAACGCCATGACAAAGCCCACGGCAATCTCGGCGGCGCGATCGGGCGAGAGGTGATGCCGGACCTTCAGGAGACTGTGCGCGAAGGCCGCCATCATCGTCGGCATCGCGAGGAAGAACGAGAACTCCGCCGCGGCGGCACGATCGAGTCCCATCAGCATGCCGCCGACGATCGTCGCGCCGGATCGGGAAACGCCCGGGACCATGGCCAGCACCTGGCAGGCACCGATGCCCAGCGCGCGCGCCAGGGGTGTTCGATCGGCGTCGACAATTGTCGGCTCAGGCCGATATCGCTCAACCAGCAGCATGACGATACCGCCAATCACGAACGTGGTCGCAAAGACGTTCGGGCTCTCATACAAGACGGTGGTCACGTAGTCGGCGAGAAATGCCCCGGCGACGACCGCAGGTGCGAACGCGACCAGGATCATCGACGCGAAGTGCCTGGCGTCGCGGTCGGATCGCAGCCTGGTGACAATCTGGATGATCTTCGTTCGATACAGCCACATCACCGCGAGGATCGATCCGAGCTGGATCATGACGGTGAACACGCCACCGGGATCGTCGAACCCAAGCAGGCGTCCGCCAATGAGCAGATGCGCCGTGGACGAGACCGGCAGGAACTCGGTGAGTCCCTGAATCACACCAAGCAGTGCGGCAACGAGCAGTATCACGAACGGCGCATCAGTCTACGATCTACGACGCGCGACGGCGGCCTGGCTTTCGGGTCTTCGGCGTTGCGGGTGCGGAGGCAGTGGGCACCGAGGCCGCCAGTTTGCCCGGTTTCTTACCCCAGGTTTGCCAGATCACCGCGATCGCGGCAGCAATGAAGACGCTCGAATATGTGCCCGTGACGATGCCGACGATCATCGTGAACGCGAACCCGTGCAGCACCTCGCCGCCGAAAAGAAACAGGGCAACCGCGCTGAGGAGGGCGGTGCCGGCAGTGATCACCGTCCGTCCGAGCGTCTGATTGACCGCGCGGTTGACGACGTCGTACATGTTGTCGCGCCGCATGCTGCGGATGTTTTCGCGCACGCGATCGAAGATGACGATGGTGTCGTTGGTCGAGTAGCCGGTGACGGTCAGGATCGCGGCAATGACATTGAGCGACAGGTCGTAGCGGAAGAAGGCCAGGAACGCGAACGTCACAAGCAAATCGTGCACGGTCGCAACCACGGCCCCGATCGCGAAGCTGAACTGAAAGCGGAACGCAATATAGGCAAGGATGCCGAGGAGCGAAAGACCCATCGCCCATTGCCCCTTCGATCGAAGATCCTTCCCGACGGCGGGACCGACGATCTCCGTGCCGGCTTGCTTGAATGATCCGATGTTGGCGGCCTTGAGCGCAGCGGTGATCTTCTCGGCCTTCTCGCTCAGACCGGCGCCCGCCTCGGCTCCCACGTCCGGGACGCGAATCATGTACTGACGGGCCGACTCCGGACCGTATCGCTGAATAACCGCGTTCTGCCCCTCGCCCGGCATCGACCGTTCGAGGGCATTTCGCACCACCGACGAGTCCGGCGGTTGTTGATCGAACTCGACGATCACAATCGTGCCGCCAGAGAACTCGACACCGAGCGGCATGCCCTTGGTCTTGATGACGACAATGCCGGCAATGATGATCAGCCACGACAGGCCGATCGCCACCCAGCGCCACCGGAGGAAATCGAAATGAGGAGTCTTGAAGATCTGCATGGTTCAGCCTAGATACTGAGCGCCGCGCTCTGCCGATGGCCAAGCACCGCTTCGAAAAGCGTTTTCGACACGAAGGTTGATGTGAACAGATTCGAGATCAGCCCGATGACCAGGGTCATCGCGAATCCGCGGATCGGCCCGGTGCCGAACTGGAAGAGGAACGCTGCGGAAATGAGCGATGCGACGTGCGTGTCGAGCAGCGTCAGGAACACGCGCGAGAATCCCGCATTGATCGCCTGACGCACGCCTCGCTGCGCCTCGAGTTCCTCTTTGATCCGTTCGAAGATCAGCACGTTCGAATCGACGCCGATTCCCATCGTCAAGACGAAGCCGGCGATGCCGGGCAGCGTCATCGTGGCGTCGATGTACGCCATGAGCCCGAGCAGGATCACCAGGTTGAAGATCAACGCGACAACCGCGTTGACGCCCGACAGCTTGTAATAAATGAGCATGAACCCGACGACGAGCAGCAGACCCACCAGCGACGCGGTCACGCCTGAGCGAATCGAGTCGGCACCAAGCGACGGGCCGATGACACGCTCTTCGAGATAGGTGAGACCGGCCGGCAGCGCGCCGGTCCGCAGGATCAGCGACATGTCGTTGACCTGGTCGGTCGTGAAGGAACCCGTGATCCGTCCTTCATCGCTGATCTTCGTCTGGATCGTTGCCACCGACGTCACCCGGTGATCGAGCACGATGGCCAGAAGACGACCGATGTTCTCCGACGTCGCCTTTCCGAACTTGCGGGCGCCCTCATTGGTCAGAGAGAAGCCGACGGCGGGGCGGTTGTTCTCGTCGATCGTCGGCCGCGCGTTTCTCAAATCGGTCCCCGTGACCGCCGAGGCTTTACGCATCAGATAGAAACTCGAGTCGCCAGACGACGCTGATCCCTGGATGACTTCCATGTCGTCGGGAACTTTCCCGCCATAGCTTTGCAGCAGCTGCTCCTGGGAACCGGCCGGACCGGCCTCGACGATCTTCAACTCGAGGATTGCCGTGTTGCGGATGATTTCCTTGGCGCGCGCAACGTCGTTGACACCCGGCAGTTGGACGAGGATCTGATCGGCGGATTGCCCGTACAGCGAAATGTTTGGCTCCGCGACGCCGAGTTCATTGATGCGCCGATCGATGGTTTCCCGCGCCTGTGTGACTGCCTGCTCGGCCATCGTGATCGCCACGTTGTCCTTCATCTTGAAGGAGTAGGTTCCGGCGGCACCGGCATTGCGGTTGTAATCGGTCGCCGTCTTATCGTCGGCGATCCGTACGAACTCCGCGTCCTTTTCGGGCGGTACACCCTGGACCTGGAACGACCTGGGCGCGTCGACCGAGATCGAAGTGACGGCGATCCCTGCGGTCTTCAGCGCTTCCCTCAACTGCTCACTCGTCGTCGTAGTGTGGATTCTGAGCGCATCGTCGGTCTGCACGCGCAGAACGAGGTGCACACCACCCTTGAGGTCCAGGCCAAGCTTCAATTGCTTGGCCGCCAACCATGCGGGCAACGGCATGTGATACCGCTGCGCGAGGATGGGATAGACGCCGACCGCAAAGAAGATCACGAAGACGGCGAGGCTCGTGAGGAGTTTCCAGCGAATGTTCTTCTTCATGTTTTCCGTGTTCGTCCGTGTTAATCCGTGGTCTTAACTGTTCGTTTCGGGGACAACCGGGTCCTGCCCCTGATATCCGCCTATCGACGCCCGTGCGATTTCAATCCGCACCTTGTCGGCGACCTGCAGCTGGACCGACTTGTCGTTTACACGTGTGATCTGGCCGTAAATACCGCCGGTGGTGATGATTTTATCCCCCACCTTCAAGGCGCCCTGGAATTCCTGCACCTTCTTCTGCCGCTTCTGCATCGGCATCAGGATCATCACGTAGAAAATGCCGAGAATGATGGCAAACGGCAGAAACGATACCAGGCCGCCCGGCTGACTGGCGCCAGACATCGCTATTAGTAAAGGAGCAGACCCGAGCTCGAATCGCATTCAAATTTGAGGTCGGCGAGAGAAGGTTTGATGGAACTCGCGGCGGAGTTTTTCAAACGAGCCGAACACTATAGCCTCCCTAATCCGGCGCATTGTGTCAAGGTAAAAGTGGAGATTATGCAACGAGTTGAGGGTGGCGGAGGTCATTTCACCGACGACAAAAAGGTGACGCAGATAGGCCCTCGAAAAGTGGCGGCAGGTGTAACAGCCGCAGTCCGGATCGGGAGGGGACATGTCCTCGGCATAGCGGGCATTCTTGATCACGAGCGGCCCCCGGCTGGTAAGGAGCTGGCCGTTTCGGGCGTTTCGAGTCGGCAGCACGCAGTCGAAGAGGTCAATCCCCCGGGCGACGCACTCCACCAGGTCGTCGGGCATCCCGGTTCCCATCAGATAGCGCGGGCGATCGTCAGGAAGGAGCGGCGCGGTATGAGCGACGACGTCGTACATGACCTCGATCGGTTCGCCAACACTCAACCCGCCGATCGCGTAGGCTTCGAAGCCAACGTCGATCGTTCGCTGAACACTTTCCGTGCGCAACAGGGGATCCGTTCCCCCCTGAATGATCCCGAACTGCGCCTGACCCGAATTGGTTACGATGACCTCTGGCGCCGATACGGGATCCTCGCGCAACTGCAGTTGCCGACGCCGCCCCCGCCGCGCCCACTCCGCCGATCGCTCCATGGCAATCCGTGACACATCGGCCGACATGTGTGGAACTGACCGACCGGCGTCTGACCCCCCGTCCCCGGAGTCAGACCCCTGTATGGTTCCTACACACTCATCGAGCACCATCGCGATGTCGGATCCAAGCTGCGCCTGGATGTCGACCGCGCGTTCCGGCGTCAGCAGGTGAAGAGAGCCATCGAGGTGTGAGCGGAAGGTCGCGCCCTCATCGTCGATGCGGCGCATCGCCGCGAGACTGAAAATCTGATATCCGCCGCTATCGGTGAGAATCGGCCGGGCCCAGCCGATGAACTTGTGGAGGCCGCCGCAGCGCGCGATCACGCTATCGCCCGGTTTCAAATACAGATGGTACGTGTTCCCAAGGATGATCTCGGCGCCGAGATCTTCCACATCCCGCGCGGTCACTGCCTTCACGGCGCCACGGGTCCCGACAGGCATGAAGGCGGGCGTTTGCACGACGCCGTGTGGTGTGGCCATCTCTCCCCGCCGTGCGGAACCGTCTCGATTGAGGACGCGGAATTGAAACTCGCTGGACACGACGCTCAAGCATAGCGAAGTCACGGATCGGTGCCAGGGATGCCATGCGCGCCCGGTGTGCCACGGGTGCGGCTGTGCGCACTCTCGCACCCCGGCACTCACCGCTGGGCACTCTTGGCACTCTTGGCACTCTTGGCACTCTTGGCACTCCTGGCACTCTTGGCACTCCTGGCACCCGTGCTCCTGTTATCCTGTGTCCGTGAAACGACTTCGCGTAGGTGTGTTGTACGGCGGACGGTCGGGAGAACATGAAGTGTCGCTGGCATCGGCCGCCGCTGTATTCGGCAATCTCGATCGCACTCGTTACGAGCCCATTGCGATTCGGATCGAAAAGGACGGCCGATGGGCCCTGGCGGATCGTCCGCCGACGGCCATGTCGGCCGCGGAAGTGATCGAGCACGCGCGTCTCGAAGCCGCGCGGCCGAGCCGCAGCGGCCGCGAGGTGCATCTGATGGCGCGGCCGAGCGAAGAAACCATTCTCTCGATCGATCGCCGAGCTTCGCGCGCGGACGAAGGACAGGCGGTCGTAACCGGCTTGAATCTCGACGTCATCTTCCCCGTCCTGCACGGACCGTACGGTGAAGACGGGACCATGCAGGGACTGCTGGAGCTCGCCAATGTGCCGTATGTCGGTGCCGGCGTCCTTGCGTCCGCGGTCGGGATGGACAAGGCGGTGATGAAAGTCGTTTTTGCCGCTGCGGGCCTTCCGATTTGTCCATATCGTGTCGTTCTGCGGCACGACTGGCAGATCAGTCGCGACACGATCGCGGCTGATCTCGAAAAATCACTGCGTTATCCGATGTTCGTCAAGCCGGCCAATCTGGGATCAAGCGTTGGCATCTCGAAGGCAAAGACGCGGACGGAACTCGTCGATGCGATGGATCTCGCCGGATCTTTCGATCGCAAGATCGTGATAGAGGCCGCCGTGCCCGAGGCACGGGAAATCGAGTGCGCGGTGTTGGGCAACGACAATCCGGAAGCGTCTGTGCCGGGTGAGGTCATTCCGTCGCGCGAGTTCTATGACTACGAGGCGAAGTATCTCGACGATGGATCGAAGGTGATCATTCCGGCAACCGTCGGACCAAAGACGGCGGCTGAGATTCAACGGTTGTCGGTCCTCGCGTTCAAAGCCATCGACGGTGCAGGCATGGCGCGCGTCGACTTCCTGTTGAGTCCCGACAACATTTTCGTCAACGAAATCAACACCATCCCGGGGTTCACCACGATCAGCATGTATTCGAAGCTGTGGGCCGCCTCGGGAGTGGACTACTCGACGCTGCTCGATCGACTCGTGGCGCTCGCCCTCGAGAGGCATGCGGAAAAACAACAGCTCCGCACCAGCGTGACATGAGCCCACGCAGGCGGCGCCGGGCGATCGTCCTGCTGACATTCATCGGAGCCGCCGTCGCGGTTGGCGCGCACCGATCCCCTCCGATCCGTGGGGTTGAGGGTCTCGCGCGGGCGTACGACTTCATTCTCGAAGCGCGATTCGATCAGGCCGACGCTGAGCTCCGGCGCGCCTGCGGTCCGGCTCCTCCTGAGGCCTGCGACGTCCTCAGCGCCACCGCGCTCTGGTGGAAGATCCTTCTCGACCCCGAGAGTCGAGAACTCGACGACGAGTTTTCGGCCGCCGTCGAGCGAGCGATCGACAACACCGAGGCCTGGACCGAGCGCGCGCCAGAAGATCCCGAGGCGTGGTTCTACAGAGGCGGCGCGTATGCGGCTCGCGTCCAGTGGCGGGTGTTGCGCAATGAAAAGCTGTCGGCCGCCCGCGATGGAAAAACCATCAAGCTGTCGCTCGAACGCGCAATCGAACTCGATCCGACGATCGAGGACGCGCACTTCGGCATCGGCATGTACAAGTACTACGCCGACGTGGCCCCAACAGCGGCGAAGTTCCTTCGTTTCCTGCTGCTGTTGCCAGGGGGCGACCGGCGCGAAGGGCTGGATCAGATGTTACGCGCGAGGATGCGCGGCAGACTCCTGCAGGGAGAAGCCGACTACCAGCTTCACGTCATCTATTTGTGGTACGAGCGGCAGACGCCGCGTGCCCTTCAACTTCTGCAGTCGATGCACGAGAAGTACCCCGGCAATCCGCTCTTTCTTGTCCAGACTGCTGAGATCCAGGACGTCTATCAGCACGACATCACCGCCAGCCTGGCGACGTGGCAGTCGCTGCTCGCCGCCGCGCGCGAGCAGCGCGCGAATGCGCCGGTGCTGAGCGAGGTCCAGGCACGGCTCGGAATCGCGAAACAGCTCGAAGCGTTGCATCAGACCGACGATGCCATCGAGATGTTGCAGACGGTGATTGCGCTGCATTCTCCTGCCCCATACGGATCACTCTCGCTGGCGTATCTCAGACTGGGAGAGGCATATGACCGAATCGGCGCCCGGGTCTCCGCCGTCGACGCGTATCGTGCCGCCGTCGCCTCGGCCGTGTCACCCGATTCGAATGATGTACGGACCAAGAGCGCCGAGCGCCTCCGCAAGGCGCCCGATCCCAAGCACGCAGAAGCGTACCGGCTCTCGTTGGACGGGTTGCGCCGGTTGGAACACAACGATACGCAGGGTGCCGCGAACGCCCTGACGTCCTCGCTGACTCTGAACGGCGCCGATCCCGTCGCCCGTTACCGCTTCGGGCGTGTTCAGCTTGCGCGCAAAGACGACACCGAGGCGCTCGCACAGTTCGAACACGCGATTCGCGGCGCCCGGACCTGCCCTGCCCCGATTCTCGGCAACGCCTATCTCGAAGCGGCGCGCGTGCTCGAACGGATCGGTCGTCGGCCGCAGGCGATCTCTTACTACCACACCGCGATGACGCTCTTCGGGGCGAGCGCTGATACTCGCGCCGCCGCGACGCGCGCGCTCACGCGCCTCGAGCGATAGTGCCTCATGTCGATTGGGGACTTCGGACTGGCGATTGCGGATTTTTCGATTGCCGATTGCGGCTTGAGATTGCCGATTGCGGATTGAGGGCCAATCATCAATCAACAATCACGATCGTCAATCGTCAATCAGCAACTCCGCAATCATCAATCGCCATTCCGCAATCGATCTACAGTCATCAGTGAGTGCGGCCGACAAATTTGCTGTGCGGTTTTTTGACAATTCGTGCACTTTGTGCTTGACACTAAGATTTTCTCATCCATAATCTACATCTTGTATGAGGGTGGATGGCTCAGCCCACCTGTTGTAACAGTAGGGATGCACTCAATAAGCTGAGCTGCCAAGTTCCAAGGAGGAATAATGGCGAAGAAAGCCGCAAAGGGCGGAAAGAAAAAGGGCGGAAAGAAGCGCTAAGCGCTCGCCTGACTACAGGGGGTGTCGCATGCTGACACCCCCAATTTTTTTGGCAGATGCAACACCTTCCGCATTCGCGGAAGTGAGCAACGAGGCGAGGGGCACCGGCAGCCGCAGGCCGACGTGCCGGGAGGCAGCGGCGCTGCTACGACGGAGACAGGCCCTCGCGATCGGATCCCACGAGTGAAGGGGGGGATAAGCGCAATGGCGAAGAAGACTGGCGGGAAGAAAAAGGGCGGCAAGAAACGCTAAGCTGCCTCACCCGCTAAAAAGGGGGCGACGGTCGCCCCCTTTTTGGTTTTATCTCACGACACTCATCGTTTTTCCGTCCCACACTTTCACGCTCTTGATCGTGTCCCCCTGCTGGATGCGATCGACCACGTCCATTCCGTTTACAACTTTGCCAAATGCGGTGTAACGCGCGTCGAGATGCGGCTGCGGTGAGTGCGTGATGAAAAACTGGCTGCCACCGGTGTCCTTCCACGACAGCGCCATGCCCACCGTCCCTCGCAGGTATGGACGCTCGTTCAGCTCGTCTCGGATGGTGTAGCCAGGGCCTCCTTCGCCGTCTCCACGCGGGTCACCATCCTGGACGACGAAGTTTGGCACGACGCGATGGATCTGCAAGCCGTTGAAAAACCCCTTGCGCACCAGTGCCATGAAACTCCATGACGTCTGCGGCGCATCCAGCACCGCCAGTTCGATCTCGATCGTCCCCTTTGCGGTTTCGATGAACACATGCGGCGAGTACGCCGGCCCAATCAGCTCGGCACTCTCATAAGCCGACGGAGGTTGACCCGGCGCCGGGCGTATCGCGGTCTGGTAATCGCCCGAAGGATCCAGTTTCGCGAGAAGGGTCGAGACATGCACGCGCACCGCCCAGTCCTTGTCGCTGACTGCTTCCTTCAGCATCGCTCTGGCCGCGTCCCCTCCGTACTCGGCCAGGGCCGACAAAATGGCGGCGCGAGCATCAATGGCCGCGTCGCCCCCTGCGAGGGTCCACGCTTCGCGCAGCGCCTCGACACCTCCCGGTGGCTTCAGTTCACCGACGACGCGCGCCGCCGTCGACCGGACGACATAATCCGGCTCTTTCAACTGCGCAATCGCGATTGCCCCTGCGTCGGGGGCTTTCAGGCGCGCGAGCGCGTTGAGCACGGACGGCACGACGCGGCGATCCTCGTCGCGCAACATCGTCCGTGTCCGCTCGACCGCCTGCGGTCCCATCGTCGCAAGCACATCGGCAAGCGCGGCGCGCACGGTCCAGTCGCGATCGGGTTCCATCCCGGAGAGCACCAGGAGGAAGTCTTCGACGTCGATCGATGCGGCCGCTCGAAGTGCCCTTGCCCGCATCGTCGGCCATGAATCGGTCAGGTAATCTTGAACGACGGAGAGTCCCTCGGCAGCCTTGAGCGTGCCGAGCGCCGTCACCGCCTCGAGCCTGACGTTGGGGTCCGTCGCGTCCGACGCCAGCTTGACGATGGCTGGCACGCCCCTCGAGTCACCGATCGTCGCAAGCGCTCGCACCGCGGAGACAACGACCTCCGTCGGCGTACTGGTTGCCTGAACGAGCCCGATCAGAGCAGTGACTGACGACGTCTCCTTCAGGACGCCAAGCCCGCGTGCGGCGAACGCGGGGGAATACTTCCCGGGGCCGTTCAGCATTTTCATAAGCGCGGGTGCGGCACGTTTGTCCTCAATGCGTCCCACTGCATAGGCAACGGGCCACCACGTGGTCACACGCGACCCGGCTGAATCGAGAACCGCCGCGGCAAGCGGCTCGTAGGTGCCGAGCCGAACCAGCGCAAAGGTGCCCAGTCTGAACGCTTCCGCCTCCGGTGCGGCCGGCCACGTTTCATCGTCTCCCTGCAGCATGGAAACGGCCGACGTTCGCGCATACTCGGCCACCATGCGGCCGATTGCATCACCCGCATCCCGTCGCGCCGCCGCGTCGACCTGCGGCTTGTCTTTCGCATTGATTTGACCGAGCGCCTCAGCCGCACGGCCACGAACGATTGGCGACGAATCGCTGAGTGCTTTCATCAACGGAGGCGTCGCACTCGCATCTCCGATCAGTCCGAGCGCAAAGGCGGCCATCTCGCGGACGTCCTGATCGGCATCAGAAAGCGTCGTGACGAGCGGTTGAACACCGGCGACAAGACCGACCCGCCCGATCGCGAGCGCAGCGCGGCGACGGATTCGCGCCTCGGTATCGGTGACGAGTACGGTCAGGTCTGGCGGCGCCGCCGGTGGGGGCGGTGGAGTCGCCGCCCGGCCACGTCCCTTCACCGGCGTCTCCACGACAGGAGGTGCGGGCGGAGGATCCAGTCGCAGAATCCGGCGGTCCTCGAGCTGCAGCAGCCAGGCCATCTTCTGTTCGATGGCGACGGTTTTTGGCGGAGCCGTGACCACCGGAGGTGCGGCTGCACAACCGGCGGCCAGGACGCTGATGGCGACAAGCGACGTGCGAACGTGTGGCGGCGTGAATAGATTCATGAGTTCAGTGACGTCGAAGCGCCAGGCGCTCGATTGACGCGTGAGCGACACGGTCGTTGACGATGCTGACGCCGATGCCTGGACCGGTCGGCACGGCAATTGTGCCATCGGAGCGGACGACGATTTCCGGATCGATTAGATCGGGTGCGAAATAACGCCGGCTCGCCGCCACGTCGCCCGGTAGCGTGAAGCCCGGCAGGGTCGACAGATGAATATTGTGCGCCCGCCCGATTCCGCTTTCCAGCATGCCGCCGTGCCACACGGGCGCACCATGAGCCACGGCAATGTCGTGCATCCGGATCGACTGCATGTGGCCGCCAACACGGCCGGGCTTGATATTGATGATGCGGCACGCACCAACCTCCAGCGCTTCTTCCGCCTGGCGCGGCGTTTCCAGCGACTCGTCCAGGCAGATAGGCGTGCGCAGGCTCGCCTGAAGCCGTGTGTGATCGCGGATGTCGTCGTACTCGAGTGGTTGTTCGATCATCATCAAGTCGAACGCGTCCAGACGAGCGAGGTGCTGCGCGTCGTTCAACGTGTATGCCGCGTTGGCATCGACCATGAGAGCCACCGGCCCGAACCCTTCCCGTAAGCGTCGCACAGGTTCGAGATCCCAGCCCGGTTTGATCTTGATCTTGATTCGTCGATATCCAGCCGCCAGTTCGGTCTCGACGCGAGCGAGCAGGTCGTCGAGCGAGTCCTGAATACCGATTGACACCCCCGACGAGATCCCGCTGGCAATGGCCGCGCCGGTGCCTCCCAGCACATCTGCCAGCGATCGATTCTGTTGGCGCGCGAACAGATCCCACATCGCCATCTCGATGGCGGCTTTTGCCATGTGGTGACCGCGGACCAGCGCAAACGAATCGAACACCTCCCGCGGGTGCGTGTATGTGCGGCCAAGCACGATCGGCGCGAGAAACTCTGTGATGATGTGCCAGGCCGTGCGCGTCGTTTCCGAACTGTAGAAGGGACGTTCGTCCGCGACGCATTCGGCGACGCCGACCGCGCCCTGTTGTTCGACGGTGACGAGTATGAACGCGCGATCGTCGGTGCGGCCAAAACTCGTCTCGAAATAGCGGACGAGCGGCAGGCGCAGCAGGCCGAGCTCGATCCGCTCGATTCGCACGCGACAATGCTATCGCAATCGCTCGCGGCGATTCGCTATACTTCGCCTCACGCGGGCAGCGGACGGCCTCGCGACACGCGTGAATTCAACCCTCAGTTTTCGCTACATCGCGATCGAAGGGCCGGCTGGCGTCGGAAAGTCGCTGCTCGCCGATCGCCTTGGCGCGCGCCTCGACGCCACGGTCGTCCTCGACGAAACCGACAATCCGTTCCTCGCCGACTTCTACGGCGATCGGCCTGGCGCGGCCTTTCAGGCCCAACTGTTTTTTACGCTGTCGCGTCATCGACAGCAGACGGCGCTGCGGCAGAGCGATCTGTTTGCCCAGCTTACCGTGTCCGATTACTTATTCGACCGCGACAAGGTTTACGCCTATCTCAACCTCGACGACAACGAGCTATTCATCTATCAACGGCTGTACGAACTGCTCGCACAGGATGTCCCCACGCCTGATCTCGTCATTTTTCTGCAAACGCCGACCGACATCCTGCGTCGGCGTCTGCGCGATCGAGAGCGCGCGAACCCGGACTCACCGGCACTCGACGACGACTATGTGCGCGAGTTGAACGAGGCGTATAACCACTTCTTCTTCCACTACACGGCCACTCCGCTGCTGGTCGTCGAGACGTCTCAGCTCGACCTGTCGTGGGGAGAGGACGCGATGGCCGATCTCGAACGGCAGTTGCGGTCAATGGCAAGGGGCACGAGATATTACGTTCCCCGAAAGTAGTCAATGTTCAACGTCCCATGTTCAATGCCCAATGGTTCGATCAGCTTGGACAGTGCGCATTGAACATTGAACATTGAGCATTGTTATATGCTCACCTGAATGGCCTGGTTCAAGAAGGTCCGAAAGCCAATCGAGGGGACCGCGGACAAGAGCCGCGTTCCCGAGGGGCTGTGGGTCAAGTGTCCTTCGTGTGCCCAGATCATCTACAACAAAGATCTCGCCGCCAGCCTGAGCGTCTGCACCAAATGCGCACACCACTTCCGTCTGAGCGCACCGGACCGGCTTCGCAGCCTGTTCGACGACGGATGGGAAGAGCACGACGCGGGACTGATGTCCACCGATCCGCTGCAATTCACCGACACGAAACCGTACCGGCAGCGTCTTCAATCCAGCATCGAGACAACCGGCCTGCGCGACGCCGTGATCGCCGCGAGCGGTCGGGTCGGCGGGATGGAGTGCGAGATCGCCGCGATGGAGTACGGGTTCATCGGCGGCAGCATGGGCGTGGTGGTCGGAGAAAAGATCACGCGCGCGATCGAACGCGCCACCACTCGCAAGACACCCATCCTCATCGTGTCGTGTTCCGGTGGCGCGCGAATGATGGAAGGCGCGTTGTCGCTGATGCAAATGGCCAAGATCAGCGCGGCACTGGCGCGCCTCGACCGGGCGCGCGTGCCGTACATTTCGATCCTGACCGATCCGACGACCGGCGGCGTCACCGCCAGCTTCGCGATGTTGGGTGACGTCAACATCGCGGAACCGAAGGCACTCATTGGATTCGCCGGCCCGCGGGTCATCGAGCAGACGATCCGCCAGAAACTCCCTGAAGGGTTTCAGCGCAGCGAGTTCCTGCTCGAGCACGGCATGCTCGACATGGTGATCGACCGGCGCGAACTGAAGGATGTCGTTGTTCGTCTGCTGAAGTTCGGCTGCTGCGGCCGTCGGCGCGCTCCCGCTGAACCACCTCCCGAATCGTAGTTGGCCTCGCCCCAGAATGAGTGATCCGCTGGATTTTCTGTCGAGCCTCGAGCGGCTCGGCATGAAGTTCGGGCTGGAGAACATCGCGACGCTGTGCGCCGCGCTTGGACATCCCGAGCACACATTCAAATCAATCGTGATCGCCGGCACGAACGGCAAGGGCTCCGTCACGGTGATGGTGGAGACCGCCTTGCGTGCGGCTGGACACCGCGCCGCCCGCTACACCTCTCCACATCTGGTGCGTCTCGAAGAACGGTTCGTCATCGATGGGCGCGACGTCGAGACCAATGTGCTCCGAGAGGTTGTCGGATCCGTTCAGGGGACGATCGATTCCCTCATGAAGAACGGCAGGCTCGAAGCGCTGCCAACGTTTTTCGAATGCACGACGGCTGTCGCGTTCGAGTTGTTCCGGAGGGCGGGGGTGCAGGTTGCCGTCCTCGAAGTCGGCCTCGGCGGGCGGCTTGACGCGACCAACGTCGTGACGCCGATCGCCACTGCGATTACGTCGATCGATTTCGACCATCAGGCTCAACTGGGGACCACACTCGAATCAATCGCCCGCGAAAAGGCCGGCATCGCCAAGCCCGGCGTGCCAATGGTCTGCGGCCGTATACCCGACGCGGCGGCACGTGTGATCCGTGAAGTCTGTGAGTCGCAACGCGCGCCGCTCATACGTGTGTCCGACGTCGTGCAGATAACCGCGCGCAATGACGATGAGACACTCGACGTTCGCGTGGGAAGGCGTTCGCTCGATGCCGTCAGGTTGTCGCTCCCCGGAAGGCACCAGCGCGAAAACGCGGCGGTGGCGGTCGCCGTGCTGAACGAAGTCAGTGATCGCGGCATACAGGTTCCGGACGCGGCGATCCGAACCGGCCTAACACAGGCGCAATGGCCGGCGCGCCTGGAGCGTTTCGTGCGAAACGGCGTGCCGATTCTGCTCGACGCGGCGCATAACCCGGCCGGTGCGCGCGCGCTCGCGTCTCATCTACAGGACATTGGCTGGTCCGGCGTCACACTCCTGTTCGGGGCGATGCACGACAAAGATATCGACGGCATGCTCGTGCCGCTGGCGCACGCGTGCGAACGGATCATCTGCACGACAGCTCCTTCGCCTCGAGCGATCGCTGCCGATGAGTTGGCAGTGATCGCAGGTCGATACGTGCCGGCGATTGAGATCGTGCCAAACATGACCGACGCCCTGGGCCGCGCCATTGAGCATCGCGCACCGATCGTCGGCGCTGGTTCAATCTTCTTGATAGGTCCCCTGCGTGATATTCTTCGATGACCTCCACCTCGAGCGTCATCCGTTCTCTTGATGCGTAGTCTTCCCTTCCTGATCGTTTGCGCGTGGTTCGGTGGGCTCTTTCTGCCGAATGTCGCGCATGCCCAGGCGCAGATCGCCGGCTGCAAAGTGTCGAAAACACAAAACATGAGCGGCACGCGGCTGGCCGACGAGCATTACGTGTTGAACGGCAACGCCGATCAGCCGGTGCAGATTGACTGCGACGACCTCCAGTTCTTCGCCGATCACATGGAGGTGTTCCAGAAGGAAGGACGGGTGACTGCGGAAGGGAACGTCCTCTACATTTCTGGCGGCAACCGCATCTACGCGGAGCGGATGGTCTACTTCACGAAGACGCGCACGGGCACGTTCTACGTGGCAAATGGCACTGCGGTTCTTCGACAGAATGCGGAACCCGGCATCTTCGGCACGCAGGAGCCTGACGCGTTCTTCTGGGGCGAAGAGCTTCAGAAGGTCGGACCCAAGGTGTATCGCATCGTCCGCGGCGGATTCACCACGTGCGTGCAGCCAACGCCGCGCTGGAATCTTCAATCGGGCGTCATCACTCTTCATCTCGACGACTACGCCTTCCTCAAGAACGCGGTGTTCCGTGTGAAGAACGTGCCGTTGATGTATCTGCCGGTCTTCTATTACCCGATTCAAGAGGACAACCGCGCGACCGGGTTTCTCATGCCGATCTACGGCGTCACGACCGCAAGAGGACAGTCGCTGACCAATCAGTTCTTCTGGGCGATCAATCGCAGCCAGGACGCGACCTTCGAGCACGACTGGTTCTCGAAGACGGGCCAGCAGTTCGGCGGGGAGTATCGCTACGTGACCGCGCCGGGTTCGCAAGGGCGCGCGCAACTGGCGTTCCTCAACGAGCACCCGACGACGACAACGGGGTCCGACGGATCGGCGCAGACGTTTCCCGGCACCCGCAGCTATACGCTGAATGGCGACCTGTCGCAGCGGCTACCGCACTATTTTTACGCGCGCGCCAACGCCAACTACTACACGAGCGTGACGACGCAGCAGCGCTACCAACAGGATCTCTATCAGGCCACGAACCGGAGTCGGAGGCTGGGTGGCAATCTGAGCGGCGCCTGGGGTGCCTACTCCATCGGCGTCACCGCCGACAGGAACGACTACTTCAGCAACGAAGAATCGTTTACGACGACCGGGTCGCTGCCGCGAATCACCGTCCTGCGCGGTGAAAAGGCCCTCGGGAAATCAAAGCTGTATTTTGGCCTCGGCGGCGAGTACGTGACGATGGTGCGCAGCTCGACGACCAATGACGTCAAGGTGTCGGATCAGGGACTGACACGAATGGACATCAACCCCACGCTTCGTGTTCCGTTCACGAAGTGGCAGTTCTTCACCGTCAACTCCGTCGTCGCGTGGCGTGGCACGTACTGGAGCGAAAGCCTGGACGAGACAAAGAAACAGGTCGACGAGCCGATTGGCCGCAGATACTTCGATCTTCAGACCCGCATCACCGGTCCCGTGTTCAACCGTATCTGGACACCCAACAGCGGCTATGCGGAGAAACTCAAACACGTCATCGAGCCGTCGCTCACCATCCATTACATCCCGGACATCACCAACTTCAATCACATCGTGCAGCTCGACTACATCGACACCGTGCTCGGCACAACGCAGTTCACCTACGCGGTGAACAACCGTCTGTATGCCAAGAAAACGACGTCGCGCGAGATTGCCAGCCTCGTGTTGTTGCAGAGCTACTATACGAACGAGAATGCCGCCACCTACGATCGAACGCAGTCGAGCGGCTACGGCGTCAGTCAGCCGACACACTTCAGCCCGGTGATCATGGCCGTACGAGGGGCGCCGACCGATCGCATCCAGACAGATTTCCGCACAGAAGTCGATCCCACTGTCCACGCATTCAGGACATTCGCAGCGAATGGGACGGGAAGTTTCAGCGACTGGTTACAAACCACCGTCACCTGGAGCCGCCGACGCTATATCCCGGATCTCCCCGGCTTCAACGACCCGAACGGCGCGTCCCACTATCTTGGCGCCAGCGCCAACGTGCGCCGCATGGGCAATCGAATCGGAGGCTTTTACAGTTTCAACTACGACATGAAACGGGACACCTTCCTGCAGCAACGATTGACCGCGTATTACAATTCACAGTGCTGCGGCATCGCCGCGGAGTACCAGACGTTCAACTACGGCGCCAGTTTCGTGGCACGCGGTCTGACACAGGATCGCCGCTTCAACCTGTCCTTCACGCTCGCGGGCGTCGGGACGTTTTCGAATCTCTTCGGCGCCTTTGGAGGACAGCAGGGCCGTTAATGCGCAACGTGCTCGTCACCGGCGGCGCCGGTTTCATCGGATCCAACTTCGTCCGCCACGCCATCGCCACGCATTCCGACTGGCAGGTCACGACGCTCGACAAGCTGACGTACGCGGGGCGCCTCGAGAATCTCCAGGACCTCATCGATCACCCGCGCCACACGTTCGTGAAAGGGGACATCGCGGACGCCACGGTGGCGGCTCCGCTGGTCGCCGCATCGGAGATCGTGGTCCATTTCGCCGCCGAGACGCACGTCGATCGCTCGCTCATGAGCGCCGGCGAGTTCATTACGACCGATGTCTTCGGCACGTTCGTGCTGCTCGAGGCCGCCCGTACTGCGCCGCGGTTGCAGCGCTTCGTGCAGATTTCGACCGACGAGGTGTATGGAAGCGTGGCGCAAGGCGCGAGTCGCGAGACCGACGAACTTCGTCCACGAAATCCGTACTCCGCGAGCAAGGCTGCTGCCGATCGGCTCGCATACAGCTACTGGGCGACGTACAACGTCCCGGTCGTCATCACGCGCGCGTCGAACAATTACGGTCCTTATCATTTTCCGGAGAAGGTGATTCCGCTGTTCATCACCAACGCCATCGACAACATTCCGGTGCCGTTGTACGGCGACGGTCTGCAGGAACGCGACTGGTTGCACGTGACGGATCATTGCCGTGCCGTTGACCTGCTGATCACGCGCGGAACGTCTGGCGAGGTCTACAATGACGGCGGCGGCAACCACGTTCAGAACATCGATCTCACGAAGCGGATCCTCGCGCTGACCGGACGTCCGGACGCGCTCATCCAACCGGTGGCAGATCGAGTGGGCCATGACCGGCGCTATTCACTCGACACGTCAAAGCTGATGGGTCTGGGGTGGCGTCCTGAGGTGACCTTCGACACCGGGCTCGAGGAGACGGTGGCCTGGTATCGCGCGAACGAATGGTGGTGGCGTCCGATCAAAGAGAACGACCCGGCATTTCGCGCCTACTACGACGCGCAATACCGCCGCCGCGTTTGACCACTCGTGGCTGGTCCTCCTCTGGTCACCGGTGCCACGGGCTTTGCCGGCAGCCACCTCGTCGATCATCTTCTCGAACACGAAAGCCGGGTCGCCGCCTGGGCGCATCTCCGCGATCGTGAACCGCATCTCGCCGGCGATTCGCGAGTGCTCTGGGCGTCGGTCGACATCCTCGACCGTCAGGCAGTCGCGCGCGCGCTCGCCGATCTGCAGCCATCGGTCATCTATCACTGCGCCGGCATCGCCCACGTCGGCGAGTCATGGTCGAAGCCAGTCCGCGCACTGAGCATCAACGTGCTCGGCACCCACCATGTACTCGAGGGTGTTCGCGACGCCCGGCTTCCGTGTCCGGTACTGGTCACCGGATCGGCGCTGGTGTATCGGCCGTCGACAAGCCTCCTGCGCGAGGAAGACGCGCTCGGCCCGTCAGATCCGTACGGCGTAAGCAAGCTCGCACAGGAGATGCTCGCCTCGCGAGCGATTCACGGACCGGTGTTCATCGTCCGCCCCTTCAATCACGCCGGGCCGCGTCAATCTCCAACCTATGTGACGTCGAGTTTCGCGCGGCAGGTGGCGGAGATCGAAGCGGGCTTGCACGAGCCGATGCTTCGCGTTGGCAACCTCGATTCACAGCGCGACATCACCGACGTTCGCGACACCGTCCGCGCCTATCGCCTCATCGTCAAGCACGGCACGCCCGCACGACCGTACAACGTCTGCTCCGGTCAGGCTTACCGCATTCGTGATCTGCTCGATCGGTTGATCGGCCGATCGCGGACGCCGATTCGAGTCGAGCTGGATCCCGAGCGGTTGCGACCGAGCGACAATCCAATTATCGCGGGGGACCGATCGCGAATCGGGTCTGATACCGGGTGGGAACCGCACATACCCATTCAGCAAACGCTCGACGATCTGCTCGATTACTGGCGCGCACGAACGGCTCGCCGATGATGACGCGCGCGGAGCACTTCTCCGAAGACAGCCGGCAGATTGTGCACGTCGCCATGGGATCGCTGGCGCTGCTGCTTCGCGATCTCTCGCCCTGGCAGGCAATGGTGCTCGCCGGCGGCGCGGTCGCATTCAACTTGTACGCGTTGCCTCGATTGGCTGGGACGCTGTATCGACCGGGCGAGGTCCGCCGGCGCTTGCGCTCGGGCATCGTGCTGTATCCCATCGCGGTGTTTATCCTGATTTTTGCTTTTCCCGATCGCCTGGATATTGTCGCCGCTTCATGGGGAGCGCTCGCGTTCGGCGACGGAATGGCAACCCTCGTCGGACGACGCAGTTCGGGTCGACGCATTCCGTGGAATCCCGAGAAATCGGTCGCCGGTTCGATCGCGTTCATTGTGTTCGGCGGTGCGGCCGCGTCGTTTCTGTGCTGGTGGTGCCGGTCTACTGTCATTCCGCCGCCATACCACTGGTTCAGCATTTGGATGCCGTGGCTCGCTGTCATCGTCGCTGCTTCCGTGGAAACGATCCCGATCAGGCTGGATGACAACGTTTCTGTGCCGGCGAGCGCGAGCGCGACGTTATGGTTTGCCTCGTTTGTGAGCGAGGACCTTGCCGTCACGACGATTTCAGCGATTGGAGACACGCTGCCGCCCGCGATCCTGGTCAATGCCGCCGTCGCGGTGGCTGGTTACTTCGGCGGCACCGTAACCGTGGCGGGAGCAATGACCGGTGGCGTCATCGGCACCGTGATCGCCGCCACCCTCGGGTGGGGCGGCTGGGCCGTGCTTTTGGCAACCTTTGGATTGGCGGTGGTGAGTTCGCGTCTGGGTCTGCGAAAGAAATCGCTCCTGGGAATTGCCGAAGAGCGCGGTGGACGACGGGGTGCGGGCAACGCAATTGCGAACACGGGGGTCGCCGCCACAGCGGCGATGCTTGCAGTGCTGACTTATGCGCACGAGGGGGCCCGCGTGGCGTTTGTCGCTGCGCTTGCTGCCGGTGGAAGCGATACGGTCGCCAGTGAGATCGGAAAGGCATGGGGACGGCGGACCATACTCGTTGCGACGCTGGCCCCTGTTCCACCCGGAACATCTGGTGCGATCTCCGCAGAAGGTACAGCCGCGGGATTGATCGCAGCACTCGCGCTGGCGGCTATCGCCTCCGTCTTCGGTCTGGTCTCCTTCAGCGCCGTCCCTTTGATCGTCGTCGCCGCCACTGTCGGCTCGTTCGCAGAGAGTGTCCTCGGCGCCACGCTCGAGGCACCGGGAGTGTTGAACAACGATGTGCTGAACTTCGTGAACACCGCGATTGCCGCGCTTGCCGCTCTCGCACTCGTCGAGGCGTTCCATTGACTCGCGCGCGGGTGCTCCTCGAGTTTTCGCGGCCGTTTACGCTTGTCGCACCGGCGCTTGGCTTCGCCTCGGGTGCCGCAACGGCAGCGGGTGCTGCGCCGCGTGAACCGTGGAACGCCGGTCTGCTGCTCTATCCATTCATTGGTCTCGTGATGGCCGCCGTCCTCAATGCCGCATCGAACGCGTTGAACCAGATCTACGACCTCGAAATCGATCGGATCAACAAGCCGAAGCGCCCGTTGCCCTCCGGGCGACTGTCTCTCAAGAAGGCATGGACGTTCACGCTCGTCACTTACGTCGTGGCACTCGTGCTCGCATGGTTTGTCGAACCAGGCGCGCGACACGAATGCTTTTGGATCGTCGTCGTCGCCACAGTCATCACGGTCCTGTACTCGGCTCCGCCGTTTCGAACCAAGCGTCTCGGTATTTGGGCGAACGTGACGATCGCCATTCCCCGGGGAGTGCTGCTCAAGGTCGCCGGCTGGTCAGCGGTGAAGACGATCATCGGCGGAGAGCCCTGGTTCATCGGCGCGATCTTTGGTCTCTTCCTCCTCGGCGCCTCAACGACGAAGGACTTTGCCGATATGGAAGGTGATGCGCGCGGGGGATGCCGCACGCTGCCGATCATCTATGGCGTCGATCGCGCGGCCTGGCTGATCTCTCCGTCGTTTGTCGTCCCGTTCTTGATGATTGCGATCGGCGCATACCTGGGGATTCTGACTGGCACGCCGGCATTGCTCTACCTGCTCTCGATGGTGATGACCGCGTACGGCATCTACGTGTGCTACCTCATGCTCCGACGACCTGAGGATCTCGCGGTTGAAGAGAACCACGTGTCGTGGGCGCACATGTATCGAATGATGTTCGTCGCGCAGATAGGTTTTGCGTTGGCTTACCTGCTGTAGCTCGTTCGTTTGGCGGTGTCTAAAGACCGCGCCTTGACATAAGGGCGAATAAAAGACGAAACTAGCCAAATGTCGGAGCAACCTCTCATCTTCGATTTGGGAAAGAGGCCTCCAACGACGCGGACGCTAGCCCTCCAGATCCGCGAACGCGGCGACGCGGCGCTGGACGAGGCACAGCGCCGGGCCGACGCCGCAAGGTATCAGGAAGTCACCTGCCGCTCCGCGTTGAACGCCGTCAAAGGCATGCCGTTCAACTGGACCTTGAATCCATATCGCGGCTGTACCCACGGCTGTCATTACTGTTTCGCGCGCCGATATCAGACGCAGTTCGAGCTCGGGCCCGACGATGATTTCTCTTCCGTGATCTTCGTGAAGGTCAATCTCGTGGAGGTTCTAAAGAAGGAACTCGACAAACCGTCATGGGTTCGAGAGCAGGTCGCGGTCGGCACGGCCACCGATCCCTACCAACCCATCGAAGGGCACTACAAGCTCACGCGCAGATCGCTCGAGGCCTTACTCGCGGCGAAGACGCCAATCGGGCTCGTTACCAAAGGCCCGATGGTGGTCCGCGACGGAGAGATCCTCGAGCAGCTCGGGCGGCGCGCGGGTTGTACGGTGTATATGAGTGTGCCGACGATCGACGATGAGGCGTGGCGGGCGTTGGAACCGGGCACTGCTCCACCGCTTCAGCGATTACGCGCCGTGCGCCAGTTGCGCGATGCCGGCGTGAATGCGGGAGTTCTCATGGCGCCGGTCGTGCCGGGCTTCACCACGCAACCGGCGAAGCTCGAAGCCACCATCAAAGCGATCGCCGATCACGGTGCCGCCTTCGTCGGGGCCAATCTTCTGTATCTGAAGGGCGGAACCAAAGATCATTTCATGAGCTTCCTGCAGCAGCAATTCCCACATCTGGTCGCTTCATACAATCGGCTGTACGCGGGGGCGTACGCGAAGAGTGAATACGTCAAAGCTGTGCGCGGAATGATCGATGTTCTTCAGCAGCGGTACGACGTCCGTCGAAGGCGATCGCGAGACGAAGAAAGCGTGGCGGAGGATGCCGACACGGTCGAAGAAGAAAAGGCCGCTCCTCAACAAGCGGCCCTCTCATGGGACTCCTGAACAGCTTGGCTTACGCCGTCGCCGCGAGCTGCGGATACTGGCCGTTCGCGCGCGTGACGTCGATCTCGACGTGCCCGTCGCGGACATCCGCCGTGAACTCGTCCCCTTCCGTCCAGCGCTGACTGATCGGCAGCTTGATCTTGGCCTCAATCACGCGCTTCAGGAAGCGCGCACCGTAGGCCAGGCTATACCCGTCGGTGACGAGTTGTTCTACGGCCGCCGGCGTTACTTTGAGCGAGCGCCCGCTCTTGGCAAGGGTGCGTTCGATCCGCGTGATCTGGTGCAGCGCGATCGCCCTGACTTCGTCCTTCGTCAGGGGACGGAAGATGACAACCTCGTCGATGCGGTTGCGGAACTCGGGCGAGAAGCGGCGCTCCAGTTCCCTGGCGATTTCCCCCTGGACCTGCTCGACGCCGATCTGCTTCGAGAAGAAGCCGAGCGGACTGCTCAACTTCCGGAAGCACTCAGAGCCGATATTCGATGTCATGATCACGATCGCATCGCTGAGATAGACGCGCTTGCCGCGGCCGTCCGTGATCCATCCCTCATCGAATGCTTGCAGGAACACATTCAGCATCGAGGGGCTGGCCTTTTCGACTTCGTCCAGCAACACGACGGAATAAGGGCTGTCCTTCAACTGGTTGGTGAGCACGCCGCCGCGCTCGGAGCCGACGATGCCGCGTGGCATTCCGATTAACTTGTCGACTGACACGGCGCCGTCCTGATACTCGGACATGTCGACGCGAATCATCTTCTTCTCGTCGCCGAACAGGAATTCCGCAACCGACTTTGCCAGCTCGGTCTTGCCGACACCGGTCGGTCCGAGGAACAGCAGCACGCCATCCGGACGATCGAATCCATCCTTCAGCGGCCCTTTGTTGAGCACCAGACGTTTGGCGACTGCATCGATCGCCTGCCGCTGACCGACGACGCGATCGCCGAGCCGCGTTTCCATGTTGCGGAAGCGATCGGACACCTCGCGGAACACCATGTCCTCGGGAATCTGTGCCACTTTCGAGATGACGTTGACGACGTCGTTCGAGGTCACTTCCCAACGGCGTGAGATTTCCGCTTTGACGGCTGCGGTGTCGAGCCATCCGATCACTTTGTCCGGCAGCTGGAGGTGGCGCATGTAGCGCGGCGACATCTCGAGCGCTGTCTCGATCGCGGCATCCTGGATCCGCACCGAGTAGTTGCGCTCGAGTCTCGGTCTGAGGCTGTAAAGAATCGTCCGCGTCTCGTCGATCGACGGTTCGGACACATGGACCGTTCGGAAACGCCGCGCGAGCGCTTCGTCTTCCTGGAGAAACTCCTTGTACTCGCTCAACGTGGTTGCGCCGATGATACGGACCTCACCACGTGCCAGCACCGACTTGAACACGTTGGCGGCATCGGACGGGGCACCCAGTGCCGACCCGGCACCGATCATCGTGTGCACTTCATCGATGAACAGAATGAGGTTCGGCCGCTCTTTGATCTCGCGAATGACGTTCTGGATGCGATCCTCGAACATGCCACGAAGCATCGTTCCGGCGACGATCGTGTTCATCTGAAGGTTGACGATCTGGCAATCGCGCAACCGGACCGGCACACGTTCCGGCTCGAACTCAATTCGCCGTGCCAACCCTTCGGCGATCGCGGTCTTGCCGACCCCGGGCTCGCCGAGCAGCAGCACGGAGTTCGCACGCTCGCGATGGCACAGCACCTCGAACACCTGATCCATCTCGCGCTCGCGCCCGAAGACGGGCGGAACTTTGTCCTGTCGAGCAAGCTGGTTGAGGTTGGTCGCGAAGTGCTTGAGGAACGGCGGCAATTCGAACCGCTTCTTCAATCGCTCTTCGTGCATCTCGTGATCGCGCATGCGAGTCGCGAGACGCGTCACCAGCATTTCGGGTTCGATTCCGTGGCGTCTGATGATCGAGACGGGAATGCCCTGCGTCTCTTCAAAGATGGCGGAGAACAGATCTGTGGCTTCGATCGTGTGACGACCGGATCGGCTGGCGTGCAACAGTGCTAGCTTGAACAGCAGCTTGGTTGAAGGAGCCACGCGCAACTCACGGCCTGGCACATTGGGCAACAGCCGGAGGTGTTCCTCGATGGCCTGCAGGATTTCATGGGGATTCAGCTCCAGGTCACGCATGACCTGCCCGAACATGTCCCATTCCACCTGCGCGAACGCCAGGCATACGTGCTCGTTGGTGAGCAGTGCATGGTCGCGCCGGCGGGCCTCGTCGAGTGCGCGGTCGACCACTCGTTCGGCCGACTCGGCCATCTTGTTCTGCGGAATGTCGAAGTCCTCCACGGCCGCCTCCCAAAGGCGAGTCACGCTCCGGCTTTCCACCCGGCCGACGACTCGCTGCCTTACCTAAAGAGCAAAAAAAAGGCCACCGATGAGGACCGTCGAGACGGCGCTTAGTTGTTGAAAAAAGAGAGGAAGGACCGAGGAATCGTACAGGCGCCGGCTCCCCGGGTCGGGAACACGCCCGGACCCGGAGACGGCTGTCACCCACTAGTGAAGGGAGTTGCCCTTACTAGCGCTTATCCGACTCCGCCAAGAAGGGCGCGAATGCGTGCTTCGGTTGGCGGATGGCTGCTGAAGAGCGACATGAGACCGCCGCCGGTGAACGGCTTGACGATGAACATGTGCGCCGTTGCCGGATTGGCATCGAGCGGTACGCGTTTCGAGATGGCGTCGATCTTCCTAAGCGCATCCGCAAGCCCGTACGGCGTGCCCGCGATGCTGGCGCCGCCGGCGTCGGCGGCGAACTCGCGGGAACGTGAAATCGCCATCTGAATCAGCAACGCAGCGACCGGCGCCAGAATGACCATCGCCAGCAGCGCGATGGGATTGTTGCCGCGATCGCGATCGTCCCCTCGCCCGCCATATCCTCCGAACAGCGCAGCGAAGTGCGCCATACGCGCGACCATCATGATCGCCGCCGCCATCGTCGCGGCAATCGAACTGATCAGGATGTCGCGATGCTTCACGTGCGCCAGCTCGTGCGCAATGACGCCCTCGAGTTCGTGCTCGCTCAGCGCCTGCAGGATGCCCTGCGTCGCCGCCACCGCGGCATGCGACGGGTTGCGACCAGTCGCAAACGCATTCGGCGAAGGATCCGGAATGATGTACACCTTCGGCATCGGCAACGACGCGCGCTGCGTCAGCCGCTCGACCATTCGGTAGAGTGGGTGTTCGGGGCCCACCGGCTGCGCGCGATACATGCTCAGGACAAGTTTGTCCGAGAACCAGTACGATCCGAGGTTCATGATCGCGGCGATGACAAAGGCGAAGACGAGGCCGTTGGCTCCGCCCAGCCACTCGCCCAATGCCAGTAGCACGCCGCTCATCAGACCGAGCAGCAACACCGTTTTGATACCGTTTGCCATGGCTCTATTCTATCGTTGAACGGCTGACGTAGAGGATCCGGCCAGAGACTCAATCAACCCCGCCAGGAATGCGCCTCGCCAGCTCAGGTCGTCAAGTAATACGTGTTCGTGAATCGCGTGAGCCCCGTCCCCTTCAGGGCCGAGACCATCTAAAGTGGGAACACCCAACGCGCCGGTAAAATTCCCGTCCGATCCGCCGCCCGCGGCCCCCTCGCCCAACTCCCGTCCGAAGGCGGCGGCAACGCGGCGAGCTTCCTCATACAGACGAACGACGACCGCAGAACGTTCGAGCGGGGGACGGCCAATGCCGCCGGATATGTCCAGACGAATTGATGGACGTGTCGGACGCAGACTACGAATGGCACTCTCAATCCGTCCGGCATCTTCCATCGTCTGTATCCGGACGTCGATTTGCGCGGTGGCCCGATCGGCGATTACGTTGCTTCGCGACCCTCCGGAGATCACGCCGACATTGATCGTGATCCCGCGGCCAGGATCCTGGAGCGTTTCGAGCGCCAGCACTTGCCGCGCGAGTTCGTGAGTCGCGCTGGCCCCCTTGCCGGGGTCAAGGCCTGCATGCGCGGCGACGCCGTGCACGGTCACAGTGAATTCGCCAACGCCTTTGCGACTGGTCTTGGCCGCCCCGCGCGGCAGCGACGGTTCGAGGACCAGGACCGCCGCCGCCGCGTGGGCGGTTTCTTCGATGAGCGCACGTGACGTGCCGCTGCCAATCTCTTCGTCAGTCGTCCACAACATCACGACGTGCGGCGTCAGCTTCCGGACTTCGATCAGCGCGCGCATCGCGAGCATCGAGGCGGCAATGCCCGCCTTCATGTCAAAAATGCCGGGTCCGAAAAGGCGACCCTCCCGTTCATGAATCGGCATTCGCTCGAGTGTTCCTACCGGCCAGACCGTATCGAAGTGGCCGAGCAAGAGGATCGGCGTGCCGCCAGTCTGTAAACCGCTCGGCCGCCACTCCGCGCGGACATGATCACCGCACGTCGTCTGCGGTACGCGCGTCACCTCCGCGCCAAGTGCACCAAGCCGTCGCGTGAGCTCCGCGGCGCATCGATCGACGGCGGCTTTATCGTCGCTTGGCGACTCGAGGCGCACGAGAGCCTCGACGGTCTCTCGCACCCAGACTGATTGCGATCGACAGAAATCAAGCAGCGGTGACCTGGTGTCCGGCACCTGTTCAGTTTATCTGTATCGCAGCGTTCACTGGCCCACTGACACGGCCCACGATTACCGTCGACTCTTCGGATGCCTCGACGCTTCGGCCCTTCGACGTCACTGCACATCGTTGAATCAGAAGTACTGCCACGGCAAACATTTCTGTGGCTTAATAAGGATCATGCTCGGTAGATCCTTGCGTCCGTTGTTCGCGGCAATCGTGATCACGGTGCCGACGCTCGCCTGGGCGCAAGGTCCACCACCATTCCCCCGGCCGGGCCAGCAACCATCGAAGCCCCCGACGCAGTCGCCGCCGCCGGCGTCACCGAGCGCACCAGCAACACCCGCTCCGGTCTCCACGCCAGATAAAGGTGATCCAGGCGATCTCGGTGTTCCAATCTATCCGGGATCGCAGTTCATCACGTCCTACGACGCCGGTCGCGGGCAGCGGTACTACTTGTACGGCACGATCTCCGACTTCGCACAGATCGTCGGCTGGTACAGGACGACGCTGAAGCAGCGGGGGGAAGTCGTGTTCGAAGAACCTCCGGTGCACATGTTCGAGATCGGCAGGTTCAAGGAAGAAACGATGGCATTCATGCCGAGTGTCACGGTGAAGGATTACACCTGGGCGGGATCGGCCGGTTATATCAATCCGAAACCCGGCGGCAATCCCGCGCGGTTCAAGACCATCATTCAAATAGTGCCCAATCCGCCCGGAGCGCCAAAGTAAGCCTGCAGGAGCGAGACTCCGCTTACAGAATCGTGTTCCCCCCCCGCACGTTGTAACCACAGTCCGCCAGATCTGCACGGAAATTCCCGGTAATCGACTGGCAGTGGTGCGGCTTTCACCTTGCAGAGTTGGAGCGCCCTTCTATATGGAGTTCAATACCCTCGCGGCGAAAGAGACGTCGGCGCTGCTGACGCGGGTCCTCGAGAACGCTTCGCAGGCGTCCCGAAAACGGGTCGATGCGTTGCGCGCTGCCCTCGATTCGGCAACGAAAGCCCTCGAACAGTCGGTCACTTCACCCCCCGACTTCGAGCGTGACGTCGACGAAGTCGTCAAACGCATCTCCAAGGCCGCCGCCGCCGAAGCCGACGCCAAGCTGAAACACCTGTCGGCGGAGGCGCGGAAGATCGCGGACGCCTTGCGCGCGGAACTCGCCGACGTCATTGGCGAAAAAGAAGCGCTCGCGATCTCGCTCAAGGATGCGCGGACGCAGCTCGATGCGATTCGCGGCGAACTCCAGACCGAACAGAAGCAGGCCCAGTCAATTCAGAAGCAGCTCGCGGATGTGACCGGCTCGGTCAAGAAACTCGAATCGGCGAGAGCTGAGGCGATTGCCGCGCGCGACAAGGAAGCGGCGGCGCGTTCAACGGCCGAGAGCGAACTGCAGACCATCAAATCGCAGATTGACGGCGCCCGGAAAGAAGCCAAGCGCGCCTCGGCGGATCTTGAAATCGCCGTCGCGGACAAACGCAAGGCCGAGGCTGCGGCAACGGCGGCCAACAGCCAGGCGCAAGCCGCGGAAGCAAAGCTCAGCGCCGTCACCACCCTGTTCAAGACGAGCGCGGCACGCGTCCAGGCGCTCGAGCGTGAACAGGAACAGCACCTCGCCACCATTCGCGAACTCGAAGCCCGCGGGCCGAGCTCGGACGTCGTCGTCGACCACGTCGATCACGATCTCGCGGCACCGAGCAGTGGCCTCCTGGATGGACTCATCGGCGCGTTCGACGCCTTGTCGGGGGCGACGACCATCAGCGATGTTCTCGCGACGCTCGGCGAACAGCTCGCGGCGGAATTCCCGCGCGTGGCGCTGTTCCGCGTCAAAGGTAATCGGCTTGAAGGCGCGCATCAGATTGGTTTCGACCTGACCAACGACATCGGCAAGGTCATGATTCCGCTGGCGATGGATTCGCTGCTGACCCGGGCGGTGACCTCTGGCGTCACCGAGCGGTTGAGCGGCGAGGCGCTCGACGCCAGCGGCCTCCCCTTCGGCGGCTCGCCGTCGTTCGGTCTGGCGATGCCGATCGTGGTCGACGGCGAAACGATCGCACTTGTTTACGCCGACGATTTTGCCGAAGCGGGACACGAGGCACGCGGGGCGGAAGATGTGAACCTGAAGTTCGCCGAAGCGCTGCGCCATCACAGCGTCGCCTTGCTGATGCGGCTGACCACCGAACTGAAGACGATGGCCGAACTGCGGGCGTATGCGACATCGTTGCTCAGCGAAATCGAGCAGATGTATCACGCCGATGTCGACGCCGGCAAAGAAGGGGAAGAACTGAAGCGGCGCCTGCTCGCCAATCTCGATTACGCGCGCAGCATCTACAGCAACCGCGCACAGTTCGAATCGCCGTCAGCAGCGGCGCTGCTCGATGCCCAGGTCCTCGCGATGGTCGATTCGCACCAAGACAGCGCATTCGGCCGCGACCTGGCGGTGGTGGTTGAATGGTCTGCCGGATCGCGCGCGGCAGAGGCGTCGTAGCGATTCACTCTCGCTTCAGATAGAGCTCTCCGCCCTGGTCGCGGAACTCGCGCGCCTTCTCGGCCATGCCTTTCAGCGCGTCGCTCGTCGCAAGATTGCGCACCTGCTGCGTCAGTTCCATCGAACAGAACTTCGGACCGCACATCGAGCAGAAGTGGGCGAGCTTGGCGCCCTCAGCCGGCAGTGTCGCATCATGGAAGGCGCGAGCCGTCACCGGATCGAGCGACAGGTTGAACTGATCTTCCCAGCGAAACTCGAATCGCGCTTTCGACAGCGCGTCGTCCCACGCCTGAGCGCGAGGATGACCCTTGGCGAGGTCGGCCGCGTGGGCGGCGATTTTGTAGGCAATGACTCCGGCCTTGACATCGTTGCGATCCGGGAGACCGAGATGCTCCTTTGGCGTGACGTAACAGAGCATGGCCGTCCCATACCAGCCGATTTGCGCCGCGCCAATCGCCGACGTGATGTGATCGTAGCCTGGCGCGATGTCGGTGGTCAGCGGCCCGAGTGTGTAGAACGGGGCCTCGTCGCACCATTCGAGCTGTTTCTCCATGTTCTCTTTGATGAGATGCATTGGAACATGGCCCGGACCCTCGTTCATGACCTGTACGCCGTGATCCCAGGCAATCCGTGTGAGTTCACCCTGCGTCTTGAGTTCGGCGAACTGCGCCTCGTCGTTCGCGTCGGCGATGGATCCCGGACGCAGTCCATCTCCGAGCGAGAACGACACGTCATACGCGCGCATGATCTCGCAGATCTCGCGGAAATGCGTGTAGGTGAAATTCTCCTGGTGATGCGCCAGGCACCATTTGGCGAGAATGGAGCCGCCGCGCGAGACAATGCCGGTTAGCCGACGCGCGGTCATCGGAATGTAGCGGAGCAGCACGCCGGCGTGGACCGTGAAGTAATCGACGCCCTGTTCCGCCTGTTCGATGAGCGTGTCGCGGTAGATCTCCCATGTCAGATCTTCAGGCCGGCCGCCCGCCTTTTCGAGCGCCTGGTAGATTGGGACCGTGCCGATCGGCACGGGAGCGTTCCTGAGAATCCACTCGCGGGTCTGATGAATGTCGCGCCCGGTCGAGAGATCCATGACGGTGTCTGCCCCCCAGAGCGTCGCCCATCGCAGCTTCTCGACCTCCTCCTCGATCGACGACGACACGGCGGAGTTTCCGATGTTGGCGTTGATCTTCACCGCAAAGTTGCGGCCGATGATCATTGGCTCGAGCTCGGGGTGATTGATGTTGGCGGGGATGATCGCCCGGCCGCGCGCCACCTCGGCCCGGACGAACTCCGCGTCGAACCCTTCTCGCACGGCAACGAAGGCCATCTCCTCGGTGACGATGCCGGCGCGCGCGAACTGGAGCTGGGTCACCATTCCGGTGTCGCGGCGCGCCGAAATCCATGGCGCCCGAACCGTTGGCAGGCCGGTCCGCACATCGACGTCCTGCGGTCCGCTGGTGTCGTACACGCGAAGGACCTCGCCAGTGGTGAGCCCGATCTCGCGCATCGGAACGCGGACTCCCCGGTCCTCGACGTAGATCCTGGTGGAATTGGGAAAGGCCGACGTGAAATCAGAGGCCTGGAGCGGCGGCAGCGAGGTGCGAGTAGTCATGGTGTCCTTGAGGATGACTATAGCACCCGGGCCCCGCCGTTCCGGCGAATGCGTCAGCGACGGCGTGGCAAGTCACCAAAGTCGGGCATGTACGTCCGGAGCGCATGATCTGGTGTGTTCTTCGAGTAACCCGCGACCAGCTGCTCGTTATATCGCGCTGAGTAGAAGTCAAACGGATCGCGCGGATCCATATCGATGAGCTTCAAGTCCGCATTCGACATCGTCAACCTGCCGAATCGAATGGATGCGCCGCGAAACCAGATGTAATTGCCACTCGCGCGGCCGGCAGCGGTGGCCCCTTGTCCAAAGATCTGCACCAGCGTGTTCCCACGAATGAACGCGTGGGTCAGCCGGCCGTTCGTCCGCGGCGCGGGCAGCATGCGTGTCGCATCGAGAAATAGATCGTTGTCTTTGAAAGTGATGCCACGGTCGGGACGACTCTTGAGCAGGTCGTCGAGCTCGACGCCAACGATCGACATGATCTTGGTTGAAGGCACGCCTGCCGTCTTCACCTTGATCGGGTGTACTGTGAGCCGGCCATCCGGTGTGGCCGCGACGGTCGCGGTGATCGTGAACGGCACGCTGATGCCTTTTTTGAGCGTCCCGCGCTGAACGAGATGGCCCGCTTCGAACGTCAGGCGCAGATCAGACAAGGCCGAGCCCTGATAGTCGAATGCGTGGTTCACGAGCGCGGTCAGGTTTCCCGCATCGACCGACATCTCGCCATCCTCGATGTCCATCGTGTACGAGTTCTGATCGTCAAACACCGGGATGTGGCCGGCAGGACTGACGAGTGCCCCCTTCAGCCATTTGACGTCGACTATCGCATCGCTCGCGACATGTAATCGCACATTTCGCATCTCGATGCCGACACGAGCCGCCGCGGGTTGGAGGTAGGTCAGCAGCAGCAGAGAAAGGGCGCCGACGCAGAGCTTCATCACGTTGCCGAGTGCGCAACTGTCGTTCCACTATCAGACGAACGCGGGCACGGAGAATTGCGCGCTCGGCGGGCGCGCGTCCGGTTACTTCCTTAGTAATGATTTACCCGGCGGGTAACGTCGATCAGTCGAGCTTCCGGAGGATGAAGCACTTGAGGTAGAACGTCTCGGGCACGGTGATCAGGACTGGGTGATCCCGCCCTTGCATCCGTTTCTCCACGACCGAGATTTGTGCCTGCGCATCGGCCGCGGCCGCGGCGAGCAGGTCGGCAAAGTCTCCTTCGCTCACGTTGTAGGAGCAGCTGCACGTGATCAGGAATCCTCCGGGAGACAGGATCTTCAACGCCCGAAGGTTTATCTCCTTGTATCCCGACAGCGCCTTCGCGACCGACGCCTTGTTTTTCGCAAACGCCGGCGGATCGAGGACGATCGTGTCGAACCGCTCGCCGCGCCGTTCCAGCTCGCGCAGCTCGTCGAATACGTTCATCGCGCGGGCTCGGACGTTGCGAGCGCCGTTGCGTTGCGCGTTTTCCGCAATGCGCGCGACGGCATCTTCGGAGATATCGATCGCCACCACCTCGTCGCAATGAGGTGCCAATGCGAGCGCAAATCCACCGTTGTAGCTGAACGCATCGAGTAACCGACCGCGCGCGTACTTTGCCGCAGCCACGCGGTTCTCTCGTTGATCGAGAAAAAGACCGGTCTTCTGTCCGCGATACGGATCGACGATGTAGGAAACGCTGCCCTCGCGAACTTCAATTTGATCAGGGACGGTTCCGTAGAGCACATCAACACGCTGCTCGAGCCCTTCGAGCAGCCGCACCCGCGGATCGTTGCGCGCCAGAATCCCTGCCGGCCGAACCAGCTCAACGAGCAACTGCGTCAGTTCGGGAGCGAGGCGATCCATTCCCTGTGAGAGCGCCTGCAGCACCAGGTAATCGCCGTAGCGATCGACGATCAGCGACGGCAGGAGATCCGCCTCGCCGTGCACGAGCCGATACGCGTCGGCATGGAGATCGAGTCGTTCTCGAAACTGGATCGCCTGCGACAAGCGGCGGCGCCAGAGGCTGGCATCAACCGGTGCGCCATCATGCGTGATAAACCGCAGCGCAATTTCGGAGCGATCACTGTAGAGCGCGTGCCCGAGCGCGCGCCCACGGCTGCCAATAACGCGTACGGTATCGCCGCCACGCGCATCAATTTTTGCGACGTCGGACTTGTAGATCCACGGATGACCGGAACGAACGCGTTCTTCGCCTCGGTATTTCAGCGTGACGGTTGACATCATGCGGGCGTGAGGCACCCTTGGCCATCAAGGCACCC
>DATJKH010000150.1:0-5323 GCA_035491715.1 Vicinamibacterales bacterium | reverse complement strand
ACCGCTACGGGGTTACGCGAAAGAGAGTTCCGCCGCGAATATCGAATTCGTCGGTGCCGCAACATGAGATTTTCTAGCTTTCACGTATTGGTCTACCTCGAAAGCTGGTCGAGCCGCTGTTGAGAGACCGCGCGAATCCGGTCGGGCAGTATTTTCATCTCCGACGCGTTTGGCAACCAAAAGTCGAAGTCCCTGCCGAATTGAGCCTGCCATCGCGCCTTCCGGTCCACCAGTCGTGGCGTCAGCACTTCATCGAAGGCGACCGCGGCCTGCTGGGCGCGGAGGTAGAAACGCCGCGCGGCCGGCATGTCTCCTTTCGCCCGGTACGCTTCGGCGAGCTGAAAAGCCTGGCCAGGTGCTGCAAACCGGACATCGGTGACGAAGTTATCGCGGCTGACCTTCGGGTCAAGCGTTGCAATCACCTGATCGGGATCTCCAGACGCCAGGCTTAAGTTCGACAGATCGCGTTCGAGCACTTGCGCTGAGGCCGCGGCGACGCTGCTCATTCTCATCGCCTGCATCAGGCTGTCTTCAGCGATGAAATACAGCCCGACGATGGTGACCGGTCCGGCGAGGGCAGCCACCACCATCAAGACTCTCCGGCGGATGGCCGCGGGCAATGGACGTCCTGCGATCTGAAAGCCCATCCACACCACCACCACCACTGGAGCGAGAATCAGGGACCAGTGGTAGAGACCAATATAGACACGAAGGCGCAGCGGCAGTGGCTCCCCGGCACCCGCATAAAGCGGCGCGAGCTCCGGCACCAGCCGGGACAAGAAGAAGCCCTGGACGAAGCTCGCCAGGACGATGACCGTGACCGCGCCGATCTCGACGGATTCAAATCTCCTGACGCTCGCACCCGTTCGCAGATCCATAGACCCCCTCCTGACTGTGCTGCAAAGAAGGCCGAGAGTGCTTGATATAGAACCTTCGCTCACCATATCGGACTAAGACCAGGTGTCCAGTAATCCTTCCAGCGCGGACTTGAGAAGTCCTGGGCTAGAAAGTAGTCGATGGGCTCGCGCGCGTGGCGATTGCGATTCCCGTGGCAACGCGCGGAGGGTAATACCGCTACGCGCGTGTGTGAAAGAGAGTTCCACTGCGAATATTGAATTCGTCGGCATAGCCGCGTGAGGTCTTCTCTTACTTCGGCGTATTCCATATGCTAGGCTCTCCGTAGTCGCGCCTCTCCTCTTCGTGGACGAGGGACTAAAGAGTCCGCATGGTCTCGGCGTGTACTCTCGCTCTATGGCGTCGACAACACGACCGGAGGGCGACTGCGAAGCGGTCTCGAGACGCTGGAAGCCGCCCTCGCTATGAAGGAAAATCCCACGCCGAAGTGACGTGGGCAGGCTCTCGGCCTCAAGCTGATCGCCCCTGAAACGGCATATCATCCCCGCGAAGCGCACATGATCAACCCGCGATATTACGTCGGTGCCGTCCTGGGACTTCTGCTGATGTGCTCGGTGGCGGCACAGTCCCCGCAGATGAGAGTGACATTGCTGGGTACCGGCACGCCATTACCGCGGGCGGACCGGCTGGGGCCGAGTACGCTTGTCGAGGCAGGTCGCGAGATACTGCTGTTCGACTGTGGGCGCGGCTGCGCAATCAGGTTGTTCGAGCGTCGCATTCCATTGCGGGAGGTGCGACTGTTCCTGACGCATCTGCACTCCGACCACGTTACAGGCGTGCCCGATCTGTGGCTCACTGGATGGCTCCCCGCGCCGGCATTACATGCAGGCGGTACTGCGGATAATCGCTCGCCACTTTGGGTACGCGGCCCTGTCGGGACCAATCAGCTGATGGCGGGATTGCGTCAGGCGTTCGGCGGCGACATCACAATGCGCACCGCGCAGGAACATTTGCCGCCGCTCGCGACCGATGTCGCCGACATCGCGCCAGGCATCGTCTTCGAGAATGCGGGCGTGCGCGTGACGGCGTTTGCCGTCGACCACGGCGAATTCCTGAAGCCGGCATTCGGCTATCGCGTCGATTACCAGGGGCGTTCGGTCGTGATCTCGGGCGACACACGGTACAGCGAGATTCTGATCGCGCACGCGTCTGGAGCCGATGTGATCGTTCACGAGGTTGCAATGGCTACCGCGGCAATCGCAGGCTCTCCGGCAGCGAAGGAGATTCTTTCGGTGCACACCTCGCCGCGCGAGGCCGGGCGAATCTTCGCCTCCACTAAACCACGCCTGGCTGTTTACACACACTTCGCGGTCGCCGGAGGCGTCGGCGCTGCAGCACCAACGATCGCCGACTTCATCGAGGCGACCCGTGAAACGTATTCAGGTGCGCTCGAGGCCGGTGAGGATCTGATGACGATCACGATCGGCGACACGGTCGTGGTCGAGCGGCCGAGACGCTAAGAAGCTGGCCTGCTACGAGGTTATGAGAAAGGTTGGAACCTTCCATTCATCGGCATCGCCGGTTGAGTCGGCGTTAGCACGACCTCGAAGACCGATGACCGCCTCTCGCTCAACGCCCGGCGTACCGTTCGAGCGTGGCGCGGAGCAGGCTGTTGAACTCTTCGGGCCTGTCGAGCTGCAACCAGTGACTAACGCCTTGAAGGCGATGGACCTGGATGGCTGGCAGCAGCACGTGCAGGGCGGTCGGGGAATTGTTGATCTCCGAGATCACCGACACGATCGGACCGCCGAATTCCCCCGCTCTCTTAACGGCTTCGAACCGGCCCGAAGCCTTGATCGATTGGATCACCGTCGTTCGCGGTGTTTTCAACATTGCCGCGATCACCTTGGCCGTCACGACGTCGTTTGCTCCCTTGAGGATGACGCGCCAGTAATCGCCGATGGTTCTTTCATAATCCTTTTCGAGCGCAGCGATGAACGGCGCGGCAGCGCCTGGTGTCTTGCTGGAATCACCCATCGGGTCGACCAGGAATAACGCTCGAACGCTCTTGGGGTGCGCCGCAGCATAGGCGAGCGCGATGCCCGCGCCGAGGCTATGGCCGACGAGTATGCTGTCTTCGACTTGCCTGGCACCGGCAACGGCGGCAATGTCGCTGGCGTAGCCCTCGATCGAATAATCACCATCTCGCGGAGCGTCACTTTCGCCGTGACCGCGCGGCTCGATGATCACGGCTCGATGCGTCTTGGCGACCACGCTCGCCGCGTCGGCAAACTGCTCCCACGTGCCGGCCAGCGATGGCACGAAGATCACCGCCGGGCGACCCGAGCCGATCTCCGCCACGTGGAGCTGGCCGTTCTCGGTGCGGACACTACGATGTTCGAAGTCGGGCTTCGTGGTGTTCTGCGCAGCGCTCAACCCAGCGACGAGTATCAACGCGATTCTGAGCAGCATAGGTCGACGGTCGTTCGGCAGACGTCGAGCGAAGTATAGCCGTCAAAACTAACTCAATGCGTTCGACTGGTGTGGATGGCCTGCCATGAGGGAGCGTTTTACCTGCCGAAGGCAGGTGAAACGCGAATCGAATGGTACCGCTACGGGGATTCGAACCCCGGTTCCAAGGTTGAGAACCTTGTGTCCTAACCCCTAGACGATAGCGGCGTCGGGGACTACGAACTTTCAATTCTACCGGGCCGCCCGCGCGACGGCAAGGGCCGACCCCGGCACATAATGGACGGATGCGTTCGTTCAGTCTGGCTGGCACTGCGGGGTTGCTCGCCATATCGCTCGCGTGCGGCGGGAATTCGGCGCCGCCTCCGGCCGCGCCCACCGGGCCGTCCGTCGATCCCGCCACCGCCGGCACCATCACCGCGACCGTGAAGTTCGAAGGCACGCCGCCTGCGCCGGAAATGATCACGATCACCGGCGATCCGAAGTGCGCCAGCGAGCAGGGCGCGAATCAGCGGCCCGACGAAACCCTCGTCGTCGGCGAAAACCAGGCGCTGCAGAACGCCTTTATTTACGTGAAGGACGGGCTGGCTAGTTTTTCTTTTCCGGTTCCTCCGGAACCGGTGATGCTCGATCAGGACAAGTGCCGCTACACGCCGCGCGTGCTCGGCGTGCGCGTCGGCCAGCCGCTGCAGATTCGCAACAGCGATCCGCTGCTGCACAACGTGCGCTCGAATGCGGTGATCAACCAGGCCTTCAACAAGTCGACGCCGCTCGAAGGCGTCAGCTTCACCCACACGTTCGCGACGAAGGAAGTGATGGTGCCCTTCAAGTGCGACGTGCACGGCTGGATGAGCGCCTACGTCGGCGTGCTCGATCATCCGTACTTCGCCACGACCGCGGCCGACGGCAAGGTCGCGATCGGCAACCTGCCTCCGGGCACGTACACGATCGAAGCGTGGCACGAGCAGCTCGGCACGAAGACGCAGCAGGTCACCATCGGGGCCAGGGAATCGAAAGATGTCAGCTTCGCCTTCGCACGCTGACGCGTCGCCGCGCGTCACCGCGAAATCGCCCTCGCGCATGGGCGATTTCGTCACGCTGACGAAGCCGCGCCTCAACTTCCTCGTCCTGTTGACCGTGGCGGCGGCGTTCTCTCTCGGCGCCGGTCCGCAGTCCACGTTGATCGATCTGGTGCACACGCTGCTCGGCACGTTCCTCGTGGCCGGCGGCGCCGCCGCGCTCAATCAGGTGTGGGAACGGCACACGGACAAGTTGATGCGGCGAACCCAGCAGCGGCCGATGGCCGACGAGCGCCTGACGGTCGCGCACGGGACGACGTTCGGTTGGCTGCTGACGATCGCGGGCGCCGCGGAGCTCGCGTATTTCATCAATCCGCTGTCGGCGATCGTCGCGCTGCTGACCACGGCGAGCTACCTCCTGTTCTACACGCCGTTGAAGCTGCGCACGTCGCTCTCGACGATTGCCGGCGCCTTGCCTGGCGCCTTGCCGGCGGTGATCGGGTGGGCCGCCGCCACGAACACGCTCTCGATCGAAGGCTGGGTGCTGTTCGGCATCGTCTTCATGTGGCAGATGCCGCATTTCCTCGCGATCGCGTGGCTGTATCGCGACGATTACGCGCGGGCCGGCATGCCGCTGCTGCCGGTGATCGAGCCCGATGGCCGATCGACCGGCCGGCAGGCGGTGCTCTACACCGCAGGGTTGATTCCCCTCAGCCTGCTGCCGACCGTCGTCGGCCTGGCCACAGCCTGGTATCTCGTCGGCGCGATCGCACTCGGCGCGATCCTGATGCTGATGAGCCTCGAATTCTCGATGAAGCGCAGCGTCGCGACCGCGCGCCGGCTGTTTTTTACCTCGATTCTCTACCTGCCGATTCTGTGGGCGCTCCTGGTCTTCGACCATCGTGCACACTGACTGGATCGTGAGCGTCACCGATCTTCCGGCGGTGAATGCATCGCTGAACGCGATTTCGACGGTGCTG
>DATJKH010000149.1:0-33171 GCA_035491715.1 Vicinamibacterales bacterium | reverse complement strand
CCGCGTGAAGCGGAAAGAGCGCCACGACGGTCGCGATCACTGCCGCAATCACGCCCAGCCGAACCCCTTTCCGGAATTCACCATGATTGCTGCTCTCGGCGATCCCGAAGACCCACGCCGCACGCGTGTCCGCCGACGTGCGGATGGCGGCACGAAAACCCGCGACCAGCGCCGTCAGCATCAGTGTCTGTGCCACGAGTTCCGACGTTCGGATCGGTCTGTCGCCGCCCGGTGCCGCGAACAACGCGTCGGGCGCCATTGTGATCACCAACGCCATACCGGTCGCGATGAACGCTGTCACATAGACGCGATGTGACGGATTCCCCGCGACGGTCCTGACGAGGAACAGCAAGCCGGCCCGCGTCGCCGGTCGCCGCGTGAGGCTCGACGCGACGGCACCGCTGACGCTGGAGACGCCCAAGAGGCCAACCGCACCCTGTCCCTCTGGCAGCAAGTGAAAGCGCCTCGCGTTCCTCAGATAAATCATCGTCGAGAGTGCAAGCAGGCCCGCTAAAATCGCGACGCCTTTCAACGCGAGTGCGTTCACGCGCGGCAGGTTGTGAAAATACAGCGTCCGTAAACGACTCTCTTCACCGGCGAGACGCTCCGGTAAATCAGGTGTCGGTAGTACTTCGAGCACACGGCCGGCGATTGCCGTGTGTACGGCAGCACACCAGGCTACTGGCTCGAGCAACGGCGGGATACCACCAGGCTCGAGCATCCACGTCGCCCGTCCGACAAGTCGAATGGGCGCCAGTACGAGCAGAACGAGAAGCGAAAAAAGCAATGCTGATCTGATGGTGCCGCCGACACGCGCAAACAGGCGCTCACCGAGAAGCAGGAACAGAAATTCACGGAGACCGACCACACATGCGAAGCCGAACGCTCCAGCCAGACCGGTGCTGATTGCATGCGCAGCAATGAGCGGGATCAGCAACAAGGGATTGCCCCGAAAGTTGGCAACCGTCAGCGGCGGATGCAGCAGGATCGGCAGCGCGTTCAACGCGATCACAAACGCGGCGGCAAACGTGACGAGTGCCAGCACTTTCGCGCGCACGATCTCCTCACGCGGAACCGGCAGGACGCCAAGAATGACCGAATCTCGCGGACTAAGTGCAAGGGCATCCCACTCGAGTGTTGCGATCGCGGCGCTGACGAGCAGCGACGTCGCGCAGAAGACCACCTGGTCGCCCATCGTGGTGATCCCAGTCCACCCCGGAGATTGGAGTGGCTGCATCAAGAACTTCACGCTCATGAATATCGTCGCAAAGAGCGGAAGGGTAATCAGCGCCGCCGCTGCGACCGCAAGAATCTGATGCCGGTCGACATCCGGCGCGAAATCGTTTTCGACGAACTGGTTGAGGAAGTGCCGGACGAGGAGCCGCCTACGCATGATTGGTGACGATGTCGGCGATCTCCGATGCGAGAGAGTCCGGCTGCTGTGCCGCTAGTGTGGCGAACGCTTCCTCGAGCGATCCTGACGGGGCGATCGTTCGGATGCTGTCGACACTTCCGTCGACAATCACACGGCCGGCGCTGAGGACGATGACCCGTGTACACAGTCGTTCGACGTTTTCGACGATATGCGAGCTGTAGAGGATCGCGCGGCCTCGTTCCGCAAGGACCCTGACGAGATGACGCAGCACCAGGATCGAACCGACGTCGAGGCCCGACTCCGGTTCGTCGAGAATGAGCAACTCTGGGTCGTGCATCAACGCCGCGATCAGCAGCGTCTTCTGTTTCATCCCCTTCGAATAGGCACTGATCGATTGTTCGGCAGCTTCGGCCAGTCCGAAGCGCTCGAGCAGCGCGTCGATCCTCGGCCGCATGGCGCGTGTCGGCAGGTCGCGGAGTCCGGCAACGAGATCGAGATACTCGCGGCCGGAGAGGAAAGGGTAGAGGTGCGGCTCCTCGGGCACGTATCCGAACCGCCTGCGAAAATCGAGGTTCCCGCCGGTGACGTCAATGCCCGAGTACGTGACACGTCCCTCTGTCGGATCGATCAGCCCGGTCAGCATCTTGAGCGTGAGTGACTTGCCTGAGCCGTTTGGGCCGAGATATCCGAGGATCTCGCCAGGGCGAAGGGCGAAGCTCACGTTTGACACGGCCGCGTGTCCGTGAAACCGCTTGACGAGGTGGTGGGCTTCGAGCGTCCGCGAGTCGGGTGTCACAATCTACTATCAGACACCATTTCCGGCCACTTGGCTTGCCACGGATGAACACGGACTAAATCCGCGCCACGGATGAACACGGATGAACACGGACTAAACCCACGCCACGGATGAACACGGATGGACACGGACTGAATCCACGCCACGGATGAACACGGATGAACACGGACAAATGCACACCACGGATGAACACGGATAAGAACTCGCCTAATCGGCCGACTTTTTCTTTATCGGTGTTCGTCCGTGCTTTCCGTGGTCGTATTGATTCCGTGTTCTTCCGTGGCTTTCGTTTTCTGTGTCCGTCCGTGGCCTACTTGCCCAGCGAGGCTCGAATATCCGCGACAGACGTGAGCCGGTCTGGATTCAGTGTGTGCACCGACAGGATGCGGTCCACGTCGAGTTTCAGCCGCTCGATGTTTTCGAGAAACACCATCGTGCCGACGATCGGTGGATCCGGGACTGGCGTGTTCGCGGGTGGCAGGTTGAACATGTCGGCGTAGACGAGAATTTTCTCCTTCGGCAGATAGCCGACGACCAGGCCATCAGCGTGCGGCAGTCCCTTGATCACGTGCACTTCGAACGTGCGCGTGGCGTCCTTGAACACGCGGCTATCGCCGGTGAAGCCCTCGATAACCGGTTTGCGTCCAGACTTCGACAGTGAATCGGGCGCGAGTGTCCGCGGCGCACTCAGGGCGCGTTCGAGAAAAGACTTATTCACTTCCGGGGTGACCAGGGTGATTCCCTCGGCGACGACCGCGGCGAGACCACCGGTGTGATCGAAATGATGATGCGAGATCACGCCGTACCTAATCGGCTTGTTTGGGATCACGCGCCTGGTTTCCGCGATGATCGCCTGTCCGCGGGCTTCGTTCTGCGGCCCGGGCTCGAAGATCAATGCGTGATCGGCGAATTCGATCGCCAGCGCGTTGTACGCACCGGTGATTCGAAACACACCTTCCGCGAGCTTTTCTGACGTCGGTCCTGTTGCCGCTCCTCCCGCCGCGCCGCCGGGTGCGCCACCGCCGGGACCGCCCGCGCGGCCGGCGGCCGGCGGAATCGTCATCAGTTTCTGCAGGTCCGCTGGATTCGATCGCGCTCCGAGGACGTATGCCTCGAAGACCGGCCAGCCGCCCCGGCGCTGCACGATGTTGGCGGGGAACTTCAATCCGTTGCTGTCGCGGTAGTGCTGATACTCCGCTTCAACCAGCATGTCGCCGAAGACCGGATTCTCGAGCCACGTCTGCACCCGCTCGACCAGGTTCTGGTTGTTGATGTAACCGACAACTCGATACGGCTGTCCGCCGGGCGATTTGATCGGCGCGTTCCACGACACCTCCCGATAAGGGCGCCCTCCAATCGTTTGCGTGCGAACCGTCGCATTGTTCGCCGCCGCTCCTTTGAGAAATCCCCACGGCGTGATCCAGATTTCGAGCTGCTGCGCCCAGGCGGCGTTCTGGGGCGTAATGTTCTGCTGTCCCTGTCCTTGAGTGGCGGCGCCTCCCTGGACGGGCGCGGCGTAGGTAATCCACGTGGCACGCGACGCCGGCTGCGAGAAATCGATCGTCCGCACGTAATCACTCGCGTTCGCCATCGGCCACGGCTGGTTTGCGTTATTGTTCTGGCCGAGGTTGCCGTTCTGGGCGACGCCGTAGTAATGAATCGACGTCAAAGTTTCGACACCCATCGTCTTTGCGGCGTTTCCGAGCACTGTTTTTACATCCTGGGCCGCGGCAGTCGCAGATGCCACTCCGAGCAGCACAATCGCGGCGAGTATCTTTGCAATCATGGTTGTCCTCGCAGCCATGAGACTACATCGCACAATGGGTCCACCTCAACGTTGGCACCAACACCCACGGAAAAACGCGGAATGAAACAACCGCGGAAAGCACGGAATAGACAACCACGGAAAAACACGGATTGACACGGATGAATACTTTTAGTGCACGACGCCGCGCGGAATAGAATCGCCGTGTTGATCCGTGGCTTCGTCGTAATCCGTGTTCATCCGTGTTGATCTGTGGCTCGTCGTAATTCGTGTTCATCCGTGTTGATCTGTGGCTCGTCGCTATCCGTGTTCATCCGTGTTGATCCGTGGCTCGTCGCTATCCGTGTTCATCCGTGGCTCGTGTTCATCCGTGGCTCGTCTGGTCCAGCGCGTCGGTGGCTTATGAAACACATCCCCATCATTCTGTTCGCGACAGCGGTTGTGGTGACCGGGGCCTATCAGGGTCAGGCACCTCCGAGCCACATCCTCCATCACGGCAAGATCCTCACCGTCGATCCGCAGTTTCGCATCGTCGAAGCGATGGCCATTCGCGACGGACGAATTCTCGCGACCGGCACCAACGCTGACATCGGGAAACTCGCCGGTGCCGGGACGCAACAAGTCGACCTTGCCGGCAAGACCGTGTTGCCCGGGCTGATCGATTCGCACGTCCATGCGCCGGCCGCGTCGATGTACGAGTTCGAACAGCCCGTCCCCGACATGGAGAGTATCGACGACGTGCTCGCCTACTTCCGCGACCGCGCCGCCAAGACGGCGCCCGGTCAGTGGATCACGCTGTCGCAGGTTTTCATCACGCGGCTGCGCGAGCAACGCTATCCGACCCGTGCCGAACTCGATGGCGTCGCCCCGAAGAATCCGGTCGCATTTCGCACGGGGCCGGACGCATCACTGAACTCCATGGCGCTCACCAAGAGCGGTATTGATGCGAAGTTTCAGGTTCCGGCGGGGGAGCCGTGTCGAATCGAGCGGGACCAGCAGGGCCTGCCGACCGGCATCCTTCGCAATTGCGGTCGTTACATCCGATCGGATGCTGGCGGCGCCAAACCCACCGACGCCGATCGTCTCCGTCGCCTGAAAGAACTGATGGCGGATTACAACTCGGTGGGTTTCACCAGCATCGTCGACGCCAATGCGGATCGAGGTGGTTTAGAGCTGTATCGAACGCTGCTCGCTCAGAACGCGTTGACGTGTCGAACGTTCATGGCGTACGGCGTCGATGCTCAGGACCCACTCGAGAAAGCACAGGCCGCAATCCGCGAGGCCGCAGCAAACCCGCTACATCAGCACAACGACATGCTGTGGCTCCGCGGCATCAAAGTGTTTCTCGATGGCGGCATGCTGACGGGAAGCGCCTACATGCGCGAGCCCTGGGGCATCAGCAAGATATATTCGATCGATGATCCCAAATACCGCGGCGTGCGATTCATCGAGCCGGAAAAGCTCTATCAACTCGCCAAGGTTGCACTCGCCAGCGATCTTCAGTTCACGGCGCATTCTCAGGGCGACGCCGCCGTCGAAGCGATGGTCGACGCATACGAACGCATCAACCGCGACGACTTTCCGGTGCGCGACCGTCGACCGAGCATCACGCATGCCAGTTTCATGAGCGCGGCGGCGATTGCGAAAATGAAGGCGATCGGTGTCGTCGCCAACATGCAGCCGGCCTGGCTTTACCTCGATGGCGTGACGCTACGTCAGCACTTTGGTCTCGAGCGGCTGACCTACTTCCATCCTTACAAAACGCTGTTCGAGCAGGGCGTGACGGTTGGCGGCGGGTCGGATCACATGCAGAAGATCGGCAGCTTGCGCTCGATCAATCCCTACAATCCGTTTCTCGCGATGTGGACGACGATCGCGAGGAAACCACGTGGTTCGGATGCGCCGCTGCATCCAGAACAGAGCCTGACCCGTGAGCAAGCCATCCGCTTCTACACGATCAACAACGCGTTTCTGACGTTCGAGGAAGCGCACAAGGGATCGATCGAACCCGGCAAGCTCGCCGACTTCGTTGTCCTGGATCGCGACATCATGACGTGCCCGGTCGATCAGGTGAAGGACATCCAGGTCGAAGCGACGTATCTCGGCGGGTCGCGCGTTTATTCAAGGGAAAAAGGACAAGGGCAAAGGGAAAAGTAATGAGCACCTGGACACGACGCGGATGGTTATCAGCGACCGGATCGACCGTTGTTGGTAGCGCCCTCACTGGCGTTCGATCGAGGGCCCGTTCGCTAGAACAAGGCCAGCAGCCGCAAGCAGCGCAAGGACTGCCGCTGCGCCTCACCGAGTTCGAGCCGAAGAGCATGCTGCACGTCAAGGAGACCTCCGTGCCGCGCGCGCGGTTTCCGGTGATCGACTTTCACACGCACGTCTCGCGTCGACGGGCTCAAAAACCGGGCGTTCCGCCTGCGGAACTGGTCAAGACGATGGATGCAGTCAATCTGCACACCATGGTCAACCTCACCGGCGGGTCGGGTGAAGACCTCGCGGCGGCGATCAAAGATTTCGACCGCGCGTTTCCGCGTCGATTCGTCACCATGACCGAACCGACCTGGGCTCGTGCCAGCGAACCGGGATACGCAGCCTGGCAGGCGGACGAAATCGCGAAGGCGAAGGCCGCGGGAGCCGTCGGGTTGAAGATCCTGAAGACGCTTGGACTGTATCTCCGCGACGGCGGTGCTACCGGAAAACTCGTGCGCATCGACGACGAGCGGTTCGACCCGATGTGGGATGCGTGCGGCCGCCTGGGGTTGCCAGTTGCGATGCACGTCGGCGATCCGGAGGCTTTTTTCACGCCAATCGATCGATTCAACGAGCGATATGAAGAACTCGGCGCGCATCCCGACTGGTCGTTCTACGGCAAAGACTTCCCGGCATTCAAGGAGGTGCTTGCCGCGCGCGATCGCGTCTTTGCCAAGCATCCGAAGACGACATTCGTCGCGCTACACGTCGGCCACTGGGCGGAGAACCTTGCCGCCGTCGGCGAGATGCTCGACAAGTACCGAAACGTCAATGTCGAAATCGGGGCGCGTATCGGCGAGCTCGGCCGTCAGCCGCGAACCTCGGCGCGTTTCTTCGACCGGTATCAAGATCGCATCCTGTTTGGCACCGACGCGATTCCGCTCGGCGTCGAGACACCGCAGCAGGTTTTCGGCGCGGACCTGTATCACATCTATTACCGCTTCCTCGAGACCGACGACGAGTACTTCGACTACGCGCCGGCACGCCTGCCGCCGCAGGGCAGGTGGAGGATTTACGGTGTCGCTCTTCCTGAGCAGATTCTTCGCAAGGTCTACAACCAGAATGCGGAGCGCGTGCTTGGAATGAAACTCGTGGGAGCGTGAGAATCTTTTCGGCCGTTCCGGAGCGAATGAATGAACCGACGTGAATTCCTCGAGTCCTCATCGGCCACGCTTGTCGGCGTCGCCATGCTCCGATTGCCGTCTTTGGCGCAGCAGGCCACCACGCCACCGGCGACGGCATTCAACGAAATCCGCCGAGGAGTGGGCTACTTCACCGGCCAGGGTGGCACGATCGGCTACCTCGTCAATGGAGACGGCGCCATTGCCGTGGACAGCCAGTTTCCGGCAACTGCCGGCGCGTGCGTCGAGGGATTGAAGCAGAAGGCGCCGAAAGGGATTGACCTCCTCATCAACACACATCATCACGGCGATCACACCGGCGGCAATCCCATATTCAAGCCGGTGGTGCGACACATCGTCTGCCAGGAGAAGTGTCTCGAACTACACAAGAAGACAGCGGCGGCTGCGACCAATCCCGTGCCGCAGGCTTTCGCCGACGTCACTTTCGGCGAGAGCTGGTCGACGATGCTTGGTGACGACAAGGTGTGGGCGTACTACAACGGCAAAGGTCATACGAGTGGCGATGCCATCATCGTCTTCGAGAAGGCAAACGTGGTTCACATGGGAGACCTCATGTTCAACCGCGTGCACCCGCGACTGGACTTCGCCGCGGGCGGATCGGCGCGCAACTGGATCAAGGTGCTCAGCAAGGTCGCGAAGCGACACCGCGACGCGGTGTTCATATTTGGTCATGCGAAGGCGGGCGCGCCGGTCACCGGTCCAGCGAAAGAGCTCGAGTACTTCAGGGACTATCTGTCGCGAGTCGTCGACATCGTGCAGAAGGGAGTGAAGGCGAAGAAGTCCAAAGAGGAACTCGTGAAGACGATCGAAGTGCCAAGATTCCCCGATCACGTCAGCAGCGGTCAGGTGCTGACGCTTGCCGGAATTCTCGGCAGCATCTACGACGAAATCACGGCGAAGTAGCCTTCCCCCTCGCGAGAGGTTTCGAAACAGTACCTCTTGCGAGGAAGGGGGACTTACTCTAGTCTTCGGTTCTCAATCATCGGATCCCCGTCGCCAGGCCCCTGGGCTCGTTGTCGATTGAAAGAACTGTATCGGCAGGAGGATGTCATGAGAGCCGCGGCGCTGATTCCCCTGGTCACCTGCCTGGGCTGTGGTGGCGGCGCGTCGCCCGCGAATCCGACAACGCCGAGCCCGCCGGCCGAGTCCCCTTCAAGGACATTGTCCGGTCAGGTGTTCGAGGTGCTACCAGGCGGCCGTATTCCTGCTGCCGGCATTTCGCTTACTGCCGTCATTGTTGTCGAATCGAGTTGTTCTCCACCGTGCACCAACAAGCGGACGTGGGTGCGCGAGGGCACGACGAGCGGACCAGACGGGCGCTATCGTTTTCTCCTGCCGGTTGGGCCTGCGATCGTCCTCGCGTCCTCACCTTCACATCAGCAGATTTGCGGGGCCGCAACGAACCTGCGTGGCTCCACCGAACTCGATGTGGAAATCACGTCGAAGTCGAACCCGCAGGCGTCGCCGACCATGCCGCCGTTGACGATCACCGGACAGATCTATGAGACGACACCGAACGGGCGGGTCGGTCTGGATGGTGCGTCGGTTTACACGGAATGGATGGCGCCGGACTCTGGCTTTATGACGTTTAACGCCGACAAGAACGGCCGCTATACCGCGTGCGGCATTCCTCCCCATACGCAGATCGCGTTCTGGGTATTCAAAACTGGATACAACGATCCGTACGTGTGGCACGAGTTCAACGAGAACGGCTCGGTCGACATTGAGTTGACGCGAAAGTGAGTCACGAACCGAATCAGAGATTCTCAGAATCCAGATAATCGGTCCACGACACCAATGGTATGGATTCATTACAGGCCTCGACCCAGGTGGACTCTCCATACAATCAAGCGTGACTTGCGTGCGCGTGAACCGGTGATGTCGTTCCACATCACTGCCTGACATTCTCGTACCTCGCTGGGCGCAACTCCTCCCAATCCTCATTTCATCGACGGCCATCAACGCGTGCCATTGGGAAATTGGCGCTGCGCTTGCTCCTGCGCTCGCGCTGCCGAACGGCAAGTCGGAAACAAGCGCCCCGTTTTCCAACGGGACGAGCTGTGTGGGGAGACGACTCATGCGTGTTCGAACGATGCTGGCCGCGATCATCGCCCTTATCGTCGCCACTGGTGCCGCTGCGCAAACCACAACCGGGACCATTTCAGGACGAGTGCTCGACGTGCAGGGTGGCGCATTGCCCGGCGCGACGGTGACGGCCAAGTCACCGAATCTTCAGGGCACGCGCGAGGCGGTGACTTCCGAGAACGGTGACTACATCCTGACGGGACTTCCGTCAGGTCCGTACACAATCACCGTTACGCTTTCGGGTTTCGAGACGCAGACACGCAATGTCGTCCTGGCGCCGACACAAGTGTTGCCGCTGCAACTGACGCTCGGTCCGGCGCAGGTCACGGAGGAAGTGACTGTTGTCGCGAGCGGGACTGACACGTTGCAAAAGACCGCGCAGATTGCGACAAATTTTTCGCAGGAGCTCATCGCCAATCTGCCGACATCACGCGATCTCAATTCGATTCTCCTGATGGCGCCCGGCGTTCACCCAACGGGACCGGCCGGCGCATTCTCGTTTGGCGGTTCTGTCACCTACGAGAATCTGTTCCTCCTCAACGGCGTCAGCATCAACGAGAACATCCGCGGACAGGCGTTCGATACCGCGATCGAAGACGCGATCCAGGAAACCACGGTTGCCAACGGTGGCGTCTCTGCGGAGTTCGGCCGCTTCAGCGGCGGTGTCGTCAACATCATCACGAAGTCAGGTGGAAACCAGTTCTCGGGGAGCCTTCGCGAATCTTTCAACAACGACCGGTGGCGGTCGCTGACGCCCTTCGAGACCGAGCGACTCGCGACGACGCCAGCGCCCCGGATCGACAAACTCGTGCCGACGACCGAATACACACTCGGGGGCCCGATCCTGCGCGATCGTCTCTGGTTTTTCACATCCGGCCGTCTTCGTGACGAATCGCAGGGACGTACGTTGATCGCCACCAATGTGCCTTACGAGTTCCGCGAAGAGCAGCGGCGGTATGAAGTCAAGGGGACCTACTCGCTCAGTCCGCAGCACCGATTTCAGGTCAACTACAACCATCACGATCGATCGCAACTCAATTACAGCTTCAATCAGAACCTGACGATGGATCTGCGAAGCCTCGGAACGCGGAGGCTTCCCGAGCGTCTATATGCGGCGACGTACAGCGGCACGCTGTCGTCGAAGCTGTTTGTCGAGGCGCTGGTTTCGAAACGAACGCTGGAGTTCATCGGCTCCGGTGCGAAGTCGACCGATTTGATCGAAGGCACGCTCCTTGTCGACAACGGGCGCGGCCAGACGCGATGGTGGTCCGACACGTTCTGCGGCGTCTGCACGGCCGAGGCGCGCGACGCAGGCGATGTGTTCACCAAGGGCTCGTACTTTTTGTCGACGCCGCGCTTCGGCTCACACAACCTGGTCTTCGGCTACGACAACTTCAACGACATCCGGAAGGCCAACAATCATCAGTCAGGCAGCGACTATCGCATCCTGAGCGCGGGGACGATTCTTACCGGCAGCGGCGCCGGCGAGAACGACATCTTTCCGATCTTTCTCGGCGACGGCACGACCACGATTCAGTGGAACCCGATCACTCAGGAGAGCGAAGGCACGAACTTCCGCACGCACTCCGTGTTTTTGAACGATACGTGGCGCGTCGGCAATCGGCTCACGGCGAACGTCGGCGTTCGCTTCGACAAGAATCACGGAACCGATCAATCGGGCAACGTCGTCGCCAAGGATTCCGGATGGAGTCCACGGCTCGGCGTCATCTGGGATCCGACGGGTCAGGGCACGTGGAGCGTTACCGCCAGCGCGGCGAAATACATCTCGGCGATCTCGAATCCAGTGGCGGATTCATCCGCGGCAGGGGGAAATCCGCAGACGCGGCAGTTCATCTATCGAGGCCCGAGCATCAATGGTCCCGGCACAACGACGCCGACGCCCACAGCGGCCGCGATCCGTTCTGTGTTCGATTGGTTCTTCGCCAACGGTGGGCCGGCGCTTCCGCTCAACGGCGCGCCGACGATCCCTGGCATTACGCCGCAGATTGCCGGCACGCTTTCGTCGCCCAGTGCGTGGGAATATGCAAGTGGTATCGCGCGTCAATGGGGCGCGCGCGGCTCGCTGCGGGCCGACTTGCTGATCCGTCACTACGTCGATTTGTACATGCGGCAGGCCGATACCTCGACCGGCAAAGTGGCGGATCCGACCGGCCGTCAGTTCGATCTAACGGTGATCACGAATGCGCCCGATGGTCTGCTCTCGCGCGAGTATGCCGGCGGCACATTCACCGGCACGTATCGCTTCGGCACGACCGTCGACCTTGGCGCGAACTACACGTTGTCGCGGGCGTGGGGAAATTACGATGCGGAGAACGTGGCCAGCGGGCCGGTGCCGTTCGACTATCGCTATCCGGAATACAAGCAGGCGTCATGGAACTTCCCGGACGGCGATCTCGCCGTCGATCAGCGTCACCGCGCGCGCATCTGGGGCAACTACAATCCGCCGCAGCTGCCGGGACTGACCGTCAGCGTCTTGCAGGCGCTCGAGAGCGGCGTGCCCTACGGCGCGGTGAATACAAACGGCATCGATCCGCGACCGTATGCGACCAATCCCGGCGGCGTCTATCTCACACCGCCAGGATCGACGACCACGACTTACTTTTTCGGGCCACGCGACGAGTTTCACACCGAAGGTCAGATTCGCACCGACCTCGCGCTGAACTACGCGCGTCCACTTCCGAAAGCCGGCCGAGCCCAGTTCTTTGCGCAGGCGCAGCTGCTGAACGTCTTCAATCAGTTCCAGCTGTGCGCGTGTGGCAGTACGGTATTTGGCACCGGCAGTGCGGCAAATGCCGGCGGCGTGAACCTGCAGCGGATCGACACGACCGTCCTCACGCCTGGCACCACCGCGTCGCGGTACGCGGCGTTCGATCCATTCACGACGACGCCAGTGCGCGGTGTGAACTGGGACTACGGCCCGGTCTTCGGCCAGGCCTTCAATCGCTTCGCGTGGACGACACCGCGGACGTTCCGGATGTCGTTCGGGTTGCGGTTCTAGGACACAGCTCAATCAGCGGTTTTCACAGCGACGCTGCGATCACGGCTTAAGAGATCAACAGGAGAAGGGAGAACGGAGGAACAACCAACGAGAAGATCCTCCTTTCTCCTTTCTCCTGTTGATCTCTAAGTCACGATCGCGGCGTGACAGTGAAGATTGCTCGACTGACCCAAAACGCGTTGAGCCGATTGGTCGCCTGACTACACATTGTGGATATGAGGGCTCACCGTGTTGAAGCGTGGATTTGTCTTGTTGACGATGAGTGTCCTGATACCGGTGACAAGCAGCGCACAAGAAACGAGCTTCCGGCTAAGGGCGCAAGCCACACCACCGCAGGGCCAGATCCGCGCGGCGGTCAGTTTGTATCCGGTGCCAGTCGTCGAGCAGGACACGCTCCGTAAGCGCTATCAGGATCCAGCGCGCGTCCAGATGACCGGGAAACCTCGAAAGACCGTCATCGGCTGGGCGATCGCGATTGGTGTCGGTGCGGGCCTGACCTCGTCGGCCATCGCCGCCGCGAAGTACGGTGAGAACGAGGGCGGTCAGTTCTGCGGCCGCTGCTTCATGGAGTGGTCGGCGGTCACCGTTCCTGTTGGCGCGGGCGCCGGGGCGTTGATCGGATACCTGATCGATCAATCGAAAAAATGACAGAGCGACGCGCTGCGTTCGACCGCTGGCGCAGGATCAGGACGTGATGTACCGCTCGAGCGACCTGATCGTGAACTGTTGGTCGTCGACCACGGCCCGGACGACGTCGCCGATCGAGATGACTCCGACCAGTCGATCGTGTTCGATGACCGGCAAGTGCCGTATCCGCTTGTCGGTCATCAACGCCATGCACTGATCCGCCGTCCAGTCCGGGTCGATCGAGACGACCGACGTGGTCATGATCTCCTTGACGAGCGTCTCCCTGGACGTCTTGCCAAGCAGGATCACCTTCCTCGCGTAATCACGCTCGGAGAAGATGCCCTCGACTTTTCGATCCGAGCCGACGATGACGGCGCCGACGTTCTTGTCGGCCATGAGGCGGAGCGCGTCATAGACCGTGTCAGCCGGCCCGACGGAGTAAACGCCTGATTTCCCACGCAGCATGTCTCGAACACTGACCGGCATGATCCCCTCCGTGAACCCGCGACGGCGGATAGCAACAATATACCCAGAATTCTGCAATCAACACCGGTCGTCTTCGTGCCGGCGACGGGCGTCGAAGAAAACGGCATGAACAAGGGCGCCGTTCCGCCCGAGTCCACAATCACCGCGTCTCCGGTGCCGGGTCCGAGGCCGGACGAGTCCGATCCCCAGTAATTGCAGGATGCATCCAACGCGATGGTCTGGTTCGGCCCGATCCGGAGCCCTGCCTGCGCCGGTCGTGTCGCGCTTGGCAGGTTCGCCGCAACCGGCCCGACCAGGATCGCGGCCACCCGGCCGATCGGGTGACACTGATCGAGATCGCTGTCGACAATGTCCGCATTGGTTTCACCGCCAAGGTCGGATCGCGTGACGATGAAGATGCATGCACCACCGGCCCGCCTGAGAACGTTCCGTTCGATCACGGCGTCGACGTCGCCTCGCGCACTCAACAGAAAACTCTGACCGACAGGTGTCGCGGTCATATAGCCGTCGATGAGGCTGTCGCGGACTACCATCCGCGCCCGCGTCCCATCCAGGAGTTCGTGAGTGACCGTGACCAGGTTACTCTGCGCGGCCGCGAGCGGAGTCGGCGCGAGAATCGTGGAATGTTCAACTGTGATGTCTACCTGACCCAGCCCGCGAATCCCGGTCGCGCCTTTCCCCTCCGATGGCCGCCAGGGTCACACCGCACGCGCGTGCTCGTAGACCGAACACTATCCGCCCGCTGGGAGATGATGACAAGGACTTTCCACCGAGGTCTTGCCCTTTTCACGAACGTGTGATTCCGTATCAGTCTCAGGAGGCGAGAGTGATGGAACGCAAGACAGCACATGATTTCGACCAGGAATTGCTCATTCTTTTCGATGCCTACGTGCATGGCGCGATTGACCGCCGCGGGTTTCTCGATAAGGCGGCGAAGTATGCCGTCGGGGGCGTGACCGCGGCGATGCTGCTCGATCAACTCAGCCCGAAGTTTCTCGAGGCACAGGTCATCAAACCGGAGGATCCGCGCATCAAGGTGCAGCGGGTCGAATATCAATCGCCGAAGGGCTCCGGAAAGATGGCGGGCTACCTGGCGCAGCCGGCAAAGGCGACGGGCAAGCTGCCGGCAGTCCTCGTGATTCACGAGAATCGCGGGCTCAACCCGCACATCGAGGACATCGCGCGTCGGCTCGCGACCGACAACTTCGTGGCGTTTGCACCCGATGCGTTGTTTCCGCTCGGCGGCTACCCCGGCGACGAAGACAAAGCGCGCGAGGCATTTCAAAAACTCGATCAGGCGAAGACACGAGAGGACTTCATTGCCGCCGCCGACTGGTTGAAGTCGCGTCCCGAGACGAGCGGCAAGCTCGGCGCGGTCGGGTTCTGCTACGGTGGTGGCATGGTGAACTTCCTCGCCACTCGAGTCCCGGATCTTGCGGCTGGCGTCGCATTCTATGGTTCGGCGCCGACGCTCGAGGATGTGCCGAAGATCAAAGCGGCGATGCTGATTCAGTCAGCGGAAGTCGACGAGCGGATCAACGCGAGCTGGCCGGACTATGAGAAGGCGTTGAAAGCGGCCAGCGTGAAGTACGAACGCTACCAGTATCCTGGCACGCAGCACGGCTTCAATAACGATACGACGCCACGCTTCGATGCCACCGCGGCGAAACTCGCCTGGGAGCGAACGCTCGCGCATTTCAACAAGCATCTGCGCTAGACGACTCGAAACCCCGATAATAGCGGCGAGCAGTTTTGGCGAGAATCGAACTGCTCGCCGCATCTTGCCATGCCGATCGATCCCGGTGTTCTGAGCAGCATTGCTGCGCTCGTCGAGCGCGACGCCTCGAATGTCGCATTACGCCTGCACCTCGCCGAATTGTTGCTCGAGGACGGCCAGGCGACCCAGGCGCTCTCTCACCTGTCGCTGGTATTGGCCTCCCGTCCAGACGACGTGAAGGCGCTCGATCTCGGCGCACGCGCCGCGGACGCCGCCGGCGAGATCGGGAAGGCCGAGAGCTATCGGCGGATGGCAGTCGCTCTCGGTACGGCATCCTCCGAGGCCGCTCCATCGACGGTGCCGGAGATGCCATCCGCCGATTCGCCGGCGCACGGCGGCCGCAAGGACCGCGTTGGTCTTCGGCTGGTCGAAGGCAATCGCGTGGACGATTCCGAACCGGACGTCGAAATTCAGCAACCGGCGATGACGTTGAAGGACGTCGCCGGGATGGAGAAGGTCAAGCACCGCTTGAACGTCGCGTTCCTGGCGCCGCTGCGAAACCCTGAGCTCCGACGAACATTCGGCAAATCCCTGCGAGGCGGACTGCTGCTGTACGGACCGCCCGGTTGCGGCAAAACGTTCATCGCCCGCGCCGCGGCGGGTGAGCTCGGCGCCAAATTCATCGCCATTGGAATCTCAGACGTGCTCGACATGTGGCTCGGGCAGAGCGAACAGAATCTCAAGGGGCACTTCGAAACGGCGCGGCGGCAGGCGCCGTGTCTGCTTTTCTTCGACGAAGTCGACGCGCTCGGACGCAAGCGCAGCTTGATGCGTCAGAGCGCCGGCAGCGGTGTCATCAGTCAGTTCCTTGCAGAACTCGATGGCCTGAAGGCCGACAATCGAGGCGTCTTTGTGCTGGCGGCGACCAATCATCCGTGGGACGTCGATTCGGCGCTCCGGCGGCCTGGGCGCCTCGATCGGATGCTGCTCGTTCTGCCACCGGACGGATCGGCGCGCGAGGCCATTTTGCGCGCCAATTGCCGCGATCGGCCGATGGCAGACGACGTTGATTACACGTCCATCGCCTCGCGGCTCGAGGACTATTCGGGCGCCGACGTTGCGCATCTCTGCGAGGCCGCGGCGGAACTGGCGCTCGAGGAATCACTCGGCACGTCGAATGTGCGGCCAATCTCCGCTGCGCATTTCAAGCGCGCGATGAAGGAGGTCCGACCGAGCATCCGGGCGTGGCTGGAGACGGCAAAGAATCACGCCCTCTTCGCCAACGATGGCGGGGTATACGACGATCTTCTCGAGTACCTCCGGGCTCGCAGGATCGTGTGAACCATGCCCTCGAACCTGGAGGCCGCGCTCGCGTTCGCAAGTCACGCTGACTGGCCGCGCGTGGTTTCCGCGGCGCGCCAGGCGTTGACGAACGAACCGGATGACGCGCTCGCGCATGCGCTGTTAGCGCTCGCACTCGCACATCTCGAACAGGGCAAGGACGCAGTCGACGCTGGTCGACGCGCGGTTGCCCTGGCGCCTGAATTGTCCTTTGCCCATTACGCGCTCGGCTGGGCGCTCCTCGAACGCGCTGAGCTGAATGCCGCCGAGCGGTCGGCGCAGGAAGCGCTGCGTCTCGAGCCGGACAGTCACGGCTACGCGCTGCTGGCGCAAATCTACGTGCGCCGCAAGCGATGGGCCGAGGCGATCAAGGCCGCGGAACAGGGTCTGCAGATCGAGCCAGAGCATCCAGGTTGCGCGAACTTGCGTGCGCTCTCGCTCGGCGCGCTCGGCCGAACGGACGTTGCGGCGGCGCTCGTGAATGATGTCCTCGCCCTCGATCCCGACGACGCGTTTGGCCTGACCAATCGAGGGTGGCTCATGTTGCGTCAGTCGCGGCCGCAGGAAGCGCTCGAGAGCTTCCGCGAGGCACTCAGACTTGACCCGACGCTCGACTGGGCGCGCACCGGGATCGTCGAAGCGTTGAAAGCCCGGAGCGCGCTCTACCGCTTTGTTCTTCGTTACGAGTTGTGGGTGGCGTCGCTGACCTCTCGGGCTCAATGGTTTCTCATCCTCGGTCTGTTCTTCGGTGGTCGCGTCGTCAGGGCCTTGCTCCGGTCCAACCCGGGACTTTGGCCCGTGCTCGGTCCGTTGATGGCGCTCTACATCTTCGTTGTCTTTGGCAGCTGGATTGCGAATCCTCTGTCAAACCTGCTATTACGACTCAATCCGTTCGGTCGGCTCGCGCTGAACCGAGCAGAGACGGTGGCATCGAACGTCGTTGGCGGATGCCTGGTTGCGGCAGTGATCGGGGTCGCCGCGTACGCGATGACGAGCAACGCCGGGTGGATAGTGTTGGCGATCGTTAGCGCCTTCCTGCTCATTCCGGTCGGCGGAACCGCGAGAGCACACGGGAGTCGCGCATTTCGTCCACTTCTCGTCGCCGCCGCGCTGCTTGGCGCCTGTGGGATAGCATCCGCACTTCTGGTGTTTAGCAGGATGGGGATAGGGGATCTGCTCTTCGGCGTGTTTCTCCTGGGCACGGTTGTCTACGGGTGGGGCGCGAACATCTTGTTCACCCGGTATGCGTAGCGAGCGAGCCCACCGTTTTCCTGTGTGACTGCGTCGGCGAACACGATCAGCAGCATCAGAACCGACGCGATGCCGCGTAGAATGGCCGCGGTACGATGGAGGTGCCGTGTCCCCAACTCACGACGTCACAGCGTTGCTGCTTGATTGGCGATGCGGCGACGAGGGCGCGGTTCAGAAACTGCTGCCGATCGTCTACGACGAGCTGCGGCGACTGGCGAAACGCCAAATGGCTCGGGAGGACCCCGACCATCTGCTCCAGGCCACGGCACTTGTCAACGAGATCTACCTTCGGCTCGTGGACATCCGTCGCGTCCAGTGGCAGGATCGTGCGCATTTTTTTGCGATGGCGGCCCGCCTCATGCGCCGCGTGCTCGTGGACTTTGCCCGCGCGCAGAAAAACCAGAAACGCGGTGGTGCATTTCAGCGCGTGACATTCGATCAGAATCTGCCGATCACGAGCAATACTCCGGAAGATCTGATTGCCATAGACGACGCGCTGCAGGCATTCGCCAAGGAGCACGAACGGAAAAGCCGAGTCGTCGAGCTGCGGTTTTTTGGCGGGTTGAGCGTCGAGGAGACCGCCGAGGCGCTGAACATCTCGCAGGAGACCGTCCTGCGCGACTGGAAGTTCGCCAAGAGCTGGTTGATGCGTGAACTGGCGCGCGGAGATGAACGGTGACAGTTCCGAGCAGGCTTTTGCGCCTTCTTCTAATGGGCGAGGAGGACCTCGATGAAGCCTGATCGACACAACAGAATCTCGGACCTCTACCATGCGGCGGTACAGCGCGCCCCGGCAGAGCGTGCCCCCTTCCTGAACGCGGCGTGCGCCGACGATGAAACGTTGCGCCAAGAATTGGAGTCGCTGCTCGCCTACGAATCGGCGTCGGCGCACTTCCTTGCGCGGCCGGCCGTCGACTTCGTGCGCAAACCAGTCGACGTGATCGGTCGTCAACTCGGTTCTTACCAGATTCTGGCGCCGCTCGGTGCCGGCGGCATGGGGGAGGTGTATCGTGCCCACGATACCAAACTGGGCCGTGACGTGGCGGTCAAGATTCTTCCGTCCCACTTCACTGGCGATCCGGATCGTCGTGCCCGTCTAGTACGCGAGGCGCGGCTGCTCGCCACCTTGAATCATCCGAATATCGGCGCCATTTATGGGCTCGAAGAAGCAGACGGACTGACCGCGTTGGTCCTCGAACTCGTCGAGGGGCAGACACTCTCGCAACGACTCGAGCAGGGGCCGCTGCCGACGATGCAGGGGTTGGTCGTTGCACGGGACGTGGCGGACGCCCTGGACGCGGCGCATCAAAAAAACATCATCCACCGTGATCTCAAACCCTCGAACATCGTGCTGCAGCCAATATCCGGTCGTGCCGGCGATGTGCGGGCCAAGGTGCTCGATTTCGGGCTGGCGAAGATCCCCATGGAGACCACCGATGACGAGACCGTGTTGGGGGTGGATTCGCCATCGTCGGCTTCGACCCGCACTGTGGAAGGACGGATCCTCGGCACTCCGGCTTACATGAGCCCTGAACAGGCTCGAGGGCTGCCCGTCGACAAGCGGACGGACGTCTGGGCCTTCGGCTGTGTTCTCTACGAGATGCTGACTGCGCGACGGCCCTTCGAAGGGAGCACTCAGGCAGACACGATTGTGCGTGTGCTCGAGTGCGATCCTGATTGGTCTGCCATCCCGCCGGCCGCTCCGGAAGTCTTATGCGGACTCATTCGTCGGTGCCTCGAGAAGCAGCCGGCGCAACGACTTGCCGACATCGGCGAAGCGCGATTGGAAATCGCAGCGGCCCTTGCCCAGGTTCCTGCGAAGGACGGCCCCTCAGGGCGAGTCCTGTCCTTTGCTGCGCCGCGCCTTCTTCTCGGGATTGCAGGAGCCCTCGTCCTTGGATCAATCCTTTGGTTCGCTTTTCGACACTCCTCGCCTGCTGCGCTCGTGCACCTCACTCGCCTGACGTTCGACGAAGGCCTGCAGATCGATCCGGCTCTGTCACCAGATGGGCGGTTCGTTATGTATGCATCGAACAGAGAGGGGAACTTCGACCTTTACACCCTGCCCGCCAGCGGAGGCAATCCCGTCCGAGTCACCAAACATCCGGCGCACGACTGGCAGCCCGATTGGTCGATCAACGGACAGATAGTCTTTCGCTCCGAGCGCGACGATGGTGGACTCTACCTCGTCGGTCCTACGGGAGGTAACGAGCAGCGCATCGCGGCGTTTGGCGACAGGCCATTGTGGTCGCCAGACGGAACTAAAATTCTTTTCGGCCGGTACCCGTCGTTAAAGTTGTACACGATTGGCGTGGACGCCGCCCCGCCACGTTCCTGCAATCAGTGTTACGGCGGAGTATATGGATGGTTCGGCGACGCACACCACGTGGCGACGCTCTCGACCGGGCCCGCTCCGCAGTACGAGCCGCAGTTCCGGATCGTCGACTTGGAGAACGACACCGCGGATCAGTGGCATGCGGCTGCTGCCGTAACGAAAGAGTTTTCACAACTCGGACTATCCATCCTCCGCACAACCTTGGCGTGGGATCCGAACGGCAATGCGTTCTACTTTACTGCCAGCACGGGCGGCACGTCCGCGGTGTGGAAAGTGGAAATCGATCGCGCGACGCGGCGTCTCATCGCCGGACCGCATCGAGCGGTCACGATGGCTGAAAACGCCACAAGCGTGACGACTTCGCGTGAGACCGATGCGATTGCGTTCGCGGCAGCGGCGCGCATTCCGCGCATACTGTGGTACTCCTTGGACGGCTCAGGGCGGCGAATCACAGGAACACCACGTCCGCTTACATCACGCGACCTGCCTCCCTCCGAAGCAGACGTGACACCCGACGGCTCGCGCCTCATCTTCTCAGTCACCCGTCCGGGCGGTTCAACATCGGAGCTCAGAATGAGGGAGCTGCCCGATGGAGTGGAGCGGCCGCTTCAGATCAATAACCAGGCACGGAACGAACAACGGCAGCGACCTCGTTGGTCTCCCGATGGTCAGCGGATCGTTTTCAGGTACGTCCGTCCATCAGCCGCGGGGGCTGGCGTGATCCACCCGTTATTGCGACCACAACAGCTCCGCGTGCTCGACGTCAACACCGGTCAGGAATCAGAGTTATCCTCGATAGCACCGCGCTTCGTGACGCCCGGCGGCTTCTCCCCGGACGGCCGATTCGTGATCGCCGGCTTATCGCGGCCGCAATCGAGCCTTCAAGGTATGAGCGTTGTGCTTGTGCCACTGACAGCAGCGCCAATAGCCGACTCTCAGATGAAGATTGTCACGGCGCACCAGGGTAGGAGCGGACTCCTGAATCCGGTCATGTCTCCGAACGGGCGGTGGATTGCGTTCGAGGTGCAAGATCACGCTGCACGCATCGCCCTCGTGGGCTCGACCGACGGGCAGTGGAGTGAGCCGCAACCGGAAGGGAACTGGCGGTACTTGGATCCGATCGCCATGTACGATCCTCGCTGGTCGGTCGATGGCAAGCTGTTGTATTTCGCGTCGGCGGGCGATGGATTCGCGAATGTGTGGGCTGTTGATTTCGATCCTCTCTCTGGAGTAGTTGCCAAACCGTTCCGGGTGACGGACTTCGATGGGCAGGGAGAGTTCATGCCGCTTGCGACGGCGATGAGCGCCGTCGCTCGAGGCGGACTGGCTGTTCGCACGGTCTATCCAATCGGGGGGATCTGGCTCTTGCAGCAACCGCCGCGATCGAGTCAGCGCTGACACACGGGGCAATAGAACGTCGACCGTCCCGCCTGAACGCGCCGGCAAATGGTCCCACTGCAACCCGGCGTCGAACATCGTTGGTCCTCGCGGTCGTAGACAAGGAATCGTGCATCGCCGTAAGCCGCGCGCGACTGTCGCGCAATCGCATCTTCGAGCACCCGTTTGATCGCAGACGCCAGACGATGCGCCGCATCACGTGGTGCGCCGGAGGGCGTGGCGATCGTCGACGCCCGTCTGCGCGGCGACAACCCGGCCACATGCAGCGCTTCGGACACGTAGATGTTGCCGAGGCCGGCGACAACGCGTTGATCCATCAGCGCCGCCTTGAGCGACGTGTTCTTGCGATGACACGCCCGTGCGAGCGCCGCGCCGTCGAAATCCTTCGACAACGGCTCAGGGCCGAGTCGATTCAATACAGGATGGCGGTCCAGTTTCCCTGCCGCCACCAGTTCCATGATGCCGAACCGCCGTGGATCGTTGAACACCACGGCACGCCCGGATGACATGTGGAAGACGACGTGATCGTGCGGGTCCAGTGGTGAGGCCTCTCGCCGCGCCCGGCGCGGCAGTTGCTCGCGGATCACCCGAAACGAGCCGGACATCCCGAGGTGCATCAGCAACGTCTCGCCAGACGATAACGTCGCCACCAGATACTTCGCGCGACGGTCGAGCGCGGTGACCGTCTCACCGCTCAACCGCCGGACGAAGTGGCGCGGGAACGGTCGTCGCAGGTCGGGGCGCCGGAGATCGACGGCATCGATCCGCGCGCGCACCATACTGCGCGCGATCCGCCGCCGCACCGATTCAACTTCAGGAAGCTCGGGCACCCCGTCAGGATAATGCAGTGTCACCGCTAGTGTTCGCGGCGTCCCTGCGACGGGACAGCTCTTCCACGGCCGGCGGCGGTCGCATGTCAATGTCCAATGATCAATCTTCAAGGCTCAATGGCGCTTCTTTTGCCTCTCGCCGTTTCGCGATCCGCACAATCTGCCTCGCTCCAGGAAGTAGGTATTCGTGTCTCCACGAACCGCGTGCGCGATCCCTCTATCCTTTTTCTGTCTTGCCAGCTCCGCCTCGGCAGATCCTGTGGCACTCGCAGCCAGCCTGATCGGCCGCCCCTACGTGTGGGGCGCTGAGGGGCCGCGCGAGTTTGATTGCTCGGGACTCACCCAGTACGTCTACGGCGAGTACGGTGTCGACTTGCCGCGTCGCGCGATCAGTCAGTCGCAGATCGGAGATCGAGTCGGACGGCAACTCCAGCGCGGAGATCTCGTGTTCTTCTCAACCGACCCGGGCGGATCGGTTGTGACCCATGTCGGCATCTATGAAGGCAGCGGCGTGATGATCGACGCCAGCAAACGGCACGGCAAGGTCCGCCGCGACAGCCTGGACGATGACTACTGGGTCGAACGGTTCATGTTCGCGCGCAGGCTGTCGGATTCAGACGATACGGTCCAGGTCTCGGAACGTCGGCCGCAATCGCCATCGCCGCGCATCGATCGGCGCAAAGTCGCGACCCAGGTGCTCGAGCAGATCGCCGGCGTGCTCCTTCGTCGTCCGCGTCGATAGGAGGTGCCGGGATGGACCTCATCGATCGCTGCCGTTGGTCAGCCAGTCGAGCGTGAAACGAGCGAAGCTGATTCGGTCGTACGGTGATCGATCTCCGCGCTCGAACAACACACCAATGGATCGGTCTGGCAGCACGACGATGCTGGAATAAGCAGCCGGCCCTGCGTGGACGACTCGCGCGATCGGCCAGCTGGTGCCCTCGTCGTAACTGAGTCGAACCGTCAGTCGCGCCCGCCCGGAGCTGGCAGGATTCACGAATAGCAATCGGTTCCGATCCTGAGCTGTTGCCGCGGCGGAATCACCCTCCCAAGCCGGAGAACTTTCGGATGATCGCCAAAAGTCGACGATGGAGGACGAACGCTGTCTCCGCCGGGCCCGATCGCGCACTCGTCGAACCACCAGCGCGTCGGTCAACTGCAGAGTCGGAGGCACGTGCTGCTTCGCGATCGGCACAGTCGCGATCGCGAGACCGAGTGCTGCGAACAGCCGGATCATCGGTCGAGGGGCCGAGCGCCCCACTGTCGGAATCCAAGATCGTCGAGACGTGAGATGAGTGTGTCGACCTGGGCTGACGTCGGATTGCTCAAGGGAAGTCGCGCGGGTCCGACCGGCACGCCGAGCCGGCACATGAGTGCCTTTGCCGTGCCCATGAAACCGGTCGAGCCGATCGCGTCGATCATCGCGATGGAAATTGATTGCAGCCGCCTCGCTTCGTCGACGTCACCTCGGCTGAAGGCGTCGATCAAATTGACGTACAACTGAGGTGCCCAGTTGTAGGTCGATCCCACGGCTCCGCGCGCACCGGTTGCAAGCGCCGCCAGGAGTGCCTCGTCGGTGCCCCATGGCAGATCGAACCGCCCGCCAGCAACATCGAGGCAGCGGCGATACGAGACGAGATCGAGGTTGGTGAATTTCGCACCGGCAAGATTTGGAATCCTTGCCGCGGCCTCGATCAGAAATCGCTCGATTGGAAATGAGACGCCGCTCATCGACGGGATGTCGTAGTAGTAGAACGGCAGGTCAGGTGCTTCCGCCGCAATGATGGCGCACCAGTCAATCAGAGCGGTCAGATCTGCCGGCTTGAAGTACGAGGGCGGCAAGGTGCTGATGGCGGTAAACTGGCGCTCGCGCGCCCGGCACGCGAGCCGGCGGGCATCTTCGATCGAATTCCCGCCAACGTGACCGATTACCGAGAGGCCATTCGTTCGACCAGCCTCGCCCCACGCATCGTAGAGCGCCAGACGTTCGTCGCAGGTGAGCGAATGGCACTCTCCGGTCGTGCCGGTGATGAACACGCGACGAATGCGGTTTGCCGCGAGGAACGATGCCTGCGGGGCAACGACTTCAGGAGCGATGCTGCCATCAGCGTTGAAGGGCGAATGAACGGCAGCGACGAGGTGATGAAGCATCCTTGATACAAGATTATTTTTCAAGGTACTGCGGCCTGATCAACAGCACCAGCACGATCGAGATCACCGCCGCGCTCGCGAAGACGGAGAAAATGCCGAACAGCGGGACGTGACGATCGCGGAGCATTCCGAATCCCCAATCGGCAAACCCGCCGCAGCTGATGCTCACCAGGTTCATGATGCCGTAACCTGTCGCGCGCAGCTGCGGCCGTGCGAGCTGGGACAGGATCGGCATGTTGTTCGAATCGAAAAATCCCCAGCCGATTCCGAACAGCACCAAAAAAGCGATTGCCACCCACAGCAGCCCCGTTTGCGGCGCATAGCCGACGCCGAACATTGCCGGAACAATCAGCGACATGCCGATAGCGCTGACATAGATGCGTCCGCGCACAGTCTGACGCATCCAGCGGTCGGCGAGCCAACCACCGGTCACGGCACCCACTATTGCTGCCACCTGCCAGTAGAGTGTCGCCGACACACCGGCGAGACCCTGACCGATGCCGAATTCCGCTTTCAGAATCGCCGGCATCCAGTCGCGCACGATCCAGCCGGCCAGTGCCGGGAGCGTGAAGTAGAGGACGAGCAGCACAAACGATGGATTGCCAAGGAGCTCGCGCAGCGCACCGAACGGTGACGGTCGTTCTGACGGTGAATCCGCAGGTCGCGGCGGATTGCGCAATGCGAGGAAGAGGGGCAAGGCGTAGACGATGCCAATCAGCCCGCAGACGCTGAAGGCCCAGCGCCAGCCAAGCTGTGGACTGTCGGCGGCATACCCCCCGAACCCGCCGATGATCACACCGAGGTAAATCCCCATCTGGTGAAGACCCACGGCGCGGGAGCGGGTGTGTCCGGTGTGGAAGTCCGCCAGGAGAGCGAGCGCTGCCGGAATGTAGAACGCTTCGCTGATTCCCATGAGCGCTCGCGTCGTCAGCAACTGCTCGTAGGTGGTGACGTGCCCGGTGGTCCACGTCACCAGCGACCAGACGAACAAACTCGCGGCGATCACATGGCGGCGGCTGTACCGATCCGCGAGGTATCCGCCGATCGGACTGAGGAATGCGTACACCCACTTGAAGAGCGCGAGAATCGTTCCCCAATTCGCCTCGAGGCCGATGTCGGGAATGTCGCGCATCACCGAAAACTTCATCGACGCAAGCATCTGGCGATCGAGATAGTTCAGGAGCGCAACCGGCATGAGCAGCGCGACGACGAGCCATGCGTAGCGGGCGGGCGACTGCGACGATGGGATTTCGGACATTCAGCGGCGCGCCTCGCCGGGAGGGGCCGGGTTCTGCAATCGCTGCGGCGGCGACATCGAACCTATTGTAGAGAAATTCGCTAGTTCGTCCGCAGTGCGTCGACCGGGGCCATGCGCATGCCGCGCCGCGCCGGAACGTAAGACGCAACCGTCGCAACCGCCAGGAGTACAAGTGAGGTAATGGCGAAGGTCCACGGATCGAGCGGTTCTACTTCGTACAGCAAACGTTCGAGCAGCCGGGTGAGCATCGCTGAAACGACCAGTCCGACGGCGATGCCGAAGAGGACGAGGCGAAGTGCCTGGGTGAGCACAAGCCGGAACACCGACATCGACGTCGCGCCGAGTGCCATGCGGACACCGATTTCCTGTGTTCGCGCCCGAACCGAATACGCCATCATGCCGTAGACGCCAACCGCCGCAAGCGCAAGTGCCACGACGGCGAAGACGGTGACGAGTACTGCAATCGCTCGTGGGCGCGCGATCGTGGTGCCGATGATGTCTTCCAGCGTACGTATTTCCACCGACGCTTCCGGTTCGATCGTGTGAATGGTGTTCTCCACCGTTGGGCCCAACAGCTTCGGCTCGTGCGACGTTCGCACCAAAAGCCTCATGCTGCGCGCGCCGCGCTGCGCGATCGGGATATAGATGGTCTGACGCAACGGCCCGTCCAGCGCCGATCTGATGCTGCCGACGACGCCGACAATCGTCCATTCAACGTCGCTCCTCCCGTTGGCATGATCGACATTGATGCGAAGGCGCCGGCCGAGCGGGCTCCCATCCGGGAACTGCTCTCGCGCGAGCGCATCGCTGACGATCGCCACCGGCGGTGAATCCATTGTGTCCGACTCGGTGAAATCGCGCCCAGCGATCTGTGAAATCGCCAGCGTCTTGAAGAATGCCGGCGTGATCGGCCGTATCTGTCCGGAAGACGACTGACCGTCCTGTGGCCTCGGTCGATCGGCGCGCCAGAAACTCGTGCCGATGCACGATCCTGGCATCGGCGGACAGATCGAGCCTGCGGCGTGCTGAACACCCGGTAGCGCTGCAAGGCGCGCCACTGAGTCGGCAAAAAAGCGACCGGCCTGTGCAACGTTGTATCGGATGGCTGGGACCTGTACTTCGGCGGTGAGCACGTCCTCGGCTCGGAAACCGGGATCGACACGCTGCAGCTTGATGAAACTGCGCATCAAGAGGCCGGCTCCGCCGAGCAGCACCAGCGACAGGGCCACCTCGACGACAACCAGCGAATGGAGGATCCGATGTAACCGCCGGCCGCCGCCGTGACGTCCACCGTCGCGGAGCGCGTCGCGCGCGTGCGCCGTCGATACCAGCGCGGGAACGACACCAAAGACGACGCCCGTCGCCAGCGCAATCATCATCGTGAACGCGATCACCGGAAAATCGAGCGACAGTTGATCGAACCGGGGAACAGGAATGCGATCGCTGACCAGTACCAGCAGACCTCGCTGACAGAGCGCGGCGACCGCCAGTCCCGCAACGCCGCCGGCTGCCGCGAGGATCAGGCTCTCGGTGAGCATCTGGCGGACGAGCCGGCTGCGGTTCGCACCGAGTGCCGACCGCATGCCGATCTCGCGCTCGCGAGCGGCGCCGCGGGCGAGCAGCAGGTTCGCGACGTTGACGCAGGCGATGAGCAGCACGAGCGTGACCGCGGCGGACAGCGCGACGAGCGCCGGCCGAACATCGCCGACCATCTGCTCCTGCACGGGAAACATCATCACTGTGCGGCGAGCGTTGCGCTGCGGCACCTCGCGCTCGAGATCAGCGTAGATGCTGCGCATCTCGGCGAATGCCTGCTCAAATGAGACGCCATCGGCGAGCCGCGCGATCGCGTAGGAATTCCCGCGCCCCGCGAGGACGCGAAGCTGGTCGATCGTTTCACTGTAAGGAATGAGGAAATCCGCTTTCTCGCCCACGATCGTGAAGGTGGGAGGCATCACGCCGATGACTGTTCTCGGGCCGCCGTCGGTGGCCAGCGTGAGCCCGAGAACGTCCTCGCGCCCGCCAAGACGGCGACGCCAGAATTCATGGCCAATCACGATCACACCATTGCCGCCGCCGAAATCTTCCTGTGCCGTATAGGCGCGACCGAGCGCCGGCTGAACACCGAGGGCGCGAAACACATCGGCGGAAAACGCGCTCCCGGCAATGCGCTGAGCCTGCCCGTTGATGATGATCGACAGACCGACCGGTGCCACCATGCCGAGGTGCTCCAGTGTTCGCGCCCGCTCGCGCCAGACGACGAAGTTTGCCGGCGCGATCACGTTGCGAGTGGTGCCGCCGCGGTTGGTTTCCCAGACAGTGACCAGGCGCTCGGGTCGGTGATATGGAAGCGGTTCGAGCAACACGGTGCGCACCACGCTGAAGATCGCCGCGGTCGCGCCGATGCCCAGCGCCAGCGTCAGCATTGCGGCAGAGGTAAAACCGGGTCCTCGCAGTAGCACACGAATGCCGTGGCGAATATCTCGCACCGATTCCTCAAACTGTCGCTTGACCATGTGGTATTCGATGGTGGTCGCACCAGGAAGGTTGAAACCCGACTTCGCTAAGCTAGGGCGCGGCAGGCTAAATACTGCCGCGCTTCATCTCCTGCATCAGGTGATCGCAGCCGCGTACGGCCAAGGCCATGAGAGTGAGGGTCGGATTCTGACACCCGCCCGACACGAACGAGGACGCGTCCATCACATACAGGTTGGCGATGTCATGGGTCTGGAGGAACTCGTTGAGAACCGACGACTTCGGATCACGCCCCATCCGCGCGGTCCCCATCTCGTGGATGCCGTACCCCGGAATTCGATCGAGCACCGAGAACGGCTGAATGTTCTTCGCGCCTGCAGCTTCCATCATCTGCGCTGCGGTCACCGCCATGTCGGGGATCATCGCCTTTTCGTTCTCTCCCCACGACATCGTGATTCGCAGCACCGGGATTCCGAACTTGTCGACCACCTTGGGGTCGAGCGCGACAAAGTTGTCGAAGCGTGGCAGGACCTCACCGAAGCCAACAAGATTGACCGACGTCAACGGATCGAGGACCGACTTCTTGAAGGCGGCGCCGTAGCCAGGAGCGTTCATGCGGAAGTTCGTCGACCCGCCGCCCTGGAAGCCGAAGCCGCGGAGGTACTTCTTCTCGCGCGGGCCATTGATCGTGTTTTTCATCCGGATCGTGTAGAGACCGTTCGGGCGGCGCGGCGCACCAAGTGAGGGTTTCGCCGCCGGCGCGTCGGGAAACTCGCCGCTTGCGCCGCCGGCAACCCAGGTGTGATCCATCAGATAGTGTCCGAGCACGCCGCTCGAATTGGCGAGACCTCCTTCAGCCGAATTGAAGAGGATGCGCGCTGATTCGAGCGCCTGCGCACAGAGCAGCACCGCCCGCGCGCGCACCTCTCGAACGTCGCGGGTGTTGCGGTCGATGTAGATGACGCCGGTCGCGCGTCGCGTCGATGGATCGGTCAGGATGCGATAGACCATCGCGTCGGTGATCAAGGTGGTGTTGCCGGACTGCAGCGCGTCGGCAACGGTTGTGAACGCGGCGTTGAAGTACGACCGCGTCGCGCAGCCCTGCTCGCACGGGCCACAGTAGTGGCACGGGGCGCGTCCATTGATCGCTTTTGTGATGTTGGCGGCGCGCCCGATCGTCACCGTCCAGCCAAGCTTGCTCTTCACCCGGGTACGCAGCTGCATCTCGGCGCAGCTCATCGCCATCGCGGGATGAAAACGACCGTCGGGCAATTCCGGCACGCCTTCGGCCTGTCCCGATATGCCGACGTACTCCTCGACCAGATCGTAGTAGGGCTCGATGTCCTTGTACGAGATCGGCCAGTCCTCGCCAAATCCGTCGAACGACTTGCCGTGCAGATCCTGATCGCTGAAGCGATACGACTGCCGTCCCCAGATGTTCGTCCGTCCACCGACCATGCGGGTCCGCCCCTGCCAGCTGAACGGCTTGTTGTCGGGCGTCGTGTACGGCTCCTCGTGATCGTTGACGAACCACTTGTAATTCCACTCACGGCACGCATAGCAGTCGCGCTGTCGCGGGCGTGTGCGGCGCATCCACTCGCTCGCTTGATCGCGATACTTCAGGTCGTACGGGGGCACATGCTCACTGAACTCGGCGCCAGTCTGGGGCCGTCCTGCTTCGAGCAGCGCCACCTTGATGCCCGCCTCCGACAGGCGCTTTGCCGCCCATCCGCCTGAAGCGCCTGAACCGACGACGATCACGTCGAAGCTGTTGGTCTGCATGTGCGCTCTCCCGAGGTCAGGCCAGATGCCCGCCCGGATGTGTGCATCCGGGAAGCTCCTGATGAAAGGTGTTGCCATCCCATCCGAGTTCGCGCATCCCCGCCTCCGACGAGTAATACGCGCCGGCAACCCATGTCTTCAGGTTTTCGAAATGCGCGCGCATCGGCGAGGACTTGCTGTCTGCGGTGGACGCCTCGCGCAACAGCGCATCCTGCTCAGCCGACGAGATCGCAATCCATGCCTTGGAGTGCTTCTTCATGGCCGCCATGTCGAACGCCCCGAGAGCGCTGACGAAGTCGCGTTGGTTGGTCGGCGAGTCGACGGCGATTAACTGATCGAGATAAGCGGCGACCCTGGCGGCGGTCGACCCGGGAACGAGTGATTCGGCCAGCGCTTCGAGCGTCCGCAACTGATGCGCGTCGAGCAATTCCGGCGTGTAGCCGGCGACAGCGGCTTTCTGCTGCGCCTGTTCGAGTGTGGTCGCGCTCGAGAAGTGCTGGTGGATCGGATGCTGCCCGCTCGCCGTGCCGGGCAGCGCCAGACCTGCACCGACGCTGCCAAGGAGCGCCTGCAGCGCCACGCGTCGCGACAGGGAGGTCGACGCGTCGCCGACCGGATGGAGCTTCATCGATTTCGACGGTTCGGGATTGCTCGCCATCCGCCGAGTGTACACCCTGACTAGACCCGCAGAACGATTTTGCCGAACTGATCGCCGCTGTCGATTCGAGCGTGCGCTTGCGCCACGTTCTCGAGCGGGAAGACGCTGTCGACGACTGGGCGAACGCCCGTCGCGTAGAGGTCGAGCATCCGTGAGAAATCTTCCGGAGTCCCCATGGTGCTTCCGCGAATGTCGATCTGCTTCCAGAAAATGCGCCTGACTTCCAGGTTGGGGACGGCGCCGCACGTTGCGCCGTAAGTCACAATCCGCCCGCCGGGTTTCACCAAATCGAGCGCCTGCGCCAACGTGTCACCACCCGCGCCGTCGACAATCACATCGGGACGGCGGCCGATCATCTCCAGCAGGGTGCGTGGCCAGCCGCTCGCGCGATGCGTGACGCCACCGGCCGCGCCATATTGTTTCGCGCTGGCAATCTTCGTCTCCGAGCCGGACGTGACGTAAACGGTCGCGCCGAGGCTCACCGCGATCGTCAGTGCGGCCAAGGCGACGCCGCCACCGATGCCGGTGATCACGACGATTTCTCCCGCCTGCACTGCGGCTCGGGTGACGAGCGCTCGATACGCGGTCACACTCGCGAGCGGCAGCGCCGCCGCTTCCTCGAGGGTGAGGTGGGAAGGCTTGGCATAAACGTTCGCTGCAGGCACCTTGACGAACTCGGCGTAGGTGCCCTCGGTGGGCATGCCGAGCAGATGGAAGTCCCCGCCCTGCGCGCGCAGATCCGGCCCCCATTCAAGCGACGGATCGATCACCACTTCTCGTCCCAGCCACGACTTGCCATCCGCGTCTCCAGCCGCCGTGACTTCCCCGGTTGCATCGGAACCGAGGATTGCTGGAAGACGGATGCCGGCGTACTGACCGCGACGGATCCAAACATCGCGATGGTTGAGCGACGCGGCCCGGACGCGAACGACGACTTCGCCCGGGCCTGGCACGGGCATCGGCCACTCTTCGACACGAAGGTTGCCGGCATCGCCGAGTTCCCGCAGGACGACCGCGCGCACCGAACGCGATTCTACTTGATTGGATCGCCAGGAGCGCGGCAGTGGTGGGACTGCGATCGGGCGCTCAAGCGATGCGACGTTTGGCGAGAGACTCGCGAAACCTCTTCGCGAGCGCAAACGGGATTTGGTATCCGGAGCCTTCACCGCGCATCAGCAATTTGGTGTCGGTTCCGTCGTGCGACATATCGCCGACGAAGTGACCGGCCTCGTGGGCGAACGTGCTGGGTAGCCGTGAGTCAGCGATGAACGAAATGCCCAACGGCCGGTTCATGACGCCGTTTGGCGTTTCGCCTCCCCGTCCGTACACGGGGTCGCCACCCGAGTGCAGCTTGTGCACGACGAAGAAGGTCATGTGCGAACCCGGGACCTTGTGTTTCGTGAACGGTCCCCAATTCTTGTCGGCCCAGACCGTTCCTTCCGCGGAAAAGGTCGCCGGATCTTTCATCCCGTAAGCCTTCGTGAACTCCTCGCGCGTGTTCGGATCATTCTGGTCAATGTCGAGATCGGGCGATGGCACGAGCTCAAAGAAGATGTTCGTTTGCGGGGTCCAGATGGCGTTCATCTGCGCGATCTCCTTCGCCGGATCGCAGGGCCGTTTGGCGTGGAACCGCATCTGTCCCTGTGCATCGCGTGCGCGCACGTTTCGAATCGCCACTTTGACCACCATCCGGTCGACGACGACCACCTGCAGCGTGGCCGAAGGCTTTTCCGCCATCCACCGCGGGACCATGTTCACGAGGGTACCTGGCAGGCCAGTCTTGATCGTGCCGAGGATCCGGAAGAACCGTGGCTTGTCCCAGGCCATGTTGGGCATGAACGCGTCCCTCTGCTGCGGGTCGACATCCGGTTTGGAGAGCGCCTCCTGCACGCCGCGGAGGAGTTCGCTGGTGAGCTCCGGGCCATAGAATTCCTGAACCCTGACGGTCGAGTTCTGAACCTTCAGGTCGAGGCCCGCTGTCTCCAGGACGACCTGATTCTCGCCGCCGAAGGGAACGAGCATCACCGGATGCGGCGTCGCGTTCTGATCGACGCCGTTGCACCTGAGAATCTCGCGAAAACCCGCAACCGACATGTTGTTCTCTCCTCCCAAGAGGAGAAACGGAAACCGGTCGCGAAAGACGACAGCCACGGATGAACACGGATGAAGACAACCACGGATGAACGCGGACGAACACGCACGAACACGGACTAAGACAACCACGGATGAACACGGAAGAACACGGACAATTCAATGAACTCTTGATCCGTGTTAATCCGTGTTATTCCGTGGCCCTATTGGTCCGTGTTGTTCCGTGGTTGATGTCGCCAGGAACCGAAGTAAAGCGGTGGGTTCGGTCGATGCCCCGCTATGGCAGCACGTTCACCCGTGCCGCGCCGAAAGACAACCACGGACGGACAC
>DATJKH010000148.1:0-26671 GCA_035491715.1 Vicinamibacterales bacterium | reverse complement strand
AGTCGATTTGTGCTGGCGCACGCGACCAGGAGCATCAGCAGGATCAGCAGGCTCAGCGTGGTAGCGGCCCAGACGCTCCGCACGAGTGAACGCTCTGGCGTGGTTGGAATCGTCGCGACCTCATCGCGACGCCGATGTCGCCGGACAGCAACGGCGATCAACGCCAACACGACGACGCACACAACAGTTGTCGTCCACAACATCAACAACCACAGTTGATGAATGGATGAGGCCTGCGCGCCTGCCGGCGAGAGCACGACTGGACGATGTCGCCTGAGCGCATCGCATATGGATAAGCAAGTCAATCGCCAGAAGGCTGGTACATCGCGTGCTTGCTCGTGAGTGATCGTCACTACGTTTTCGGAGACAGCTATCAATGCGAAACCTGCACACAACAGTTCCTGAGATCACGCATCGCACATCGATCGACGCGCTCGAACGCGTCGCCGCGCTCACGACTGCCACAGCCGTTGTGGCGTATGGGCTCAGCCGTCGGAATCTGCCCGGCGTGTGCCTCGCCGCAGCCGCAACACCGCTCGCGTATCGCGGGCTTTCCGGTGAATGGCCCCGTGTTCGAAACGGTAATTCGACTCGAACAGGCATTCGTACGGCGCTCGCGGGCAACCGAGGCATACATGTCCGCGAGTCGGTGCGTTTGGAAAAACCGATTGATGAGGTCTATCGCTTCTGGCGCAACCTCGAGAACCTTCCCCAATTCATGAATTACCTCGACGCGGTGATCGACCTCGGCAACGGACGATCGCGGTGGATTGCAAAGGGCCCAGCCGGCACCTACGTCAAATGGGATGCGGAAGTCATCAACGAGGTGGAAAACCAGGTCATTGGGTGGCAGTCCCTTCCTGGGGGCGACATCACGACGGCCGGCTCGGTCAATTTCGATACGGTGCGGAATGGCCGCAGTACACAACTATCCGTGCACTTTCAATACGCCCCGCCGGCCGGCCGGGCTGGGTCGATTATCGCGAAGGCGTTCGGACGCGAACCATCCCAGACCGTTCGCGAAGATCTGCGCCGGCTCAAACAGTTGCTCGAAGCCGGAGAATTTCCCCACGCCAAGCCACGAGGCTGGGAGCTTTAGATGAGAGCCGTTTGCTATCACGGAAAAGAAGACGTCCGGGTCGAGACCGTTCCGGATCCGAAGATCCTCAACCCGCGCGATGCCATCGTCAAAATCACCGCGACGGCGATTTGCGGATCGGACCTGCACATCTACGACGGGTACATCCCCACGATGCAAAAGGGCGATGTGCTGGGTCACGAGTTCATGGGAGAGGTCGTCGAGGTCGGCCGCGACAACAACAAGTTGCGTGTCGGTGATCGAGTGGTGGTGCCTTTCACCATTGCCTGCGGCAACTGTTTCTTCTGCAAGGAACAGCTGTGGTCGCTGTGCGACAACTCAAACCCGAATGCGTGGATGCTGGAGAAGATCACCGGCTTCTCCGGTTCGGCGCTATTTGGTTACTCACACATGTACGGCGGTTACCCAGGTGGTCAGGCGGAGTACGCTCGTGTTCCGTTCTCTGATGTGGGGCCGCTGCGGGTGCCCTCGTCACTCAGCGACGAACAGGTGCTGTTTCTCTCCGACATCCTTCCAACCGGTTATATGGCCGCGGACAACTGCCAGATCAAGCCCGGAGATACCGTCGCGATCTGGGGATGCGGACCCGTCGGCCAGTTCGCCATTCAGAGCGCATTCCTGCTCGGCGCAGAACGAGTGATCGCGATCGATCGGTTCCCCGAACGGCTGGCGATGGCCGAGGGACACAGCCGCGCCGAAGTCCTGAACTACTCGGATGTCGACGTGGCGGAAGCGCTGAGGACAATGACCGGCGGGCAGGGACCCGATGCCTGTATCGATGCTGTCGGTATGGAAGCCCACGGAACAACTCTGGACGCGTGGTACGACCTGGCCAAGACGTCGATGTACATGGCGACTGACCGGACCCATGCCTTGCGTCAGGCAATCGGCTGCTGTCGCAAGGGCGGGACTGTGTCCATCCCCGGCGTCTACGGCGGACTGCTCGACAAGTTTCCACTCGGCGCTGCATTTGCAAAAGGACTCACGCTCAAGATGGGGCAGACCCACATGCACAAATACATGCCGGGACTGCTCGACCGGATCGAACGAGGCGAAATCGATCCGTCGTTCATCATCACGCACCGGGTCACGCTCGACGACGCACCGAACATGTATCGAGTGTTTCGCGACAAACGGGACGCCTGCATCAAGGTGGTGATGAAACCAGACGGGCGAGCATGAACTGATAACTGAGTTGCCAGAGGAGGCACACACATGGCTCAAGCGGGAACCTTGCACGATGCGTTCATCGAAGAATTGCGCGACACCTACGATGCGGAGAAACAACTGATCAAGGCGCTGCCCAAACTTGCGAAAGCCGCGGCGTCAACCGATCTGCGCGCCGCATTTGAAACCCACCTCGAGGAAACGAGAGGGCACGTTGAACGGCTCGAACAGGTCTTCGAAAGCCTGGACGAGAAACCTCGCGGCAAGCATTGCGAGGGGATCGCCGGGATCATCGAGGAAGGCAAGTCGATCATGGAAGAGGAGTTCGACGATGCAACGATGGACGCGTGTCTCATCGCTGCCGGTCAGAGAGCCGAGCACTATGAGATGGCGGCCTACGGCACGTTGATCGCCTGGGCTCAGAGCATGGGCCACACGGAAGCCACCAACCTGCTGCAGGAAATCCTCGATGAGGAAAAAGCGGCCGACAAGAAGTTGTCGTCGCTCGCTGAGGGAGGAATCAATCAGGACGCCGCCGATGCGGCGCATCCTGAGGGCGAGGACGAAGAGGAGGAGGACGGAACCGGCGCACGCGGACGCAAGGGCGGTTCGGCGACCGCTGTTGCCACGCGCCGTCGACGATAACGCGACGCTGATCTCATCTGCCGGCCGCGCATACGAAATTCGCTGCGTCGTCCGTACTGCCTGATCCCATGTATTTCGCGACCTGCGGATACTGACAGAGCGGACGCGTGCGATCGGTCGCACCGGCGGTTCGATGAGAGGAAATGATCCGCACCGGCGCAGAGCCGGTGCGGATCCACTCCTCCATCGCTGCGACCTTATCGAACGTGTCGGTCCCTGCACCACCCTGACAATGACCCATCCCGGGCACCAGATAGAGCGCGATCGATTTTCCCGCCGTGTCCTGTCCAGACTCTTTCACGACCGCATCGAAATACGTGGTGCTGTTGAGCGGCGCCACTTGCTGATCCGACCACCCGTGATAGAGCAGCAACTTTCCGCCGCGCGAAAAGAATGGCTTCAGGTTCGCTGACGGCGGGTCGAATCCGGCGGCTTGACGTTCGAGACGCTGAATGTCGGTCGATGGATTGAACGATGCCGGATCCCAGGCGGGATCGTGGAAGACGACATAGCGATAGGCTTCCGCTGCAATCGCATACGGCTGCGGGCCTGCAAGCGTCGCCCAGCTGAGTTCTGAGCCGGGATGGAGCATCGGGAACGAGAGCGTTGCGCCGCTCTTCGGATCTTTGACCGGTGAGTACATCGCGCGCGCGGTTTCCACCTGCAGCGATGTCAGACACGCCGGACTATCATCGCCCTTGCATAGAAGGGTTCCCGGGTCGAACGAACAGCGATCGGGTTGGTCGATGACGCCGTCCTTCACACCATCGAGCGCATCACATGCGTTCAGTGCCGCGTCGTGGATCGCCGGATATTTTTCCGGCGGAATGTAGCTACCTGGCGCCCGATGCACCATTCGATTGAACTGTAGCCGCACACCGTGGAGCCGCGGCGAGGTCACTGGTGTGGCACCGGCGATGATCGCATCGTAGTCGGTGGGATATTTCGATGCTTCGATAACACCCTGGCGACCGCCGGTGGAGCACCCGTTCCACAGCGACAACTGCGGACCGCCACCGTAGAAAGCTGCAACGATGACCTTCGCCTGCACCGTCATTTCGTGCACGGCCCGATGTCCGTAATCGATGAGCTTCTCGGGATGGTTCATCGCAAACGACGCGCCCGGCGTCGAGTGACCCGTGTCAGTGCCCGCCGTCGCATATCCCCTTCCCAGAGCAGCCGCCATCGCCGGATACGAGATGGTGCCTGCCCATCCTCCATTGCCGACGGCCTGCAGTTTCTGATTCCAGTTGGCGACCGGCATCCAGACTTCGATCTTGATGTCTGAATCGGTGGTCGGCGTCAACGTCGCCGTTACACGACAGAATGCGGGGACTGAAATGTACGCCTGATTGGAAGTTGTCGCGTTCGACCCGGGAGGCGTGAATCCGCCCGCGGGTAGGACCGACGCCGACGTGATGCGCCCGTTTGCGAGGGTGATCGACGTCAGCGATTCACACGCGGCTGGCGCGAGCGCGCGCGCAGAATCAGGACGGGCTGCCGAGAATCCGGCACCGAGTGCGAGAATCCCAAGGATTGCGGCCGGGAGGAAGTCTTGCATTTGGATGTCCGCGCCGATGTCCGCGCAGGCGGTTATAATTGGCGGGGACTCTACCACAATGCGTGCACAACGATTCGCCGCACTCTCCATCATCATCGCGATGATCCTCGGAAGCACGGCGATCTGCGCAGGGTGGGCGGGATCGGCGGAGGAACGGCTGGCCTGCTGCGTCGAAGAGACCGGTTGCCCGATGCACGAGCCGCCGGTTCCTCACTCGCATACGTCCGCCGGCGTAACCCAGGCCCAGGCCGACGCCTGTTGTGCCGCATCCGAGTCTCGTAGGTCGTCGCCGACAACTCCGCATTTCACCAACATCGGGTCGGCATCGCTCGCGGCAAGCGTGCCGTCCTTTATCATGGCGTCACCTACCGCGCTCGTCCCGGCGACGCGATCGATACCCGCGCGTCCACCAGGATCGGTCCCCCGGCATCTTCTGCTGTCAGTCCTGATCGTTTAGTCCACGACAGTCTTCGTGTCTTCTCTGGCCTCATGCCCGGCGGCATGAGCTGCGCGCGAGCTCGCGCGTCAACGAAAGAGTGTCGTGATGATCAATGGACTGATACACCTGTCACTGCGCAACCGCGTGATCGTCGTTGCCGTGTGCGCGGCTCTGGCCGTCTGGGGCTGGTGGGCAGTGCGAACGACGCCGATCGACGCCATTCCGGATCTCTCCGACAACCAGGTCATCGTTTTCACCGAATGGCCGGGACACGGGCCGCAGGAAGTCGAGGACCAGATTACGTATCCCGTCACGGTCAACCTTCAGGGACTGGCGGGCGTGCGCGTGGTCCGATCGCAATCAGCATTCGGGTTCTCGATGATCTACGTCGTCTTTCAAGACGACGTCGATTTGTACTTTGCCCGGTCGCGCGTCCTCGAACGCATGGGGCTCATCGCGAAGAGCCTGCCGGCCGGTGTTACACCCACGCTCGGGCCGGACGCCACGGGTGTCGGGCATGTGTTCTGGTACACCGTGGAGAGTCCAAATCTGTCGCTGCGGGACCTGCGAACCCTGCAGGACTGGTTCATCCGCTACCAGCTCAACGCCGTTCCTGGCGTTGCGGAGGTGGCATCAGTCGGCGGATTCGTCCAGCAGTACCAGATCGACATCGATCCCAACCGGCTGCGCACGTTCAACCTGTCCTTAAGCGCCGTGGTGTCAGCAGTCCGCGACAGCAACGTCAACGTCGGCGGCAACGTGCTCAGCTCGAACGGCGCATGGCTCATCGTCCGTGGCGTTGGCTTGATCGAATCAGTCGAAGACCTGAAACGGATTCCCGTTGGCGCGTCGGGCGGCGTGCCTGTCTACGTCGAGCAGGTCGCTGCGGTGCGCATTGGGGACGCCTTTCGCATTGCGTCACTGGTGAAAGGCACGAAGGAGGTCGTCGGCGGTGTCGTGGTTGCGCGAACCGGTGAGAATACAAAAAGTGTCATCGATGCGGTCAAGGCCAGAATCGCGCAGATTCAACCAGGACTGCCCGAAGGGGTTCGAATCGAGCCCTTCTACGATCGGTCGGAACTGATCGGCGAGGCGGTTCACACCCTCCGAAGCGCGCTGATCGAAGAAATCCTTCTCGTCACGCTCGCGCATGTGATTTTCCTGATGCACTTCCGATCGATTCTGATTGTCACCATTCCTCTGCCGCTCGCCGTTCTGATTTCGTTTCTCGGGATGAAGTATTTCGGAATCTCCTCGAACATCATGAGTCTCGCCGGGATCGCGATTGCCATTGGCGTTCTCGTCGACGCCGGCATTGTCGTCACTGAAAACGCGTTCCGCTCGATCGAGCAGCGTGGGGTCGATCCACGCGATCGGCGTCTCGTGTGGGAGACGGTGTTGGAATCGACGAGACTGGTCGGCCGGCCGGTCTTCTTCTCAATGGCGATCATCCTGCTGGCGTTCATCCCCGTGTTCGCGCTGACCGGACAGGAAGGGAAACTGTTCCATCCACTCGCCTTCACGAAGACCTTCGCCGTGCTCGCGGCCACGATTCTCGCCGTCACATTGGTCCCGGTCCTCTGCACGTTGCTGCTCGCGGGGCGGTTTCACGCCGAGCAGGACAATCCGGTGATGCGAGTGCTGCAACGCATCTATCAGCCGGCACTCGAACTGGCGTTGTCGCACCAGCGATTCACCATCGCGGTTGCCGCGTTGCTCTTCGTCGGAGCACTTGCCGTCGGCCGGACCATCGGCAGTGAATTCATGCCGCCGCTGAACGAAGGGGACCTGCTGTTCATGCCGATTGCGGATCCGAGCATTTCGCTCGAGGAAAATACGAGGATCGCCGCTCGCCAGAACCAGATCCTGGAGACATTCCCCGAGGTCGCTTATGCCGTCGCCAAGGTCGGGCGCGCCGATACGTCGACCGATCCCGCACCGCTGAACATGACCGAGACGGTCGTCCATCTCACGCCAAAGACTGAATGGCGTCCGGGCATGACGCTCGATCGGTTGCGCGCGGAAATCGGACGCGCGGTGCAACTCCCTGGCGTCTCCAATATCTGGACGATGCCGATCATCAATCGCATCGACATGCTGACGACCGGCATACGGTCGGAGGTCGGCGTCAAGATTTTCGGCACCGACTTGACCGTGCTCGAGGAACTCGCCCGCAAGGTCGCCGGAACCATACGCACGATTCCGGGAGCCAGCAGCGTTTACCCCGAGCAGGTCACGAGCGGTCAATACCTCAATATTCAAATCGATCGCGCGGCAGCCGCACGGTACGGACTGGGCGTGGCCGCCATTCAAGATGTGATTGAAACGGCGGTCGGGGAGACAACGCTCACGACGACGATCGAGGGACGCGAGCGATTCCCCGTCCGCGTGCGCTATCAGCCGGAATATCGCGCCGACCCGCAAGCGCTCTCCAACGTGCTGATCTCCACGCCCGCGGGAGCGCAGGTTCCACTTGGTGACGTGACGCGCATCGAACACGTCCGCGGACCGGCGATGATCTCTTCGGAAAATGGCCTCCTGCTCGCAACAGTCCTCCTGAACGTGCAGGGGCGGGATGTCGGCGGATTCGTGGAGGAGGCTCGAGCGGCGGTGGCCCGATCGATCAAGCTGCCGCAGGGCTACTACATCGGCTGGAGCGGACGCTGGGAGAATCAGGAACGCGCACGGGCCAGGCTCCAGGTAGTGCTTCCGATCGTCCTGCTCGTGATTTTTGTTCTGCTCTATTTCACGTATCACTCGGTGATCGAGGCAGCGCACGTTCTCCTCGCCGTGCCCTTCGCACTCACCGGGGGCGTCTATCTGCTGTGGCTCCTTGGTTACAACTTCTCCGTTGCCGTTTGGGTTGGTTTCATCGCGCTGTTCGGAACCGCGGTGCAGACCGGCGTCGTGATGGTGATCTATCTCGAAGAGGCGGTCGAGCGGAAGCGGCGCGAGCTTGGCGGAACGCTGACCCGCGCCGATCTTCGCCGTGCCGTTATCGAGGGGGCGTTGCTTCGGCTGCGTCCCAAGGTGATGACGGTCTCCACCGTCATCGCCGGCCTGCTTCCAATCATGTGGAGCACCCGTGTCGGATCCGAGGTGATGAAGCCGCTGGCGACGCCCGTTCTCGGCGGCATGGCGTCGTCGCTGGTCCACGTGCTGATCGTGACGCCCGTCCTCTTCTTCTGGCTGCGCGAGCGACAGCTCGGCCTCTCGGATGAAACCGTCGCAAGTGCACCGCGACTCCCGGGCACGAATCGCGGAAGGACCATCGCGGTCGTCGCAGCAGGCATCGTCGCCGCCATCGCGATTGGCGCCTGGTGGATCACGGTCGCCCGACACGGGCCAAACGCGACCGATTCCAGCGCGCCGATCGTGCATACCGAACGGAGCGGCGGTCTGGAGATTGTTTTGCGATCGCCCTCCGGAACGCTTCACACCGGGCGCAACGCCTTCCTCATCGAGTTTCGTGATGCGACCACTCATGAACTCATGAACGTTGGCGACGTTCACGCGAGCGCAAACATGGCCATGCCCGGGATGGTGATGCCAAGCGGCCTCGAGGTCAGCGCAACCAGTGTTCCGGGCCGCTATCAGGCGACAGCGGAATTCGGAATGGCCGGCGGGTGGCAGATGGCGATCGAATGGAGCGGACCGGCTGGCAAAGGGTCGGCGAATTTTCAGGGGACAGTGCAATGAGCGTTCGAACGATCAGCATAGTTGCCGCGGCGCTGGCAATCACACACAGCGTGTCGGCGGGCCAGCTCACGGGCCTGCCGCCACGCGAAGCGGTACCGAGCCCGTTCTACGACACGCAGCGAGGCCTCTCGCTCAATGACGCCATCGACATGGCAATCGCGCGAGAGCCGGCACTGCGGGCGGCGCGGGCCGATGTCGACATTGCCCGAGGCACACGGGCACAGGCGGAACTGCATCCGAACCCCTCGATGTCGTTCGAGTACCGCGGTGAACCATCAGGGACCGACAACCAGACGATGATTTCGCTCCAGTGGCCCCTGGATCTCTTCCGCCGCGCCGGTCGCACGAACGTCGCTGATCGGGAAGTCGCGGTCACCGAATTCAGTGCGCTGGATCGCGAGCGTGCGATTCGCGCCGACGTTCGGTCCAGATTTGGCGATGTCCTCGATGGCATTCGCCGTCTGACACTCATCGACGAACTCACCGATGCCATCCGTCGGCAGCGGGATCTGCTGCGATCGCGGGTCGAACTGGGATCCTCTCCACCTCTGGAACGGGATCTCGTCGAAGTCGAGCTGCGGCGTCTCGAGTCCGAACGGCTGCGACAGATCGGCATGATTGAGGCGGCGCTATTTCGATTGAAACGCTCGGTCGGTCTCGAGGCCACTGCACCGCTGGCCGTTCGCGATACGCTCGACGAGATCGTCCAGCGTGAAGCCCAATCGATTGCGGCAACCACGGGGTTGCCCGTTGACTCCGACGAGCGGCCCGATGTCCGCGAGGCGGCTGCCCGAATCGCCGTGGTCGAAGCGAAAGTCGATCGCGCGGAACGTGAAGGCCGAATTGATGTGAGCCTGTTCGGCAGTTATCAGCGGATGGATGCGGGGTTTCCGCAGTTCGGGATTGGGACCGACGGAAACCTCGAGCGGGTCCGTGGAGTTTTTCACTACGTCTCGGCCGGGGCAATGCTCACCATCCCATTGTTCAATCGCAATCAAGGGGAGGTCGCCGCCGCCCGCGCTGAACACGCGCGCGCGACCGCAGCACATGAGGCGGCACGGCTGTCAGCTCAGAGTGAGCTGGCGAGCGCCGGGGCGCTCGATCGGCGTGCACACGAAGCCGCGCAGTTGTATAGCGTGGAGACGCGAGCGCTGGCGCGCAAGAACCTCGAAGTAATCGGTCAGAGCTATACGCTCGGGCGGGTGACGGTATTCGACGTCCTGGCAGAGCAGCGACGATTCCTTGAAATCGAGTTCGCGTATTCCGACGCCCTGCGAGCGGCGTTCGACGCGAGAACGTCGCTTTTACAGGCGCGGGGAGGCATCCAGTGACTCAGGACAACGTAGTGCGCATCCGGCCGGCTGTGGCAGTGGGTCTCGCGATTGCGCTGCTGTCGATCGGGGCAGCCACCATGTATTTCCTGACACGTGGGCGCGAGCCAGGCGTTGCACCATCCGCGCCCTCCGCGGCCACACCTGTCGCACCGAATACGGCGCCGGCGGGCGGCGAGGCGGGTGACATGAATCGTGGTGACCATTTGCCGGACGTCGCGATCCCGATTAGTGAAGAATCAATTGCGCGCGCGGGGATTAGCACGACTGTAGTCGCGGCCGCCCAGGGCACGGCGGAAATCCGCTTGCCGGGTGTCGTCGAGGCGAATGCGTACAAGCAGGTGGTAGTGACACCACTCGTGTCGGGGCGCGTCACGCAGGTGTCTGCGGAACTGGGCGCCCATGTGAAGCGAGGCCAGCCCATCGCACAGGTATACAGTCCGGAGCTTGCAGAGGCACAGACCAAGTACGTCGCGGCGCGAGCCATGCTCGACGCGCACGATCGCGAATTACAACGAACAGAAAAGCTCGTCGCCATCGGTGCCGCGAGTCGCCAGGAACTCGAGCGGACGCACGCGGAGCATACCGTGCAGGTGGCAGACCTCGAAGCCGCGCGCTCGAGACTGCTGCTGCTGGGCATTCCGGCCGACGCCATCGGTGGACTCAGCGCCGGCAAAAGCATCGGTTCGACGGCAACCGTCGTTGCGCCGCTCGATGGAGTGGTGACCGAACGGTTCGCGAACGTCGGACTCAACGTCGACCCAGCGACAAAGCTGTTCGCGATTGTCGATCTCACCACGGTCTGGATCGTCGCAGACGTTTACGAGAAGGATCTCCCACGCGTGTCGGTCGGCGCTTCAGTCGCCACCACGACCGCTGCCTATCCCGATCGACTTCTGGAAGGGCGCGTCAGCTACATCGACCCTCAGGTGAGTGCCGCGACGCGCACCGCGAGAGCTCGTATCGAGGTTGCAAACCCGCGAGGGGACCTTCGCCTCGGCATGTATGCGACCGTCCTGATTCGGACCCCGGCTCCCGCCACGGCGATCTTCTTACCGCGAACGGCGATTCAGCAGGTCGGCGATCGTCAAGTCGTCTATCTGAAGTCGCAAAACCCGGGCATGTTTGTCGAGCGCCAGATCGCCACTCTGCCGTCGTCCGGCGATCGGATCGAGGTGCTATCGGGCTTGCAGACTGGCGATACGGTCGTCACCGAGGGCAGTTTCTTCATCCGCGCGGAACGCGAGCGTCTCGGGCTCCGATCCCCCGGAGCAAATCCGCCACACACCACAGGAGATTCCGGAGCAGCTCGGCCATCAATGCCGGCCGCAGTTTCGAACGCACGCGTCGAGATCACCGAACGCGGCTTTGAGCCATCGTCGCTGAAACTTCGCGCGGGAGTGCCCGCTCGCGTGACCTTTCTTCGCTCGACCGACAAGACATGCGGCAAGGACGTCGTGTTTCCGTCGATGAACATCCGCCGCGAGCTGCCGCTCAATCAGCCTGTCGTGGTCGAGTTCACGCCGCAACGCGGCGAGGTTGAGTTCGCCTGCGGCATGAACATGCTGAAGGGAACGATCGTGGTCGAGTAGCTCGGCCTACCGCTTCTTGCTCGAGGACTTGCGCGATCGCTTCCGCGGAACCTTTGCGCCCTTTTCACGGGCTTCACTCAGTCCTATCGCGATCGCCTGCTTGCGGCTCGTGACCCGCCGACCAGAGCGGCCACTCTTCAGCGTGCCTCGTTTCTTGCGGCGCATCGCTGATTCAACTCTCTTCGAAGCAGCTTTTCCGTACTTCGCCATGCGTACACCTCCGAGCCAAATGCTTGCAAGGTGTGTGCTGATATCGCGGCACAGGTAGGCAAAAAAAGAGGCCGGGCGTTGGAAACACCCGGCCAAACCGTTCTATTCGGAGCGGCTGAACTGAATCGCGCTAGAACAACACCGCGACATCGAAGATGACTTGCGTGCGGGGGTTATAGATCACCGCGTGACCGTCCACGACGCCGCGCGAGTAGCCCGCCGGCAGAACAGCCAGCTGACGTTCGACCGCGACAGGGAACGGCTCCATCTTCTTCTGCCATCCTGGAGGAAGCTGACCTGTCCGACGGTATTTCTTCTGCAGCCCAGGCGGCAGACCCTGGAACCGCGTTCCGTAGTAGCCACGGATCATCGTGACTTCACGCGGCAGGAAGACGACGGTTACGGCCACGTTCGATGCGCTGGCGTTGACGCGTTCATATTTCGCGTCTTTCTTTCCCTTCGAATGACCATTCTTGGCGTCATTGGCGAACACAACGCTCGTCATCAACAAGCTGGCTATGGCGATCCACAGAACTTTCTTCATAACGCCCTCCCGGCGCGGGTCTCGCGATCCGAACGACTGCGCTGCCGCAAGGATCCTGCCTGTCGACCGGGCTTCATAAACAGCGCCGCATCAACGACTTCAGCAACGCACAGACTTACGCGATGCGGATTCGAGTACGAGAACGTCCCCCAAGCGGCAGGATTGTAAGCGGGGTCAGACCCCCGTCTGACCCCGGTCTGACCCCCGTCTGACCCCAACGGTCAGCCCCTCCAATAGCGCACAGGTTGCTACTAATCCGTCGGTGTCGCGGACTTGATCGGCCCAGTGCCGGCATCGCTCCGCGACTCGATGATCGTCGATCAGTGCCGCGACTTCTGTCGCGACTCGGTCGCCGCGGAATTCGTGTGGTGGAAGCGTCCGCGCCACGCCGAGTCGGCAGAGTCGCGCGGCGTTGTCTGGCTGATCGAACGCCAACGGCATCGTCAACTGGGGAATTCCCGCGGCGAGTGCCTGCGCTGAGGTGCCGATGCCGCCGTGATGGACGGAGGCCGCGCAGCGCGGAAAGACGCGCGAGAACGAGACGTATGGCTCCGCCCGTTCTTGATCACTCAGGTGTTTCGGCAACTGCTCGGGATATCGGGTCACAAACAGCGCGCGGCGTTTCAGTCGCCGCGTGGCGTCGAGCGCGGCGGCGAAGAATTGCGCCGCGGCGTAATTCGCCGTACCCGGCGTAAACAGAATCGGCGGCGTGCCAGCGTTCAAGAAGGATTCGAGATCAGGAGTGATCGCGTGAGCGTCTGACTCGTCATACAGCGGAAAGCCAGTCAGGCGAACCTGCGCGGGCCAATCCGGTTGAATCGGCGCGAACCACTCAGGGAAGAGACCGATAACGCATTGCGGCGAGTGCAGCCATGTTCTGAAGACGGTTGACACCGGGGGAAGTCCAGTCTCGCGGCGTAGCCGATCGACCAGCCACATCGCGATTCGGGTGACACCACGCGGAAACCCGAGTGCATCGATGCCGGGAATGGACGCCGACTCCTGAGAGTCTGGCCGGAAAATCGATGGCGCCAGATGTATCGTCGCCGCTGGTGCGCGATGCGCATCTTCGAATACGCGCGCCGCAAATGCGAGTGGATGGGCAACAAGCACGGTGCGCCCTGGTTCGTATACCGATGCAATCAGATCGTAGTAAGCGCGCAGGAGAGACGAGAGCTTGCGCAGAACGAATCTCAGTTCTCTGTGCCCATGCCACAAATCGGGACGCATCGTCAGATCGTCAAACTCCGCCTGCGCATGAATCGGGACGAAACGAAGCTCCGCACGTTCGCACGCGGCCCGAAATGGTTCAGCCGCGACCATCGTCACCTCGTGGCCTCGGGCACGCAGAGTCCGGCCGATGCCGATGAACGGATACACGTCACCGCTCGATCCGACTGGCGTCAGCAGAAAGTTGGTCAAGTTTCTTTAACGTGCAAGTGGACTGACGGCAGAGCGGCCCCCGGGACGGCGATCGTCAGTCACCGCGCGATCGAACCGCGCCGCGAGATCGGGGAAGCTTGCCGTCGGACCGGTCCACCGCAGCGCTTCGATGTCATCGAACACCGGTATGTCGGTGCGCAGCGTCGCCAGCGTTCGGAAGAGCAGCGCAGCCTCGCGTTGTTCGGCGAGCGTCCGGGCGAGTCCACTCGCGTTGGTGGCATTGACGCGCCATTCTCGCCAGTCGGCCGGGACAGCTTCGAGATGGCGATACTTCGCCAAGACCGCCGCCGTGGATTTCGCGCCCCAGCCGCGCAAGCCGGGGTACCCATCCGCCGCATCGCCGACAAGAGCAAGGTAGTCGGGAATCGACTCCGGCGGGACACCGAACTTCTGAAACACCGCAGCCTCGTTGCGTGTCTCTCGGGTACGTCGATTGAGCTGGACGACGCGGTCACCGTTCACACACTGCGCGAGATCCTTGTCCGGGGTGCAAATGATCACGCGTTCAACACGGCCATCCCGAGCCGCGGCCGCGGCGCCGGCGGCGAGCGCATCGTCGGCCTCGAACTCCACCATCGGCCACACGGTCACACCTGCCGAGAGGAGCGCTTCTTCGAGCAGCGGGAACTGCGACAACAAGTCGGGATCGACGCCGGCGCCGGTCTTATAACCCGGCCAGAGATCATTGCGGAACGACTCGATCACATGGTCCGTCGCGACGGCGACGTGTGTGGCGCCAGCGTTCAACATTCCCAGCACCGATCCGACGACCCCTCTCACCGCGGCGATTTCGCGCCCGTCCTCATCACGAGCGGACGGCAGCGCATAAAAGTGCCGGAACAGCTCGTACGTGCCGTCAATCAGGTAGACTTCCAAGCGAAACTCCACGAAAAACTTACAGGAGCAAGACAAGGAACGCCATGAAATTCTTGACGGATTTCCGCTTTGCGCTGCGATCGCTCGGAAGGGTCAAAGGTCTGACCGTGACGGTGATTGTGACCCTGGCGCTCGGTATCGGAGCCAACGCGGCGATCTTCAGTGTCGTTCGTGGCGTGCTTCTCAAACCGCTCGTCAACCGTGAAGAAGATCGGCTCATTTATATCCGGCAAAGCGCGCCGGGCCTTCGCGCCGCAAATGCGAACTTCTCGGTACCGGAAATCCAGGATCTGCGCGCACGAGCACGATCGGTCACCGGCTTCGGCGAGTTCTCCACCATCGGATTCACCGTCGTTGGCCTCGGCGAACCACGGGTCGTTCGCGCCGGCGTCGTCGATGGATCGTACTTCGACGTGATGGGACTGCGTCCAGTTCTCGGTCGTCTTCTCGGCCCTGGCGACGATGGTCCGAAGGCAGCGGGAGCCGCGGTGCTGACCTATCGATTCTGGACGACGGCGTTGGGCAGCGACCCCTCGGTCATCGGAAAAGTGGTTCGCCTGGGTACCCGGTCCGCGACAATCGTCGGCGTGCTGGAGCCGTCGGTTCCGTACCCGTCAGAAACCGAGATCATCGCCAACATCGTGACCAGTCCCCATCACCTCTCCGCAACCATGGTCACCGGGCGCGTGCACCGGATGACGGAGTTATTCGCTCGACTCCAACCCGGGGCAACGCTTGAATCCGCGCGGGCGGAGTTCCGAACGATTCATGGCGCGATCGTGCAGGAACACCCGGATGCCTATCCGCGCAACGCCGACTTCCGGATCGATGCGGTCCGCCTGCGCGATCAGATCACATCACCCGCAAGAACGGTTCTCCTTGTCCTTCTTGCCGCATCGGGCCTGATCTTCATCATCGCCTGCTCGAACGTCGCCAACCTGATTCTGGCGCGATCGGTCAGGCGGGAAGGGGAACTGGCCATCCGCGCCGCGCTTGGCGCGAGCGCCGGCGCGCTCCGTCGGACGTTGCTTGTGGAGAGTCTGGTGCTGTGCGGTGCAGGCGCCATTCTTGGTGTGCTCATCGCCAGGCCGATGGTGGCGATTCTTGCGCGTTACGCTTCGCGATTTTCGGTGCGCGCGCTCGATCTCACCGTCGATTCAAGTCTGCTACTGGTCGGCGTGGTCCTCGCCATCACGGCCGCGATCCTGCTGGCGTTCATCCCGCGATTGCCGTCCACCGATGCGTCAAAGGGCTTCGCGCTCTCCAATGGCTCGGTACGAATCACGACGGGAACGAATCGTCGGCTCCGGCTCTTTGCGATTACGCAAATCGCCGCATCGTTCGTGCTGCTTGCCGGCGCCGGCATGTTGCTGACGTCCCTGATTGCGCTGCAATCCGCGCCGACCGGTTTTAACACCCACAACGTTCTCGCGCTCAATGTCCCGGTCATGAGTTATGGGCGCACGCCTGATCAGGTGATTGGCTTCTACAAAGAGACGATGCGTCGCATCGGCGAACTTCCCGGCGTCGAGCGGGTGGCAGTGGGCACGCTGGTGCCCTGGCGCGACTCCGGCACATTCGGACCTGGATTTCAGTTCACGGTCGAAGGGTACGCCAAAGGCGTCGGCGAGGACGATCCGCGCGCACAGTTCCGCACGGTGTCGCCGGGATTCTTTGCCGCGCTCGGTGTTCCGATCGTGGCCGGGCGCGATTTCAGCGATGCAGACCGACGCGACGGCGAGCGCGTCGTGATCGTCAGCCAGAGCCTGGCGCGGCGGATGTTCCCCAATGAAGATGCCGTGAATCGGCACCTCACCTGGATTGATCCGATCATGAAGTTCATCGACGTCAGTCCCACGCCGCGGCGAATCGTCGGCATCGCCGCGGACGTCGACGATCAGAATGTCGTCCCCGGTCCGGCTATCAACGTGTATCACCCGATGGATCAGGAAATCGGCGGTGGCCGCCTTTTCGTCCACGTCCGATCGGATCCGTACGCGCTCGTCGCACCAATCCGCCGCATCATTCGCGACCTCTCGGCCGATCAACCCGTGGAGCGGCCGGCGACCCTGGACGACATCAGAGCGGAAGTGCTTGCCCCGGATCGGTTGAATACGCTGGTGTTCGGCGGCTTTGCCGGCGTCGCGCTGCTCATCGCGGTTGTCGGCGTGGCCGGCGTGCTGGCATTCTCCGTCAGCGCGCGTACCCGTGAATTCGGGATCAGGCTTGCGATTGGGTCGGCGCCGCGCCATCTTCTCGGGCGCGTGTTGGGGGAGGGTGCGGTGATTGCGATTGCCGGGATCGTGACCGGCGCCGCCGCCGGCTATCTTCTCGCGCGATTCGCCGGCAGCTATATGCAGTCTATCCGGATGCCGGGAGCGCTGCCGGTCATCAGTGCGGCGATGCTCCTCGTCGTCGCGGCGATTCTGGCTTCTCTCATGCCGGCCTCACGCGCATCGCGCGTCGACGTGATTCAGGCTCTTCGTTCGGAGTGATCCGAGCACGGCCGCGGTCTCGAGACCGCGGCCCACATCGACGATCCTACGTCGACTTCTTCAGCCGCTCCGCCTCGGCGCGCACTTTGGCTTCCTGCTCGCGTAGTTCAGGCGTGAACTCAGCACCGAAGTCCTCGGCTTCGAAAATCTGCCGAATCTCAATTTCCGATTCGACATTCGGCATTGGATTCGGGCATTTCTTGACCCACTCGATGGCCTCTTCCTTCGACTTCACTCGCCAGATCCAGTAACCGGCGATCAGCTCTTTGGTTTCGGGAAAGGGTCCGTCGATCACCGTCCGCTTGCCACCGGAAAACCTCACTCGCGCCCCTTTCGAACTGGGATGCAGCCCCTCTCCGTCGAGCATAACGCCGGCCTTGACAAGCTCTTCATTGAACTTTCCCATATCGGCAAGGAGCTTTTGATCCGGCATGATGCCCGCTTCCGAGTCTTTCGTCGCTTTGACCAAAATCATGAATCGCATCGTTGTCTCTCCGTGTGTTTTCCGCATTTATCCGCGTTTGCCGTCCCTTTGATCATTGGTCGAACGGCGCCGCCGAAGATCGACAGCCCAGCCACGGAAGGACACGGACCAATATCGCCTCAGATGAACACGGAAGAACACGGATCTTTTGCCGTTAATCGTTCTTTCGTACTAATCCGTGTTCATCCGTGTTAATCCGTGGCTAACGCTCCGTGTTAATCCGTGTTAATCCGTGGCTAACGCTCCGTGTTAATCCGTGGGTCTTTTCTGCGCATCCGTGGCGCCACTCGGCACAAACCCGGGATCGAGCGTCTAACTCCGTGGCAGACTCCTATCAATAACAAGAGGTAGCCGACATGGATCGACGAGCCTTTCTTGCGATGGCCCTCGCCTCACCAATTCTGCAGCAGCGGTCGAAAGTTCCGCCCCAGAACAAGCCAGCGCCACCCGTGCCGCCGCAACCGGCTCGACCGCGCGCCTGGACGCAATGGGGTGGACCTCATCGGAACTTTCAAACCGAGGCCACCGGCATCAAGGAGTCATGGGCGGCGAGCGGTCCGCCTGTCGTCTGGCAACGACCACTCGGCGAAGGGTACTCGTCGCCATCGGTCGAAGACGGTGTGCTCTACACGATGTATGGGAGGCCGCGCCAGGAGGTGGTGCTGGCGGCGAACGCGGAGGATGGGAAAACGCTCTGGGAATACACCACACCCATGACCTTCCAGAGCGATGCACCGGAAATGGGGAACGGTCCATACGCGACGCCGCTCATCGTTGGCGACCGCGTATTCACGGCCGGTGTCGCCGGGCGTCTTCAGTGCCTCGAGAAGAAGACCGGAAAGCTCCTCTGGACGCAGCAGCTATGGACCGATCATCACGGTTCACGATTGATGTACGGCTACGCGTCGAGCCCGATCGCGTTCCGCGACATGATCATTGTGCCGGTCGGCGGTTCCGGAAAAGCGGTGATGGCGTTCCGTCAGACGGACGGATCCGTCGCGTGGAGCCAGAACAATTACGGCAATGTCTACTCATCACCGATTCTGATCGATGTCAGCGGCCTCGAGCAGGTCGCGCTCGTGATGGACGGCTACGTCATCGGCGTCAATCCGCACAATGGCGATCTGCAATGGCAGGTGCCGTTCAAGGCGGATTACTCAATCGCCGTCGCCACCCCTGTCTGGGGTCCGGACAACTTGCTATTCGTGTCGTCGGAGTACAACGCTGGTTCCAAGGTGATCGAACTCAAGCGGAACGGATTGCAGACGATCGCGACGGAGTTATGGAGTTCGAATCGCCTTCGACTGCATCACGGAAACGCGATGCGAATCGGCGACGCCATCTATTTCTCGAGCGGGGGAAAGGGGAGCCAGGCCATTCTGAGTGCCGTCGACGCACGCTCGGGAAGAATTCATTGGCAGGAACGCAGCATTGAAAAGGCAACGTTCGTCTGGGCCGACCAGAAACTGATCACGCTGGACCAGGACGGCAACCTGATGATTGCCCATCCATCGCCACAGGGGTTCAAGATTGCCGCAAAAGCGCCTCTGCTCACGCACCTGTCCTGGACGCCACCCGTCCTTGTTGGCACGCGGCTGTTCATTCGCGATCGAAAGACGCTGATGGCCGTGGATCTCGGATGAAACAGTGAGGTAACGCGAAAGCAACACGCACCCGTATACTAGCCATGCGGGCTTGGAGGCGGTGCGTGGTTGCAGTGGTCTGGCAGATTGACATTCGTCCCGGCGCCGCCGAGGAATTCGAACGGTTCTATGGTGCCGACGGCGAGTGGACGAAGCTGTCGCGTCGAAGCCGGTCGTTTCTCGGCAGTTCGTTCCTTCGCGACATTGGAACAGAGTCGCGTTATCTCCTGGTGGAGTACTGGGGCGAGATGGTCGTCTACGAGAAACACCTGGCCGACTTCGGCGACGAGATGAATACGCTCGAGCAGCAGCGGCAACGGCTGGTCGAACGGATGGAGACAATTGGCGTCTTCACCGCGCTCGACGTACCGCAGCGCGCAGGACCAACCTGGTCGCGGCGCACCGGCCGATAACATCAGCGTCTATACACCATCGCCCATTAATCGAAGGAGCAGGTCTTATGACACGTCTAGTCACCATCATCGCGGCGGTTGCGTCGATCACCATCGCGGCCGCGCAGGCGCCGCCCAACTTCGCAGGTAAATGGACGCTGGTCCCCGATCCGAGTGCCCAGCCGGGAATGGGTGGCGGCCTCGGAACGGAAGCCAATATCACGCAGGACGCCTCGACCCTCACCATCACGCGGACGACGCAGATGGGAACGTTTACCAGCAACTACAAACTGGACGGATCGGAAAGCAGAAATGTCCTTAACTTTCAGGGCAACAGCGTCGACCAGCTGTCGATTGCGAAGTGGGACGCTGGAAAGCTGCTGGTTAATACGAAAATGGACTTCGGCGGAAACGCCGTCGAGACCAAGATGGTGATGTCGCTCGACCCGTCGGGGACCCTTCTCGTCGAAACCACCCGGCCAGACTTTCAGGGCGGCGGCGCACCAATCACGACCAAGGCGGCGTACAAAAAGAACTGAGCTACCAGCTTCCAGCTACCAGCTTCCAGCTACCAGCTTCCAGCTACCAGCTCTGATGGTTGACCCGGCTGGAAGCTGGAAGCCGGAAGCCGGAAGCTAAACGACGACAGGCGTCTGCGTTTCGACCAGCGGCCGGATCTCGATGGTCCCGATCTTCACCGATGGCAGTCGTTCCGCCAGACCAATCGCCTCGTCCAGATCCTTTGCTTCAACCAGGTAATAGCCGCCCAGCTGTTCGCGAGTCTCAGCGAACGGACCATCGGTCACCAGGCGTTTCCCGTTCCGCACCCGCACGCTCGTCGCCATCGAGGTCGGCTGCAGCTGCGACCCGGCGCAATAATGACCACTGGTGCGAATCTCTTCAGTGAATCGCCGAAACTCCGCCTTCATCTGGTTGAGCTCGTCGCCGCTGAGTGCGTTCAGCGCCTGTTCGCTGTTGTGAATGAGCAACATGTACTTCATTGCAGGCCCTCCTGAGACTCAGTCGAATGGCGCGGACGCAAATCGACAGACTCACTTGAACAAGAGTGGCGCAATTTCGTTGAGGTGATGACGCCAGACGGTCCATTCGTGGCGTCCCTCGGTGACCCGTGCCGTGTGAGTAATACCGTATTTCGTGAGCATCTGGGCAAAGTCGCGATCCCCTGGTCCCGTCAGCGCGTCGTCTTTCCCGACACCAAACCAGAACAGCTTGAACTGTTTGTTCGCTTGTTCCGAATTGCTGAGGAACTTCGAGTAGATCTGGTCCGCCTTACCGGTGACCGCACCACTCATGACGGCGACGTATTTGAACAAGTCGGGTCGGTTGAACGCGATGTTGACCGTCTGGCCACCACCCATTGATAACCCGGCAATCGCGCGATCCTCGGGCTTCCTCGACACTTTGTATGACTTCTCAATCATCGGCATCACATCGTCGAGCAAGTCTCTCGCAAATGGCGAAAGTCCGCCCTTGCCGTCGCCCGACATCAACGCGAACAGAACTGCGTCGAGCCCACCCTTCGCGTACGCGGCAGCCATCTCATTGGGAAGCGCCTTGGCTGGCCCGGTCCAGAAGCTCTGGATGGTGTGCCCAAGCGGCATGACGATGACCATCGGCCTGGCCTTCTTTTCAGCGATGAGGTTGTCGAGGATCAGGTTCGCACGGCCAATGAGGACCCAACCCGATTCGACGTCGCCGGCGCCGTGCAGCAGATATAGAACCGGATAATCCTTGCCGGTTTCATAGCCTGGCGGCGTGTAGGTCCACACGGTTCGTGACAGACCGAGTGTCCTGGATTCGTAGGGACGAATCCGCACCTCGCCGTGCGGCACCGGCTTCGCGTCATAGAACTGCGGACCATCGCCCGGGATTTCAACGACACTCACCGGTCCAAACCCGCCAAATCCAAGCTTCGTGTTCGTGTTCTGCGGATCGAGCGCAGACGTGCCGTCGACGGTGAAGGCGTAGGTGTAGATGTCGGGTGCGAGTGGCCCGATCGTGACAGTCCACACACCATCGGCTCCTTTCGTCATTGGATGCGGCTGGCCGTCCAGCTCGCCGGCTGCGGTGACCTGTCTGGCATCCGGCGCGCGAAAACGAAGCGTCAGTCGACGGTCGGCCGAAACCTCAGGAGAGACAACCGGTGCCGGGCCCTGAGCTGCCGCCGTCGTGGCCAAAAACATGATCGCTCCTAAACACAAGACAATCCGCTTCACGTTGCCTCCACCAATCAACAATCAGAAATCAGCAATTTCAGGCGTCGGTTTCAATGTCCATTTCCAGAAGTGCCGAGCTCAATGACTTGCCGTGTGCATCGAGCGCGAGCGTTCGTGTCACGCCGCCGCCGACCACACCGTGCACGACGAAGTTCAACGCACCAATCGCCGGCAATTCGTAACGAATCACCCTGCCTGTCGCGAGTTCGGCAAAATGCGCCTTGACCCGATCGGCGGTAACTTCGCCAACGATCACTGGATAGTGACGCGGCTCGAACGCGATCAGCGAAACGTTGATGATCGTCCCTTTGTCGCCGCTTCGCGAATGGGCGATGGTACGCAGTTTCATATCACGACCATCCGTACGTCGCATCGCACGAGGTGCCGAGGAACAAACGTCGACGCGAGCGACAGCACTTCCCGGGTTGCCCTGGTCGCTCCACCCCCGCCCGCTGGTCCGTTCGTGTACAACGATTCCACCTCATTGGCAACCGCCTGTGCGTCCGGCAACGTATTCGCACGAGCAGCGACGCGCAGCCTGACCTCGTACGGACGATTGTGGTCGCGCGATAAGCGTGAACCGTGCAACGCATCGATGCCAATCAAATCGCACCGAATTTCCGACGTGTGAACTCCGGCCCGAGCCAGCCGTCGAACGACGATGTCCGCAGCGAGACGTGCGCGTTCTTCAGCCCCCGCGCCGGCATAAGAAATCTGTCCCTCGCCGATGAAACTGTCGCGATAGGCGAGCGATACTTTTAACAGATCTGGCCGCGGCCCTCCGGTCGCGCCGTCCACCTGCACGCGATCGGGTCCGACCGCTTCGACCCGGACGTTACTGAAATCCGCGATCGTATCGGGCGTCATGTACGCCGCAGGGTCGTGAATTTCGTAGAGCAACTGCTCTTTGCAGGTGGCGGGCGTGACAACACCGCCCGTTCCCGGCACCTTCGTGATCACAAGGGGTCCACGCTCAGGCACCTCCGCCAGAGGGAAGCCGAGGTTGTCGAGTCCCGGAACGTCCTTCAACCCGGGATCTGCGAAGTAACCACCCGTGACCTGGCCGCCACACTCGAGGAGATGTCCGACCAGAGTGGCGCGCCCGACCTGATCGCAGTCGTCGAGCGACTGTCCGTGTGCATGCATCAAGGGACCGACGAAAAGCGACGGATCCGCCGCGCGCCCCATGATCACCACATCAGCTTTTTGTTCGAGCGCGCGAACGATCGGATCCGCGCCGATATACGCGTTTGCCGACACGAGACGATCGGCGAGCGAGCGAACCGGCTCGCCGGTTTCCATGACGGTGAAATCACCGTCCTCAATCAGTCCCATCACGTCGTCGCCGACGATCGCCGCGATCGATAATCCTTTCAGACCACGCCGCTCGGCGATTCGTCGGACGACCTCCGCGCCCGCGGATGGATTCGCCGCCCCCATGTTCGTGATGATGGTCGTTCCTCGTTCGCGGCAGACAGGAAGCACTGCCTCCATGCGAGCGGCCAGCATGAAGTCGTAGCCCAGCTGCGGATCGCGTGCCTTCGCCTGCTGGGCAAGAGCGATCGTTCGTTCGGCAAGGCACTCGAAGACGAGATAGTCGAGGTCGCCCTTGGTCGCCAGCTCGATCGCAGGTTCAATGCGATCGCCTGCGAATCCGGCGCCGCAACCAATGCGCACGGTCTTCACAGCGGGAACACTCCAATCAGCGTACAAACGATCGTCATCAGCACCGACGCCGCGAATAGGTACGGCGTGGTGTACCGCTGGTGCTCGCCCAGTTCGATTCGCGTCAGCCCGACGACGAGAAACGTCGCCGGCGTCAACGGGCTTACCGGGAAGCCGGTCGTCATCTGACCAAGGAGAGCCGCTTGCCCGACCTGGAGTGGTGGAACCCCGAACGTCTTGGCCACTTCAGCGATCACTGGCAACGCACCGAGATAAAACGAATCGGGATCGAATAACAGGCTTAACGGCATCGACACAATCCCGAGCGCGAACGGAATGTGCATGGCCATCGATGGCGGCACTGCATGGACAGTAGCAGATGCCATCGCCTGCAGCATCCCGGACCCTTTCATGATCCCGGTAAACGATCCTGCCGCCAGCAGAATCGCTCCCATCGCCAACGCCGCTTTGGCGTGGGCGTCCAACCGCGCGCGTTGCATGTCGGCGGATGGGTAATTGACGATGAGCGCAATCGCGGTGCCGATCATGAACACCGCTGCAGGATCGGACGCGCCGCTGATCATGCCTGCAAGAATCACGACGGTCACAACCGCATTAATCCAGAATCGTCCTGGACGGCGCAATGCAGTCTGATCGTCATTCTGCGTTCGCACCGGCACCGCAGGGACGTCGACACGTACGAGCCCCAGGCGTTTCGTTTCACGTCGTCCCAGCATCACGGCAACGCCAAACACAAATGCCAGACCGATCGCCTGCACGGGAATCAAAGGCCTGAACAGATCGGTTGTCGATACGTGTAGCGCGGTGGCCGCTCGCACCGTCGGACCCGTCCAGGGCAAGAAGTTGACACCCGCCGCCATCGACGCCACGCACGCGAGAACGCGTCGATCCATCCCGAGGCGTTCGTAGAGCGGAAGCATCGCCGGAATGGTCACGAGGAATGTGACAGCGCCGGATCCATCGAGGTGTACGAGCAAGGCGAGGAGCGCGGTCCCGACGACGATGCGTGTCGGATTTGTGCCGACAGCACGAAGAATCCGATCGACGATTGGGTCCAGCAATCCGGCGTCGGTCATCACGCCAAAGTACAGAATCGCGAAGACGAACATCGCAGCCACAGACGCCGTCTGCTGCACGCCCGTAACCATGAACCGGGCTGTGTCGAGACCGAATCCCGCAACCAACGCCGCCGTTACCGGAACGACGATCAGCGCGACAAGCGGCGACATCGTCCGACTCACGATCACCGCGAGCAAGACGACGACGGTGATGAGACCGAGGAGGGCCATCAATTCCGCTCGGGCAACGGGGTTTCGCGAGACGCGCTCATTGCGAACGCCAGCGTTCCAATTGTGCCAACGACGGCCGCCGCTTCCAGTGGCAGGGAAGGTGACCGTTGCCACAGTAATCCGCCGATCACTCCTGCTGGAACGACAAGCAGGTTCCGAATGCCGTAATACACGCCTACCGCGCGACCGCGCAGGTGATCTGGCGCCAGGTCGACGATGAGCGATTTGCGGGCGGGTTCACCGAACTCCTTCAAGCCCCCAATGACGAACGCCAAGAGCAGCGCCGGGAATGTGCTCGCCAGCCTCACGGCGAGTGGAAACGCGGCGAAGAACACAAACGTCAGCAGTACGAGCGGCCGTCTACCGGTGAACTCCGCGAGGCGCCCTGCCGGCAAGTAGAACAGGATCGCAATCGTCTGCTGGACCGCGTATAGGACACCATAGTCGCTCGCGGAATAACCAAGCGTAGAAGTGACGTAGAGCACAATAAAGGACGTCGCGATCCCTTCACCCACCCGGACGATGCAGTCCGCGGTCAGGAGACGTTTCAACGACGGTGGCAGCGCTCGGAAGACAGCGCGAACGCTCGAGTCTTGTTGCGCCGGTGCCAGCGGCGCCTCCTCTCGAAAGCCATACCGTTGCAGCATCAACACCAAAGCGGCAAGTGCAACAGTGACGATCAGTGCGACACGAATGCCGCCAACCACTCCGAGACTTGCGATAAGCAGCCCGCCAATCGGTGCACTGATGACACGCGGCACACGGACGAGCACGGACTGAACCCCGAATGCCACCGCCCGCCGATCGCGCGGTAAAGAGTCGCCGATGACGGCGAACGTGGTCGGAAACGCTCCCGACTTCCAGGCCATTACGCCGAACAAGCCAATGAAGACGACCGGCCAGGCAGGAGCCATCGCGTAGGCGATGTAACCGGTCATCGCCAGACCGGTGAAGACGAGGAGTGCGCGCCGGCGGCCTATGCGGTCGGCCAGCCAACCGCCTGGATATTGGTAGACGCTGTCGAGCAGGTCCTTCAACGACCCGAACAGGCCAACCACCACGCCACCGGCGCCGAGCGCCGTCAGGTAAACCGGGACGTACGCCTGCCACAACTCTTCGCCAAGCGCGAGACCGAAAAGGCTCGCAGCAAGCACGGCGACGTTGCGATGAAGTCCCAGAGTAGCGCGGTAGGACTGAGCGATGATGTTCAGATCCTATGCCAACCGTCCGCGTCGCGACTGCTCGGGACCGCGATACAGGATGATCCGAGCAGGTTCGACGGTAACGAGGCCTTCACCCACGACGCCATCGAGCACCGGAAGGAATGCTTCGATCTTTTCGTTCGCATCGACAATTTCGATCACGATCGGCAGATCCTGCGAAAGCTCGAGGATTTTCGCGGTGTGCATCCGGCTATGCGCGCCAAAACCCATGAACCCCTTCCAGACCGTCGCGCCCGCCAGCCCCCGCCGCCGCGCTTCGCCGACAATGACTTCGTACAGCGGGCGGCCGTTGTGCTTGTCGCTTTCGCCAATGAACACTCTGAGGAGCATGCCTTCTGCTGGAATCTTCATCGATCAGCCTCACGTGTCCTGTTCCGTGTTCATCCGTGTTTCATCCGTGTTGATCCGTGTTTCATCCGTGTTCATCCGTGTTCATCCGTGTTCTTCCGTGTTCTTCCGTGTTCTTCCGTGTTCTTCCGTGGCCCGTGTTCTTCCGTGTTCTCCCGTGGCCCGTGTTCTCCCGTGGCCCGTGTTCTTCCGTGGCCCGTGTTCTTCCGTGGCCTAGAGGGCCCCGACCATGACGTAGCCCGCCCACAGCGCAACCAGCCCACAGACC
>DATJKH010000147.1:0-30120 GCA_035491715.1 Vicinamibacterales bacterium | reverse complement strand
CGTGCACCTCGAATGCATTAGCGTTCTTGCACCCAATCCCGAAGCGGGTGGCCTCGAACGTGCCGACACTCCCGTTGCCGAACTCCACCATCGCGACGACCGCGTCGTCCACTGAACGATTCGCCGCGAAGGTTCGGGTCGTCGCCACGACACGGGAGATCGGCCCATTGAGGTAGAGGGCCGCGTCGAGCAGGTGTGTGAGGAGATCGTCGCCGACGCCGGATCCAGCCAGTGACGGATCCATCTTCCAGCTTGGCGGCCGCGTCGGGTCGGCGCCCCACTGCTGCTTGTACGAGGCATTGTAGTGAAACACTCGCCCCAGCCGGCCGTCCTCAATCAGCTGGCGCGCGAACGCGATCGCCGGGACGCGGCGGTAGTTGAACCAGACGAGCGTCGCCACGCCGCGGGCGGCTTCAGCCATCGTCTGCGCCTCGTCGAGCGACAGCGCGAGCGGCTTTTCACAGAGGATCGTCTTGCCGGCCTGTGCCGCAGCGATCACCACCGGGCCGTGCAGGTGGTTGGGCAGGCAGATGTCGACCGCGTCGATGTCCTTGCGATCGATCACCGCCCGCCAGTCAGTGGCGGTCTCCTCCCAGCCCCAGCGATCCGCCATCGCTGACAGCGACGCCGTGTCTCTCCCGCAAATGACTTTTCGGACGACGCGGTACGGGAGATCGTAAAAATGAGGGGCCTGGACGTAGGCGTTCGAGTGGGCCTTGCCCATGAAGCCTTGCCCGAGCAGCGCGACTCTGAATTGGGGGGGCATGTATCAGCTTCCAGCTTCCAGCTTCCAGCTCCCAGCTCCGAGCTCCCAGCTCCCAGCTTCCAGCCCCTGACGTGCAAGAAGCTGGAAGCTGGAAGCCGGAAGCTGGAAGCTACTTCAGATCTCGCGGCAGCGCAAAGGCACAGTAGACGCCGCCGGAGGGTTTCCCCGGCCGATCCTTGCCGCCGCCGGCCGCGATCACGACGAACTGTCGGCCGTTGACCTCATAGATCGCGGGAGTTCCGTTTCCTGAAAACGGCAGCGTTGTTTCCCACAGCAGTTTTCCCGTTGTCTTGTCGAAGGCGCGGAACTTGTGATCGAAGTTAGTGGCGCCGATGAAAACGAGGCCGCCTGCAGTCACCGCCGGGCCGCCATAGTTCTCCGTGCCGGTATCCTTCATTCCTTTAGCTGCGAGCTCGGGGTACTCTCCGAACGGAATCGTCCACGCGTAGTGGCCGGTGTTGAGATTGATCGCGTTCAGCGTGCCCCATGGCGGCGCGACGGCGGGGTAGCCCTCGGGATCGAGAAACTTCTTGTAGCCGGTAAACCGATACGTCTCGAGCATCGCCGCAGGCGGCGACGCTGGAGCAGGACGATCTTCGCCGCTGGTGAGGTAGTCGATCAGCGCATCGATGCTTGCCCGCTGCATGTACGCAAAGCCGGGCATCCTGCTTCCGCCCTGCCGAATAACCGTCGTGAGTTCCTGGCGCGACTTGCGCTGAGCGATGTCGATGAGTGAGGGAATCTGCGGTGGTGCGCCCACACGATCGTCGCGGTGACAGGCCGCACAGTTCTGAAGATACAAGGCTCGACTACTCTGCCCTGCGTCGTTCGGCGCGAGCGCGCCGGTCCAGGCGAGATCATTCGCGTTGACATAGAAAAGCGCCGTCTCCGGATCGAACGCCTGCCCCCCCCACTCCGCGCCACCGTCGTACCCGGGAAAAATGATCGTGTCCTTCCCAACGGCAAAGGGAACGAAGGCACCTTCGCTTCGGAACGCGGCGAACTGTTCGACCGCCCACTGGTGCGCCTCCGGCGTGCGCGTCGTCAGCATGTCCTTGGTCAGCAACTGCCGCGCGAACGGCTGCGGTGCGACCGGGAGCGGCTGTGTGTCGGCGGTTACTTCACCGGAGACGTTGCTGGTCGGGTACTTCTTGTATTCGATCGGAAAGAGCGGCTTGCCGTTCGTACGATCGAAGACGAACACATAACCGTGCTTTGTCGTCTGGACGATGGCGTCGATTGATCGACCGTTTCTCGTCAGCGTCGCCAGCGTCGGCGGCGATGGGAGGTCGCGATCCCAGATGTCGTGACGGACGAACTGGAAATGCCACAACCGCTTTCCCGTGTTGGCATCGAGCGCAATCAACGAGTTCGCGAACAGGTTGTCTCCGACGCGATTGGCGCCGTAGAAGTCCGCAGCCGCCGATCCCGTCGGGGCATACACAATGCCGCGCGTTTGGTCCAGTGCCATGCCGGGCCAGCTATTCGCGCCGCCGTTGACGGTCCACGACTCCTTGGACCAGGTTTCGTAGCCGAACTCCCCGGGATGTGGAATCGTGTGGAACGACCATCGCAGCTTACCGCTCCGCACGTCGTACGCGCGAATGTCCCCGGGCGATGCTGGCAGCCCTTCGTTGACGCGGCCGCCAATGATCAACAGGTCTCTGTAGACAACACCGGGAGAGGTGAGACGGACCGACCCCTCGCGCGGATCGCGCCCGAGATCAGCGCGCAGATCGATGCGTCCTTGATCGCCGAACGTCGCGATCGGTTGACCGGTCGAGGCGTCGAGGGCATAGAGGTACTGATCGACGGCGGCAAAGACGCGGCGTTCCGCCCCGCTTGACCAATACATGACGCCGCGATTGGGTCCTCGCCCTTCAGTGTGTGGATCAAAGGTCCAGAGGTGTTGGCCGGTATCGGCGCGAAGCGCGAAGGTCTTTTGCGTCGGTGTGTACGCGTAGAGCACGCCGTCAGCGACGATTGGCTGGGTCTGGAGGCCGCCTGACTCGCCGCTGTCGTACGTCCAGGCGCGTTCGAGCTGGGCGACATTTGTGCGGTTGATTTGCGTCAGGCTCGAGTAGCGCATTTGCTCCGGCCCGCCGCCGTACCCGCTCCATCCACGATATCTGGAAGCAGTCGCTTTCGACTGACCCGATACCATCGCAGCTGCCGTCAAGGCGACAGATAGAAACACGGTGAGCTGTGTGATCCGTTTCACGAGCACCCCTCGCACAATCTGAGTGCGGTGTCTATAACACAGATCGCGAACATGAAAATCTCAATCGTCAGGCGCGACGATTGCACGTAAAATAATAGCCACTCACGCACGTCACGCAGCGAGAGGCACCAGTGGAACCTTTTCCGCAGCAAATGGAGCCTTGTCGAGCGAAACCTGCATCACGCGTCATGTGAGCGGACCGACAAAAACGTCGGAATCGATTTCGCCGAGAACATTCGTGTCGGTGAAATCGGCAGAACCAGGAGTCACGAAGTAAGAGGAGAAGAATGCCACGCGTACCAAAGAAGACCGAGACGACACCAACCGTTCGCGCCAAACCGGCGCGACGCGTCAGCGACAACCCGGCGACGACACCGTTCGTCCTGCCGGCGACGACGTCTGTCGTCAGCGAAGCCGAGATTTCAAAGCGCGCCTATCAGCTGTATCAGGCACGAGGCGGCGTGAACGGCTCGCCGCTCCAGGACTGGCTGGAAGCCGAGCGGCAACTCACCGGGCGGTAGCGGTCAGACGGGGGTCAGACCGGGGTCAGACCCGGTCTGACCCTCCCGCCGATATGCGCGCGCCAGCAGCGATACAGGATGCGTCACCTGGATGCGCGCGCCGGCGGCGTCCAGTCCTCGCGCGATCTGCAGGTGACAACCGGGATTGGCCGTCGCGACCCACTCGGCGCCCGTTCCGACAATATTGGCGGTCTTGCGACCCAGCAACCGCTCAGCCTGTTCCGGTTGCGTGATCGCGTAGACACCAGCGCTGCCGCAGCACCACGTCGACTCCGGCAACTCGACCAGCGAGACGGCCGGTAAAAGCCGCAGGACGGCACGGGGCTCGCGCGAGACCTTCTGCCCATGCACAAGATGACACGACTCGTGGTAGGTCACCGTCGTCGTCGCCGAGAACGGCGACGCCTGCGGTGGACGACAACCGATCTCGATCAGCCACTCCTGAATGTCGCGGATCTTCCGATCCCAGACGACCGCACGCTCGCGATATGCAGCATCGTCGCGCAACAACGGCGCGTACCGTCTCAGGTGCGACCCACAGCCGCCCGCGTTGGTGATGATCGCGTCGTAGCGTTCAGGTGGAAACAGATCGATCATGCGGCGCGCGAGAACCCGCGCATGGTCAAGATCGCCGTTGTGCGCGTGCAGTGACCCGCAACACGGCTGCACCGGCGGCGTATCCACCGAGCACCCGTTGGCAAGCAGCACATCAGCGGTATCGCGATTGACGTCCGGGAAGACGAGGTCCTGCACGCACCCGGTCAACAGCGCCACGCGGGAGCGCGCGGCTCCCGATGGCGCCTGGTGCGGCGGGATCAATGCGTTGGAAAACTTCGGCGCCATGCGTGGGGCCTGAGGTTCCAGTCGTCTCAGCGACGCGGGAAGCAGACGCAGGATGCCCATGCGCCGTGACAGTCCCTCGAGGCCGCTTCGCTGATAGACACCAAGCACACGTCCCGCCAGACGCAGAGCTCCCGGATGCATAAACAGGAATCCCAACGTCAGTGCCCGCCAGAATTTGCGCGCGACACCACGATGTGCACCCTGCCGCTCGATATCGCTCCGGGCAGTCTCGAAGAGTTCCGCGTAATTGACGCCTGCCGGACAGGCGGTCTGACACGCAAGACATCCGAGGCAATAGCTCATCTCCTCGGCGAACTCGTGTGAGACATCCAGCACGCCATCCGCAACGGCACGCATCAACGCGATCCGGCCGCGCGGGCTGTTTCGCTCGTGCCTGGTCTGATCGTAGGTCGGACAGGTTGGCAGACACATGCCGCAGTGCATGCATTGCTGCAATACCGCGTAGTCGATGGTTCGAAGCGTTCCCCCTGCCATGCTTTCAGTCGAAGATCTTGCCCGGGTTGAGAACACCTGAGGGATCGAGCGCGCGCTTGATCTGCTTCATGACCTCGAAGCTGCTGTCGCCCATTTGCTGGCGAAGCCACGCTTTTTTGGCGAGGCCAACGCCGTGCTCGCCGGTGATCGTTCCACCCAGTTCCAGCGTTTTGTTCGCAATCAGATCGAGCGCATGATGGACGCGCGCCATTTCATCCTGGTCGCGCTCGTCGGTGAGAAACGTCGGGTGCAGGTTGCCATCTCCCATGTGACCGAACGTGCCGACCTGCAGATTCTCTGCGCGCGCGGTTTCGGCAATGAACGTCACCATCTTTGCGAGTTCACTCCGAGGCACGGTGAAATCTTCGAGTATGGTCGTTGGCCGGCGCCGCGCGAGCGCGGAGAATGCATTGCGTCGTGCAGCCGCCAGCGCCAGCGCTTCCGCCTCGTTCTTCGCCAGCCGCACCTCGCGTGCACCTCTCGCGCGCGCGATCGATACCATCTGCGCACCCTCATCGGCTACGGCCGCAGGATGTCCATCGGTTTCCATCAACAACACCGCGGCGCAGTCAGTCGGCAGTCCAACGTGCGCGAAGTCCTCGACGCATGTCGCCGTCATCTGGTCGAGAAATTCGAGCGTGCACGGGATGATCCGCGCCGCAATAATCGCCGAGACGGTTTCAGCGGCGTCCTCAATTCGTTCGTACAGCGCCAGCATCGTCTGCCGCGCAAGCGGCCGGGGAACGAGCTTCAGCAGGATTTCCGTGATGATGCCAAGGCTTCCTTCCGATCCGATGAAGAGATCCTTCATCGAATAGCCGGCGACATCCTTGACGCACGCGCTGCCGAATCGGGCGATGCGCCCGTCTGGCAGCACGACCTCGAGCGCCATCACGTAATCGCGAGTCACACCGTATTTCAGTCCGCGCAGGCCACCAGAGTTCTCCGCGACGTTGCCGCCGATCGAACTGATGCGCATCGAACCAGGATCTGGCGGATAGAACAACCCGTGCCGCGACGCCGCCTCGTCGATCGTCAATGTCGTAACGCCTGGTTGCGTCCGGAGGATCAAGTTCTTCGGATCGATGTCGAGGATCTTGTTCATCTGCACGAGGCAGAGCACCACGCTGCCGCTCGACGGCACGCTGCCCCCGCTCAGCCCTGTTCCCGACCCTCGCGTGACGATCGGAACCGCCTGCGCGACGGCAAACTTCACACACCGCGACACGTCCTCGGTCGTGTGCGGAAACACAACCGCCGAAGGCATCTGCCGCAGCGCGGCGGTACCGTCGAAGCTGTACGGGATGATGTCTTCCGGCTTCGTCAGGACGGATCCGGCCCCTACGATGTCGGCCAATCCGGCGGCCACGTCCTTGGACAGGGGCATCCGACTATTTTATGTGACGACCTTTTGCCGCTGCTCGCCGAGACCTTCAACGCCAAGCCGCACGACATTCCCTTCGCGGAGATAGACGGGAGGCTTCTTGCCGTGACCCACCCCCGGTGGTGTGCCGGTGGAAATGATGTCACCAGGCTGCAGGCTCATGAACCTGCTCAGATAGCTGATGAGAAATGGCACGCCGAAAATGAGCGTCTTGGTCGATCCGTCCTGATACCGCTGGCCGTCGACCTCGAGCCAGAGTTTGAGATTACCGGCGTCGGGTACTTCATCGGCGGTGACCAGCCATGGACCAATTGGGCCAAATGTGTCCGCACTCTTTCCTTTCATCCACTGCCCCGTGCCCTCGAGCTGATACGCGCGCTCCGACACATCGTGCGCAACGCAGTAGCCGGCAACGTGCGACAGCGCGTCCTGTTCAGTGACGTATTTTCCCGGCTTGCCAATGACCACGGCCAACTCGACTTCCCAGTCGGTCTTCTGCGAGCCGCGTGGCAGCTCGATGTTGTCGTTCGGCCCGATGATGCAGGAAGTTGCCTTCATGAAGACGATCGGTTCCTTCGGAACGGCCATGCCGGATTCGGCCGCGTGATCGGAGTAGTTCAAGCCGATGCAGACGAATTTGCCGACCCGGCCAACGCACGGTCCGATGCGCGGTGTGCCATTGACGCGCGGCAGCGAAGCGGGATCGATGGCGCTCAATCGCGCGATCGACGCCGGCAACAGCGCATCGCCGGCAATATCGGGCACCACACCGGAGAGGTCACGAATAGCGCCGGTTGAATCGACAAGCCCAGGTTTTTCCTGCCCGGGGGAACCGTAACGAAGCAGTTTCATGTGTCAGCAATTCTAATGCGATTCTCTCGCGACGTCGTGGCCGCGGCAGCCGACGAGGAAATCCAGGTCCGCCCCCTGATCCGCCTGCTGCACATGTTCGATGTACAGCCGCGCGTACCCGCCGGGCGGTAAGTTCGGTTCCGGCTTCTTCCATTCGGCGCGGCGTTTCGCAAGCTCCGCATCGCTGATATCGAGATGTAGTCGGCGAGCCTCGACGTCCAACTCGATGACGTCGCCGTCGCGGACGAGCGCAAGCGGTCCGCCTGCGGCCGCCTCGGGAGCCACGTGCAGCACGGTCGTGCCATACGCAGTCCCGCTCATGCGCGCATCTGAAATGCGGACCATGTCAGTGACGCCGGTCTGCAGCACCTTCGGCGGAAGGCCCATGTTGCCGACTTCTGCCATCCCCGGATATCCCTTCGGCCCGCAGCCTTTGAGGACCAGTACACAATCCTTGTCGACATCGAGTGACGGATCGCCGATACGTGTCTTGTAGTGCTCGATGTTTTCGAACACCACTGCCCGCCCACGATGCTTCATCAGGTGCGGCGACGCCGCTGACGGCTTCAGGACGGCGCCCTGAGGCGCGAGATTGCCGCGCAATACCGCGATTCCGCCGTGAGCGGCCAGTGCGCGGTCGATCGGCCGAATCACTTCCTGGTTGTAGTTCGGCGCCTCGCGACAGTTTTCCCAGATGGTCTGGCCGTTGACAGTCAATGCGTCGCGATTGAGCATGCCATGTTCGCCAAGCGTTCGGATGACGGCCGGGAGACCGCCGGCGTAATAGAAGTCCTCCATCAGGAAACGGCCTGACGGCATCAAATCCACAATCGTCGGAATGGCGCGACCCAGATCATCCCAGTCCTGAAGTGTCACTGGCACGCCAGCGCGACCGGCAATGGCGAGCAAGTGCAGCACGGCGTTGGTCGATCCGCCGATCGCGCCGTTCACGCGGATGGCATTCTCGAAGGCGGCCCTTGTGAGGATCCTGGAAATCGGCACATCGTCTTTAACCAGTTCGACGATGCGCCGGCCAGCGAGATGCGCCTGCGCGTAGCGTCGCGAATCGACCGCAGGAATCGCGGCGTTGTCTGGCAGCGTCAGCCCAAGCGACTCCGCCATCGACGCCATCGTCGACGCCGTGCCCATCACGTTGCAGGTGCCCGACGAGCGCGACATGCATGACTCGGCCTGCATGAACTCCTTCAGGCTCATCATGCCGGCGCGCACTTCTTCGCTGAAACGCCAGACGTCGGTGCCGGAACCAATGTCGGCCCCGCGGAACTTGCCGTTGAGCATCGGGCCGCCGGAAACGACGAGCGCCGGGAGATCGCAGCTTGCCGCCCCCATGATCAACGACGGCGTCGTCTTGTCGCATCCGCAGAGTAGGACAACACCGTCGATCGGATTGGCACGAATGGATTCTTCGACGTCCATCGCGGCGAGATTTCGGAAGAGCATGGCCGTCGGCCGAACGCTCGTCTCGCCGAGCGACATCACGGGAAACTCAAACGGCAGTCCCCCGGCTTCCCACACGCCGCGCTTCACGTGCTCGGCCAGTTCGCGGAAGTGGAGGTTGCACGGCGTCAGTTCGGACCATGTGTTGCAGATACCGATGATGGGTCGGCCTTCGAACACGCCTTCCGGCAGTCCGCGCCCGACCCAGCTGCGATGAATGAACCCGTCCTTATCAAGCTTGGAGAACCAGGCCGATGATCGATATTTCTTCAATGTGCTAGTTTCCCCCGCGCCCTCTTCCCGTACCTGCAGCTGGCGTGTCGGTGGTGCCACGCCCGCCGCGCGCGGGACGTTCGGTCATCAGCGTATCGGCCGTGCGATGTGCCGCCCACGCAATGCCACGAAGCAACATCGGCTGTATCTGCGGATTGGTGAGGTTCGAATAGAAGTGACCCTGCATCCATACAAAGGCGCGATAGGGCTGTCCTGTCGGCGCAGGCGTGAGCTGCTTTTCGTAGGTCCACATCTGCGGCACTACTTCGCCGGCGTGTCCGGACTGCTTTGCGGTCGGAGTTGAGTCCATCACCGCCGTCGCCAGCACGTGCACTTCAGGCGACTTCGACCATGTCATCAGGTAGAAGGCCTCATCCTTGATCGCGAAGTCCGACATGCCCTGCGTGATCGGATGCTCTTTGTCGACGATGGTGTAGGGGACGTTCGCCTCGAGCGTGAAGTTCGTTTCGCCGTGCTTCTTGGCGCCGCCAACAATGTCCGCGAACTCGCCGGGATTGGGTCCGCACAACGAATCGTGAATGGTCACGATACCGCCGCCCCGTCGCATGTAGGCATCAAGGTTCGCGCGATCCTCCATACTCATGTAGCCGGCATCTCCCTTGTAGATGACGACGACATCAGAGTTCAGCAACTCCTTCTCCGACGGGAAGTGAAGGCTGCCATCGACGATGGCGTTGCGGTTCATCAGCAGTTTGCTCCAATCAGCAAGAAACTGCGGATAGTCGTGCTGCCCTTCGGCGTGTGTCTTCAACCCGGCATAGAGATAAATGCGAATTGGCGGTGTGGAGAACGGGCTCTGCTGGATGCCGCCACCGCGTCCGCCGCGACCTCCCGGTTGCGGCTGCCCTGCCGCCGGTGCTGGCGTTTGCTGCGCGGCGAGCGTCGCCCCGGCTATGACGAGCGAGGCAAGAAGAGAAATCCTGGTTTTCATGTGAGCTCCTGCTAGATCACTTTTTCTTCGCGTACGTCTTACTGAATCCATTGCGGCTATTGGTCACAGTGAACGTGCCATCGGGCTGCACCGACAACTTGATCCAGTAGGCCGGTGTGTGCGCGGCTGCCCCGCCGCCACCACGACCGCCACCGCCACCTGGCGCACCAGCCGGCGCGGCACCTGCACCCGCTGGCGGTGGCGCATTGGTCGGAGCCTGCGGGGCGGCCGGCGAAGTCGCTGGATTCGCTGGGGGAGCGGCGTTGCCGACCGGACCGGTCGCGATTGGCGCATTGCCCACGCCGCCCGCCGGTGGTGGATTCGCAGGCGCGCCGCCCTGGCCGCCGCGTCCGCCTCCACCAGGCCCGCCGCCGCGCGGCGGTGCGGTCAGCACGTTCGCGATCGTGGCGGCATCGTCGATGTTCGCAATGAACACCCCGGCGCTGTTCAGTTCGAGTCCGGCATTGTAGGACCAGTGCAACTGCCAGAGATCCTCAAACCCTGACGACGAACGCAGCGTCTTGATCGTCTCGACTCCGCCACCCTTGCGCGTTCCGTTCTGCATGACGGCAACGCGGGGCTGGACCGCGTGGACCAAAGCAGGTGAGCCCGAGGCGTCGAGTCCGTGATGCGTGACGAAATACACGTCGACGGTGCCAACGGGATTATTGGGGCACACCAGTTCGTTTTCCTTGTTCCACAGCAGATCGCCGAGATCGATGGCGCGGAATTGACCGAACGTGATCACGCTGCCCACTGATTGCGCGTTGTCATCGGTCGGTGAGGCGTCTTTCGGCGCCACGCCGGTGCACGCGGGGTTCGGCTTTGCGGCACCAGGGGTCAGCGCCGTTTTCAACACGTTTCCGGCAGATGTGACGATGCGCCAGTCGAGCCCGGTGATCGGTATCTTGTCGCCCGGCTTGACGACCGTGTGCTTCGCCTTTCCGTACAACTCGGCATAGGCTGCCTGGAAGCCCTGGACCTGCTCACGCTCCTCAACGTTCGGACCGTGATCGATGTAATGGGCGATCGGAATTCGTTTCGACAGCTCCTGCAGGCCGCCAATATGATCGACGTGGTAGTGGGTCGAGATGAGGAAGTCGATCTGCTTCAGCCCGGCATCGTTAACTGCAGCCATGACGCGATCGAGATCGCGACTACCAGGATTGCCGCTGTCGATCAGCAGCGACTGGCCGCTCGGTGTGACCCACAGCGCCGCCTTCCCGCCTTCGGTGTCGACGACGTAAATGTCGAGCGGCTTTGCCGGACCTCGCTGAGCCAGGAGCGCGCCGGTAAATGCGACGATCGCCGCCGCGGTTAGTGCCAGTCGCTTCATCTCGATTCTCCATTGGCGCGGTCTGAAGACCGCCCCCTACAGCTGCGAATACGATTGACGACCATGTCGGGCGGGGTCTTTTTAGCCCCCGCCTCGAGCTATTTCAACGGGGAGAAGTCCGTCGGATCGGCAAAGACCGATTCAACCTTGCTGGTGATCGGACCGTCTTTCTCCGACTCCGCCTTTGCTTTGACCCAATCCGGATCGACGCGGAATGCCGCCCAGCTCTTGGCCGCTGCCTCGCGGCTCTCGTGGGACAGCACGTAGATGAGCGTGTTCTCCTTCAGCGGTGCATCCTGCGGCACCCAGTAACCGACGCTCTTCATGTCGTACTTATTGAAGACCTTGATCGTGTGATCGCGGAATCGCGTTTTGAGCGCTTCGAGTTTTCCAGGAGGCGTCGTGTAGGTGCGAATCTCGAACACACGGTTCCCTGCGGCGTGGACAATTGCGGCAGGTGTCATCAACGCGTGCATGGCAACTCCGCCCGCAAACGCACCACACACGACCAACGCCATGGATGTCTTGCTCAGTAACATCGCATTCTCCTCCTTACGGTCAAAAGCATTAGCGCGCGATCCATCCGCCATCAATGAATAGTGGAGCGCCCGTGATATACGACGACGCCTCTGAGGCGAGAAACACGACCGCGCCGGTCAGTTCCTCGAGCTCACCCCAACGACCCATAGGAATCTGGGCCACGAACTCCTTGTACTTCACGGGATCTTCGAGAAGCGACCGGTTCATCTCGGTCGCAAACGCGCCCGGACAAATCGTGTTCGCCGTCACACCAGTCCCGGCCCACTCGAGAGCAAGCACGCGCGTCAGGTTGATGATCCCCGCCTTTGAGGACGCATACGGCGCGCGGCCCGGAAGCGCGATCACGCCGAGCACGGACCCGAGATTGATCACGCGCCCCCACCCGCGGCTCACCATCCGCGGGCCGATCGCGCGGGCGCAGAGAAACGGTCCCTTCAGGTTCGTATCGACAACGGCGTCCCAGTCTTGCTCGGTCAACTGCTGAATCGGTCCACGGATGTTGATGCCGGCGTTGTTGACGAGAATATCAATACGTCCGAACTCGCGCTCGACCTCGTCGGCCATCCGTTCGACGTCGGCGAGCTTGGTGACATCGGCGGCAAACGCGCCAGTCCTGCGTCCGGTTGCACTCGCGATCGCGTTCGCAGCCTCCTGACACGTGTCCTTCGAACGGCCGGTCAGCGCGACGCTCGCGCCCGCCTCCGCCAACGCCGTCGCCATCGTCTTCCCCAACCCGCGCGCCCCACCGGTCACGAGCGCTACCTTGCCGTCGAGCCGAAATCGATCGATCACACTTTTCTGAGCCACTCGGTGAACCTTCCCTTTTCCCTTGTGCCTTGTCCCTTTTCCTTTTTAGAAGCCGGAGGCCTTGATCCGAAAAGCTTCCTCCCAGGTTCCGCCGGGAGGAATGTACTGCAGATCCTTGTAAACGCCTCTATGCGCGAGATTCATCGAGTTCGTGATCCCCGCCATCGGCTCGAGACACACAAAATCCCCTCTGGAAGCGTCGCTCGACGTCTGTGGCGGGCGCTTCGGCGCATACACGACAGCGGCGCGAAAGTTCGGACCGATCTCTACGTCAACACGCTGCCGCGAGCCCCACACTGACATCGTCGCGTTGCCGTTGTCGTCGCGCACGAGATCCGAAAAGACGTGATCGAGGTCGTGGTCCTTCAAGAAGACGGCCCGGGGATGCGCGAACGCGCGCTCGACCGGTTGCGTCTCGCCGGTCGGAAGCTTCGCGTCCGACAAGAGCCATCGCGTGCGCGCTCCAATCGCCACCGTCCATTGGTCGCGAGGGCAATCCGACAGTGTGAAATAGGGATGAAAACCAACTGCGATCGGCATCGGATCGGCACTTAGATTCTCGATACGCGTCCTGACCTCGAGCGCGCCATCGGACAGCCGGTGCGTCATGTCGATCGCGTGCGCGAACGGAAACTGTTTCATCCACAGCGGTGCGCGGAAAAACTCCAGCCGGCTCGTGACCGACGACTCCTCACCATCAGCGGTCATGTCGACGATTTGCCAGCGATCGGTGCGCGTCAGTAACCCGTGAATGGGCACCGGTCCGCGGACGTTGCCGATGTCCATGTCGAAAGGAAACCGCCGCCCGTTGGCGTGAAAGGCCGGCTCGTCGAGCCGATTCGCCCAGGGCGCAAGAAACGGAATTCCACCGCGCCCCTGGCCCTGCACCTTGAAGTCGTCGAGTGAATCGTACGGCCGCCACAACACGTCAACGCCATTCGCACGCATGTCGAAGGCGTTGTTGCCAAATGTCGTACAAATTGAAACCGTCGTGTTCGACGACGTCTCTTCGAGCCGGACGATATCGCCCGACTGCTCCGCACGGTATCCCCGATCAGTTGTCACCGCACCCCGCGCCACCGCATTCTCCCGTCCGCTCCGCGACGTCCGAATCGATTACTGCGCGACCGGAATCAGTCGCGCAATCATGCCTGGTGTCGATTGCGACATGATCTGTCCGGGAACCTGGAGCGTGACGTACAGATAACCGTCGGGGCCAATGACGACATCGTGAACGCGTCCCAACTGACTGAAGACCTGTTCCTGATGTGTGATCTGGGTCCCGCTGATCTCGAGCCGTCGAAGTTGCTGACCGGCGAGCGCGCTGACAAACAGGTTGTTTTTCCAACCCGGATACTTGTCTCCGGTGTAGAAGACCATTCCACTCGGTGCGATGGTCGGGGTGTAGTACGCGATTGGCTGCTCCATGCCTTCGCGTGCTTGGTCGGGAACGCGGGGATCGGTGCCCATCGTGATAGCGCCCCACCCGTAGTTGTGTCCCGGCTCGATGACATTGACCTCGTCACCACCGCGCGGTCCGTGCTCCGACTCCCACAGTTTGCCGGTGACAGGATCCCACGCAAGTCCCTGCGGGTTGCGATGACCGTAGCTCCAGATCGTGGGGACAGCGCCTTCCTTGCCGACCAACGGATTGTCGTTCGGCACCGACCCGTCGTCGTTGACCCGGTGGATCTTTCCGATCGGCGTTGAAAGGTCTTGCGCGGCGGCCGGATTGTCCTTCTCGCCGAGCGCGTAGAACAGGTGGTTCTGCTTGTCGAAGATGAACCGCGAACCGTAGTGCGCGTTGCTGGAGTTGTAGACGTCCGGCTTGGCGCGGAAGAGCACCTGTTGGTCGGTCCATTCGTTGTTCTTGTTGATCTTGCCGCGGATGATGACCGTCATGGTCGGAGGATCCGGGGGACCGCCGCGACCGCGACCCCGGCCCTGTTGCCCGTCCGCGGGCGGCGGCGGCTCGGCGCCCGGTGGCGGCGGAGGTGGCGCGACGTATCCAGGAACAATCTCCGAGTACGAAAGGTAGATCCAACCGTTCTTTGTGTATTGCGGGTGCACCTCGACGTCGAACAGTCCGCCGTCTTGTTTCTCCCACACTTTTGGTGTGCCCTTGACCGCCTCGGGCAGAAGCTTGCCCTTGTCCACGATCCGCAGGCGTCCGGGCCGCTCGGTGATCAGTAAACGTCCGTCGGGCAGGAACGCCAGCGCCCACGGCGTCTCGATCTCTCGCGCAATGACGTCAATTTTGAACGTCTGCTTCTCGGACTTGATCACCTGGCCATTGGGATCGACACCCGCTGCCGGGTTGGCCGTCGCCGGCGGTTGCTGAGTAACATCGTGAGCTGTCAGCACGCTGCCGAGCGCAATCGCGACGGCCGCGGTGGTTTTTCGTAGCGACATAGCGACATTCCTCTGAAAAAAATCGTAAAAGGTGGCTGGCACCTTTCCCTGAAAGGTGCCAGCCACCTTTTACGCGATTCGTCGACGCTAAGTGCGGCTAGTTCATGGTGTTCGCTGCTTATTTTGTCATCAATCGAACGGCGTGCCGACGTAGTTCTCCGACAGGCTGGTCATCGCCGCGGTGGAACTGACAAGATACTCCAGCTCCGCGAGTTGGCGGCGGTAATCGAACGGATTATCCCCGTCCTGCCTGTGCAGCATCGACGTCATCCACCAGGAGAAACGCTGGGCCCGCCACGTGCGTTTCAGCCCGCGTGCGGAATAGTCATTGAGCTCTCCGTCGCCTCCACCCTTGAAACACGCCTCCATCGCCCTCGACAGGCGGGTCACGTCGGCCATCGCGAGATTCAGTCCCTTGGCCCCGGTCGGCGGCACGATGTGCGCCGCGTCGCCGGCCAGGAACAGCCGGCCGTAGCGCATCGGCTCGACCACGAAACTGCGCATCGGGGTTACGCCCTTTTGCACGATCGACCCAATATGCGGCTCCCATCCGTCGTCGGTGCGCAACCGCGCGAGCAGCTCCGACCAGATTCGATCGTCACTCCAGTTGTCGAGATCTTCGTCCGGCGCACACTGCAGATACAGCCGGGTCACCGTGGAAGACCGCATGCTGAACAGGGCGAATCCCCGCTCGCTCAGGCTGTACACCAATTCGTCGGACGCGGGAGCCGCGTGCGCGAGAATCCCGAGCCACGCAAACGGGTATTCGCGTTCGTACGCCGTGACGTGCGACGTCGGCATGCTCGGGCGGCACACACCGTGAAACCCATCGCAGCCGCCGATGAAGGCGCACGTGACCTCGTGCTCTGCACCGTCGTGCACGAACCGAAGCCGCGGCGACGTCGTGTCGAGATCGTGGACGCTGACGTCTGCCGAGTCGAAATACAACGGTCGCCCCGTCGCACGCCGTGCGGCAATCAGATCTTTCACAACCTCGTTCTGTCCGTAGATCGTGATTGCGCGACCACCGGTAAGTCCGGCCATGTCGATCCGGTGTCGCTTGCCGGAGAAGCGCACATGGATCCCTTCATGCCGCATCCCTTCGCGCTGCAATCGCTCTCCCACCCCGACCTGGTGCATCAGGTCGACGGTGCCCTGCTCCAGCACGCCGGCGCGCACTCGCTCGACAACGTGATCCTCACTGCGATTCTCGACGATCACCGAGTCGATACCGGCCAGGTGAAGAAGGTGACCGAGCATCAAGCCGGCAGGCCCCGCGCCAACGATTCCGACCTGCGTGTGAGTCGACGGCATGAATGGTCGTGGCAGGGTCTAAAAACCCTGCCCTACATTAGCCTATAGCACGTTGGCAATGCAGGGTCGCCTATCGGAACAAGAGCGGCGCAACTTCGTTCAGATGATGTCTCCACACGACCCACTCGTGACGCCCTTCGCCGAGGACGAACGTGTGCTTGATGCCCTTGGCCGTCAGTGTCGCGTCGAGCGCTTTCGCGCTCGCTCCCGTCAAGTTGTCGTCCTTGCCGATCCCCATCCACAGAAGTTTGAGCTGCTTGTTCGTCGCGGCCGGATCCTTGAAGAAGTCCGGGTAGGCCGTGTCAGCGTTATTCGAGCCGGCGCTCATGATCACGAGCGAGTGAAACAACTCGGGATGCGAGAAGCCCACAGCCACCGTCTGGCCGCCGCCCATCGATAGACCACCCAACGCGCGATTGTCGGCACCCGGCAGCGTGCGGAATGTCTTTTCGACAAACGGAATGACGTCCTCGATCAGATCTTTTCCGAACGGCCCGCCGCCAGCCTGTCCTGCACCGCCGCCACCCGCTGGCGGCGGCGCGGACGCGGGTTCAGGTCCGAGGCCGACACCCTGTCGGGCATACCCGAGAGGGTTCACGAGGATCATCGGCTTCGCTTTGCCCTCGGCGATCAAATTGTCCATGATGTAATTCGCCCGGCCGGTCAGCATCCAGCTCGAATCGATGTTGCCTGCGCCGTGCAGCAGGTAGAACACCGGATATCGCGTATTGCCGCGATCGTAACCAGGCGGCGTGTAGATCCACAGCGTTCGCGGCGCACCGATCGCCTTCGAGTTGTAGGTTTCGACGCGGATCGATCCGTGTGGGACCGGTCTCGCATCATCGAACTCGAGTCCGTCGCCGGGGATCTCCACGAGATTCGCCGGCGGAAACGCGCCGAATCCCAGCTTCACCGAGGGGTTCGCCGGATCCATCGCAATGATCCCGTCGACGTTGAACTGGTAGTTGTACACGTCGTGCGGCAGCGGGCCGATGGTGACCGTCCACACACCATCGTCTCCCTTCGTCATCGGGTGCGGCTTGCCGTCGATTTCGCCGACGACGGTCACTTCCTTGGCGTTCGGTGCGCGGAATCGAAGCGTGAACGTTTTGTCGGGATTGACTTGCGGCGACACCAACATTCCCCGCCCGCCACCTCGGCCGGCGGGCGGAGCCGTCTGGCCCGCGGGCGCCGGTGTTTGAGGCGCCGGTGCGGGTCCCTGCCCTGACACTACGAGACTCAACGCGCCAAGCATCAGCGTCGCCGTCGTGACCTGTCGAATCATGGCATTCCCCCGTGTGCCAATAAGTTGGCCGGACGCCGGATGGTGATGGACATCTGGCGTTGTAATCGATTGCAGAGATACAGGTGGAAATACGACAGCCCGCGATTGCCGTTACAGTCGCCGTCTAGAGCCGGCAGATCAGCAGTTCCCGCTCGTAAATCATTTCTGGCGGCAGATTGTCGTGCAGCTCGATGAAGAGTTCCTCGTGCTGAATCACTTCGCGGCGCCATAAGGCCGGATCGACGGCTTGGAGTTCCTCGAAGTGTTCCCTCGACAAGTCCAGGCCACGCCAATCGAAGTCCTCATACCGCGGCATCCAGCCGATCGGCGTTTCCTTCGCGAGAACGCGTCCGCGAACTCGATCGACGATCCACTTGAGGACGCGCATGTTCTCGCGATAGCCGGGCCAGAGAAACCGTCCTTGCGCGTCTTTCCGAAACCAGTTCACGTGGAAGATCTTCGGCGTCTCGCTGATTGAGCGCTGCATCCGGGTCCAGTGCCGGAAGTAGTCGCCCATGTGGTAACCGCAGAAGGGCAGCATGGCCATCGGATCGCGGCGCAGCGTGCCAACGTTGCCGGTCGCCGCTGCCGTGGTCTCTGATCCCATCGTCGCGCCGATGTAGACGCCTGAGCTCCAATTGAACGACTGGTACACCAGGGGCAACGTGTGGGCACGGCGGCCGCCGAAAATGATCGCGCTGATCGGCACGCCCTCGGGGGATTCCCAATCCGAGTCGATGATTGGGCATTGCCGGGCGGGCGCTGTGAATCGCGCATTGGGATGTGCGGCCGGTTTGCCCGTCGCTCGGCCGATCTCCGGGGTCCATCGATCGCCGCGCCAGTCGAGACACTCGGCCGGCGGTTCGGGCGTCATGCCTTCCCACCAGACGCCACCCTCGGGCGTCAGCGCGACGTTGGTAAAGATCGTATTGCGTGCGATCGTCGCCATCGCGTTTGGATTGGTGCTCTTGGATGTGCCCGGCGCGACGCCAAACACGCCGGCCTCGGGATTGATCGCGTGCAACCGACCCGACGCGTCCGGCTTGATCCAGGCGATGTCGTCACCGACCATCGACACTTTCCAATCGCTCATGCTGTCGGGCGGAATCAGCATCGCGAGATTCGTCTTGCCGCACGCACTTGGAAACGCCGCGGAGACGTACGTCTTCTCGCCTTGAGGGTCCTCGACACCGAGAATCAACATGTGCTCGGCCAGCCAGCCCTCGTCGCGTGCGATGTTCGACGCGATGCGAAGACCAAAACATTTCTTCCCGAGCAGAGCATTGCCACCGTAACCGGAGCCAAACGACCAGATCTCGCGCGTCTCTGGAAAATGCACGATGTACTTTTCCGGATTGCACGGCCAGGGCACATCGGCTTGTCCGGGCGCAAGCGGCGCTCCGACGCTATGCATGCAGGGAACAACGCGCTGCACATTCCGATCGATCACTTTGAGAGCCGGCAGACCGATCCGCGCCATCGTCCGCATGCTGACGACGACGTAAGGCGAGTCGGTCAACTGTACGGCAATGCGCGACATTGGCGAGTCGACTGTGCCCATGCTGAAGGCGAGCACATACATCGTCCGCCCGGCCATCGCGCCGGCAAACATCTCGCGCAACCGGCCGCGCATCTCGAATGGATTTACCCAGTTGTTCGTTGGCCCTGCGTCGTCTTTTGACAACGAGCAGACGAAGGTTCGCGACTCGACCCGCGCCACGTCGTTCGGATCCGATCTCGAATAGAAGCAGCCGGGCCATAGATCCTGATTCAGCCGAACGAGGGTCCCGTTCCTCACCATTTCGTCGCAGAGCAGGTCGTATTCCTCCTGCGATCCATCGACCCAATGAATCGCTTGGGGCCGGGCGAGGTCAGCCATTTTTCTGACCCAGCGAAGCAGATGCTGGTTGGTCGAGAGAGGCGCCGATACGTCGCGGGACATCGTCTTCACAACCCCAAATTGTATCTTGTTCGTTGGTCCAGAGTTGACTGCCCACCGTCGCCTTGGCGAAGGCGGATAGCTTCCACCGCCCTCTTGTCGCTTCCGCCTTCAGGCGGAAGAAGTAATATGCTTCTTCGACCATGTCAGTCTTTTCCAGCCTGCGCGACGCGATCGCGGATGCCGTTCGTGACGGCGACACGGTCGCGATGGAAGGGTTCACGCACCTCATTCCCTTCGCTGCCGCGCACGAAGTAATCCGGCAACAGCGACAGGATTTGACGCTCGTGCGGATGACGCCCGATCTGATTTACGACCAGCTCATTGGCGCCGGCTGCGCCGCGAAGCTCGTATTCTCGTGGGGGGGAAATCCAGGCGTGGGATCGTTGCACCGGCTGCGTGATGCGATCGAGCACGGCTGGCCACGCCCGCTCGTTCTAGAGGAGTACAGTCACGCGGCGCTTGCGAATGCGTACGACGCAGGCGCGGCGCGGCTGCCGTTCGCGATGTTCCGTGGCTCGCCTGGAGATCTCGCGCGAGTGAATCCGAATTACCGGCAGGTGGTGTGTCCGTTCAGCGGCGAGACGCTCACCGCCGTGCCTGCCGTGCGCGCCGATGTCGCGATCATTCACGCGCAGCGTGCCGATCGCAATGGCAACGTGCTGCTCGAAGGGATCGTCGGCGTTCAAAAGGAAGCGGTTCTTTCCGCGAAGCGCTCGATTGTCACGGTCGAGGAAGTCGTCGAGACGTTCGATGCCTCGGCACCCAATGCGTGTATCCTGCCGCGGTGGGCGATCGGAGCGATCGCGATCGTGCCCGGCGGAGCATTTCCGTCATACGCATACGGGTACTATTCGAGAAACAACGCCTTCTATCTCGCCTGGGATGCGATCGCCCGCGATCGCGCCAGCTTCCTCGGGTGGATCGACGAACACGTGATGCGGTCGGGACCTGAGGCGTTCGCGCAACGCGTGTCGAGAGTTGCGTAACGTGAACTGCTCACCCGACGAACTCATGACCGTCGCTGCGGCGCGCTGCGTCACCAGCGACGACGTGTGTTTCGTCGGCATCGGGCTGCCGTCGGCGGCGTGCAACCTCGCGCGCTTGACGCATGCACCCGGGGTTACGTTGATCTACGAATCGGGCACGATCGGCGCGCGACCGACGGTTCTGCCCCTCTCGATCGGGGACGGAGAACTGTGCACCACCGCGCTGACGACGGTCTCAGTTCCGGAGTTCTTCAGATACTGGCTACCGAGCGGCCGTATCACAGTCGGGTTTCTCGGCGCTGCGCAAATCGATCGATTCGCAAACCTCAATACCACGGTCGTTGGCGAATATCAGTCGCCCAAAGTGCGGCTTCCGGGCGCCGGCGGTGCACCGGAGATGGCCGCCCGCTGCCAGCGGATCTTCATCGTCATGCCGCAATCACGACGCGCCTTTGTCGAGCGGCTGGATTTCCTGACTTCGACTGGACACGGTGACGGCGGCGATTATCGCGCGCGCCTTGGGATGACCGCGATCGGGCCGGCCAAAGTCATTACCGATCTCTGCGTGATGGAACCGGACGCCGTGACCCGCGAACTGACGGTCACCAGCTTCCATCCAGGAGTTACACGCGAACAAGTCATCGCGGCCACCGGTTGGCAAATTCAGTTCGCCGCCGGTATCGCGGAAACGCTCGCGCCGACCGAGGAGGAGCTTGCCGTCCTGCGGCAGCTCCGCCAGGAAACTGAGAACGCGCACAAGGAAAAGGAGCACGCGTGAAGTATCCTCGGCCCCTGGCGGGCACGCACCCACCAAACGATTCGCCTGGGTATAAAAGCACGATCCTTCGCCATCCGAAGGAGCCGCTCGTGATCATTCCTCATACGCTCTCGGAACTGACCGGACCGGTGTATCCATACGGGCGAATGGAGGCGATCGACAGTGATCTGACACGTCAGCATGCAGGCGAACCGCTTGGCGAACGGATCATTGTGCAGGGCCGCGTGCTCGACGAAGACGGCCGGCCTATTCCGAAGACGCTCGTTGAAATCTGGCAGGCCAACGCGGCCGGACGCTACGCCCACCGTGTCGACGATCATCCCGCACCGCTGGATCCAAATTTCTCAGGTGCGGGGCGTGTGGTGACCGACGATGAAGGGCGCTATCGGTTTGTGACGATCCGACCGGGCGCCTATCCGTGGCGCAATCATCCCAATGCGTGGCGACCGGCTCACATTCATTTCTCACTGTTTGGTACGGGCTTTCTGAGCCGGCTCATCACTCAAATGTACTTCCCCGGCGATCCATTGATGCCGATCGATCCGGTGCTCAACTCGATACCCGATGAACGCGCACGCCAGCGCCTGGTGTCGAAGTTCGATCTCAAGGTGACGCAGCCAGAGTGGGCGCTCGGTTTCACGTTCGACATCGTGCTGCGTGGCTCGAACGCCACGCCAATGGAGACGCGGTGAGCGACCTTACCCCGTTTCAGACGCTCGGGCCGTTCTTCGACTTTGGTCTCATCATCCGGGACGGCGATCTGGTGGCGCAACCCGGTGCGCAGGGCCGTCATATCGTGATCGAAGGGGTCGTGCGAGATGGCGCGGAAGACGTCCTGCCGGACGCGCTCGTCGAAATCTGGCAGGCAAATGCCGCGGGAAGATATCGGCATCCTTCCGACGATCGGGATCAAGCGCTCGATCCCGCGTTTGATGGCTTTGGGCGAGTGCCGACCGACGATCAGGGGCGGTTCGGTTTCAAGACCGTCGTGCCAGGACGTGTCCCAGGACCGGATGGAACGCTTCAAGCGCCGCACCTCGTCGTCGGGGTCCTCGCGAGGGGACTGCTGACGCGGCTCGTGACGCGACTGTATTTCGACGACGAACCGTCGAACACCGACGATCCGATTCTCGCGCTGGTTCCCGCCGCGCGTCGTGCAACGCTGATTGCCAAACGCGTGGCCCCGGATCGTTATCGATTCGACATCAAGTTGCAGGGTGAGGGTGAGACCGTCTTCTTCGATGTCTAGTCACTTCACTTCCCGCGCGCGCATCCAGGCGATGCTCGACATCGAGGCGGCGCTTGCTGAAGCCGAAGCCGCGAATGGGGTGATTCCGCGTGAAGCCGCCGCCGCGATTCGTGCGGCGGCAAAGGCTGACCTCTACGACATCGCGGCGATTGAATCCGACGCTGAAGGCGCCGGGAATCTCGCGATCCCGCTCGTGCGTCAGCTCACCTTGCAAGTCGCATTGAGCAAGCCCGAGATGGCACGGTATGTCCATTGGGGCGCGACCAGCCAGGACATCGTCGACACCGGGCTTGTGCTTCAACTGCGCGCCTCGATCCCACTCATCGTCCATGACCTGTCGCGTGCCGCTGACGCGTCTGCGAACCATGCCGAGCGACATGCGACAACGACCATGGTGGGGCGGACGTGGCTGCAGCACGCGACGCCGATCACGTTTGGTCTCAAAGCGGCCGGCTGGTGTGACGCGCTCGATCGCGCGACGGCACGACTCGACGTGCGACTGCAAGATGTATCAGTGGTTCAATTCGGCGGAGCATCCGGCACGCTCGCCGCGCTCGGCGATCGCGGACCTGCGGTCGCCGCGAGTCTCGGCAAGTCGTTGCAGCTCTCCGTCCCGGCGATACCGTGGCACGCACACCGCGATCGCCTCGCGGCGCTCGCCTGTGCGATCGGCGTGGCCACAGGAACCGCCGGAAAGATTGGTCGCGACCTCGGCTTACTTGCGCAGACTGAAGTCGGCGAAGCGCATGAGCCACCGTCGCATGCCGGCGGCTCGTCGACGATGCCGCAAAAACGAAACCCTGTCCGCGCATCGACTATCGTCGCCGCCGCCGTGCGCGTGCCGGGGCTCGTCGCGACGGTTCTGTCGGCAATGGTGCAGGAGCACGAACGTGGACTTGGCGGATGGCAGGCCGAGTGGCAGGCGATTCCTGATCTCGTCATCACAGCCGGCGACGCGGCCCGTGCGCTGGCTGATGCGCTCGAGGCCCTTGTTGTCGATCCCGCCCGTATGCGCACGAACGTGGACTTCACACGCGGCCTGGTGATGGCAGAATCGGTTTCCATGCGGCTGGCGCAAACCGTCGGCAAACACGAGGCACACACGATGATTGAACGCGCAGCCGCGCGAGCGACCGACGAGCATCGATCGTTTGCCGACGTGCTGAGCGCCGATCCGGCCGTCGCTCAGGTGTTGAGCCGCTCAGACCTGGACCAACTACTCTCGCCCGACGGGTATCTCGGCTCGGCACAGACGTTCGTGGCGAATGTGCTGGCTCGCCACCGCCGGACGTAAACATGCCATCCGTTGAACGAGCCGGCTGCCGCTTGCGGTACGAGATCGACGGAAACGCCGCCGGACCGCCTGTGCTCTTCTCCAACTCACTCGGCACCACGTGCGAGCTGTGGAACCCGCAGCTCGAAGCGCTGTCGCCAACCTACAAGATCATTCGCTACGACACACGAGGACATGGCGCCTCGGACGCGCCGGAAGGTCCATACGCGATCGAGACGCTCGGCCTCGACGCGGTCGCGATCCTGGACGCGGCTGACGCCGAGCGGGCACACATCTGCGGCCTGTCACTTGGCGGATTGACGGCCATGTGGCTTGGAGTGGAGCGCCCCGATCGAGTGCGCTCGGTCATTCTGGTGAGCACCGCCGCGCGCATCGGAACCACGACGATGTGGGAGGAACGGATCGCCCAGGTGCAAACCTCGGGCGTGGGATCGCTGGCTGATGCGGCAATGGGCCGCTGGTTCTCCCAGCCGTTCAGACACTCGCACCCCGAAGTCGTCGCAATTTATCACCGCATGCTGTCCGAAACCCCGGCGAGTGGTTATGCGGCATGTTGTGCGGCAATCCGGGATGCCGATCTCAGAGCGGCGATCAGCCGCATTTCAGCGTCCACGTTAATCATCGTCGGCCATCACGATCCGGTGACGCCACCGTCGGACGCCGAAGCGATGCATGCGCGCATTCCACATTCGCGGATGTCGCTGCTCGACGCCGCGCACATCCTCAACGTCGAACAGGCACGAACGTTCAACGATCTCCTGAGCACGTTCATCACGCAGCACGAGGCGTAGTGTCCCAGCATGGATGAAAAAGAGCGTCACAAGGCCGGCATGGATATGCGACGTCAGGTGCTCGGCAACGCCCATGTCGATCGCGCGTCAGCACAGACGATGCCGTTGACGACGGAGTTTCAGGATCTCATCACGCGGTACGCATGGGGCGAGATCTGGACGCGGCCGGGGCTTGATATCCGCACACGTCGCATCCTCGTGCTCGGCACGCTGATCGCGCTGGGACGCTTCGACGAGTTCCGGATGCACGCCCGGGCCGCCTTGAATGAGGGAGGGTTCACGGAGGAGGACTTGAAAGAGATCGTTCTCCAACAGGCAATCTACTGTGGTGTGCCCGCGGCGAACACGGCATTCGAAGTACTGCGAGACGTCGTCGAGGCGAAGTAACTACGCAGCCACGCCGGCCATCAGCCGCATCAACCCGTCCTGGGTCGCGGCGCCGCGGGGGACCTCACCCGCAATCCTTCCTTCTCTCAACACCAGGATACGCGTACACAAATTCAGTACTTCGGGAAGCTCGCTGGAAATGAGCAGCACGCCGGCGCCACGCGACGCGAGTTCGTCGATAAGCGCATGAATCTCGGCCTTCGCGCCAACGTCGACACCCCTGGTGGGCTCGTCCAGAATCAGAATCTGGCACTTCGCGGCCAGCCACTTGGCGAGCACGAGTTTCTGCTGATTGCCGCCCGACAGGCCGGCGGTGACGACATCGACGTTCGGCGCGCGGACGCGCAACCGTTCAAAGTACGAACCGACAAGCGATCGCTCCGACCGCCGCTTGATGAACGACCACCGTGACATGCGGCCGAGAATTGGCAGCGTCGTATTCGCCAGTGCGGTCATCGACAGCACGAGTCCCTGCCGCTTGCGATCCTCGGGCACCAGGCCCACGCCCTCGCGCATCGCATCGCGCGGACCGGTCATGTGAATGGCTCTGCCGCGTACGAACACGCGTCCCGTGGCGGCGGCATCGAGACCGAACAGCGCCTGCGCCACTTCAGAGCGTCCGGCGCCTACGAGACCGGCGAAGCCAAGGACCTCGCCGGCGCGCAGCGTGAAGCTGACGCCCTGGAACTTCCCCGGGCTCGACAAGTCGTCGACTCGCAGCAGCTCGTCACCGATCTGCGCATGGATGTGCGAAGGAAAGTACTCGTCGAGTGGACGGCCAATCATCATTTGTACCAGCGCCGCCTGCGTCAGTCCGGCTGTCGGTATCGTCGAAACGTGAGCGCCGTCGCGAAGAACCGTCACCGCATCGCAAAGGCGAAAGATCTCCTCCATCCGATGACTGACATAGATCGAGGTGACATCGCGCGCGCGAAGCTGGCCGATCAGGTCGTACAGCTTCTCCGCTTCATGTTGCGAAAGGCTGCTGGTGGGTTCGTCGAAGACGATGATCTTTGCGCCAGTACCGACGGCGGATGCAATCTGCAGCATCTGCTGCTGTCCCGTCGTCAGATCGCCAACGCGGCGCCGCACATCAATCTGGGCGCCGATAGCGGCAAGCATCGCTTCCGCCTTCTGACGCATCGCGCGGCGATCGAGAAATCCGCCCGACGCCGGCAGTCGACCGAGACACAGATTCTCCGCAACCGACAGGTTCTCGCAGAACGCCAGTTCCTGGTGGACCATGCCGACACCTGCCGCCAGTGCCTGCTCGGGTCCGCTGAATGAAACGGATCTACCAAAAAGGAGAAGCTGGCCGGAGTCCGGAGCGTGAATTCCGGCCAGGATTTTGCCGAGCGTGCTCTTCCCCGCGCCGTTTTCGCCACACAGTGCATGACAGGAACCGGCCGCGATCTCGAACGACACGTCGTCGAGGGCGCGCGCGCCGGGAAACCGTTTCGAGATGTGCTCGAAACGGATCGCGGGAACCGTCATGGCAGCTTCAAATAGGAGTCAGGAACGTCGGTGAATCCCCAGTCCTTGAGCTGTCGAGCCCAGGTGCCGAGATTGTCCTTGGTCACCTTCACCAGTTCCATCGGAATGATCGGCGGCACGTCCTGCTTCAGATGGACCTTCTCGACGATCTTCTCGACCGACACGTAGCCCCACTTATAGGTCGGTTGCGCGAGGAGCACGGGCGCAAGGCCTTTGTCGACATAGGCGAGTTCGGCCGGCAGTGCGTCGACCGCCACGATCTTCACCTTCTTTGGATCGAGATCGGTGAGCAGCGTTTGCGTGAAGAGCGGCCAGCCGCCAATCATCGCCCAGCCGCTCACTTCCGGATACGCGTTCTGCACACGGATCACTTCAGCAGCGGCGTCCTGCGGCGTCTCGATGTGGTAGAAGGTGTCGACAATCGAGATGCCGGGATACTTCGTCGCCTCCTGTTTTACGCCGGCGACGCGGTTGCGCAGGTTTGGGGCGTTTTGATTCCCGGCGAGAATGGCGACCTTCCCCTTGCCGTTCATGAGCGGCGCAAGTTCGCGCATCACGGCTTCGCCGGTCTTGATGTCGTCGACTCCGTAGAAGGCAAACCGGCTCGATTGCGGGGCGTCGCTATCGAACGTCATGACCGGCACACCGCGACCAACCGCATCGTTGATCGCTCCGGTCACCTTGCCAGCATCGGAGCAGGAAATCAGCACGGCACTCGCGCCCTCGTTCACCGCTTGAGCAATGCGCTGCGCCTGCACCTGTCCGTCTTCAGCCGGCGGCGTCAGCCATGCGATCTCGATCGGGATGCCGTGCTTCTGCGACAGCTCTTTTGCCGCAGCCTCGGCACCCGTCCGCGCGGAGAGGAAAACGGGATTGGTCGAGCTCTTGGCGATCATGGCGATTTTCAGCCCACGCCCCGCAGGCGCGCTCGTTCCCGCGGGCGCCCGGTCAGCCGTCGCGCCCTTGTCTCCACTGCCGCACGCGGTGATGAATACGCATGTCGCTGCGAGCGCCGCACATCTCTTCGCAAGTCTCATCTGCATAGGAGTCCTGTTCCTTGTCCGCTTTGCTGACTGCGCGCGGGGCGCTTGTCCCGTCATTTAGCGGCGCGCGCGAGCCGCCGCGCCGTGAAACTCGCACTCGTCCGATCCAGCACGACGGCGATAATCGTCGCACAGCCGATGATGATCCACTCGTAATTCTGATCGAAGTGGAGCGTGCGGATCGACTGGCGAATCAACACGATGAGCACCGCGCCGAGCATCGCATTGATGGCGCTCCCCTTGCCGCCGGCGAGGCTCGCGCCGCCAACGACGGCTGACGCGATCACGTATAGCTCGTAGCCCGTCGCGTCGACGCAGGATGCGGATCCATAAAAGCTCGCGCCCATGAAGGCCGCAAGTCCAGCCGTCAGCCCGGAGATGACGAACACGCCGTTCTGAATTCGCCACAGCCTCAAGCCGGAGAAGCGGCTCGCTTCGGCATTGCCGCCAATGGCAAACACGTGGCGTCCCATGACTGTTCGCGTCAGGTAGACGGCGCCCACCGCCGTGACGACGATCATCGTCAGCATCGGCACGGGATACAGTGACGATCCCATTCCGAGCGATGCCTTGGCGACGCGAGTCAGGATCGGCGGCACCAGGATGCTTTCGGCATGACTCGCGACGAATGCGACCCCTCGCAGAATCCACATTGTCCCGAGCGTGATGACGAAGGGATGGACACGCAAGCCGACGACCATGAGCCCGTTCAGCGCGCCGCAGGCGATGCCGATGCCGAGCGCGATGACCAGGCCCACGATGAAGGTGGTGAACGGTCCCATCGGCCCGAGCGCGCGCAGCACCAGCGCCATCGTCACTCCGGCGAGCGCATAGATCGATCCGACTGACAGATCGATCCCGCCGGAAATGATCACGATGGTGGCGCCGACGGCCATGATCGCGAAGAAACTCGCATCGGTCGCGGTCTGAATCAGCGTGTACGAGTTGAGGAAGTTATTGACCTCGGCTCCCGTGAGTCGATCGACGTGGGAACCCGCGAGCCCGGTAAGCAGGATGCCGAGGACGAAGATGACCAGGACCAGCCCGGCCTGCTCTGAGGCAAGAATCTTTCGCAAGCTAGTGCATTATGCCAAAGGGGGTCAGACCGGGGTCAAACCGGGGTCAGACCGGGGTCAAACCGGGGTCAGACCCTGGTTTGAGAGAACGGTATGGCTGTACCGCATGTCGGCGTGGTCTGACCCCCGTCTGACCCCCGTCTGACCCCCGTCTGACCCCCGTCTGACCCCGGTCTGACCCCCGTCTGACCCCGACCTACTTGCCGGCCGCGACAAGGGCCATCAACTCGTCGTGTTTCCACGGCCGGGTGCGATCCGCGGTCATCGCACGGACCTGTTTGACGGTCGCGACATCAACCGGCGTTCCGTCCTGGCCCCACTCGCGACGGATGTAGGTCAACACGCCGGCGATCTGTTCGTCGCTCAACGTGAATCCCACAGGCGGCATCAACCCGACCGGACCTTCCTTGCCGTTCATGAGAATGCGTGCTGGGATGTCCGGCGATGCGAGTGCCAGCGGAGATCCAACGAGACTTGGCGCCACTCTGTCCTGTCCTCGGCCGTCTGGCTGATGGCAGGCCTGACAGATATTGCGATACACCTCCTGGCCCGCGTTGAACCGCTGCTGCTCTTCAGGCGTGAGTGGAGTGACGGGGGCCGCGGCGCCGGGTTTCCCGGGCCACTCGACTCGCTTCAAAACCTCCGCGGCACGCGGCCCGAGATCGGTCGTCGTGGCCGCCAATGTCGAGAACGCGGATGGTTCTTTGCTCAAACGAGTCGGACGTCGCGCCACAGCGGGAGCCGCCGGGACCTGCGGAAATGCATACGCCCCTCCCGGACCGCCGCGCGCGCCCGGACACGTCGGACATGGCGGCGCCGGCAGCGGCGACCCGCCGCGGCGTGCCGGCGTGCCTGGCATTGCCGCGCCGAGCAGCGCAACCTCGGCTCCGCGGAGGAGCGCCGATCGCTGCCACAGCGATCGGTTCGCATCGGCGATCGCTGCCAGGATTTTCTGAATGCCGTCGTCCTGGCCCGTGCGCACGATGGTGGCCGCGATCATCGTGATCGCGGTCTCTCGCTGCACCGTTTGATCGGTTGCTTGAAGAACGTTGTCGAGGACGCCGCCTTCCGATCCGCGTACTCCGCTCAATGCCGCATCGAGCGCGATCGGATCATCGCCGCGCGCCGACACGACACTGGCGACCGCGCGCTCGCGTCCACCAGGCGGCAATGCACCGACCGTCGCCGCAAGTTGATACCGAACGCTCCAGTCCTGATCGTCCAGGCGCTTCAACACGGCTGCCTGCACGGCCGTGTTGCCTTCGGTCAGCCAGCGCTCCGAGAGGCGGAGCGCTGACATACGCACGTCGCGCGACGAATCGTCCAGGGCCTTGATCACCACGCCAGGCTGCAACGCGTCGAGACCATCGAGCGTCCAGAGCGCGTGCAGCTTCGTGCGAGGTTCCTTGGCAGTGGCGGCCAGACGGCCCAACGCCGTCACACTGGTGCGGTCTCCACGCTCAATCAACACTCGCTGTGCCGTTTCGCGCCACCATCCGTTCGGGTGCGAGAGAAGGTCGATCAACTGAGTGGTCGTCAATCGGCCATTCGATGCCGTTGTGGTGTCTCGCTTGGTCGTCTCATGGACGACCCGATAGATGCGGCCGAGCGCTGTCGGTTT
>DATJKH010000146.1:0-10026 GCA_035491715.1 Vicinamibacterales bacterium | reverse complement strand
GAGCACGTAAGGCTGCGCGCCTCCCGGCCCGCTTCCGACGGCGATGTGGCATGGTGGCGCGGCTTCAGCCGGCCACGTGCCGAGAGCCGAGCCCAACGGATCGTTGATGATGTCGGTCGTCTTTCGGACGCCGATCGGGATCGGAGTACCCGACGACGATGTCGGGCTTGTGATCGCGATCAGGAACTGGCCTGCTCCTGCGCGGACGATGAATTCCGGGATATCGAGCGGTGGGTTGGCGGTAATCGTCGCTGCTGGCGCTGCCGTCACCATGTTCAGAAATCCACGATTGCCGGCAAGAATTTCGGCGCCATTGGTCGACGCCGCGACGGTGTTCGCGTCGGCGGCGAAGTCGTACAGGTCACCGCCGATGCGGTGCTGCCAGACCGGCTGGGCGGCCGTTCTGCCAGCGTCATCGGTGTAGTAGAGGCCGTCGTCTTGCGTACCGAAGTAGAGATCCTCGGTATCCTCGCCGGCAGTGTTCACTCCCTCCATGTCCCACACCGTGAAGGCGTGCAGGCCGCTGTTCGATCCCACGAACTGCGGATCGTGGCACGTGGGGCTTGTGGTGCGCGCATTTCTGTAGATGCCACCGTCCGACGAATACAGTGTCGGACACGCATCAATCGCCACCGTGGAATTGAACGCCATGTCTCCCGAATCGCCGTGCGCATTCTGCAGCAGCGTGCCATTCGCGTCCGTGTACGTAGTTGTCCATACGGTGCAACGCGGCGTATTCGCCGCAGGCTGAATCGCGGGAGTCGTGCACGTTCCCCGGACGACGTTGCCGATACCGGCCCAGAGGTCGTAACCGACCGACCGATCGTTCGCCACGACGAAGGGGAGACGCGTCTTCGTTCCAATCGACGCATCCGGATTCGCCAGCTGCGTCCACGTGACACCGGTAGCATTTCCGGCACCGTCTAATGAAACAACGCCTTGATAGAGCGCACCGCCGGACGCACCAAACAACTCACCGTAAGACTGCGGGTTCGCGAACATGGCAAACACGACGTTCGTCTCCTCGGGAGAAACGGCCAGCGAGCAGAAGCCGCCGGTTCCGGCCGGCCTCGCCAGCTGTGTCCAGGTGGCTGCCTGACCGTTCGGCGACACGAGCAATCCGTCGTCGCCACACGCGTACGTCGGTCCGCCTGTGAGCGCAACGGCATCCCACACGCTGAGCGGTGGATCCAACGGCGTGGGATCGAAACGTGTCCACGTGTCACCGCCGTCAGTGCTTCGCGCCAGGCCGCAGTTCGTGCCCACGAGCACTTCGGCGGTACCGGGTCTGATGGCGATGCCGAAACCTGATGGCTGGCCCGTCCGTTCAGGCGAACAGGTCGAAGGCGCTGCCGGTAAACGGCCGGTCCACGTCGTTCCGCCGTCAGTTGATACCTGAAGCACGGTGGTCAGATCGCGTCGGCCTTCGTTGAACGATGTCGCGTAGACGCGCTGACCGCCGGACGCCGCGGCGACATCCCACGCGGTCCAGGGGAGGTACCCGTCCAGGTGCGACCACGACACTCCCCCATTGATGGATTTGAAGAGGCCGCCGACTTCGCTTGCGGCGAAATATGTTGTGGCATCACCGGGAACAGGCGCGAGATTGTGTACGCGCCCTCCGTTCAGACCGCTCAGACACGGCGCCGGGCAGTCCGGTATGTTCGCGGCGGCTTGTCCGTCGTACGGTCCAAGGTTGTCCGGAGTGATATCAACGAAGGTGGCGGCGATGGTCAGAGGAGGTGGGTCGACCGGCGCCGCCTTGATCGGCCTGCGGAGGCTGCCGGCCGCGAATGCCGCAATGAGTACGGAACCAATCGCAACCAATACGAAGCGGGAGCAGGAACGTCTGATGATCTGCGATAGCATCGGCGGTTTCTCCGTCCGCTTTTAATGGAGCTCACACGAGACTGCTGATATTTGTTGAAGCTCGCGTCGACTGCCATCGGATATTCATATGAATTGGAATCGCTCGGAACGCCGCTACCGGTCGACGTTTTTCAGCATCCAGATAGTCCCGCCGTCGACCAAGGTCAGCGTGCGCGTCCGAATGCCAGCGGTGTAACATGCTGGCCATCAGGACTGTGTGCCCGCCCGGGTGGGCACACTTCTCGTGATACTCGCGGAGGTCCGATGCGCAACGCGATTCGGCTCGTCATCGCTGTCGTGCTGGCGATCAGTGCTCTAACCACGATCGCGGCGCAAATCACCACCAATCCAATCTCTGCTCCCATTACGAAACGCGGATTGGAAGTCGAGATCAAAGATGTCGTGCGCCTGCCGGACACGCGAGGGATGCGTCCCGCCGATCAGGATGTGACACCGGCGGGATGGGCGCGCATTCAGTTCGTGCGCGATCTACCCGACCGCCGCCGGTTCGTCAACGACGAGCGCGGCTTGCTCTATCTGATCGATGCGAACAACCAGCCGCAGGTGTATGTCAACCTTGGCGAACTGTTTCCGCTCACCGTCTATGGCCGACTGGAGAGTGGATTCATCGGGTTCGCGTTTCACCCGGAGTTCGCGAAGAACGGGCTGTTCTACACGGTTCACGCTGAGCGTGGTCCGGGCAATCCAAAGACGCCCGATTTCATTCCGCCGGGATTCGCGGCCAAGGATGTGACCTACCACAACATCATCACGGAATGGCATGCGACCGACCCTGCAGCCAGCAGATTCGCGGGAACGCGACGGGAGCTCCTTCGCGAAGCGCACGTCGTCACAAACCTTGGGCACCCTATGGGCACCGCTGAATTCAATCCCGTGGCGAAACCCGGCGATCCTGATTACGGACTGCTGTACACCAGCGGCAGCGATCACGGATTCAGTAATGGCGGAGGACCAAACTCGAACACCGCCAGCCAGACACAACGCCTCGATTCCATCATGACCGCCATCCTGCGGTTCGATCCGCGCAGTCCGAAGGTGACGGGCGGAACGAAAGGGCTCGGCGATTACACGATTCCGATGGCTAACAAGTTCGCCGCGGATCGCGACCCGAACACGCTCGGCGAAATCTACGCGTATGGGTTCCGGAACGCCCACCGCATCTCATGGGACACCGATGGAACGATGTTCGCCTCGGACATCGGCATGAACAACATCGAGGAAATCAATATCGTTCGCAACGGCGAGAACTACGGCTGGATGAAACGAGAGGGTTACTGGGAGAACGGCCGCTGGCGCGGCGGACAGCTCAACGAACTGTTTGCTCTTCCCCCGGAAGTCCTGGACGGCCGTGAGAAGGACGGCCTCATGTATCCAGTTGCGATGTACGACCACGACGAAGGACGGGCCATCACCGACGGGTTCGCTTACCACGGCCGGATCGCTGCACTACGGGGAAAGTTCGTGTTCGGCGACATCCAGAACGGACGTGTCTTCGCGGCGGATCTCGCGGAGTTGAAGAAGGCAGACGATGGCATTCCTCAGACTCTAGCGCGCATCGAAGAAATCCAACTCTACATGCGCGACGCAAATGGCAACCGCATTGGCGTATCGATGCGGGAACTCGTTGAACGCACCATGGGCACGAGCCTGCCTCGTGTCGATCTGCATATCAGCCGAACTCGCGACGGCGAGCTGCTGCTCACCTCGAGGCAGGATGGCGTGATTCGAACGCTCGTTCCAGATTCAACAGCCACTGCGGCGGCGCCCTCTCGACGCTGAACGAGAATGCAAAGGGCCCCTCACTCCGCTCGCAAGGCCTGCAGCGGATCAATCGAGGCGGCCCGCCGCGCCGGGAGGAACGCCGCCACTGCCGCGCTCAGCGCCAGGATCGTGCACGCAGCGGCAACGACGGGAAGGCTGTGCACAGGGAAACCCTGGAGGAGGCTGCCGATGACGCGGCCAGCACCGAGCGCGCCGGTGACGCCGGCGAGCATGCCGACACCGACAAGCAGGGCGGCCCGGCCCATGACATCGCGCGTAATCGATTGGCGGGACGCACCAAGCGCAATGCGAACGCCGATCTCGCGCGTCTGTTTCGAGACGCTGTACGCCGTCACACCGTAGAGCCCGACCGCCATCAGAATCACCGCAACGGCCGCGAACGTCATCAGCATGAGCGTCAGGAATCGGGGGATCGCCAAGCGCGACGACCAGAATTCGCGCAGGCTGCGCATCTCGTTGACGGGCACCTGGCGATCGAGGTCGGCGACCACCGCGCGGATTTCCGGCTCGAGCGTTGATGTAGCGACGGCGGTCCGGACCACTATCGAAGGAGGAAACCACGGCAGCTGCCGATACGGGAAATAGTAAATCGGCTCCCGATCGAAGCCGATCGGCGACTGTCTGGCGTCGCCGACGATGCCGACGATCTCCCGCATCATGGGCGGCTGATTCTTCGTGGTCGCCCCGGGCTTGATGCGTTTGCCAATCGCGTCTTCCCCCTGGAAGAAACGATCGGCAAAGGCGCGGTTGACGATGAGGACGGGCAGCGATGATCCGTCGTCACGGTCGGTGAAGTCGCGTCCTTTTTCCAAGGCGACGCCGATCGTTCGAAAGTATCCCGGCGTGACGATCGCCATATCCGCGAACGGTCGATCCGACGGTGCCGCGGGGCGTTCCTGGATATCGAACGACATCGTCATCTCGTGTCCCGTCAGCGGCAGGGGCGAACCTGCCGCGGCGGTCATCACTCCGGGCGAATTGCGGAGACGCTGGAGCAGGGCGGCGACGAACAGTTCCTGACGGCCGTCGCCAGACATCCCATCAGGGAGGCTGACGCTGAACGTGACGAGCTGATCCGGTCGAAACCCGAGATCCCGGCGCACGAGGTGCACAAGACCTTCGAACAGGAGCGTTGCGCCGCTCAGGAGCGTGAGCCCGAGCGCGACCTGGGCGATCACCAGGCCGCCGCGCATGTTGTCGTGGCCGCGCGTGTTTCCCCAGCTTCCGGTTCGCAACGACTGGCTGACGTCGGCATGGGCCAGCCGCAGCACGGTCGGCAGTGCAACCACCACGGCGGTGAGCACTGCGAGGCAGGCGCAGAACACGAGGACCCGCCAATCGACTGCGATTCCTTCACCGCGTGGCAGGCCGTCCGACCAGATCGGCGCGGCCGCGCGCACAGCGAAGGCGGCGAACGCCGCGCCGACGCCGCTCCCGGTGAGGGCGATCACGAGATTCTCGGTCAGGACCTGCCGGATCAGGCGACTCCGGCTCGCGCCGATCGCCATGCGCATGGCAAGCTCCCGTGCACGATCCATCACCCGCGCGAGCAGGAGATTGGCGATGTTCGCGCAGGCGATCAGCAGGACGAGCGCAACCGCGCCGATGAGGATCATCAGCGGAGCGCGTGTGAATCCCGTCAGACGTTCCAACTCCGGCCGGATGTAGGTGGTCGAGATGTTTCGATTCTGATCGGAATGTTCCGCCGCGATCGCGCCAGCCAGTAGGTCCATTTCCGCCTGCGCGGTCGCGATTGATACGCCGGGTTTCAGCCGGGCCGTCGCGTCGAGCATCCGTGCGCCCCGTTGCTCGGTGACGGGCTGTCCCTTCGCCGCCGATGTGTCCACGGCGAGTGTGGTCCAGATCTGCACCTTCCTTCCGATTGGGAACGTAAAGCCACGCGGCGCGATGCCGACAATCGTGAACGGCACACGATCGAGGACGATGGTCTTGCCGACGATCGCTTCATCGCCGCCGAACAACGCCAACCAGAAGTCGTGGCTCAGCACGGCGACGCGCGCCTGGGGTTGCTCGTCTTCTGCGACGAAGCCGCGACCAAAGATGGGCGTCACGCGAAGAAGTGCAAACAGATTCCAGGAGACGATTTCGGCGGACACCTGGATGGCCGGACCGCGATCGGTCACCGTGAACGCGCGGTCGCGATAACACACGAGGTGTTCGAACACCTGGTTTCCCGCCCGGAAATCGAAGAACGTCGGGTACGACAACGAGGTGGGATGCGGTGTGCCGCGCGTGTCACGTGACTGGACGGATACGAGGCGATCGCTCTCCGGAAATGGCAGCGGACGAAAGAGGATGGCGTTCACCACGCTGAACACGACGGCATTGCCGCCGATGCCTATCGCCAGCATCAGGATCGATGCGGCGGCGAACGCCTTCGAACGGCGGAGAAATCGAAAGGCGTATCGTAGGTCCGAGACGATATCGTCAAGCGGCGAACGCCAGATGTCCCGGCTGCGTTCGGTCAGCACGGTGACGTTGCCAAACTCGCGCCGCGCCAGCGACGGCGCCTCGTCCGGAGCGATGCCGCGCCCGACCAGCTCCTCGGTCTTTTCATCGAGATGCTGCTGCATCTCCTCGGCGAGATCGCGATCGGCGCCACGCCGCGTCGGAAATCGCCGCAACCAGCTCATCGCGGCACCAGCGAGAGCACTCGCCGAACTCCCTCGAGCATCTGCTCGAAGTGCGAGACGTGATCGTCGAGATGCCGGACTCCCTTCGCGGTCACCCGATAGACGCGAATGCGCCGGCCGCTCGCGGATTCGCGCCAGCTGGCGGTGACCCAGCTCTCCTTCAACATCCGCTGCAGCGCCGGATACAAGGAGCCCTCTTCGACCTGCAGCAGGTCGTCGGACGCCTGACGGATGCGTTGAACCAGTGCATAGCCGTGGAGCGGCTCGCGCCTCAGGATCCGCAGGATCATCAGCTCGAGCGCGCCGGGGAACAGATCCTTGCGTGTGCCTTTTTTCATGATACCTGTTTAGTCTATGCCTAGACTAAACATTCCTGTGGGAGGAGTCAACCCGGCGCGATCACACCTTGTAGCGCGACTCTTCGGCGTAGTACGCCGGGAACCCGACCGCCTGCTTCAATCGCTCGAAGTCCATGACGGGTGACGGCCGTTCACCCGCCTTCAGGCGGCGCAGCGCCTCACGCATCGCGAGGATCGAGACGTTCAAGAGCGTCAGTGGAAACACGGCAATCTTGTAACCGATGGCTTCCAGTTGCGACAGCCCGAGGATCGGCGTCTTGCCCCCTTCAATCAGGTTGGCCATCTTCGGGCCATCAACCTGGCTGCAGTACTGGCGCATCTCGTCCTCGTTCAGTGGCGCCTCGAGGAACGTGATGTCGGCGCCAATCTCGCGGAACAGGCGGCAGCGAAGGATCGCTTCCTCCAGCGAGATGCAGGCGCGCGCGTCGGTGCGCGCCATGATCAGGATGTCGCCGCCCGCTTCATCGCGCGCGTCCACTGCGGCGCGCACGCGCATCAGTGCTTCGTCTCGACCGACCACCGCCTTGCCTTCAGTGTGGCCGCATCGCTTCGGTGCGACCTGATCCTCGAGCATGATCGAGGCAAACCCGGCCGCGCGATACCCGTGTACCGTCCGCTTGATGTTCTGCGCGCTACCGAAGCCGGTGTCGCCGTCGCCGATCATCGGAATGGATACGGCACGACAGATGTTTTGTCCCTGGTCGACGAGTTCCGCGTACGAAATGAGCCCCGTATCCGGCATCCCGAGTCTGTCGGCGGAGACGGCAAACCCGCTCATGAAGCCAATCTCGAATCCGGCTTCTTCGATGAGTCGCGCCGAAATGGCATCGTGACAGCCGGGCATCAGCAGAATGCCAGGGCGATCGATCAGCGCACGCAAACGAATGGCGGCACCGAGCATGTGGCGGATCCTATCGTGCTCGGATTCGGTAGGCGAAAGAATTTTACTCGCACCGCAGCGGCTGCCGGAGCGCGCGGGTGGCGCGAGACGACGAAGTATCCAGCGCGCGCTTTTCTAGCGCACCGGACTCGCCTGACCGTTTTTGATCGCGCGTTGGATGAGTGCGCGCATCTTTTCAGCCGCCTGGCTCGCCGTGTCGCCCGCCGATCGCCCGAGGCCGCCGAGGTGCGCGAACGCTTGGACGTCGAAGTCATGGACATGGCGGTCGAGTTCTTTCAGCTGTTCTTCGAGGCCACCTTCGACGTGGTGCTCGAACTCGCGCATACTGCGCTCAATCTGCTGGCCGAGATGCTCCGTGGACTTCTCCAATGTGCGCATGTGTTGCTCGAGACCGGACATGTCGATCGAGTGCAGCTGTTGATCGAGCTTGGCCTCGTCGATCGCCAACCCGCCCTCGCTCAACCCGCGAAGCGCCTGCTCCGCCGCCCTCAGGCCTATCTCGGCGGCGTCGAGACTGTGGTCGACTATGAGCTGGGGTATCGCACTGTCCACGCTCTGCGCCAGGAGCGCGCCGTGCTCCGCCAGGTCGTCGACTCTCAGTGAATCCAGCGACTGCGTCAACTCACGAAGCGCATCAGCATCGAAAAGCGGGTGGTGGTACACATTGGTCCAGAGTGCACGCGCCTGACGCAGCACCTCGGGATCACGAATCACGTACTCCTTGTCGTCGATGCGGAACCACAGGAGGGCTTCGCCATGTCGGCGTAGCCGCTCCGCCCGTTCGACATCGCCACGTTGCTCATTGTTCGTCGTTCGCGATCCGTCCTCCGACAGCAGCACGAAGCGCACGCCACGGGTGTCGTCGCGAAGGCGTTCGGACTTCACCTTCGATTGATCGTTCTGTGGCCGCTCGCGGGCTGGTTCCCGAGGTGTGTCGACAACAACCGACGGAACACTTGCCGGCGTGCGCTGCGCCGGAGATGAACGGGCAACCAATCGCAACGGAAGGAGCGCGGCGACGGCAAGCCCGACAACAGCCGCCGTCGGCACGCGCGAGCGCCGGGATCGGATCGTGATGTCTTGGAGCATGGAGATTCTCCGCTTGAGATTCTGAAACGACCATGCGGCACCGGCGACGGTCAGGCCGCGTCGAGATGCTGAGACGCCAAGCGCCAGGAGCAGTCTCCCGTAGTCCCGGGGCGCTGCGTCGAGCGTCCGCATGACTGACGCGTCGCACGCCGCCTCACGCGCCAGCGCGTATTCACGCGAGGCCAGGTGCGCGAGTGGGTGGAAGAAGAACATGCGCTCGGCAAGCGCCGGAATACAACCGAGCCACAAGTCCGCGCGCTTGAGATGCGCGAGCTCGTGGCAGATGACCATCCGCCGCTGCGCGTCGCTGAGCGCATCGAGTCGATTCGCTGGCAGCAGCACCACCGGCCGCAGAAGCCCCATCACCAGCGGGGTCTCGACCGAGGCGGAGAGCCGAACATCGGGCGGCCGCCGCAATCCCACACGCGTGGCAAGTTCGGTAGCGTCTGCGACAACCACTCGTGGTGCCGGCGTGGATTCGCGCAGCATCCTCACCGTTACCCGCCAACGACGCAGGCCTGCGAGGGCGGCCGCGGTGAGCCCGAGTACCCAGCAGGTAGCTGCAAAAAACGACCACTCGCGTCGTCGGTCCGCAATCCCCGTCGCCGAATGCAGACCCGAAGCGCCAGGTGGATCGCGTCGTGACACCTCGGCCGGTGCGTTCGCGTCGAAGATTGCGCGAGCGGGCACATGAGGAACGGCCGCGACAGTGACAGGCGACTGGACTGGCAGGACGGGGATTTCAATCGGTGCCGTCCACATAAATGCGATGAGGAATTTCGCCGCGGCGCACCACCAGAGCACAGTGCGGGTGGCCGGCGACACACGAAGCACCCTGGCGAGCAACCAGACCACGACGACGAGTAATGCGCCCTCGACCGATGCCCGCGCGAGCGTCGCGATCATCCGGTCACCGATCCTTCCTGCGATCGGCACTCAGCCGGGCGACCAGTTCTTCCAGCTCTTTGATCTCGGCGCTGGAGAGCCGATGCCCTTCGGCGAGGTAGGCGAGAAAGGGAGTGACCGACCCGTCCAGATTGCGCTCGATGAATCGCTCGACGGCGTTCTTGAGCAACTCGGCCGAAGATGCACGCGTGCGGTATCGATAGACGCCGTCGGCGAGTCGGCGAGCGAGATGTCCTTTCCCTCTCAGCCGCTCCATCATCGTGAGTACCGTCGACCGCGCGAGGCCCCGCGGTGCCCCGAACTGCTCGACCGCTTCTGCGACCGAGGCGCTGCCGCGGTCGGCGATGTGACGGAGGAGGGCGAGTTCCTGTTCGCCTATCGATGTCTCGGCCATCTGGTGACTACAGCTGTCGTCAGGCTAGCACTGACGACAGCTGTAGTCAAC
>DATJKH010000145.1:0-38334 GCA_035491715.1 Vicinamibacterales bacterium | reverse complement strand
CGCGCGCTGCCGTCGCCGGAAACACTGGCGACGCTCACGGCGCGATTGGGCGCGCTCGTCGGCGACAGCCGCTGCGGCTCACCGGTGCTGCTCGATACCTGGCGGCCGGATGGATTCGAGATGACGCGGTTCGCGCCAGCTTCCAGCTCCCAGCTTCCAGCTCCCAGCTTCCCGGTTCCAGCTTCCAGCTCCTCTAGCACTCCTGGCACCCTTGGCACCCTTGGCACCCTAGGCACCCTAGGCACCCCTGGCACCCTAGGCACCCTTGGCACCCTTGGCACCCTAATCCTCCGCCGCTTCCGCCCTCCCATTGCGATCCGTGTCACCTCCGATCGCGGCCGGCCGGGGCACGTCGCCATCGATCGTCGTGGTATGCCGGGAGGTCGCGTCGAACGCGCCGCCGGGCCATGGCGCACCTCTGGCGCGTGGTGGAATCCGACGTCTGGTGCATGGGATCGCGACGAGTGGGACGTGGCGCTCAGCGACGGCCCGATCTGCCGCCTCTTTTTCGATCGCATCACCGAGTGCTGGTTCCTCGAAGCCATCCTCGATTGAGGCCGTCATGTACGTCGAGCTGCACGCGGCCTCCGCATTTTCATTTCTTGATGGCGCATCGCTTCCGGAAGCGCTGATCGATCGCGCCGTCGCACTCGGATATCCCACGCTGGCGCTGCTCGATCGCGACGGCGTCTACGGCGCGCCGCGATTTCATCTCGCCGCCCGCCGCGTCGGCATCAAAGCCATCATTGGTGCCGAACTGACGATCGCGATTGGGACGGCGGACGCCGTGTTTCGCCTGCCGGTCCTCATCGAATCACGTGACGGGTACCGAAACCTGTGCCGCCTGGTGACGCGCATGAAACTTCGCGCTCCCAAAGGTGAAGGCGCCTTGACGCTCGACGAGCTCGACGGGCACGTCAATGGACTGGTTGCCCTGGTCGGACGCTCGGCGCTGAGCGGTCCGCGTTTCGGCGTCGGCGGTCTTGTCGATCGTATCGTCTACACGTTTGGCGCGCGGAACGTGTATCTCGAAGTCCAGCGCCATCTCCTGCGCGACGAGGAAGCCGACAATCACGCGCTTGTCGATCTCGCCTCGGCGTTTCATCTGCCGGTCATTGCCAGCAACGGTGTCCGGTTTGCGGCGCCGGCGAATCGGCCGTTGTACGACGTGCTCACGTGTATCCGGCACAAGACCACGCTCGAGCGCGCCGGCCGGCGTCTCACGTGGAATGCGGAACGCTATCTGAAATCCCCCGAAGCGATGGCCCGCCTGTTTTCCGATATGCCCGGCGCAATTGCCGCAACCCGCGACCTCGCCGATCGACTCCAATACACGATGGCCGATCTCGGCTACCGGTTTCCTGATTATTCGGTGCCACGCGGAGAAACGATGGCGTCGTTTCTCCGAAAAATCACGCAAGCCGGCGCGCGCGAACGCTATCGTCCCTACGACGATCGCGCGCGGCGCCAGGTCGAGCGCGAGCTCGATCTGATCGAAAAGCTCGATCTCGCCGGCTACTTCCTCATCGTCTGGGACATCGTCAATTACTGTCGTCAGCAAGACATCCTGGTGCAGGGGCGCGGCTCGGCTGCCAACAGCGCGGTCTGTTACAGCCTCGGGATCACGGCGGTCGATCCAGTCGGAATGGATCTGCTCTTCGAGCGGTTCCTGTCGGAAGAGCGCGGCGAGTGGCCCGACATCGATCTCGATCTTCCGAGCGGCGATCGCCGCGAGCGCGCGATTCAGCATCTGTATGCCAAGTACGGAAACCGCGTCCCCGCTGACGACGGATCGCCGGTAGGCCCGCGGATCGCGATGACTGCCAACGTCATCACGTATCGAGGCCGCAGTGCGGCGCGCGAAGTCGGCAAGGTGCTATCGCTCGAGCCGGCGCAGATCGATCGGCTGGCAAAGGTCATCAATCATTTCGAATGGATCGATCCAAAGGAGACGCTGGATCGCAATCTGCGTGAGGTTGGTCTCGACATTCATCATCCCGTCATCCAGACCTTCGGACGATTGTGGGAAGAAATCCAGGATCTGCCGCGTCATCTCGGCCAGCACTCGGGCGGCATGGTTATGTGCCACGGCCGGCTCGACGACGTGGTGCCGCTCGAGAATGCCAGTATGCCCGACCGCGTCGTTGTCCAGTGGGACAAGGACGATTGCGCAGACATGAAGATCGTCAAGGTCGATCTGCTTGGGCTGGGGATGATGTCGGTTCTTCAGGACGCATTGGAGCTGGTGAATAAAGATCGTAGCGGTTCAAATTCACTCGATCTTGCCCATCTCCCGCCTGACGATCCCGAGGTGTATCGGATGCTGCAGGAGGCAGACACGATTGGAATCTTCCAGGTTGAATCGCGGGCACAGATGGCGACGCTGCCGCGGCTGCGGCCGCGAGGCTTCTACGACATCGTCGTTGAGGTCGCGATCATCCGCCCCGGGCCAATCGTCGGTCAGATGGTGCATCCGTATTTGAAACGCCGCCAGGGACAGGAACCGGTCACCTATCCGCATCCGTCGCTCGAGCCGATCCTCGCGCGCACGCTTGGCGTGCCGCTGTTTCAGGAACAGTTGCTCCGGATGGCGATGGTGGCGGCGGGATTTTCCGGCGGGGAAGCGGAGGAACTGCGCCGCGCCTTCGGATTCAAGCGCGCCGAACATCGCATGCAGCAGATTGAAACCAAGCTCCGCGCCGGAATGGCGAGGCAGGGAATTACCGGCGATGCGGCGCAAGAGATTATTCGATCGATCACGTCGTTCGCACTGTATGGGTTTCCTGAATCGCACGCCGCCAGCTTCGCGCTGCTTGTCTATGCCAGTGCGTATTTGAAGGCACACTATCCGGCGGCGTTCTACACGGCGCTCCTGAACAACCAGCCGATGGGCTTTTACCACCCCGCAACGCTGGTGAAGGACGCCCAGCGTCACGGCGTACGCTTCGCGCCGATCGACGTGCAGGAATCCGACTGGACATGCCGCGTCGATCCGGACGGCCGCGTGCGTCTCGGGTTGATGTATGTGAATGGGCTGCGGGAGCAGATCGGCCGTGCTATCGCTGAGGCCTCACAACCGGGATCTGGTTTGCGGGATCCGGGATCGGTTCAAACCGATACGGTCGATTCACACCGTTGTCCTAAATGCGGCTGTGACGATCAGTCGATGCTCGAAGAAACGCCAACGGAGGGATTTTTCTGCAACGTTTGTGCGCACGAGTGGAGAAGCGATGCGCCGGGAGCCAGCAGTCGTCAGTCAGAAGCGAGAAGCGAGGAGCGAGGAGCGATTTCCGGATCCCGGACAACGGATCCCGGATCCCGACGCTTTGCATGTGTCGACGATCTCATCACCCGCACCCACGTCCGTCGCGACGAGCTCGCCACGCTCGCCGAGATCGGTGCACTCAACGCATTCGGTTACGATCGGCGGACCGCACTGTGGCAGATTGAAAAAGCGGTGCGGCCGAAAGGGAACTTGTTTGAAACGGCGGACGTTTTCCCGATGCCGGATCCCGGCACCACGTCTCCTTTGCGTGTGATGACTCCGCCGGAACGATTGATGGCCGACTATGCCGGCATGAGTCTGACAATCGGTCCGCATCCGCTCGCACTGCGACGCGCCGAGCTGGCCCTTCGCGGCGTGCTGCGCGCCAGCGATCTGCCTCACGGCCGCCACGGCCGCCGCGTGCGTGTGGCCGGCGCTGTAATCACGCGTCAACGTCCCGGTACGGCGAAAGGATTTGTGTTCCTCACGTTGGAAGACGAAACCGGGATCGCGAACGTCATCGTCCGTCCGGATCTCTTCAGCGAACAGAAACGAGCCATCGTCGGCGAGCCATATCTCCTCGTTGAAGGCACGCTGCAGATTCAGGAAGGCGTGACGTCGATCAAAGCCGAGCGTGTCATTGGTCTTTCGAACAGCGGCCCTGAACCTCAGTCGCACGATTTTCGCTAAGCCTCAACCTTCAGATGAGCTGCATGGCGCGGCAATTGCACAGGTGTACTGCGTGGGCCGTCCGACTGTATCGTCTGTGATTGCCGTTGTTGGGCTTGTCGCGTGCACGGCGACGCCTGTCAAATCAACACTGCCGGGTCCGCCGACTCCGGCGCAATTGGCCGAGCTTTGGATCCAGCCCGACCGTGGCCGCGATCTCTTTAATGGTGTTGGTGGAGCGCGCCTCGCGCCCGATGTCTCTGCGACCTACACGGTCGTCGATATGAAGCGAACCGGCTTCAGTCGCGGTTACACGCTCAAAGGCCCGGACGATGCCGAGTGGAGCGCGAAGTTTCCGCCGGAAGCAGGGCCGGAAGTGACGGCGTCACGGATCCTGTGGGGAATTGGTTACCACCAACCGCCGATTTACTATGTCGCCAAGTGGAATGCTGCCGAGGCACCCTCACCGAATCCGCAGCTGCCCGCCAGGTTTCGCGCGAAATCGCCCAACCTGCACGGCCTCGAGGGCAATGACTCGTGGTCGTACTATCGCAACCCCTTCGTCGGCACGCGCGAGATGAACGGTCTGCTCGTCATCCAGGCAATGCTTGGCAATTCCGATCTCAAAGACGAGCAGAATGTCCTCTACGAACTGAAGGAGGCGTTCGACGGAGCGAAGCGGTGGTACGTCGCGCGCGACCTCGGACAGTCGTTCGGCCGTACTGGCGTCATCGACGCGCCGAGAGGCGACCCTGCTGTATTTGAGCAGACGCCGTTCATCCTCGGTGTCACCAATGGAAAAGTGCGATTCGATTACCGTGGACGCCACCGCGTTCTCTTCGACAACATTTCCCCCGCGGACGTGCGCTGGGCGTGTGAGCGCCTTGAGGCCCTGACCGATCGCCAGTGGCACGACGCGTTCCGTGCTGGCGGATTTCCTGATTCGATCGCCGAACGCTTCATTCGACGCATGAAGCAAAAAATCGATGAAGGACTTGCGCTGAAAGATTCATGACCGCCTTGCGACTTCCGACGCTCAGTCTTCTCGCGCTGTTGCTCGTCGCCAACGCCGTGTGGCCGATCGCCATTTTTGCGGCCGGGCAAGGCGAGCAGGGCCAGGCGCTCGATAACCAGACGCCGCTGCACGAGCCCAATCCGATCCACGACATCCAGGTCGCGCTGGTTCGGCTGCCGCTCGCGGCAGCGCTGGGCAGCGCTCTGGCGCTTCGTCCGAGACGCCGTGGCACGCCGCCGCGCACGCCGGCTGTACTCCAGACCCAGATCATCCTCTCGGTCGTCGGCGCGGTGATCATGCTTGTCGTCGGCGCCAGCCTTGCACGCGCCTTCGGCATCGTGGGTGCGGCCAACCTGATTCGCTATCGATCGAAGATCGATGACCCGAAGGATGCGGTGGTGATGCTCTGCACGCTCGCAGTCGGGCTGGCGTCGGGTGTCGGTCTCTACGCCCTGGCGGTCGTCTCAACCGCCTTCATCGCGGGTGCACTGTGGGTGATCGAGTCGTTCGAAGCTCCCTTGCGTCACTTCGAGCTCAAGATCAAGGCGGGTGACGACACCGATTCACTACGGCCGAAAATCGAAGACATCCTGCGCCGCTACCAGCTCAAATTCGAACTGCGGACATCTTCGGATGAAGAGGTTTGCTACGATGTCCAGGTGCCGTTCGAAGTGCAGACCGATCGGATTTCCAATACCATCCTTCGCCTCGACCGCGACGGCCATGCCGCCGTCGACTGGTCCGAGAAAAAGAACAGCAAGAAGTGAAGCTCATCATCCAGCCAGACGATGGCGTGACGCCGCTGGTGCAGGCGGTGAAGGCCGCGAAGAAGACGATCGATATCGTCATCTTTCGTTTCGATCGCGTCGAACTCGAGAAAGCGCTCGAGGCGGCCGTTGCCCGGGGCGTGGTTGTTCGCGCGCTCATCGCGCATACCAATCGCGGCGGCGAAAAGTCGCTCCGGAAACTGGAGCTTCGCCTGCTTGATGCCGGCGTGACCGTGGCGCGGACCGCCGACGATCTGCCGCGCTATCACGGCAAGATGATGCTGATCGACGGCACGCTCTACGTGTTTGGTTTCAATTACACCAAGCTCGATATCGAGAAGAGCCGCAGTTTTGGCATCGTCACCGACGCCGCAAAACTGGTGAAGGACGCGTCCGAGCTGTTCGAGGCCGACTGCACACGCCAGGCCTACAAACCCAGCCGCGACCAACTTGTCGTCAGTCCAGAAAACTCGCGTGAGTTGCTGACCGAGTTCATCCAGAAGGCGAAGAAAGAACTGTTGATCTACGACGCCAAGGTGAGCGATCGACTGATGCTCCGGCAACTGGCCGAACGGGCGAAGGATGGCGTCGACATTCGACTGTTCGGCAAGCTCGGAAAAGGCGCCATCGGCATCGCGGCGCGAAAGCTCCCCGACCTTCGCCTGCATGTCAGAGCCATCATCCGCGATGGCAGCGCCGCTTTCGTCGGCAGCCAGAGCCTGCGCAAGCTCGAACTCGACGGCCGTCGCGAGATCGGGGTGATCACGTCCGACGACAGCATTGCGAAAAAGATGCGCGCCGTGTTCGAGGCTGATTGGGCGCTGACCCCCGAGGCCAAGCAGGCCGCGGCCGACAAGGACAAAGAAAAAGCCAAAGAAAAGGAAAAAGAGACCGAGAAGGCTACTTCCGGCGCGTAATGCTGCCGCTGTCGAAGACTTGCCCCTGCCGCGAGATGGCGTTGAACCACATTTCGTCACCGTTGATCTCGGCAATCATGAAGCTCTGATCGCGGTCGTTGCCCGATGCGGTCAATCCTGTGCGGGTGTCGATGTTGCCCTTGCGCAGCTGCCCACCTGATCCAACGACGAAATACACGATACCTTTCTGCGGCTTGGTACGCTCGTAGAAATGGTCGTGCCCGGTGAGCACGACGCTGACGTTGTATTTCAGAAAGAGCGGCTCGAGCGCGGTTCGGATCTGCGGATCGGATCCATGGCGTTCCCCCGATGAGTACGGCGGGTGATGAAAGTAGGGAATCTTCCAGTCTGAGTTGGAATCCTTGAGCTCCTGTTCGAACCAGGCAACCTGCTCGGGCTGCAGATACGAGCTCTCGAGCGCGAAGAACCGCACGCTCTGCTTGCCGTCCGGCTTGAACGTGTAATAGCGCTTTCCGTCCATGTTGAACAGCTTGTAGTTGCGCTGCTCCTGCGGGTCGTCGTGATTGCCAAGCGAGGCGTAGAACTTTACCCCGGCGTCGAGCAGCGGCTTATACGGATCCTCGAACTTCTTCTTGAAGTCCTGCGGGCGCTCCGATCCGTACAGGTTGTCGCCGACCAGCGTGACCAGGTTGAACGGATACTGATCGTGTACGCGCGTCATGATCGCCGCCAACTGGTACTGCTCTTTGCTGCCCGTACCAAAATCGCCCAGTACTGCGAACTTCAGCGAGTCGGCCTTGTTCGGCACCGTGAGTGGCAGCGAAGCTGCAGCCTGTTGCGCCTGAGGGCCGCCGCTCTTGCTACCGACCCGCGCAGCGTCGAGCGGAACGAAAAGACCGACGATGAGGCACGCGACAGAGATTCGCTTCAGCACAGTCACAGTGCACTCACTTCGTAAAAGTGTTGGGGATGAAGTCGGCGACGATGTGGGCGTGAGTGTCCATCAGAATGAGAGCGTTCCCGACGAAACGGTATTCCATCTCCTCCGGCAGCTTTGGTAACCCTTCGAGGAGTTGTGGCGGAATCGTAGAGACCGGGATTTCGTCAGGATATCGATCGTTCACTTTCAGATTCGGGACGCCCGGATTCTCATCCATGACCGAGGCTCTGAGCGACGGCCCGTCCGCACCGCTGAAGATTTTGGCAATCAGTTTCTTGATCACCACTTGTGACTCGGGCGTGAAGACGTCCCCCTGCTTGGCATCTTTTCGGGCATCTTGCATCAGTTTGGATAATGCGCGCTGATGCCCATCCACTTGCTGCGGCGTCGATTCCTTTGACAGCTTTGGCAGCGTGTTCTCCAGCTTTTGATGTACCGCGACGTACTGGTTGACGCGGTCGAGAAAGGCGGCGAGCGCCTTGGCGTCTTCGTTGACCGGTTGAGCCGGCGCCGCAGAGGTGCCAGTGCCGGGCACGGCCGCCTTGGTCTGGTCCACGGGCGGCGCTGACGAGCGGGTGCACGCCGAAACCATCAGCGTCGCGCTCATCGCCATTGTCATTACCAGCAGTCGGCCCGGGCCTGCCATCCGCTCCTCCTTCTCACGTCTAGCCGCGGTAGTTGCCGAACTGTAGTGCTATGCCAAAGTCGTGCTCACGGAGCAGGCGCATGGCCTCCTGCAGCTCATCCTTCGACGGGGACGAGACCCGGACCTGGTCCGCCTGAATGGCCGCCTGCACCTTCTTGAGCTTGTTGTCCTTGAGGAACTTGACGATGTCTCGTGCCGCGTCGGTTGGGATGCCCTGCTGCAACGTGATCACGCGTCGCACCGTATCGTTGGCTGCGCGTTCGATCGTGCCGGGCGTCAGATTCTTCGTCGGGACTCCGCGGCGGACCATCCGGCCCTGCAGGATGTCCCACAACGCGTTCATCTTGAACTCGTCGTCGGCGACGAGCGTCAGTGAGTTCTCGGTGCGGTTGAACTCGATGGCCGCGCGAGATCCTTTGAAGTCGTAACGCTGCGCGACTTCCTTGCGCGCCTGATTGACCGCGTTATCGACTTCCTGAAGATCGACACCCGACGTGATGTCGAACGATGCCACATTCGCCATACGGATTGAGCCGTCTCAGGAACTCACGTACCCGCGGACTCGCCGGATGCCGCGCCCGAATGTCAGTGAGTGCTCGAAGATCGCGCCGACGCGAAGGCCGCCGGGCAAACGGTGGCGTCCGACTGCCTTCAATGCCGCCGAGGCGATGCAGCCGCAGTTGGAGCAGTCAGGGTTGCCGCCGAACTGGCACGGAGCGATCTGCCGCGTGAAATCGGCCGAGACGCAGGTCGTCGTTTGCGCAAAGATACAGTCGTTGGGGTTCTGCGGCGGCCGGACATACGCCTCAATCAACCCCGCCGGCATGCGCAACTTGGGAAACGACTTGCGCATATGCATGAGCGCCGCGACGATCCGCTCGCGATCGGCGGGAGCCAGCCGTTCGGGCGACTGTTCACCTATCTGTGGCGTGTAAAGGCTGATCCAGATCTGGTTTGTATCCGGATTCCCGGACCAGAAACGCACGAATTCTTCGAGGTAGCCCTCGCGCCGGGATTGCTGCCGCGTCACGGTGCAATGGACCGTGATCTGATGTCCCTTGATGTGCTTCAGGATGCGGTCGTAGGTTGCCGGCGTGCGTCGCTCGTCGTGCTCCGGTTGCAGCCCATCAATGGAGACGACGATCTTCAGACGCGGTAAGCCGATCCATTCCGACGGGATCGGCCGAACAGCGCTGGTCACAACCTGTGTATAGAGGCCCATCCGTGACAACCTCGGCAAAATCTCGCCGAGCTCGCGGTAACGGACGAGCGGTTCACCGCCCACAATCGAAACGTGGAGCGGTCGGTGCGCATCAATCAGCGCAAAAAATCGATCGACAAGTTCCTGTCCTTTGAAATCGCTGACCTGTCGAAGCGTGACTTCGCCACCGAGGTGGTCGTCGCCGTAGGCGTAACAGCCGGGACATCGAAGGGGACATTCGCGGGTAATCTCGACCGAAAGGGCAGGACGATAGCCGCGAAGGATTCTCCCCCATGCGGGGATAATGCCTTCCATCTCTCGCACTATAACATTTAGCCGTCTGCTGTGCTTGAAGCGCGGTCGTCGTTTGTGTTGAAATATAGATCCGCCAATCACAGTTCAAAAGTCGGTTGCGGCGGCAGCTCTGTGCCGCGTGAGGAAAGGTGCATGCACGAACAGAAGACCCTTCATCGCCGGGCGTTCCTCGGACTTGGAGCCGTTGCCGCGGCCTCCGCGTTGGTGCCCTCAAGAGTCCATGCCGCAACGCCTGTCGCAAAGGCACCGGAGCGCGCACTTTCTTTTTTCAATACGCACACGGGTGAGCGACTGAAGACGACCTATTGCACCGGCGGATCGTACGTGCCGGAGTCGCTGGAGCACCTCAACTACATTCTTCGCGACTTCAGGGCGAACCAGATCAAGCCGATCGATCCCCGCGTCTTCGACCTTCTGAACGAGCTCGGCGGAACCCTCGAGACCGATCAGCCGTTTCACATCATTTCCGGCTATCGATCACCGCAGACCAACGCGCTTCTTCGTGAACGGGGTGGCGCAGCGACCGGTGTCGCCTCGCATAGCCTCCACATGGTGGGTCAGGCCATCGACATCCGGGTTCCAGGCGTCAAGCTCAATCAGCTGCGCGATGCGGCCAGGTCCTTGAAGCTCGGGGGCGTCGGCTTTTATCCCGATCTGAACTTCGTGCACGTTGACGTCGGGCGGGTGCGGTACTGGTAGACTACCTATCCGCTTGATCGAAAAACGCCGTTCCAAGATTCAGGGCTGGGGAGTGTTCGCGACCCAGCCGATCCCCAAGAACAAACGGATCGTCACCTACGATGGTGAGAAGATCACCAATCGCGAAAGCTTGAAGCGTGAGCAGCGGTACCTGAAGCAGGGCCACATCTGGTGCTTCAAGCTGAATCGTCTGTATGTACGCGACGCCGCCGTCGGCGGCAATGTCGCGCGCTACATCAATCACGCGTGCGAACCGAATTGCTATACACGGGTGATTGGCGACACGATCTGGATCATTGCGGCGCGCAATATCCGGAAAGGCGAGGAGCTGACCTACGACTATTCGACCGACGGCGAAGGCTCGATCCAGTGCCAGTGCCAGCCGGGATGTAAGGTCATGATCTGATGCAGGTGCTCTACCTGCACGGATTTGCTTCCTCTCCCCAGTCATCCAAGGCGACATTTCTCTCGCGAAAATTCGCCGAACGCGGCATTCCCGTCATCGTTCCCGACTTGAATGACCCGGATTTTTCGACGCTGACCGTCTCGCGGATGCTGCAGCAGGTCGGCAAGGCGCTTGCGAGTGCGGAAGGACCATTCGTGATCGTTGGGTCGAGTCTCGGCGGCTTCGTCGCCGTCCACGCCGCGTTACGGCATCCCGATCGAATCACGCGGGTCGTGCTGCTGGCGCCGGCACTCGATTTCGATGGCAACAGGTTGAGCGAGCTGGGGGACCGCGGCCTTGACGCCTGGAAGTCTTCGAACACCCTTGCCGTGTTCCATTATGGCTACGGTCGCACGGTGCCGGTGCACTACGAGCTGTATGCAGACGCGCGGCAGTACAACGCGCTTCAGGCGCAGCTCGCACAGCCTGTGCAGGTCTTTCAGGGGCGGTGGGACACTGCCGTCGACCCGGACACGGTTGAACGGTGGGCGAGCAGCCGGCCGAACGTCGAGCTTCACATGCTCGACGACGACCATCAGCTGCTGAAAAGCCTGGACGGCATCTGGACCGAGATCGAGCGGTTCCTCACCAACAGATCCCCTGATACTGGCCCGGAATCTCCGCGCGATCCGTCTTCACCCGCACGAGATCGACGATAAGGTGGTCGGGGCGCGTCTTCTTCAACGCGTCTGAGAATTCCGGCGCGCCGTTCCCGACAACGATCACGTCAGAATTGTCGAGGACCTCGTCGATCGTCTCGCACAGCAGCGACGACAGGTGCGGGATTTGTTTGTTGATGTATTCCTTGTTGGCACCGACGAGGCGAGCGATCGAGACGTTCTTGTCATAGATGCGAAGCTCGTAACCCTTGCCAAGAAGGGCTTCGGCGAGAATGACGATCGGGCTCTCGCGCAGGTCGTCCGTGCCCGCCTTGAAGCTGAACCCGAGCAGACCGATCCGCTTCTTGCCACTGTCCATCACCAGATCGAGCGCGTGCTGAACCTGCAGCTGGTTGCTTCCAAGGATCGATTGAATGACTGGTATCTCGAGATCGACTTCCTTCGCGCGGTACTGCAGCGCCCGAACATCCTTGGGCAGGCAGGAACCGCCGAAGGCGAAGCCTGGCTTCATGTAGTAGGACGACAAGTTCAGTTTCTCGTCCCGGCAAAAGATGTCCATCACTTCATGGCTGTCGATCTCCAGCCGTTTGCACAGATTGCCGATTTCATTGGCAAAGCACACCTTCAATGCGTGCCATGTGTTGCTCGCGTACTTCATCATCTCCGCCGTGCGGATGCTCGTGTTCACGAGCGGCGCCTGCACCCTGGCATACAACGCTTCTGTCGGAGCGGCGTCTGACTTGTAGTTGTGACCCACGAGCGTGAGCGGCGGGTGACGGAAGTCGTGAATAGCGGTTCCCTCGCGAAGGAACTCGGGGTTCACCGTCACGCCGAAGCCGGTCCCGTATTTCTTTCCAGACGCCTGCTCCAGCGTCGGAATCACGATCTGATGTGTCGTTCCCGGTAACACGGTGCTACGCACGACGACAACGTGATAATCCGGCTTCGATTTCAGCGCCGTTCCGATTTGCTCACAGACGCGTGTGAGATACGACAGGTCCAGGCTTCCGTTCTTGCGGCTCGGAGTGCCAACGCACAGAAGCGAGAGATCTGTCGCCTGGACCGCCTCGTCTGTGCTCGTCGTTGCGCGAAGAGACCCGTTTGCCACCGCCGTCTTGATCAACTCGTCGAGGCCCTTTTCGACGATCGGACTGCGTCCTTCGTTGAGGCTCGCAACTTTATCGGGATTGACGTCGACGCCGACGACGGTATGGCCGTCTGCGGCGAACGAAGCTGCTGACACGCTGCCGACGTAACCGAGACCAAAAACAGAAACCCTCATTGAAATCGTTCCTCCAAAATTCCTGCCCTATGCGGCGACACGCGCACGACAGACGCGTTCCAGCGCCTCTTCGAAATCGCGCGCCACTGCGGACCAGTCATATCGCTCAACCACCAGTTTTCGCGCCTCGACCTCCAGGCGCCGCCTGAACTCGTCGTCCCGAACCAGGCGCACGACCGCCTCGGCAAACTGCTGCGGCTCATCCGCGATGACAATGTCCCGCCCTGATGTGACCGGCAGGCCTTCGGCGCCGATCGTCGTCGACACCACGGCTTTTCCCATCGCCATGGCCTCGAAGATCTTCAGTCTCGTACCGCCGCCAATACGGAGCGGAACGACGTACACCGAGCCTTCAGCCATGTGCGGTCGAACATCCTCGACACTGCCGGTCACGTCGACGCCTGGCACGTTGCCGAGCCGCTTGACCGCCGGCGTGGGAGCGCGGCCGATGATGCTCAGCGTCGCGTCCGGTTCCAACTGACGAACGCGCGGAAGAATCTCGTGCACGAAGTAGTGCATGCCGTCTTCGTTTGGGAGCCAGTCCATCGAACCGGTGAAGACCAGGTGCGCCCGTTTTGGCACTTGGCCTGGTGGAGCAAAGAACGACGTGTCGACACCTGTCTGCACGACGTGGGCTGGCCCTGACAGCGCCTCGGGAAAGAGCCGTCCAAACGTCTGTCGATCGGCGTCGGACACGGCAAGCACGAGATCGAATCGGCCCAATGCGGATCGCTCGAAACGCTGCATGCGGCGCCACTGTGTCGTCAGCAGCCGGCGTGAGATCGGGTTGCGCGCATTCTCGACATGTCGCCGCCAGATTTCGGATTCAACGTTGTGTGTGAAAAGAATGGTCGGACACGGCAACGTGTCTGGCAGGTTCACGGCCGGGACGAGGAAATCGCAGACGATGGCGTCGAACCGGCGAGTAGTGAGCAACTGTTCAATCGCCCGTCGATACGCGGCGGACCGATACTTCGCGATGGCGTAGGGAACGCGATCCACGAGATACCGGGCCGCTTCGAAGTGGAACCTGGCTGTTCCCTTTGCCGCTTCGGTCCTCGGTATCGTCACCACCTGTGACGCGACTTGCCGCATGCCTTCGACGTCCGCCGCGGTCGTGGACTGATCCGCGAACGAGAGGTAGGAGATGTCGTGGCGACGAGCGAGCTGCCGCATCAAGTGCCACGTCCGCAGCTTGCCTCCCTTGTCGAGCGGAAGCAGCAATCCCGCATTAATCCACAACAGATTCATGCGGTCGCCCTCAGCGCTGTGGCAGAGGGAAGGGCCAACGGTTTTCCGTTGATCGCTTGAACGCCCTCGCCATCGATATGCGTCCGGTACCAGAGTTCGAGGTTCAGGAGGCTCCAGATTGCGTCGGCTCCCTCCATCTCTCCCGCCGCGTGTGCCGAAATCAGCCGTTCGACCGCGGCCGGTTCGATGATCCCGCGCTGGCGGCTTCGAACATCGAGCAACACATCACGCGCGACGTCTTTCCACGGCCCGCGCATCCAGATACCGAATGGAACCGGGAAGCCCATCTTCTTGCGGGTCAAGATTTCTGCGGGGAGAATCTCGCGGACCGCCTCCCGCAGGATCCACTTGGTGGTAAACCCGCGAAGCTTCGTGCGTGGCGGCAGGCCGGCCGCGAATTCCACCAGCTTGTGATCGAGAAATGGAACGCGACTTTCGATCGACGCGGCCATGCTCATCTGGTCCTGCTTCATCAGCAGCTCGACGAGATAGGTCTTCATGTCCGCGTATAGCAGACGATCGAGCGTCGTGCTTCCTCCGTTCGGCGCGTCGAAGAACGCGCGAGAGGGCCCATAAGCCCGCTCGGTCGTCGCCAGGCTGGCAAATCGCGGCGCGAGAAGCGCGGCTTGCCGGCGAAGTCCGATCGCCGCGAAGTTGTCAAAGAACATCGCCTCTGGTGTTCGCGGCATGCCCAGAAATGACCGCGCGGCATACCGGCCGAGAGTGCCGGGCATGTGTGGCACCACGCTCGTCGCCAGCCACTTCCGCATCGGACGCGGAACCAGTCCATAAGCTGCGCCGACGCGCCAGTTGGCAAGGGCGCGTGGATATTTGCCGTAGCCTGCGAGGAGCTCATCGCTTCCTTCGCCGGTAAGGACGACCTTCACGTGGTCGCGCGCCAGCGCGCTGACGAAATACAGCGGAATGCTCGACGGGTGAGCGATCGGTTCGTCCTCGTGCCAGATCAGTTGCGGCAGCGCCCCGAAGAAGTCCTGATCGTCGATCACAATCTCATGCGCGTCGGCCTTGATCGCCCGGGCGACCTGACGCGCGTAATCGAGCTCACTGAACGCGCGCTGCTTGAACGCGACGGAGAATGTCTGCAGTGGACGATCAATCATCCTCGCCATCAGCGCGGCAATCGCACTGCTGTCGAGACCTCCGGACAGGAACATTCCCAGCGGCACGTCCGCCATCAGCCGGATGCGAACCGCTTCTTCCAGTAGCTCGCGGAAGCGGCGCACGACGGCCGTGCTCGACAGTCGAGCGGATTCTTCAGCTCGTCGTCCGGATGGAATGTCCCAATAACGGCGAATCGAGATCTGTCCGCTCTCGAACGTCAGCATGTGGCCGGGCTGCAGACGATGAATACCCCTGAACAACGTCTCGGTCCCTGACAGATATCGGGTGCCGAGGAGTTCGGGCAACGCCTCCTCGTTCGCTTCGGCTCGAATCAAACCGCTTTCGAGAATGGCCTTGATTTCCGAGCCGAAGAGCAGACGGTCGCCGGCGAGCGCCCAATACAGCGGCTTCACCCCGAGGCGATCGCGCGCCAGTAGAAGCCGCCGCCGCGAGGTATCCCAGATTGCAAACGCGAACATTCCCCGCAAATGGTCGACCGCGTCGTCCCCCCACTGCTCGTAGGCGTGAAGGATCGTTTCCGTATCGGAGCGTGTCTTGTAACAATGGCCGGCTGATTCAAGCCGCTCGCGCACCGACGCGTGGTTGTAGATTTCGCCGTTGAAGACAATCCAGGCGGTGTCGGCCTCGTTCGAGATCGGTTGGTGTCCGGCGGCCAGGTCGACGATGCTCAGACGGCGATGACCGAGCGCCGCCTGTTGGTCGGCAAACAGGCCCGCATCATCTGGCCCGCGATGCGCGATGATGTCGCGCATGCGCACAACGCGATCGCGATCCTCTGGGTCGAGACGATCGGAGGAGACAATGCCTGCGATGCCGCACATGGCCGCGCTAGCTCTTGCGGGAGAGCCGTTCGGAGCACTCGATGCGGTCGCGACGCAGCTTCGTGATTGACCCGTGCGAGAGGCCCGGCGCGAACCGACGGCGGGTTTCGTTGCGATCGCGGACCACCAACGGTTCACGGTACGGCGGGAGTACGGCGAACTTCGAGTGGGACGGTGGTGGAGAATGTAACGTGATGACGCGGCGGCTCACGGATCGCATCTCAGCAAGGGAGGTGCCACCTGCGTTGTGACGGAATTTTCCGAGGGTACTTACCAGGGTGTTCGCCTCGAGCGCAATCACCACGATGGCTGAGGTTCCGAGCTTCTGATCATGAGGCGCCCGTTACCACTTTGAGGAAGTCGCTTGTCTGCGGTCCAGGTCAAGGAATTCGGGGCCGCGGGCCCGTAATCGGCACCGCACGGCGGGTGGTGCGACACTTGCACAGCTCAGCGGGCACATGCCGGCGCGATTGAAAATTGCGTTAGTCGCACCAACGCTACGCATCCTCGGAGGACAAGCCGTCCAAGCAGATCGGCTGTTGAAGGCCTGGGAGTCCGATCCGGAAATCGAGGCGGAGCTTGTTCCGATCAATCCGCTCCCGCCGGTCTGCCAGCGATTGCTGGAGGTCAAGTTCGTACGCACCCTTGTGACGCAGATCACCTACTGGCCGATGCTTCTGAAGAGATTGCGTCATGTTGATGTCGTTCACGTGTTCTCCGCGTCGTACCTGTCGTTTCTGCTGGCGCCGGCGCCGGCGGTCCTAATTGCGCGGCTCTTGCGCAAACCGGTTGTCCTCAATTACCGAAGCGGCGAGGCTCCCGATCACCTGAAGCGATCCCGAATCGCACGTGTGGTTCTGCGCCGCGTCAACGCGAACGTCGTTCCGTCGGCATTTCTTCAGGAAGTCTTCGCACGGTTTCGGATTGCGGCTGAAATCATTCCCAACATCGTCGATCACGACCTGTTCAAGTTTCGCATCCGCAGAGATTTCGGTCCCCGCTTGCTCTGCACGCGCAATTTCGAACCGATCTACAACGTCGGCTGCGTGCTGAGAGCGTTTGAAATCGTCCAGGCGCGATTCCCGCACGCAACCTTAACCCTCGTCGGCGCGGGGTCGCAGACGGAAGGGCTTCGTCGCGAAGTCGAGACACGCGGACTCCGACACGTGCACTTTGCCGGTGCCGTTTCGCCCTCCGAGATATGGCGGTATTACGCCGAGGCCGACATCTATCTGCAGACCCCAGAGATCGACAACATGCCGACGTCCGTGCTCGAGGCGTTCGCCAGCGGCTGCGTCGTTGTTTCGACCGCCGCGGGAGGCGTACCGACGATCCTGACCGATGGCCTCCACGGCTATCTGGTGCCCTGCGGCGACGCAACCGCAGCGGCGGAGCGAGTCATCCGACTTCTCGACGACCCGCAGCAGGCGCGGCAACTGGCAGCCAACGCGCGGCAGACGTGCGAAGAATATCGATGGACGCGCGTGCGCGAACGCTGGGTCGCTTTGTACCGCCGCATGGCAGAGTCAGCGCCGACGACCCCTCAGTTCGCCGTCGTGCCGCGTGAGAGTTGCGAGCGTTATCGGTGACTACCGAGTCGACGATCAACGAGCCGGAACGGCCGTGATCATCGACGGAGCGGCAGGCCGGGGATTGGCCAGGCGGATCATCGGCCAGCCTTCGAGCACTGCCCGAAACGCCAGAAAACTCACGCCGGAAGAAATCACAATTCGCCGGATGTCGGCCGGATCGACGGGCGTTGTGTTGTGTCCGCCATAGGCCGAGCAACAGACGTCGTACTCACGCCGAGCAGCATCGATCGTCTCCGGACGCATGTTGCGACGACCACCGTAAGGAAACGCGAACAGTCGGACCGGCTGGTGTAATTCCGCTTCAAGACGTTCTTTCGAGAGCCGCAGCTCGCGGTGCGCCTGCTCGGACGGAATCGTGCCCATATCGGCATGGCTACATGTGTGAGAGCCAATATCGAACCCGAGCGTGACGAGGTGGCGCAGATCATTCCATGTCATGTGCGGCTGTGGCGCACGCCTTCGCTCCACATCGTGGGGAAAGGGTTGTGTCGATCCGATCATGTCGGTAGAGACGAAGAACGTCGCGGTCAGTCCGACGCTGTGCATGATCGGTGCGGCCGCAGTCGCATTGTCGAGATATCCGTCGTCGAATGTGATCGCGATCAGACGTTCGGCGGCGCGCCGCCGCGCCAGCCGCTTGACGCCATCTTCGAGACGCACCACCTCGTAGTGTTGCCGCAGATAGTGCATCTGCTCGTCGAATGCTTTCGGCGTGACGGAAGAACCGTCGTTGGCCGGTTCCTTCACCTGGTGATAGGTCAGGACCGTGAGTCGCCCGTGACCCATGTAGGTCGCGACTCGATTCCGGGCAGCCGGTACGCCGGAGGCGAGAAACGACTTCATGAGCGCGTTCTTGACGATCGTCTTCATGCCGGACATTGATTCGGTCCTGACGACTTGCGCGCGGCGGCTACCGGGCTGGTTGATCCGGTCAGGTACAACGATTCGAATTGCGCCACCATGCGGTCAAACGAATACTCGCGCGCGATTCGCCTTCGTCCAGCCTGACCAAAGGCCGCTCCCCGATTCGGGTGATCCAGCACGTCAAGGATAGCGGCCGCCAGTGCGTCCGGATCCGACGGTGGCACGAGATGGCCGGTGACGCCGTCATCGACGATCTCTGGAATGCCGCCAACTCTCGACGCGACGACCGGGAGCCCCGCGGCCATCGCTTCAAGCACCACATTGGGTGATGCCTCCGACGCCGACGGGAGTACGAAAAGATCCGATGCCGTCAGAATCGCCGGCACGTCATCGCGGTGTCCCATGAACTGGACGTGCGGCGAGACGCCAGTCGACCTCGCCAGTGCGACCAACTTTTCTCGACAGGGACCATCTCCCACGATCTGGATTTCAATGTCGGGATGGCGCGCGAGAATTCGAGGAGCCGCGGCAATGAGGACATCGATTCGCTTGCCTGCACGCAGGCACGCAACCATCGTGATGCGCCGGGCCGGGCGCCACAGGTTGCGTTGGGGAAAAAGTGTCAGATCGATCCCGTTGGGAACAATGTCGATGCGGTGGGCTCGTATTCCCTGGGAGATGAGTTGTTCGGCTGCCGCGCGCGAGTTCGCGACCATCCGGTGCGCCGTCCGGCATGCCAGGTTCTGCAGACGACGAACAGCCGGAGGACCGCCGAGTCCGCGACGGCTTCCGATGCGCAGTGGCACACCCGCCAGCGCCGCTCCCGGTAAAGCAAAGACATTGGAATAGATTTCCCACGAGTGCAGCACAGCGATGCGGTTGCGGCGACACCACTGGGCGAATCGCAGAAGCTGTCGCCCGGTCTCGGGCCGCCGAAATCCGTGAATCGGAAAACTGGTAATCGCATCGCCCAATTCAGCGACGCGGCCAGTCCAAGGTCCATCGCTGTGAAAACAGACAGGGTGCACGCGGAAGCGATGTCGATCGATTCGCCGCAGCAGCTCGATCAACTGACGTTGTGTGCCGCCGGGAATGAATCGGTCGACGAAGATGGCGAGGGGAAGCGGAGTCATCGAGAGGTCACGAGGCAACCGAGATGGGCGGCGCCAAAGCTGGCGAGTAGACGGTCGACGCTGGATCGAGATACTGACGGTGCCACAGTTCGAACACCACTAACGCCCACAACCGGAGCGTGTGATCGCGCCGACCCGTCATGTGTTCGCGAACGATTCGATCGACGAACCTGCTATTGAAGTAACCGCGTTGGCGGGCGCGCTGCGACAGCAACACGTCGGAAAAGAATTCGCGGAGATCACCCCTGAACCATCCTCCAACCGGCACCGCGAATCCCTGTTTGCGCCGATTCAAGATCTGCGACGGCAGAAGATTTGCCGCGGCTTCCTTCAGGACATGTTTTTTGCGCCCGTTTTTGATTTTCAAATCGGCCGGCAATGTCGCGGCAAAATCGACCACGTTGTTGTCGAGGAGCGGTACCCGCGATTCGATCGAGTGCGCCATGCTCATCCGATCGACCTTGGTCAGAATGTCTTCCGGCAAATACGTTTCAAAGTCGAAATGCATCATCTGCGCGGCCCACGGCAGGTGGCTGAAACGCGCGAAGCGATGTCCAAGCCGCGCTTCAGCGTCCGCAGTTCCGATTTCGCGCAGGACGTCGTCGCTCAACAATGCCCGTTTTTCGTCGGGTTGAAAGTAGCCGATCTGATCGAGATAACGACCGCGATCGTCGCGCGCGACCCGGCGCAGAAAATTCTTGCCGGTTGCGCCATGCGGCAGTAGCGGCCATACCAGGGATGCGAGCTTGCGACTCGCCGGCGGCGCATAGCGATCGAACGCGGCAATTCGCGGATGCGGCGAATATCGTTCGTATCCACCGAAGAGCTCATCGCCGCCATCGCCGGAGAGAACAACGGTGACATGCCGTCGGGCAATTTCGGAGACGTACCACGTTGGAATTGCTGATGAATCTCCGAACGGCTCGTCGAAATGCGCGATCAAGTCGTCGATGATCGCAAGCGCGTCGGGCTTGACCACAAACTCGTGGTGATCGGTCGCGAAATGCCGCGCCACCAGGCGGGCATGTTCGAGTTCGTCGTAACCGGGATCGTCGAAGCCGATGGAAAACGTCCGCACCGGCCGGGTCGACGCTTCCGCCATCAGCCCGACGACGACGCTGGAGTCGACGCCGCCCGACAGAAACGCTCCCAGCGGGACTTCGCTCATTAGATGCGAGCGGACGGCATCGCGCAGCACGTCGCGTAGGCGCTCGGCTGCCTCTTGCTCGGATGCCGGGCGGCGTTGTTCCGACGGCATCTCCCAATAAGGGATGATGCGCACGCGGCCAGCGTGCCACTGGAGGAGGTGACCGGGCGGCAGCTTGTGAATGCCTGTAAAAATCGACGCGTCGCGAGGGGTATACAGGAAGGAGAGATAGTGATCGAGCGCCGCGAAATCAATTGTCGGATTGATTCCGCCAGCCGCCAGGATCGACTTGATTTCCGAGGCAAAGTACAGGCGCTCTCCGACGACCGTGTAATGAAGCGGTTTGATTCCGACGCGGTCTCTCGCGAGCCATAGCGATCCGTCCCGACTATCCCACAAAGCAATCCCGAACATACCGCGGAGACGGGCGAAACCCGCCTCGCCCCACTCTTCGTAGGCGTGAACGATCGTTTCCGTGTCGCTGTTGGTGTAGAAGCGATGCCCGCGAGCGATCAATTCCGCGCGCAGTTCGGCGTAGTTATAAATCTCACCGTTGAACACGATCCAAACCGATTGGTCTTCGTTATGAATCGGCTGGTGACCGGTCGCCAGGTCAATGATCGACAGCCGACGCATGCCGAGCGCGACGCCGGGCATGAGTCGCCGTCCCTCGTCGTCCGGGCCGCGGTGGCGAATCGCCTCGCACATACGACCAAGGGTCGCGTGATCGTTTCCAGCGGCATCGCTGTCCGCGTTCCATTCGCGACGGACGTGCGAGTTCGCGAAGCCTGCTATTCCACACATATGACTCGTTCTCTGTCTTTCCGGGCCTGCGCCTGCGGCGTGCTACGGCTGAGTCTCAACATCGCGGTGCGATCAAGATGCAAGTCCGCCGCCGAGGTAGCAGGACCAAAGCCGAAGGCGTGTGGGCCGTTCCACCCAGCGCGCGTGGCGCCAATCAGAGTCAGGCTGATCGGCTCTGATGTCGCTGACAGGCGGAGCACGGCAATTTGCGCGTCAGTGTGGAATTCATTTCCACAGACTTCGATCCGTTGCACCGCTCGAGGTTGGTCGGGGTGGCACGTGGCCGTGGCGAAAAGAGCGACGAACGTGCCGCTATCCAACGTGCCCATAACCCCGATCCGATGATGCTGATCTGCGCCATCCAGTGTCACATCCAGCGACTGCAGCGACAGTTTCTCGGTTTTCGCGACCAGGCCGGCGGCGATAACGGTAACAACGGATAGTGGGGTGCGGCCGCTGTGGCTGACGGTCGCGGTGAGCGCGGGAAGGTGCTGACCGTATACCGGCGCACGCCAACTGAGTTCTCCGCGCTCGATGTGCGTGCGCGTCCCGGTGGACGCGATGCGCGCAACAGTGCCATCCCAGTGCTCAATGCTCACGACGTTGTTCGTCATCTGCGTCAGGCGCCAGGCGCGATCGAGATGCCATCTGATATCCACCTTGTGGTCGCCATCACCGAAGACGTGATCCGCAATCAGCCAAAGACCGGAGCCGTCTCTGATGACGGCCCGTCGGTGGACGTCGGGGAGATATCCGTCGTGCTCTGCTTCGACGACATCGAACTGCTCGCCGGAGCTCCAAAGACGGATGGTGGCATTAGCAGCGGACTTCCAATGGAACGGCGAGCCCGGGATGGATTGCGAACGGTCGTCGACGGTGACGGTATTGTGCATCGCCGTCGAGCGAAAGAGATTGCGACGCTCGGTGTCAATCGTGTACGCGCACGTCCCGGGGTCGACAAGAAACGGCTTGCCCTCAACCGTCATGACAAGCGACAGCGCATCGGCATGCGCATGGCCGCCATTGAGGAAGCCGTGATGGCCGATATCAAAGATTGTTTGCGCATCGGGCGACCGCAACACGGCATATCCCGTGTCGGGAAACAGCCGCGAGGGCAGCGAGCGAGGCACATCGCGCGTTTTCAGCCGACGGCTGTCGCCACCGAGCATCCAGAGCGCCTCCTCAGCAGGGGGCCCCATGGCAAGATCCGGTCGATCGAGTAAAGCGGCAGCGACGGCCAGCGAATCCCGTACGTCGGCCGGTGCGCGACCACAGATTGGGAAGAGCATCCCACCGTCATCATCGCCAATGGTTGGGAGTAACCCGTTGTCGCCAACGATCGCCCGACAGAAAGTCGCGAGGCGCGACGTCACTTCGGCAAACTCGCTGGCGCACGAGTCGTTCGTTCGGCGTGCGATGGCAAGCGCAAAAAGGTAGAAATCCAGCGCGTAACGATGGTAGTGCGCGGAGAGTTCTGCATGTCCGCCATCCGAGTTCACCTGGCGCTTGCGCTCTGCTCGCAGGATCTCGCGGCCGGTGTCTGCCCATGATGCCGCCCGGGTCAGTTCAGGCAGCACTCGCCCGGCGATGTAAAGCGCGAGTCCTTCGCCGAGAAGGTGGGTGTTCGGACTGAAATACCTCGAAAGATGCCGGTTGATATGGTTGAGCTGTGAGTCGAGCGAAATCAGCAGATCAACCAGCCAGGTTCCGTCGGAATCGTCCTCGAACGCGACGAAGAAATGCGTGCTCCATAACCACGAGATGGCTCGGAATCCAAGTTCGAGCATGCTCGACCAATTAATGCCGGTACGTGGAGGATTGGCGGCAACCCAGCTGGCAAACTCCGCGCGAAATCCGTTCGCATAGCGGCCGTCCCCCGTCAGCCATGCCGCACGCCCCAGGGCCAGCCAATGCTGGTGACGATTCAATTCCCAGATGATTTTGTGGTCGCCGAAACGCGGGTCGAGATACGGAATCCGTGACCAGAACTTGAGAGGAGCTCCGACTCTGTGCACCGGATCGAAGTGCCAGTCCACCTCGGAACCAGAACCAACGCGCAAATCGCGGTAGCCCAGGAGATCTCGATAGCCTTCGAGCAGCCGGTCGCCCCGTCGTGCAGCATCCTCTGCCGCTTCGGGGAATTGTTCGAGGATCGCGGCGGTGACCGAATGACGCGATCGTGGATCGATGAGGAATCGGGGCGCGCGATGTAGAAAGTGCGTTCGAAGTGAAAGGGCGGCCGATCGCCAGTCGTGGTGATCCAGAGCTCGTCGTGCCTCGCGCAACTCGGGTGAAGCTGGCAACAGCAGGGACTTCAGGCGGTCTCGTTTCCATGCGCGTGATCGCGAGGAGTGCGCGAGTCCCTCCGCAACCGTTCGGGCGTGCTCCTGTGTGCGAAACCAGAATTCGGTCGCATCCATCCTCGCGACGCGTGTCAGGGCACGGCTCAGCACGAACTGACCGGCACGCATCGTTCGCAGTGACGCCTCTTCCGCAACAACGTAATAATCCGCACGACGATGTAATCTCCTGCGCAATCGATGCAAGAGATCCACCAGTTGAGTCGTGCGTTCTCAAACAATACAGATTCATCAATATCGGCTGTGCTCACCCCTCATGTTTTTGAGCGGGAATCGAAACACAACTGAGCTGTTTTCTGTTACCCGATCAATCAATTGATAAATTCATTAAGTGAATTTGCGATTGCCGCGAAGCATCGTGGGTTGACGTGTAAATGTTTCAAAACCATGTGTCCGTAAATGGTCGAAATGCGGCATTTCTCAGCGTTTTCGACTGTTCGCATAGCATTCACAGCCATTTTCGAATTGGCAGACACTTTGCGCCGGGTCGAGCACGCTCTACAGCGTGCTCTCTAGACCCTCGGGTTTAAACGAGTGCCGTCTTCGTTGGTGCTCCTCAGCCCAACACGCGCCAGGCGTGAGCCGACGCCTGACGGCTCTCGGAGCCTGCTTGAGCTAATACCCAAAAAAGATTTGTCGGTCTGCTGACATGGAGGTCAGATGAGCGTACGTGTGAATCCCTGTAGCCACATTTCCCGCAAACATCTGACTGGCCGCTTTCAATCTTGGACCGCTGCGGCATGTGCCGCAGCCACACTTCTGTTCGGGACCGTGCCGCAGGCGGCTGCGCAAACGAAAGCACTTCCGGGAACCATTCAAGCTGAGGACTTCGATGCGGGCGGGAATGGCTCCGCGTATCGCGACACGACCACCGGTAACACAGGTGGCAAGTACCGATCGACCGATGTTGACATCGAATCTTGCTCGGAAGGCGGGTACGACGTCGGCTGGACAGCGTCTGGCGAATGGTTGAACTACACGGTCGACGTTGCGGCAGCGGGGACCTACAACCTCGATCTTCGCGTCGCGTCGGCGACCGGGGGCAGCGTTTACGTGCACTTCAATGGCGTGAACGAAACCGGCACCCTCTCCGTGCCTAACACCGGTGGCTGGCAGGCGTGGAGGACGATCCGCAAGAGTGTGACGCTCGCGGCAGGCACGCAGTCGATGCGGCTCACCTTCGATTCCGGCTCGTTCAACGTGAACTCAATTTCGGTGTCCTCGACGTCGACGACGACTTCTGCTTCCGCAGGGTCAAGCGCGACGAGCAGCGCGTTCGGCGGCGTCGCGCGGGCGATTCCCGGCTGGATCCAGGCCGAGGACTTCGACAGCGGAGGCCAGAACGTCGCGTACTACGATCTCTCGGCGGGCAATGCTGGTGGCGTCTACCGCTCGACGGACGTCGACATTCAGTCGACCAGCAGCGGCGGATATGCGGTTGCCTGGACCGGTGCCGGCGAGTGGTTGAAGTACACCGTGAATGTGGGGGCGTCGGGCACCTACACTGCAACCGCGCGAGTAGCTTCCTCAGGTACCGGCGGAACATTCCACATTGAATTCAACGGAACCGACAAAACGGGCCCGATGCGAGTCCCCAACACGGGCGGCTGGCAGACATACCGGGACTTGCAGGCGACAGTGTCTCTCTCGGCGGGCGTCCAGACGATGCGAATCGTCTTCGACAGCAATGGCGGGACAGGAGCCATCGGGAATCTTTCAGCCGTCCGGTTTGACACAGGCGCAACGACCGTCACGCCAACGCCAACTCCGACTCCGACTCCAACTTCAGGCGGCGGCAAGCTGCGCGTGATGACATGGAATATCAATTTCGGTGGCACTGACGTCGGCGGCACCCCTGCTGGACAGGCGCAGGTGATTGCCGGCCAAAATCCTGACGTCGTCGCCCTAGAGGAGGCGTCGACCTACGGCGAGAACATGCCGGTCACGTATGCTCAGCGCCTGCAACAGCTCACCGGTCAGACATGGTACTCCGTGTGGTCGCCGCACAATGCCACCGCAACGAGCAGTGAAGGAGTGCTGATCCTGAGCCGATATCCGATTGTCGCCTCATCGAAGCTGAACGTCGAAGGCCGAGGCTTTGCGCGAGCCTTGATCGACGTGGGCGGCGTGCGAGTGAATGTCTTCGCCGTTCATCTCGACTACTCCGACACCGCGAAGCGGACACGGGAACTCTCGGCGTTCATGTCCTGGGCGCGCCAGTTCTCGGGACCCCGGATCGCCGCGGGAGACTTCAACTCCTGGTGGGGCGAATCATGGATCCAGAAGATGGAGACGGAGTACAGCGATACGTGGGAGATGGTGAGCGGGACGGTTCAGAACGGCTACACGAAGGGGAACGTGCGCTTCGACTACATATTCCGGTCGTTCACAGACGAAACGCGCCTGACGCCGACCGCATGCTGGGTAAAGTCATCGTCACAGTCCGATCATTCTGCGGTCCTCGCCGATTTCACCGTCCGCTAACAGCAGATCGGTCAGTTAGGGGACAACGCCCCCGGCGCGATGCGCCCGGGGGCGTTGTCGTGTACGGCGCCACTTCCAAATCCAGATCGAAGCCCCGATTAGGAACGTCGCCGCATGACGTAAATGGTTCGTACCGAGTCCTGCACTGGTACGGCTTGATCGATGTTGAACACCGTCGCGAACGCGCGCTCGAATCCATCTTGCGTGTAGTTCTCGAAAATATCGACGCGTGACGCAAGCAGACGCTGAACCTGCGAATCAGCCTTCGGCACGAATTCAATCACCAGAGCACGCGCGAGTCGCCCGAGATAATCGGCGATACGCTCCAGCGGCACGTTATGTCCGATCGCGAGATGGTGGACCAGTGCGAGGACCAGGGCGAGATCGGCGGGACCACGGTCGGCCAGAGCATCACGCTCCTCGTTTGCCCATCCGTACTTGCCGCTCGGGTTCGTCAGATCAAGGAGAAGCGGAAGGATCATGCGATCGCCTTCTCGCACTGCCTGCTGATAGTTTCGCTCCACCGCCACGGGATCGATGTCGAACGCAATTGTCGGGACTCCCCGGGTGCTCGCTATACGACTGAACGTTCCATCGTTGGCCCCGAGATCCCACACGGTGGCAGGCAGAAGGCGGTCGAACGCGGACTCGACGATGCGCCGCTTGTGAGCGAAGGCAGCGTTGGTGTAGTTCGTTGCTTCGTAATAGTTGCCCCATGTCGTTCGAGCGCCCGCCCACTCGAGCCGTTCCACGGTTCGCGTAAGGTTGTCAAGGAGGCCGGTGAGCGCGCTCCGGCTGAAAGGTTTGGAGGAGCGGTTCGCGAGCGTCGACCCGTTGGTCGTGGCGAGTCGTCGTTGGGCTGCCGCGTGGAGGTGGACATGCATCAGCAAACCTGGACGCAGTCGCGAGCTCGCGGGGAGCAGACGACTGGCGAGATCAAGCGGCACTCCGTCGATCGAGGACTTGAGCAGTTGCTGTAATCGAATGTCCACCTTGCTCATGAGTGCCAGCGGCGCGAGGAACATCTGGCAGAATTGCGCATACGCCACCCACGGCTCTGGTTTCAATGCCTCGAACGACAGGGTATCGATCCAGACCGGCCGTCCATTCGAGAACGCGACGTTGTAGGGTGTCGCATCCTTCAAGCCCATGCCGTGCGCCATCGCGACTTTCTGAAGCCTCAAGGTCAGAAGCGCGGCGTCTTTCAACTGGCTGAAGCACCACTCATACGGATACGAGATAAAGCTGACGCGGTCGGGCCGAATCACACGAAAGGCCCGGCCATCCGGAGACAAGGAAGGGTCCACTTCCTCGTGTCTCACGAGGTCGCCAGTTTTCACCAGCGCTTCGTACAGACCAGAGCTGACCAGGCGTTCGTAATCGGTTCGGGCAGCCGGATTGATCTGGCGGTAGACGTTGCCGTCGCGCGTGAAGATGAATCCCGACGGGTCACGAAACGACGCAGGGTGCGGGCGAAGCGAAGACGGTCGCGTGTCATTGTTCAGCCGCGTCGGCGCGGAGGGAGTGGCGAGCTCGGTCATGGCATCCTCGTCTGTTCCGTCAGGCTTCCCAAAAGAGCCATCTGATTTCCCAGAATGTGCGCGCGGATACTCATCAGCCGCGGCACGCGCTACAACGTCCAGCTATGCAAAAGAGAGGCTGAGCCGCAAAAGCCACTGAGTTCACCTACTCGCACCACCTTTCCTGATACTGCCTGCGGCAGAGTTCTTGCGAGGCGTCACCCGGATGTTTCAGACAGGAAAGACCTGTAAAGGTGGAGGCAGCACATGCGTGTGATCAACGTGGCGCTCTTTGTCGCAATGTTTCTTTTCGTCTCGCATTTATCGGGTGGTCTGCAGGCCTATCTCGATCCGGGAACCGGCAGCATGGCGATCCAGCTCCTGATGGGCGGGGTTGTGGCACTGCTCGCGACGGTTAGGCTCTATTGGGATCGGATGAAGACGTTCTTCACACGAAAGAACGTTCAACACGACAGCGCGTCGGAGATTCGCTGAACACAGCGGACCGTCGGCGGCAGGGATAGGAAACGTACGAAGATTTGACCATGACTCTCCAGCTCTCCGGCCTCAGGAGGATCCTGCGCGCATCGATTGCGCCTTTCCTGTTGCTCATTACGCCTTTCGCCAGTTACCTGCAATTCAACCGGCTTGCGGTCACCAACCCGGAGGTAATCCTCGCCGTGGTGGCGATTGTTGCCGTCGCGCTGCTGCTCGGCGCAGTGTCGGTCTTGTCACCCGCGTTGACGGTCGTTGTGCTCGCCGGGTTGCTGACGTTCTTCATCGACATCCAGGCGCGCGAGCCGGGACTGAAGCGGCTTGGACTCGCATTCATTGCACTGTCCGTTGTGTTGTGGTTGTTGCGACGTCATGCCGCGCGGATCGTGTCGCTGATGATGGCCACCATGCTGGCGCTCTCGTTCGTGCCGTCACGGTCGCAGGCCGCGTCGCCCGACACAGCGTCGATCGCCGGCGGCGCGCCGTCGGAACGGTCCGATCTTCCATTAGTCGTGCATCTGATGATGGACGAGTACATCGGTCCCGAAGGGGTTCCGATGGATCTTGCGCCGGAAGGATTCAAGCAGCAGTTCCAGGACTTCTACATCGATCGAGGGTTTCGGCTGTTCGGAAAAGCGTACAGCGAGTATCCGAAAACAATGTGGTCGATTCCCGAGCTACTGAATCTGTCTCCGACGCACTTCGCGCCGGATCTCATGTCCGCTGATTCGTCCGACAACAACTACCACCTGGCACGCAACGATTATTTCGACCGGATGGCCCGCGTCGGCTACAACGTGCACGTCTACCAATCGAGCTTTATTGATTTGTGTCCGGACAACGGCCCGGCGACGTGTCGGACCTATTCGACAAGCTCACTCGACATGCTGCCGCGTCTGAATGTTCCGGTCACGACCAAGCTCGCAATTATCGGCGGAACGTTCCTCGGACAGTCAGAAGCGTACTCGCGCACGAAAGAGAAGTATCAAACGACCCGGTTGCGGCTCCAGCGCGCGCACATTCCCATGCCGAAGTGGAATTGGGAGCAGGGAACAGCTGCTTCGGTCGGGACGATGCCGATGTTTGATGCGGTCGCTGACGAACTCTCGAAGGCGCAGCGTGGCACGTTTGTGTTCGCCCATTTCCTGCTGCCGCATTATCCGTACGCGTACAACGCCAATTGTGAGCAACCCCGGACCAGCACATTTCTCAATCGGAACGATTACGATCGCGCCGATGTTCCTGGCGGAATCATGAATGTTCCGGAGGGCCGCGCAGAGCGGTATCGCGGCTATTTCCAACAAGTGTTGTGCGCTCAGAAGAAAGTCGACGCGCTCATCGCAGCGATTCCGCCCTCGCTCCGTCAGGACGCTATCATCATCGTACAGGGCGATCACGGTTCGCGCATCAGCCTCGTCGATCCCACCACCGTCGCGAAGGTCGCGCCCAGCGCCTCGGATTATGCGGACATGTTCTCGACGCTTTTCGCCGTACACTCACCGTCGATCGAGCGGGGCTACGATACCCGGGTGACGCCGATCACGTGCCTCCTTCGCTCGCTGGCCCAGAGCGACTTCAAGTCCCTGTCGGGAACCGACAGCTGTTCCACTCCAAATATTGTGTTCTTCATGGGAAGCGAGACGCCGCAGCCGCGGCCTCTTCTCGACTTCTGGACGGCCGCCGGTAAGAAACATTCCGACGTGAGTGCAGCCGTCAGATAGTCTGGCCAACTGTCTCGCGGTGCGGGAGAGACATTCTTTAGCTCTATTGGGCAATCGAATTCCACCTCGCGCGCGGGCTCTTCGACAACGGAGCGCCCACAGGCGCCGATTGGACGAAGAGGAAGCGGATGCCGCTCGGTACGCGGTATGCAAAAAGCCGGGCTGGAGGGTTCCCCAAGCCGCATGATGACTGCGGTCGAAGTGGGGAAAATACCGTGCGCGAAGCTTACGCTCAAACGAACTTGCAGTTGTACTCTCAGTTGCGACGCCTTGGTGCGACGGAGCAGGATCTGGCGATGGTGCGCGCCGGGTACGATCTGGCGATGCACCTGTCTCCCGCCTCGTTTCGCGGTTCGGGAAAGCCTCTGCTCGCCCACCTCGTCGGGACCGCAAGCATCCTCGCCTCGATTAGACAATCGCCAAAGGTCGTCACGGCAGGGCTGCTGCACGCAGCATACGTATTTGGCGATTTCGGCGATGGAATCAGTGGGATCACCACCTCCAGACGCGAACGAGTGCGGCAGGCGGTAGGACCGGACGTGGAGGAATTGGTCGCGCGCTACACGCGATTCGACTGGAACAAGAACACGATTCCGAAGATTCGTGAGCGGGTTCAGACGTTGACACCAATCGAGCGTGAAGTGCTGGTCATCCGGCTGGCGAACGAACTCGAAGATCACCTCGACTTCGGGGTGTTGTATTGCGGTAATGGCGAGAAGCGGCGCGACTACATCCGGTCGCCGCTCAATCAGTCGGTGGAGATGGCGAACATGCTCGGGTTGACAGAACTTGCTGCCGAACTCGATGCCGCGTTCACCGATACCTTGACCGCGACGCTGCCAGAGACGCTGCGGAATACGCACGACTACACGTTCGTGCAGCCACCCGCGTCGCACAGTCCGCGCTTCAAGATCGCGGTTGGGCGGTTTCTGGACGCGCGGCCGCGGCTTGCGAAAGCCGTCCACCCGTTCGCATCGTTTGTCGGGATTCGTGGCTGACGATCGACCCGCCCCGGGACACTAGACCTCAGTCACTGTGTCTACAGGCCTGTCCATGACGGCGTCGGTACTCCGCGAGGGCGGCGACTCCTGTTAGGGCCAGGAAGAATGTGCCTGGCTCTGGTGTCGCATCGAGCGGCTGCACCGATCCGATCCCGGCACCATAGATTTCTTGAAGGTGCCGAATGTCGGCGGCGTAGAGATGGGCGCTCCCGAGTCCGTCGAAGCGACGCGACGGATACGAAGGGTTCATCACCGCGATTTCATCCAGTTCGTGTACCAAGCCCAAGGCATGACCCAATTCGTGCGTGGCGGCCTCGAGATAGTTCCAGAGGCCGTCCCCGATGGTCCACGGCACGTCGGAAGCGAAGTGCACATCACCTGCCAGGCCATCTGCTCCGGGATAGAAGGCGTGCGCGACTTCGGCAGAATCGTGCTGACCAAAGCGGATTTGCGGATAGCCGTCGGCTGCGTACGGCAGATCCGACATGCCGGGTCCCGAGTCCGGTCTCTCGACGAAATGCAAAGGCGCGTAGCTGGCCCACACGCCGAGAGCCTCTTCCGTCGCTGCGCGCAACTCCCTCGGCGTGATTAGCAGGAACGTTCCGTCGAACAGATTCGCATAACTGTAGGTGATGACGACGTTGCTGCCCTTGCCCTGTGGCTGCGGCCACTGCAGGCCGACGGGATCGCCGTTCGCGGGGGGAGGGGCGAACAGGATGAACGCAAGGACCGCGGCGCTCATCGCGGCGACGCACGCAATTCGTTTCCCAACCCCAGAACTCTGTCTCACAAATCCCCGATCTTTTCCCGTTCGCGGTCGGGCCTGATACAGGCAGATGCGAAGAGCGTGCCGCATCCTGGGCTCGTGGAGCTCACGCATCAAGCTGCGATCTCACAAGTAAATGTAGAGGTCGAAACGGTACATTCTTGGCACTCGCATCGCACGCGATCGCGCGTCCGATACGACGATGACAACGGGACAGTTACCCGCGTTAGCGTTTCATCCCTACACGCGCTTCCAATTCGCTCAGTTTTCGCAGTGATTTGTTTCGAACGCGGAGCACCGTCCGCTCTCGCGGACTGAGTCGGAAGATCTATGCCTCATCAATTCTTCAGTCGTCGGTCGTGGTGTACGGCGGGTTTTACACTGACGTTCGCCGTTCTGTTCAACGGAGTAACACCAGCCCGTAATCCGATAGCGCGAGGACGGCTTGCTGTTCCATCTGCATACGCGATGGCGGCCGATCCATCTGTGCCAGGGACGATCCAGGCCGAAGATTTTGACGACGGCGCGAACGGCGTGGCGTATCGCGACACCAGCGCCGGCAACTCCGGAGGGCAATACCGCGCCACCGACGTTGACATTGAGTTGTCGTCCGACAGCGGCGGAGGCTATGACGTTGGCTGGGTCTCCGCCGGCGAGTGGCTCAACTACACAGTTGATGTCGCGGCAGCGGGAACGTATGACATCGAGTTCCGCGTCGCTTCCCCCTATACCGGCGGGGCCTTTCATCTGGAAGTGGACGGCGTCAACAAGACCGGGACTCTGAGTGTACCGAATACAGGCGGCTGGCAGACGTGGAGAAACGTGACTAAAACCGGCGTCACGCTCGCTGCCGGCCAGCACGTCTGGCGGCTCGTGATGGATACAAACGGATCGCCGACGGCGGTCGGGAACTTCAACTACCTGCGGGCGACTGCCGCCTCGGCGTCATCGACGTCGCCGTTCGGGGGAACCCCCGCGGCGCTGCCAGGCACCATCCAGGCAGAGAACTTTGACGAAGGTAACGCTGGTCAGGCATACGCCGACAACACGAGCGCGAATGCCGGGGGTCAGTATCGAAATACTGGCGTCGATATCGAAGCCGCCTCCGACTCTGGCGGTGGATACGATGTCGGTTGGACGTCCGCTGGCGAGTGGTTGAAATACACGGTCAATGTTGCGACGGCAGGGTCGTACGATCTCGACTTGCGCGTTGCGTCGGCAGGGGCGGGAGGAACCCTCCACCTCGAGGTGAACGGGACTGACGTGACTGGTCCGCTGCCGATCCCGAATACCGGCGCCTGGCAGACATGGACGACGATTCGCAAGCCAGGCGTCAGTCTGCCGGGAGGCGTTCAGTCGTGGCGCCTCGTGATGGACAGCAACGGCGCCACCGGCGCTGTCGGCAACATCAACTACATGCGGGTGGGCGCGCCAGGGGGCTCGCCGTACGGCGGCACCCGCGTGTCGTTGCCTGGAACGATCGAGGCAGAGAACTTTGATGAAGGAGCGCGTGGCATCGCCTACGTGGACACCACGACCGGGAACGCCGGCGGAAAATATCGATCAACAGATGTCGATATCCAGACTGCCGTGGACACGGGCGGAGGGTACTACGTTGGCTGGACCTCTGCTGGAGAGTGGCTGAACTATTCAGTCACCGTCGCGACGGCTGGGCCGTATGACTTGGACGTGCGCGTCGCATCAGGCGGCGCAGGCGGCAGATTCCACATCGAAGTGAACGGCGTCGACAAGACCGGAGCGTTGACGGTTACAAACACTGGCGGCTGGCAGACCTGGACAACGATCAAGAAGACGGGTGTCACGTTGAGTGCGGGTTCGCAGACCATCCGCCTGGTGATGGACACGAACGGTTCGACGGGCGCCGTCGGAAACTTCAATTGGATTCGCGTCGCGGCACCGAGCGACCTTGGGATCCTGCGCGGTCCGTATCTCCAGCAGGTCACCGACACCAGCGCGATCGTCGTGTGGACGACTCGAAGTCCCGGGACCGGGCAGATTCGCTACGCGCCTGCGGGCGGATCCACGACGTCGGTGACCGCACAGGCGCAGACATTCCCCGGCTCTCAGACTGGACTTTCGTACGACTTCACGCAGTACGAGGCGCGCCTGACGGGATTGTCAGCTGCAACGCCGTACACATACGACGTTGTCATGGGCGGCGTCGACGCGACCTCCGGTCACGATGCCTTCACGACCGCGCCGCGTTACGGCACGGGCACCGTTCGGTTCATCGCGTTCGGGGACAGCGGCGTAGGATCGACCGCACAGACTCAGCTCGCCGCGCGGATGGCGGCCGACACGTTCGATCTCTCGCTCCATACTGGCGATGTCGCTTATGGCAGCGCCAACATGGTCGGCGGGCCGAGCTACACGCAATACGACAACTGGTTGTTCGGGGTGTATTCGTGGATGCGGTCGCGTCCGCTGTATCCGTCAATCGGCAATCATGACGACGAGATCGGCTTTGCCCAAGCCTATCGCGACGTGTTCGTGCTGCCGGAAGAGGGAGCGACGACAAAGTATCCCGACAACGCCGAACGGTTTTACAGCTTCGATTACGGTCCGGTGCATTTCGTCGCGCTCGACACCGAGCACGCGTTCATCGACACGGCTCGACGGCAGGCTCAGCTCGCGTGGCTGGATGCCGATCTCGCCGCGACGACGCAGCCGTGGAAAGTCGTGTATTTCCACCGGCCGCCGTACAGCTCGGGGTCGGAACATGGCTCGAGCCTCGACGTTCGTCAGGCCTTTGCGCCACTCTTCGAGCGGCACGGCGTGAACTTGGTGTTGAACGCCCACGATCACGATTACGAACGATCGAAGCCGTGGCGCGAATTCGTGACGACGGGCAGTCCGGTCACATATGTAGTAACCGGCGGAGGCGGCGCTGCTCTCTATCCGGTCGGCACGTCTGCATGGACAGCGGCGTCGGCGTCCATCAACCACTACACACGTGTCACAGCAGGCACGGGTTGTGTGATGACGGTGGAGGCGGTTCGCACCGACGGCGTCGTCGTCGATCAAGCGTCGATCGATCGCTGCGCCGCAACACCCACGAACCAACCGCCCGCCGTCAGCCTGACTTCACCGGCCAACGGCACGTCGTACACCGCACCCGCCAGTATGACAATCGCCGCAACGGCGACCGACGACAAAGGTGTGACGCGGGTGGAGTTCTATTCCGGCACGACACTGCTCAATACGGATACGGCAGCTCCCTACTCATTCAACTGGACAGGAGTGTCGGCCGGCACCTACTCCGTTGCTGCGATCGCGTACGACGGCGATGGCGCGAGCGCGACGACGGCGGCGGCGACGATCACTGCCGCCGCGGCCGTCAGCCCTCCGACTGGCGTGGTGTTCCAGAAGTCAGCGGACCACGCGACGCTCGTCACGAGCTACGAGTTGCGAATCTTTGCCAACGGAGCAAACCCGAACACCGCGACGACGATTGCCCGGGTCAATCTGGGCAAGCCCACGCCCGCTACCAACGGCGAGATCACCGTGAGTCTGCCGACGTTCTTCAGTAATCTGCCCGTGGGAACATACGTGGCGGCCGTCGCGGCCATTGGGTCGAGTGGCGTGTCGGTCAGCACCGGGGTGACCTTCACGCGCTAGCCTGTGTGTCGAGGTGAGCTGTTCGCCGGTCAGGGAACAACGACGGGCGCGACTGGTTGCGCGCCGAGGTTCCGGATACGCCCGAAGTAGCGGCGGCGATCGCGACTATGAAGGCCGAGGCCGACAAACGCCGCGAGGTAAACCAGCCCGACGATCGCTCCGGCGATGACGATGTCGACGAAAGTGGATGGCGCCGCGGCGGTTCTGAGTAGCCAGGATGCCGCGACGCCAGGCCCCAGCGCAATCAAGGCAGGCGTGGATACGCGTCGCAGGAACGCGCCGATAGGCATGTCGAGTAAACGACAGGCGGCGGGCATCTGCACCAGCACGTTCGAGATGGTGACGGAAACGGCGGTCCCTGCCGCGGCGCCGATGATGCCGTAATGTCGAACCGACCAGATGCTCAACACCACGTTCAGCATGGCTTCGCCCAGGCACGAGAACGCGACGACGCGATGCCGGCCTCGAGCCAGCAGCAGGTTGCCGAGCGGACCGGCGGCGACCAGCACGATTCCCGCGGCCGCCAGCACGTAAAGCGCCGGAAGACTCTCTGAGAAGCCGGGCCCCATCCATGCGGACACAAGTCGATCGCCGAATGACACAAGACAGAGCGTGACCCCGACTATCAATCCGAGCGCGATTCGAGTGCCGTCGACGAGCGTGGCCCGCAGCGAGTCGACTTCGTCAGCGGCGCTGAACCGAACGACCACGGGGAAGAGTAACCCGTTGAACTGATTGCACAGTTGGCGCTGATAGTCGGCGAGTCTGAACGCGACCGCATAGACGGCAACGGCGCTGGTACCGGCGAAAGCCGCGATGATGAGATTATCGATGTTGTACCCGAACTGAATCGCCAGGCTGATGAGAAAGAGATAGAGGCTGAAGCTCGTGACCTCGCGCGCCTGCACGAGACTGAAGCGGCGAAAAGACAGTCGCAGGCCCGGAAAGGTCGCGAGTGCCGCGGCAATGTAGGCGCCATAACTGGCGATCGCGATCAGCGTTGTCACGCTGACCAGGGGGACGAGCCCATATCCGGCGCGCAGGAGCAGGTATGTCGCCCCTCCCTGGGCGAGCGCCACGACGATGGCAATCGAACCGGTCAATGCGAAACGCTGCCGCGCCGTCGTGACAGCCCCGAAAACGCTCATTGGAAATGCGATGGCCGCACGCGCACCGACAATCAATAGGACGAGCTGCGCCGTTCTGACTTCGTCGGCAGACAGGTTGGGGAATCGCGGCAGTGCAAAGGACGCGAAGAGCACGACCGCCCCGAGCGCGACGGCTCCTATGCCGAGGTAGACAAAGAGGAACGTGCTGAGGGCGGCGTTCATGCCCTCATCGTCGCCGCGTGTATCTGCCTGGGTCACCTGACGCACAAGACCGTTGCCGTACCCGAGATCCAGCAACTGCAGATAAGCCGTCATGGATGCGACTAGCATCCAGAGGCCGTACTGTGCCTTGCCCAGATGATGCATCGTGAACGGCATCAGAAAGATGCCGATCGCGATGTTGACGAATAGCAGCGCGTAGCGGGTTAGCGTCCCGGTGAGCAGGTTCCAAGCAGGACGCTTCATCTGCGGATCGAACTCAGTGAAAAGACGGGTGGAGCTGCACTGAAGAGCGGCAGGCTCCACCCGCGCATGTGAACGACGCTATCGCAGTGTTGCCTGCAGCCAGTTGAGATTCCCGGCCGAGCCTCCCGTCGAACTGTTCGTGTCGATAACGACTCGCCAGACCTGGGTTCCGGCATTCAGGGTCACGCCGGACACCCGGATGGTCCGCCAGGTCTGCCAGCCGCCGGTGCTTGGCATTGAAATCGGTCCGGTCTTGTCAACACCGTTGACCTCAATATGGAAGGTTCCACCGACGTTGGGCGAGGCGACACGGATATCGAGATCGTAGGTGCCTGCAGTTGACACATCGACTGTGTAGTTCAGCCACTCGCCCGCGCGGGCCCATCCGACGTCGTAGCCGCCGCCAACATCAGTCGTGCTCTCAATGTCCACGCTCACATTCGTCCGATACTTTCCGCCGTCGTTCGTCGGGGAAATGTCGGCGTACGCAACGCCAGACCCTCCTTCGTCGAAGTTCTCAGCTTGGATCAGGCCGGGCACTGCTGCCGGGGTTCCTCCATAGGGTGTCGAGGTCACAGGACCGCCGCCACCGCTTGACGAGACTTTGATGTAGTTGATATTGCCAACGACGGTGCCGGTACTGTCGATCACCAGGCGCCATATCTGGGAACCGGCGCCGAGACTGACGTCGGACTTCGAAATCGTGGTCCACGACTGCCATCCGCCTGTGTTGGGAATGGTCATTGGGCCCGTCTTATCGACGCCGTTCGCTTCGATATGGAACGTGCCACCGGCGCCTGAAGCGGCCACACGCGCTTCGATCGTGTAGGTGCCCGCGGTCGCGACATTCACGGTGTAGTTCAGCCACTCGCCCGGCGCCGTCCAGCCGATGTCGTAGCCGCCGCCCGTGTCCGAGGTTGCCTCGATGTCGACGGCCTCTGAGGTTCTGTACTGACCGCCCTGGTTCGACGATGTCGTGTCGTTGTAGGCGACGCCGCTTCCGCCCTTGTCGAAGTTCTCGGCCTGGATCGTGCCCGGCAGCGCCACTGGCGAGCCTGTGTACGGACCGGAGCCGCCGCCGCCGCCGGTGCCGGCGCCGGTGGTGAACGAAAACGTTGAGGACGTCGAAATGAGCGTCGGGTCGAGGTCGGTGGCAAACGTCCGCGATACTACTTTCCAGAAGTACTTCGTCGAGGGCTGCAGCGCCTGGGTCACGGTATACGAGTACTTCGCCGGCGGATTCTCGTTGAGCACCGCGTTGACGCGGGCCACCTTCG
>DATJKH010000144.1:0-14787 GCA_035491715.1 Vicinamibacterales bacterium | reverse complement strand
GTCCAGAGAGCCGCTTGCTGGATAATCGCGCAGGACCGCGGGCTAATAGAAACGTGGACGCGAGCCACCACCGAAGAACACGGAATTTACGCCACGGATTAACACGAAATTTACGCCACGGATTAACACCGATGAACACGGACGCGTCCGTTCGATCTGACCATCGACTCACAACAACAAGATCTGATCCGTGTTGATCCGTGTTTTTCCGCGGCTCTTATCCGTGTTGATCCGTGTTTTTCCGTGGCTCTCTTATCCTGTTGATCCGGTTTTTCCGTGGCTCCTGTATCGGTGTTGATCCGAGTTTTTCCGTGGTTCTCTTCAGTGTCTTTCCGTGGTCACGGCACGAGTTCCAGCCCGGGTATGTCGGCGAAGTCGCGAGGATTCAGTGTCCAGAGAGCCGCTTGCTGGATAATCGCGCACGCGGCGATTGCTACATCAATCTCGCGGTGGCGCGACCGTCGTAGACGGCGGTCGATCGTTGCCGCGAGGGCCGCCTCGGCAAAACCGAACTGGCACGCGCTCCGCGCCGGCAGCAGCGCTTCCTGCGCGTCCAGTTCGTCGTCGGTCCGCGGTCCTCGCCACCATTCGTACAGCACAATGGCCGAGACGCCCAGCCGTTCACCATCCGAGACGAACCGTCGAAGAGTGGCGGCGTGTGAACACGGACCAGACAAGGCGGCAATCAGGGCCGACGTGTCGAGGTGGATCATTCCGCGGAATGCTTGCGGCCGCCGTGGCGCCGCGCCGTGCGGACGGCACGGATCTCAGCCGCGACCGCCTCTCGACTTCGCGAGGCAGGTCGCCGCATCAAGGCGTCGATCGCGCCCAGCATGCGCCGCCGCTCGGCATCGGTGAGCCGGCCGGCATGCGCCGCATATTCGGCCACCGCTTCGCGAACGACGAGGCTCTGCGACTTTCCGAGGCGCTCCGCAGTCGTGCGAAGCGTTCTCGCGGTTTCGTCGTCGAACACGAAGGTAAACTTTGCCATACCAATGCCATACTACCATACAAACCCTGCCGGCATTGGTACACGGGACCCGAGTCGACGCGGCGTGTGGTTCGCCCAGCCTGTCGATTCCTGATCTGGGCAACGGATCCAAAGGATCCCGGCTGTATCCTATTGAGCTACGATGGTCGCGCGTAAAGGAGTCCTCCGATGATTGACCGGCGCACGTTCCTCGCGGCAGCTTCTGGCCTCGCATTTACTACGCGCACGGCGCGCGCCGGCGTTCAAGGGGCGAACAATCGCATCCGTATTGGCATCATCGGCACCGGTGGGCGCGCCCGGGGACTGATGAACCTGTTGAAGCGGCTGCCTGGCAACGAGATGGTGGCGATTTGCGACGTCTACGAACCGCGCCTCCTGCAGGCCGCCGAGATCGCCACGACAGCCACGACGAAGGTCGCGGATTATCGGCGTATTCTCGAGAATCGTGAAATCGATGCGGTCTTGATTGGAACACCTGACCATTGGCACAAGAAGATCACCCTTGATGCGGTCGCGGCGGGCAAGGACGTCTACGTCGAAAAGCCGATGTCGCACACGCTGGAAGAGGGCGTCGAGATGGTCAAGGCCGTCGAGGGCTCGAAGCAAATCGTGCAGACCGGCACTCAGCAGCGCAGTTGGGATCACTGGGCGCTTGGAAAACAGATTGTCGACTCGGGGCGGCTTGGCCAGATCACGTTCGTCCAGACCTACTGGTATCAACACGCCACGGCCGGCAACTATCCGGCCGTCGCGATGGACAAGCTGGATTGGAAATCATGGCTCGGATCGGCGCCGGATCGGCCGTTTCAGCCGGAACGGTTCTTTCAGTGGCGTCACTTCTGGGATTACGGCGGTGGGCAGATCACCGATCTCATGACCCACTGGATTGACGTCGTCCATTGGTACATGGACGTCGAGGCACCATTGACGGCCGCCGCCACCGGCCGCAATTACAGTCTCAAAACCTGGGAAGCGCCTGACACCGTCAATGCCACGATCGAGTTCCCGAAAAACTTCATCGCCGTCTATCTCGGGACCTACGTCAGCAAAGTAGACGATGGCGGCCTCGAGTTCCGCGGGGATCGCGGGACGTTGAAAATCGATCGTGCGCACCTGGCTGTCTATCGCGACGACGCGCCCTATGCCGCAGGAACGCTGACGCCGGAACCCGATATCTACGTGCGTTCGAGTGGCGACGGCACACTGACGCACCTGCAGAACTGGCTCGACTGTATTCGTAGCCGGAAAACGCCGAATGCCAATGTCCGTGTGGCGCATCAGGCCGCGCGGACCTCGCACCTGGCGAACATGGCGCTGCGGTCTGGAAAGACCGTCCGGTGGAACAATGCGGCGAGCAGGATCGAGACTTAGGCCACGGATCAACGCGGATTAGATGGCCACGGAAGAACACGGACGAACACGGATCAGACGGCCACGGATGAACACGGATCAACACGGATCGGACGGCCACGGATGAACACGGATTAACACGGATAAAATACGTGGACTCATGAATCATCGGGTGCCGTTCGTTTCCTCCCGCCGCCAGTTCCTCAGTCTTGTCGGCTCCGTCACTGCATCTGGCGTCCTCCCGTTTCGTCGCGGCGTGGCGGCCGCGGGACCACTGTTTGAAGAGATCCCGGCGGCGGTCAGTGGCATTAGCTGGGTTCACGAGAATGCGATGTCGTCGAATCGCTATCTGCCGGAAACGATGGGACCCGGCGTGGCATTCTTCGATTACGACAACGACGGGTGGATGGACATCTTCCTGGTGAACAGCGGCGCGGCCGACTTCTACAAGCCGGCGACGCCGCTCAGAAACGCGCTCTACAAGAACAATCGCGACGGCACGTTCACCGACGTGACCGAAAAGGCAGGCGTCGCGGGCGGGCAGGCATTCGGGATGGGATGCGCGATTGCCGACTACGACAACGACGGCTACCCCGACATCTTCGTCACGGCCTACGGCCGCTGCACGCTGTATCACAACAACGGCAACGGCACTTTCACCGATGTCACCGACAAAGCCGGCCTGGCTGCGCCTGGCTGGACGACCAGCGCCGTCTGGTTCGACTACGACAATGACGGCAAGCTCGACCTGTTTCTCTGCAGCTTCGTTGAGTTCTCGCTGGCGAGCAACATCTTTTGTGGCGACAACAAGCTCGGAAAGCGGTTTTATTGCATTCCGCGGGTGTTCAAGCCGACGCCGAGCGTGCTGTATCGAAACAATGGAGACGGGACGTTCAGCGAGATAAGCGCGGGAACGGACATTCAACGTGTCAAAGGCAAAGCACTGGGTGTGGTCGCGACCGACATCAACGGCGACGGCTTGATGGATCTCTTTGTCGCCAACGACACGGTTCAGAACTTTCTGTTTGCCAATCGGGGAAAGGGAACGTGGGAAGAGATTGCGCTGGCCGCCGAGGTCGGCTTCAGCGCCAACGGCCAGCCGCGTTCGGGCATGGGCGTCGACGCGGCCGACTTCAATGGCGATGGTAAACAGGATCTTTTCGTCGCCAATGTCGATCAGGAGATGTTCTCGTTGTATCGCAACGACGGCAACGAATTCTTCTCAGATGTCGCCGCGGCCAATGGTGTTGCGCAGTCGACGCGGCTCCTGAGCGGCTGGGGGCTGAAGTTCTTCGACTACGACAACGACGGCCTGGTCGATCTGTTGCTCGCCAACGGTCATCCCGACGACATGATCGAGAATTACTCGCAGCAGGTCCGCTATAAGGAACCGCTGATCCTGTTCCATCACGACGGCACCAGGCTGGTTGATGTCAGCGCGAAAGCGGGACCGGTGTTTCAGAAGATGTTTCCAGCGAGAGGACTGGCGGTTGGCGACTACACCAACGATGGTCGTATCGACGTCCTCATCGGCAACAACGGCGGCGCTCCGGTGCTGTTGAAGAACAATGCCGGCGAGGGACACCACTGGATCGGCGTTCGTCTTCAGGGGACTTCGTGCAACCGTGATGCGATTGGTGCCACGATCACGTGGTCGTTCGGCGACGTCATTCGGCGCCGCTACAAGTCAAACGGCGGGAGCTATCTCTCGTCACACGATATGCGCGAGGTGCTCGGGATTGGCACGGCGGCAAAGGTCGACTGGATCGAAATCAAATGGCCGCCGCCAAGCGGGAGAGTTGAACGCCTGACCGACGTTCCCGTCGATCGATACGTCACCATTATCGAAGGCCAGGGGCGCATCAAAGGGTGATGACGCCAGAGGCGCCGGTCCGCGCCGGTGCGCGCACGTTCGCCGGCCTGTTCCTCGTCACGCTTTCGACGCTCACCTATCAGCTGCTGTTGACGCGCACCTTCAGCGTCACGATGTACTACCATTTCGCGTTCGTCGCCATCTCCGTGACGATGTTCGGCATGGCTGTGGGTGCGATCGCCGTCTATCTCGGGCCTCGGTTATTCGTGGCGGATAGGGTCAGCCGCCACCTCGCGTTCGGAGCGGCGCTCTTTGCCGCAACCATCGTTCTGAGCTACCTGACCCATCTGTCGATTCCCTTTCTGATCGAGCCGTCCCTTGTCAGTGCCTACGCGCTTGCGCTGACCTACGCGGCGTTGTCGGTGCCATTCGTGATGAGCGGGGTCGTCGTATCGCTGGCGCTGACACGATTTCCGCAGCAGGTTGGTGCGCTCTACGCCGCGGACCTGACTGGCGCGGCCCTCGGCTGCGTGATTGTCGGTCCACTGCTTCGGGTCGCCGACGCACCGACCGCCGTGGTCGCAACGGCGGCAATTGCATCGGTCGCGTCGATGCTGTTTGCGGCTGAGCGAACGCTGAATGAGGCCACGGTTTGGAGCGGCCGACTTCGCCGGACGTGCGCGACGCTGGCCGCCTTTCTGACTCTTGCGACCCTGGCCAACGGCGTCGCTGCCAGACAGAATGCCGGATGGCTCCGTTTGATGTGGGTGAAGGGCCAGTACGAAGCGCGACCGCTCGTCGAACGCTGGAATTCGTTCTCTCGCATTCGTGTGATTGGTGATCCGAACCGCGTCATCAAGCCTTCGGGCTGGGGCTTGAGCGCAACCCTGCCTGCCGAGAAGAGAGCGCGAGAGCTGCACCTCGATATCGACTCATACGCAGGAACGGAGTTGACCGCGTACAACGGCGACCCGGAAACGGTCTCGCACCTCAAGTACGACGTCACCAATGTCGCCCATTATCTGCGTCCCGACTCGCGCGTCGTCGTCGTCGGCGCCGGCGGCGGCCGCGATGTGCTGTCTGCACTGGTCTTCAAACAGCGCGAGGTCACCGGAGTCGAAATCAACGAAAGCATCATCGATCTCGTCAATCGCCGCTTTGGTGATTTCACCGGGCACCTCGATCGCGATCCACGCGTGCGATTTGTCAATGACGAGGCACGGAGCTATATCGCGCGCCTGCAGGACCGCGTCGATTTGATCCAGATCTCGCTGATTGACACCTGGGCGGCGACTGCGAGTGGTGCGTTCGTACTGACGGAGAACTCGCTCTATACCACGAACGCATGGCGCATGTTCCTCGACCATCTGGCACCACGCGGAATTCTTTCCGTGTCGCGATGGTATTTCGCGGATCGACCGGGCGAGGTTTACCGGCTGGCGACGCTGGCGTCGACGGTGCTGATCGAGAGGGGAGTCGCACGTCCGGGCGACCACTACGCGATCGTTCGGGCCCGTCCCGCGGCGTCGATCAACGGGCCGGACGGTGTCGGGACGATGCTGCTGTCTCGCGATCCGTTGTCGGCCGAAGACCTCGATCGGCTCGAGAGCGTCGCGGCGCGAATGAAGTTCGACGTCATTCAGAGTCCGCGCTACTCAGCCGACGACACGTTTGCCGCGATCGCCAGCGGCTCGCGGCTCGAACAGGCTATTGCGACGCACCCGCTGAACATTGCCGCCCCGACCGACGACACGCCGTTCTTCTTCCACATGCTTCGCCTTCGCGATGTCTTCAATGTCAGCCGCTGGCAGGATCAAGGCATCGTCCGCTTCAACATGACGGCGGTCGGCATTCTCGGTGTGCTGATGGTCACGGTGACGATTCTGACCGCTGCATGCATCGTGTTGCCGCTTGCCATCGCGCGGTCTCGAGGTGTGGCGCTCGCGCGGTCTAAAGACAGCGCGCGACACTCCCGGGTCGACATCGCGCCGCACCTTGTGTACTTCGGCGCGATCGGGCTCGGATTCATGCTGGTGGAAATTTCCCAGGTGCAGAGGCTGGCGATCTTTCTCGGCCATCCTGTCTATAGCCTCTCGGTTGTGCTTTTTGCTCTGCTGTTGTCCAGTGGATTGGGCAGTCTCGCCACCGCTCGTTTGAGTGACAGCGCGAAGTCCTCAACCAGGAGCCTTCTGCTGCTTGTTGTTGTCCTGGTCGCATTTGGCAGCAGCACTCCGCTCGTGATCCGCTATTTCGACGCGGCATCGGTCGCCGTTCGAATCGCGGTCGCGGTCGCAATCCTGTTGCCCATCGGCTTCGTGATGGGCATGGCCTTTCCGATCGGAATGCGACGCGCCCTCTCGGACGCGCCGTCAATTGCGCCGTGGCTGTGGGGAGTCAACGGCGCGGCGTCGGTATGCGCATCCGTCCTGGTGGTTGTGATCGCACTTGGCGCAGGGATTTCCGCGGCCTTCTGGGTCGGTGCGGCGTGCTACGTGATTGCGTTCGTTGCGTATTGCTCGAAACAGGAGGAACGGGAGAAACGAGAGCAAATAAACTAATTCTCCAGTTTCTCTTGTTTAATGTTTTGCCGATTTTCTATTTCGGAAGTTCTTCAGAAACGCGGCGACTGTATTCGCCAGATCCGTTTCCACCTGCGGCGTAAACGGCGAGGTCCGCGGCTCGTAGCCCCCTTCCTCGAACCCCTTGGCCGTCGGCAGATATCCGAACCAGCCGTTCGTGTAGCCGAAATAAAAGGTCTGTTTGAACGGCGATTTCTCCCGAATGTTCATCGCGATTTCGCAGAACATTTCGACCGGCGCCGACCAGATGACGGTGTCGTTGATGGCAATGAAGCGCAGCGGCAATTTGATCCGCTGGCGATCGCTCGTCGCGTACGCGGCGAGTTCGTCTGGCCACGCCAGGTCCGCGCGCCGAGGAGTTTCGACGACCTCCTGTGCGTGACGGATCGTAACGCGATCGGTGCCTGGCGCCATCGCACGGGCTGCTGCTATGACGCGATCTCCGAGCAGCACGCGGAACTGCGACAGGTGGCCACTGGACGGGTCGGCATACACCGAGTAGATCGGAGCGATGTTTCCAGCAGCGCCGTTGACATAGAGGACCGTGCCGCCGAGTTGTTCTTCGAGATACGCCGCTACGACGCCGGGGCCGTCGCCGCTGATTTTCAGATTCTGTCCGCTCATCACCGTGCCGTGCATCGCGTAGTTGACGACCAGCGCAATGGGTGAGCCGTCCGGCCGGGTCACGCGCAGCAGGTTCACCTGCCGATCGACCGGCCCGTCCGGGTTCAATCCGAGCGAGATCTTGCCGTCAACATCTCTCGCCCGGCGATTGATATTGGCATTCGCGGTCGTGATCGCAAACGACAGCCGCGCGGGTTCGAGTTTGTCCCGCGCCCCCGTGACCGCATCAATCAAGGCATTGATCGCGAACGTCGTATAAGTGCGATCCCAATCGTGGTCCGAGCGCCCGAGCAGTGCCTTGTACATGTCGGGCGGTCCCAGTTCCGGCGCCGCATGCGTGTGGGTGACGCTCCACCACACGTGTGCGGCGTCGATGCCGGTGCGGCCCTGCAGTTCGCGCATCACCGCGTCATGAAAATTCGGCGAGAACAGGCACACGTCGGTCGAGATCAGGTAGAACGGCGTGCCTCCAGCCTCGAGCGCCAGCACGCGGTGATAGATGTTGTCGTGAACGCCGTTCGATTGCCTGGCCTGGTATCCAATCAGCCACTGTGAGTTCTGCGGAGTGATATCGACCTTGACGGAAGACGCGCGCAGATCTGCGCGTGCAGACGCCGCAGGCGCAAAAACCAACGCGACAATGATGAGAAGGTGTCTCACGGTTTCACACCCGTCCCTCGTTTCAACGTCACCAGGCGGTCCGCATCAATCTTCGTCCATCGTTCGCGCGTCCCGTCGATCCACTGGACGACGATGCCATCGATTGCTGCTGAAGGACCGAGACCAGCGTGCGCGCGGACGTCACCGGCTGACAAGTAGCTGCCGTCGGTGTGGACGCGACGCCATAGGGTCGGTTTCCCGGCGCGTTCGATTCCGATCCTCGCGCCAAATCCAAAACGATTGCGCGGCCCATCCTGCAGCGCCACATCGATCCAATGATGATGTGGCGTCCCCTGATTGAGCAGGAGTCGTACGGGGCCGCCGTTGGTCGTGACCACGATGTCGGTATCGCCGTCGTTGTCGACGTCGCCAAAGGCGGCACCGCGGCTGATCTCCGCGTGTTCAAACGCAGGGCCTCCTGTGGAACTCGCATCCACGAATCGACCATTGCCGGCATTGTGAAACAGCTGGTTCTTCATCTTCAACGGATTCGGCTGGCCGCGTTGCGACTCGATGGCATTGACCGCGCCATTGGCGACGAAGAGATCGAGCCAGCCGTCGTTATCGTAATCAAACCAGTCGGTGCCAAATCCGGTAACCGCTGTCGTGAGCGGGCCGAGACCTGTTTGAACTCGTGCGTCCTCGAAATTGCCGGTCCCGTCGTTCTTGTAGAGCACGAATGTCTCGCCGATGATGTTGGTGACGAAGAGATCCTCGTCACCATCGGCATCGAAATCCCCCGAGGCAATTCCCATGCTTCCTTCGGGATTCCCCGCTGCATTGAGCGCCGAGCCAGACAGCGGTCCTTCATCGACGAACGTGCCGTCGTGCCGATTGATCCAGAGCTGATTCGGGGTGGCATCGTTTGCGACGTACAAATCAAGCCAGCCATCATTGTTGTAGTCGGCCGCGGTCACGCCGAGGCCGGCGCCGTCGGCGCGGCTGATTCCCGACGACTCCGACACGTCGGTAAAGCGACCGTTGCCCTCGTTGCGGTACAGGCGATCGGGAACCGGGCGATAGTTGCGTGGTCCGCAATAATCCGGCGCGCCGGCGGTATCGGTGCACTTCTTGTTCCCGGCAATCGTGAAGTCAAGGTAGTTCGCCACAAAGAGATCCAGGTCGCCGTCGCGGTCGTAGTCGAAAAACGCCGCGCTCGTGCTCCACAGCGGATCGCTGACACCAGCCTCTTTCGTCACATCGGTAAACGTGCCGTTGCCGTTGTTTCGGAATAGCGTCTCAGGGCCGAAGCTCGTGACGTACAGATCGAGATCTCCGTCATTGTCGTAGTCGCCAACGGCGGTTCCCATGCCGTATGCGCGCAGCCCAACTCCTGCTTGCGCCGTGACGTCGGTGAAATGCAGCCGCGGCTTCCCATCCGGGCCTCGTGTGAGATCGTTGCGGAACAAACGGCTCGTCGGGTATCCGGGCGTGTCGGTCGGTAACTTGTCGTTGAGCGTCCCACCCTGGACGAGGAAGACATCGAGATCGCCGTCGTTGTCGTAATCGAAGAGGGCGACGCCCGCGCCCATTTCCTCGGCCACGTAGTACTGCCCTATCGCACCGGTGATGTGGGTGAAGTTGAGGCCGGTGCCAGCGGCGGATTCGACGAAGATCCCTGACTGCTGAGCACCTGCTCTCTGATTTCCGCCTGAAGGCGGCAGCCACACGAGCAGAAAGAAGAGGGGAAGCAGCCTCATCGAATCAATGCGAGATCGCGTTCGATCGCTGCCGCCAGAGCCGTGTCGCCATACTGCAGCGCGAGTTGGCGCGCGTCGGTCGCCCAGCGCACGCCCTCGTCTTTGCGACCCGCTCGCACGTAGGCAGTAGAGAGCGCAAACAGGTATCGAGGCGCTTCGGCATCGCGTGGCTGTGTGATCTTCTGCAATTCGCTAATTGCCTCGTCGAGACGTCCCAGTGCGATCAGCATTCGTCCAACGTTGAGCCGCGCCAGGCGGAACGTTGGACGGTCCAGCACGGCGCTTCGATACTCACCAAGCGCGGCCTCGAACTGCCGGTTTCGCTCGAGGATTTGCCCGAGGTTGTTGTGCGCTTCTGGATAGACAGGATTGATCGCAATTGCCCGGCGGTAAGCTTCTTGTGCCTCGTCCCATTTCTGCTGCAGCCCGAGCAGGACACCGTAATCGTAGTGAAGTTCGGCAAGGCCGCTCCCGAGCGCGACGGCGGCTCGATAATGCTCCTCGGCCTTGGTCCAGTTTCCCGTCCGGCCATACAGCTTGACGAGACTCGAATGCGCCAGCGCCTGAGACTTGTCCTCGACGAGCACCGCTTCGAATTCTGCTATCGCGCCGCTCAGATCTCCGTCATCGGCCAGTTTCCGCGCCCGGCGGAATCGCGCCGCTGAATCGTTGCGAAGATCTGAAACCGAAGACAGCACCCGATCGGTGACTCCAGGCCAACGAGTGCCGTATTGAACGTGCCGTTGCAATGCTTGCTCGGCTTCCTCGCGACGGCCAAGCGCCCGCAGCGACAGCGCCAGCGAGTATTGCGCGGCACCCCATTCAGGGAACAATGTGAGCGCTCGCTGAATTGCTTGGACCGCCTCTTCGTGTTTTCCCTCTGCTGCGAGAATTCGCCCAAGTCCAAACAGGCCGAGCGGCTCGGCCTGCGGTTCGAGCGCGAGCGCGGCGAATATCGTTCTGCTCTCCGCCAATTGTCCGGCACTTAGTAGTGCGTCGGCGAGCCGGACTCTTGCTGCGATGTACTCCGGGCGAATCTTCAACGCCTCCCGAAGATGTACGACGGCATCCTGTGGACGAGCGAGTCGGTCGAGCACGCATGCATCGAGGTAGTGCCACTCGAACGACGTTGGAGCGAGCGAGATGGCTCGGGTATACACCTCATGCGCGGTTTCCCACTGTTCCCACGCCTGGAGGACGCGCGCCAGCGCGCCGACCGCATTCGCGTCGTCCGGGTGCGCGCGAACATTCTCGTAGGGACGAACGAGATCCTTACGGATCTCTGCCGGATAGGCCTCAAGTGACAGCTTGAGCGTTTGAGCGGGCTGACCAACGGCAGGCCCGAATGCCGTCAACGCAAGCGCAACCACAAGTGTCCGGAGAGTCAGCAACAATCCGTGATTCCTTCTCCACATTGTGCACGAAGCGGGGCATGGTACGATCCCGCGGTGCTGACGATGCCCCGCAACACACGAATCGATTCTCGACTGATCCTCATGGCGTTGGGCACGACGATCCTTGTCCTTCCGCCCGTCATTGGTGCGGGGCACTCCCAGCAAAGTAAAGTTGCTGAGTCGATCAAATTCCGCGATGTCGCCCAGAGTGCCGGCCTGTCGTTCGTATACCGGAACTCGCCAACTCCGGACAAATACTTCGTTGAAAGCGCACCGGGCGGGCTCGCGGTTTTCGATTACAACAACGACGGCCGCCCAGACATTTTCTTCACCAACGGCGCGCCGACGCCGGCGCTCGTCAAGAACTCAGCAGCCTACTCCAACCGGCTCTATCGGAATGATGGCGGCCTGCGCTTCACCGATGTGACGACCGCCGCCGGCCTCGCCGGCGTCGGGTACGCGATGGGCGCGGCCGCCGGGGACTACGACAACGATGGACACGTCGATTTGTTCGTTGCCGGCGTTCGTCAGAACCAGCTGCTTCGGAATCGCGGCGACGGCCGCTTCGAGGACGTCACGTCGCGCTCAGGGATCGCGAGTGGTGACTGGGCGGTTGCCGCGGCGTGGTTCGACTATGACAAAGACGGACGGCTCGATCTCTTTGTCGTCAATTACGTCAAGTGGGCCCCTGACACGAACCGTTTCTGCGGCGATCAGGCACGTGGCGTTCGCATCTACTGCCATCCCCGATTCTTCGAAGGACTGCCTGACCGTTTGTATCGCAATCGCGGCGACGGGACGTTCGAAGATGTCTCCTCGCGCGCGGGGATCTCGGCGCACGTTGGCAAAGGCATGAGCGCGGCGATCGCCGACTTCGATCATGATGGTCAGGTGGACATATTCGTGACCAACGACACTGTTCCCGATTTTCTCTTTCGCAACAAGGGGGACGGTAGTTTCGAAGACATCGCGCTGCTTGCCGGTGTCTCCGTGCCTGCGTCGGGCCGGCCGGTGTCGAGTATGGGAGTCGACTTTCAGGACTACGACAACGATGGCTGGGAGGATATTTTCCTCACCGCGCTCGCCGGCGAGACATTTCCACTGTTTCACAACGACGGCCGGCGTGAATTCAGCGAGACCACAACCGCCTCTGGCCTTGCTCGTTCGACGATGGCGTTGTCAGGATGGTGCGCAACGCTCGTTGATGTGGACAACGATGGCTGGAAGGATATTTTCACCGCCAACTCGCACGCCAACGATCGCGTCAGCGAGTCAACCGGATGGAACCAGCCGAACAGCCTTTGGCTGAACGAGCGACGGGGCCACTTTCAGGATGTCAGTGCGCAGGCAGGCTTCGCCAGCGTCGCGGCGGCGCATCGTGGATGCGGGGTGGCGGATTTCGATGGCGACGGACGGGTGGACCTTGTCGTCCTGGTGCTCGGCGCAAATGCGGAACTCTGGCACAACGAAACCGACGCCGCGAACCGGTGGCTTGCGGTCAAGCTGGTGGGAAGCAAAAGCAATCGCGACGGAATCGGCGCTCGAGTGACCATCGGTCAGCAGGTCCGCACAATGACGACCGCGATCGGCTACGCATCTTCTTCACACACCCAGCTGCATTTCGGTCTGGGTACGTCGACCGATCCCGTCCGTGTCGAGATTCAGTGGCCGTCAGGAACGCGGCAGGTCGTCGAGGGCGTGAAGACCAATCAGGTGATTGAGATCAAGGAGCAGTAGGCTTTGACGGCTGGCGGCTACTTGGGCGGCGTAATCGTCCTCTGCCCCGCAGCCGCGCTTCGTTCTTGCGCCGTCTTCTGAAGCTCCTGCGAGCGCGTCAGCAGCGCCGCCGACTTTTCCGCGTTCCCCACTCCCTTGTAGGCACGCGCCAGCTGCACGTGCAGACTGCCATCCTTGTCGTCGGCAATCTCGACCTCAATCAACGGGATCGCGGCCTGATAGTAGCCTTTCTGTATATATGCGCGCGCAAGCGCGAGCCGGGCGGCCGAGTTCGCGGAATCCAGACCCGTTGCACGCTCGAGTGCCGCGATGCCATCGTCGACGCGCTGAGTCTCGAGTAACGCCTCGCCGTACATCGACAGGAGTTGCGGATCATTGCCGCGCATCTGGAGCAGTGGCAGCAATGTCGTGATTGTTCGATCGAAATCGCGCGCGTAATAGTAAGTCGTGCCAAGTTCGGCGAGGAGCTCGGGATCGCGCGGTGAGACCTTCAAGGCGGCCTGGAGTTCCCGGGCGGCGTCGTCGTAGCGGCGCTGACTCCGTGCCAGGGTTGCGCGGATCAGACGGCGCTCGCGGGAATCAGGAAGCGTATCGAGCTGTTTGAATGCGGCGCGGGCGAGTTCTGCCCCGGCACGTGCGGACCAGTAGCGCGATTCCGGATCGGAACCGGCAAGCGCACTCTCGAGCGCCGACCGATACCGTGCCGCGCGAAATTCGCACAACGGTTTCCGCGTGGTGCACGCCGAGGAGGGCAGTACTCCTTGTGACCGTTCGCGCGCGGCCCAGTCTGCATGCGACGTCTGTTCATAGATGCGTGCGATCGAGTCGTGGACGCTTACCATGGCCGGCAGCTCCTCCAACGTCGATCGATAGAGCGCGAATGCGTCGGTAAGCCGGCCATCCTCCGCCAGTGCGTCGGCCAGGAGCAGCTGACGCCACGGGCGGTCCTCCTGCCGGTCGTTGAAGGTGGCCATCGCATCCTGGGCGAGACCGTTATACGCGTGACCGAGCGCGAACCATCCTGCGGGGTCACGCGGCGCTATTTCGGTGATCCGTCTGAGTTCTCCGATTGCTTCAGAAGGACGCCCCAATGCCGCATAGGCTCCTGCCAGCATCCGCCTGTTTTCGAGCGACGACGGCTGGGCAGCGAGCGCGGTCTTGAGCGCAGCGACCGCCTTGTCCGGTTGATCGGTGGCGAGATAGCTCGACCCGAGGAACATACGTGCGTTCGTGAGTTTGGGATTCAACGCTAGCGCGCGCTCGAGTGGTACGACGGCCTCTGCCTCATGCCCACCCATCGCGAGCGCGATTCCGAGATTCGCCAGCAGCCCTGGTTCGTCGGGATGAGCCTTCAGCAATTCACGGTAGGCGCTTGCGGCAGCGTCATAGCGCTGTTCGCTCATTGCACGCGCCGCTTCGCTCGCCGCGCTTGTCGTTTGCGCGAACACGCCACCGGTCGACCCGAACGTCACCACACACAGCACGACCGCGAGGAGCCACCGAGGCATTACGGCAGGATACAACGCGTTTCACAGGAAAGAAAAAAGGCCGGAAGGGCTGAACCCTTCCGGCCTCGGTTGGTCGCAGTGCGACGTCGTTAGAACTGGAACCGCAGTCCCAGCTGGATCCGTCGGGGATCGCCGTTGATGGCCCGGATCTTCATGAAGTTCGGATCCGTGAAGCCCGTCACAGGATTGCCCCAGCGAACGTGGTTCAGGACGTTCGATGCCTGCATCCGGAACTCGGCCCGATAACGACCGATCGGGAAGCCGCGGAAGATGCCCAGGTCAAGGTTGTAGTTCGAGGGCCCGCGGAGGAAGTTCCGTCCGGTGTTGCCCCACTGGTTACCCGGTTGAGCAAACGAGGTCGGATCGTAGTACACCGCGTTTGGTCCTGCCGGCCCCACCTGACGAATTTCCGCGATTTGCTGGATGGTCTG
>DATJKH010000143.1:0-2489 GCA_035491715.1 Vicinamibacterales bacterium | reverse complement strand
ACGTGTTGTCATGGAAACCTTCTCTCGTCCGTAGGATAGCCCCTCTGATCCTTCGCCCCTTCGCGTTCTTCGCGGTTAACGTGTTGGCGGCCCAAACCGCGAAGGTCGCGAAGCGGCGAAGACGATCGAATTCTGCGTACTGTTTCCACGTGGTCGTACGCGGTTCCTGCCAATCATCGGCGTAAGTCGTTGATTCCGAGTGTCGTCAGGGAGGGAAGAGCTGTTGCATTGTGCGGCTCGTCACATGTCTGATGACAGCCACAATCCTGAACGGCGCCGCAGCCTGGACGAGCGCGATACCGATCCATTCGCTGCTCATCACATGCGTATCACCTCGCCGCTTGGCATCGACGAGGAGCGGACGATTCATCAGGTGATTGGCTCCGCCATAGCGGTCCATCGGGCGCTGGGGCCTGGATTCCTCGAGTCGATCTACCGCCAGGCGATGCGGATCGAATTGGACGCGCGCGGGCTGCGCTCCGAGCGCGAGCGGTCGATCCGGGTCATGTACCGCGGAGTTCAGCTATCCGGGCAGCGGCTTGATCTCATCGTCAACGGATTGGTTGTCGTGGAGTTGAAGGCCGTGTCGGGTGTCGAGGAAATTCATCGAGCGCAGTTGATTTCGTACCTGCGCGCGACCGGGTTGCGCGCCGGACTTCTGATCAACTTCCGTGTGCGAGTCCTGAAGGAGGGCCTGCACCGAATCGTGCTCTCGCAAGCCGGTCCGTCGGGGAGCGCCTTACGCTGACTTTTAACCGCGAAGGACACGAAGGAGCGAAGAGTGATGGCTCTCTGATCCTTCGCCGCTTCGCGATCTTCGTGGTGTGGAAACGAGGGCTCGTAAGCTTCCCCGTCAAGTAGACAGCTGATAAGGAGACTGCGCCGCTGATGAAGGCCTCGGCAAGAAGGTCAGCGGCGGTACCCGGCCGAGGCTGTCGTGCGGCCGCTCGCTGTTGTAAATCCGCAACCAGGTCGTCGTCATAGCGCGCAGCTCCGCGATGGACTCGAAGAGATGCGCATTGAGGACCTCCGTCCGGTATGTGCGATTGAAGCGTTCGATGTACGCGTTCTGATCGGGTTTGCCGGGCTGGATGTAGTGAATGGCCACCCGGTGCTCCGTGCACCAGTCCACAAAGGTCTGGGCGGTAAACTCCGGGCCGTTGTCGACGCGGATCGCCGCCGGGCAGCCGTGCAGAGCGACCAATTCGTCGAGCGTGCGGGTGACCCGCCGGCTCGGCAATGAGACGCCCATGTCAATCTCCAGCCCTTCGCGATTCCCTTCATCAAGCATCGTGAGTAATCGCACGCGCCGGTGGTCGTAGAGGGTTTCTGTCATGAAGTCGAGCGCCCAGGTCTGATTCAGTCGCGCCGGCGCCGCCAACGGCTGCCGCACCCGATGGGGAACGCGCCGCGTCGTCCGCCGGGGCAAATTCAAGCGCAACGCGCAGTAGACGCGATGCACATGCTTGTGATTCCACCGCCGGCCTTCAAGGCGCAGCAGATCAAAGAGCTTCCAAAAGCCCCAGCGCGGAAACCGCGCCACGGCATCGGTCAACGCCGCGATGACCGCGGCATCTCGCCGCGCCGCTGGCACCGGAGGCCGATAAAACGCCGCTCGCGACAGCCTCACCACCCGACAGGCTCGCTGGACGGACAGCCGGTGCTCCTGCACCAGTGCCTCCGCGATCTGCCGTTTCGCAAACGGCCTTACAGCTTTCGGTTGAGGACATCCTTGATGGCCGCGTTCTCGAGCGCGAGATCCGCATACATCCGTTTGAGCTTCGTGTTTTCCGCTTCGAGCTCACGCAGCCGCTTCACATCCGAAATCGTCGCGCCGCCGTACTTGCTCCGCCATTTGAAGAACGTCGCTTTGCTAATCCCGTGCTTCCGTGTAAGGTCGGCGACCGGGACGCCACTCTCCGCGTCCTTGAGCATCGCGACGATCTGCGTCTCACTGAATTTCGACTTCCGCATGACCGCTCCTGACCGGGAGCAGTCTACTTTCAAGTGTCAATCGATCGGGGAAGCTTACGATCGCGCTGGCGATCACCGTTGCTGCGCACACAGCCGCCACTGTTCCTCGAAAGTGCATACATCTCCCTTGACTCGCGCGCCGCGCTGGGCCAGCACGGTTTACACGCTGCCGTCTTGACACGACGATTCTACAATTGTCGAAACGACAAGCTGACTGGTGGCCTGACCACTCAGCTCCCCCAGCCGGGCTTCGGCTCGTGTGTGCCGTCGGTGAACTGCCAGTACTCGCGGAGGCTTCGGCACCGTCCCGACGCGTCGAACGTGAGAATGAACGCGCCAGCCAGCGTGATCGGCGCTCCATCGTTGACGAGCGTCGTCCACCACTCGACGGCGGTGCGATTCCCCACGGTGATCGGGGTGCCGTACCGCATCTCGATGTTCGACTGCGTCGCGGTGACGCGCGCCCAGTATTCGCGCACGGCCGCAGGCCCGGCGAACGCGTCCTGATAGGGTTG
>DATJKH010000142.1:0-85287 GCA_035491715.1 Vicinamibacterales bacterium | reverse complement strand
GTATCCGAGGCCGAGATCGGCCAGCACCTGAATCTTCCTGCTGATCGTCGGCTCGGTCTTGAAGAACTCGACTCCTTCCTCCACTGACATGTTCAGTACGTCATCGATGGTCTTCCCGCGCAGCGTCACCTCCAGCGTCTCGCTGTTGAAGCGCGCGCCCTTGCAGGCGGCGCACGTGACCTCGACATCAGGCATGAAATAGAGCTGCGTCGTGATGACCCCCTCTCCCTGGCACTCTTCGCAGCGGCCGCCCTTGACGTTGAAGCTGAAGCGCCCGGGCTTGTAATCCCGTTCGATCGATATCGGCGCCTGCGTAAAAAGATCGCGAATGGTGTCGTAGAAGCCGATGTAGGTGGCAGGATTCGATCGGCTGTTCCGCCCGATTGGCGTCTGGTCGATGTTGACCACCTTATGAACGTGCTCGATGCCGTCGAGGCGATCGTGCTGACCAGGCAGCGTTCGCGTGTCCACCAGTTGTTTCCATAGCGCCTTGTAGAGGATTTCGCTGACCAGCGTGCTCTTGCCGGACCCAGAGGCCCCGGTAATCGCAACCAGCGTTCCCAGCGGAAACGTGACGTCGATGGACTTGAGATTGTTCTCGCGCGCGCCCTTGACGGTGAGCGCCCTGCCATTGCCGGAACGTCGCTGTCGCGGCGTCGGAATCGCCCGCTTGCCGGACAAATATTGCCCGGTCGGAGACGCCTTGCACTTCAGGACATCGTCGATCGTTCCCTGCACGACGACGCGGCCGCCGTGTACGCCGGGCCCGGGGCCCATTTCAACGATGTGGTCTGCCGAACGGATCGTGTCCTCGTCGTGTTCGACGACGATGACCGTGTTGCCAATGTCGCGCAGCCGTTCGAGCGTGGCAATCATCTTGACGTTGTCTTTCGGATGAAGGCCGATGCTCGGCTCGTCGAGGACGTAGAGCATCCCCATCAGACCGGATCCGATTTGCGTCGACAGCCGAATTCGCTGCGATTCGCCTCCAGACAGCGTCGACGACCGCCGGTTGAAACTCAGATAGTCCAGGCCGATGCCGAGCAGCAGCTCGAGCCGTCCGCGGATTTCCTTGAGCACCTGACGTCCGGCGTCGGCTCCGCGTCCCGACGGCTTGACGGTGCCGAGAAATTCGTGCAGCTCGTCGAAGTGGAATTGACCGAGCTCGTAGATGTTCTTGCCGTGAATCGTGAAGAGGAGCCGAGTCGCGCGGACCCGGGCACCGTTGCAGTCGGGACAGGTGCGCTCGACCATCACTTTGTCGAGCCACGCCTCCATCCGCGAGTTCGCCTCGCCGCGCTGACGGTAATGGCGGTACCACCGCTCGATTCGCCTCGCGATGCCGTGAAAGCCGACTTCGCGCCCTTCCTGATCCTGGCGCCGGACTTTCGCGTCTGGCGGCGTGACAATCCGGATCTTGTTGATTCCGACGCCATACAGAATGGCGTCACGCGCCGACTCGGGGAGGTCCTTCCATGCCGCATCGAGCGGAAACGGCAGCGCGGCAGCCAGGCTGAACATCATTCGCCCGTCCCACGTGTCGGGGTTGTACTTGAACGCCTCGCGGACGAAGCACCCGCCGAGAATGCTGCGCTGTGGATCGGGAATCAGCAGTTCCGGATGCGTGAGCTTGTCGACACCGAGGCCGCCGCACGTCCGGCATGCGCTCTCCGGATTGTTGAACATGAAGTAGTCGGGACCGATATCACCGTAGATCAAGTGATGGGTCGGGCTCGACGACTCCTTGTAGAACCGCTGTGCATCGGCCTTGCTCGCCCCCTTCAGCACCTGCACCTGCATCAGCCCGTCGCCGACCAGCAGCGTCGCGGCAATGCCTGCTTTGATCGCCTTCTCGTGTTTGCGCGCGACAATGAAGCGATCGACGGCCGCTTCCATCTGCGCATCGATCCCGGCACTCTCGCTCGGCTCTGATCCGCGCGAGTTCTCGTCGTCGGTGTCCGGTTCGGCTCGATCCGCCAGATCGATCGGCTTGCCGTCGATGAACATCCGGCGGCAGCCTTTCTTGCGGACCTCAGCGAACAGGACCTCCAGATCTTCGCCGTAGATCGGAAACACCGGCGCGCGAAGCTCAATCTCCGTCCCCTCCGGCAGCGAGAGGATGGATTCGAGAATCTGGCTCGACGAGCGGCTCGGCGTCGGCTCTCCAGTCCGCGGGCAGTGCGGCTGGCCGATGGTCGCGTAGAGCAGGTTCAAGTAACTCGCGATGTCGGTCATCGTGCCGACTGTCGATCGAGGATTGCTCGTCAGTGTCTTCTGTTCGATCGAGATCACTGGCGACAGACCGAACACATAGTCGACGTCCGGTTTGGTGACCTGAGCGACGAATCGCTTGGCAAACGACGACAGCGACTCCATGTAGCGGCGTTGCCCCTCCGCGTAGATGGTGTCGAACGCCAGGCTCGACTTTCCTGACCCGGACAATCCGGTTAACACCGTCAGGCGATCGCGGGGAATGTCAACCGAGATGTTCTTGAGATTGTGAACGCGGGCGCCCTGCACACCAATCGACGTTCGGGCGGCAGCGGTTTTCTTCTGTGTGGCCATTCGTTGTTTCGTCGGCTGGCGGTTGAGGCTGGGTCAGCCCTGCCAAAAGAACGCGAGCTCCTGGACTTCGATCGTGCTCTTCTTGGTCAAGCGCACCGGCAACGATGCCTTCCCCAGCAACTGCTGATCGGCAAGATATTCGCACGCCGTCGTCACATGCTCGACGTTCATGTGGCGCGAGAAATGATCTTCGATCTCTCTCGATGAACGCGCCTCTCCAACTTCCTTCAGGTGATCGATGATCGGCGCAAACAGCCTGGGCGCTCGTTCCGCCATGTAGCCATCAACCGCATCCAGCGCATCCTGGACCGCTCGCCGCGACTTTTTCGCGTTGAGCAGGTCGGTGTAGATCTTCGTGAAGAACACCGGATTGAGTTTGAGCGCATGGGGAATCACTTCGCGATCGGCGATGAGGCGGTGAGAAATGACCTCGATCTGTGCCAGCGGCGTCGCCGCATACAGGATCCACAACGCCGTGTAGTCGAGATCGCCCCGCGTGATGAGCCACTTGTGCGCCTTATAGATTGACGTCAGCGCATGCATGGCCGCATTCATCAACTGCACCGCGGCGTCTCGCGCGCCGACCTCCTTGGTTTGACGACACAGCTCGGCAACCGTGTCGTCGTGTGTGTACAAGAGCCGGCCCTTCGCCACCAGCGCGTGAACGAACGAATTATGCAGCGAGCCGTCGATGGCCTTGCGAAACACCGCGCGCGGCACCAGATTGGCGTGGACGTTCACGCCGTCGGCATACAGCGGCAGGTTTGATGCCTCAACCTTGCGGTCGTCAATGGTCACGAGCAAGAGGTCGATGTCCGATTTCTCCCAGACCACGTCGTGCGATAGGCTGCCGCAGAGAATTGCCGCCAGGATCGATCGGTCCTTCTTGATCTGATCGACCAGCGCGTCGAGAGCCGCGCTGAACCGTTGTTCGGTGGCATCCATAAAGCCCTCAATTGTATGACGCTCCTTGCCATTCTCGTCCGCATCCTCGCGAACCCGGTTGCGAACCTCTTTCAGAAACAGCTGACACAGCAATCAGCGCATCCGATTCTCATCATCACGTCCGTTCATGCACTGCTCGCGACGGTGTGTATCCCCTACTGTCTCGCTCTCCGCACCCTCGATCTGCCCGCCGGTGTCTGGATCAACATGATCATCGCGGCACTGCTCGCGGTGACCGGCAACGTGCTGCTCGTGTACGCGCTGCGCGAAACAGACCTCTCGGTCGTCGGACCGATCAATGCGTTCAAGTCAGTCGTCGGACTGGCCCTTGGAGTTGTGCTCGTCGGTGAATGGCCGACGGCCACCGGGCTGCTCGGCATATTGCTGATCGTCGCGGGAAGCTATTTCGTGATCGATAGAAAGGTCAATCAACCACTCAGCAACGCGTTCGTCCGTTTCTTCAGGGAGCGTGGCATTCAGTTCCGTTTCGCGGCGCTGTTTTTGTCGGCGACCGAAGCGTTATTCCTCAAACGCGCGATCGTGCTGTCGTCACCGGCAATCGTATTCGTGCTGTGGTCGGTGCTCGGACTGGCGATGGCACTCGCGTGGGCAGTGATTTCCCTGCGGCAGGAACTCGCAGACCAGTTGGCCGTGTTGAGACGGACACTCGGAAGACTTGTGTGGCTTGCCGTCGCGACCGGGGCCATGCAACTGGCGACGCTGCTCACATTCCGGGAGCTGCAGGTCGGGTATTCACTTGCGCTGTTTCAGTTGTCGACGATCGTCGCCGTGTTACTCGGTCGACGCTACTTTGCGGAAACCCGCATCGGCGAGCGCCTCATTGGATCAATCGTGATGGCAGCGGGGGCGGCGTTGATTGTCGTTTTCGGTGCTCCCAATTGACCCGATCTTCGGGTCAGCACACCCAGGGGCGCCCCACCAAGTGTTCAAAGTGTGACAAGATAGAACATGGCAATGTTCCCTTCTGGAACAACAGCAGGGAACCCTTCGCATAAAACCTCAGCATTTCTTCAAAGTCTACCTCGGCATTGCAATTGATACGTCTTCCGGCGACAGGAAAAGACACCATCGCCGGATGTTTTCGGCCGCGGAGGTGCGCCCGGATCCGACGCAGTACGGTTCCCTGGCGGCACTCGTTATGACCGGTATGGATGTCATCACGTTCGAACGTCCGCGAGCTTCGAAAAGGACGGTATTTATGGCTGATGACTGTTCGCACTGCCGCGAGGAACTCGCACGGCTCACCGAGGAGAACGCCGCGCTTCGTCGCGCTGCGCTCGCGTTCGGGAGCCTCGCGGAACGCTTGAACCTCGCGCTCCAGGAAGAACGCAGACTCCGTCAGCGTGCAACGAACGCTCGTGACCCCGAGGCTGTCAACGTGTCGACTCCGGCGAGCGGTCGCGCCCGGCACAGCGGCATGCAGGGCTGAAGATATTAAGGGATCCGGGTACGGGATCCGGATCACATCAGACGAAAACTCATTCCGGAGGCACTCATTCGATAGCGACCGAATAACGCGGATACCATACGCCGACGTGGGGATCCGCAGATTCCTGAGCGATCGCGGCGACAACGGGGCGCGGCTGGATCTCGTGCTTCGCAGACATCTGGCGAACCTCGAGACGGCCACGCGCACCCGGGTGCAGTCGTGGATCGACAATGGAACCGTCAGCATCAACGGGCAGACCGTTCGCCGTGCCGCGGCGCGAGTCACGGCCGGCGACGTGCTGACGGTCGATATTCCCGATGCGGCACTGCCGCTCCGCCGCCCGCTCGAGCCTGAAGACGCATCGCTCGACATTCTTTTCGAAGACGATCACCTGCTTGTGCTGAACAAGCCGGCAGGTATCGTCGTCCATCCGACCCACGCACAACGCGATGGAACCCTGCTGAACGCGATTGCGTGGTATGCGCGCAGCTGGGAAACGCTCGATCGCCCATCGATCGTCGGCCGATTGGATAAGCTGACGTCGGGTATCGTGCTTGTCGCAAAAAGCGCCGTGTTGCACGCGAAACTTCAGAGCACGATGGCCCGCGCGGCAACGGAAAAGGACTATCTCGCTGTCGTCTACGGCCGCGTCAGGACGAATCGAGGGAAGATCGATTTACGTTTGCGTCGCGATCCGAACGACCGTCGCCGAGTGATCGCCTCGGACGCGGTCGGCGCACCGAGCGTCACGCACTTCGAGCGGCTCGCACAGGTCAGCGCGCCGCGCATCGGTGTCGCACTCCTCCGATGCCGGTTGGTGACCGGGCGTACCCATCAGATCCGCGCACACCTTGCGGCGCGCGGATGGCCAATCGTTGGCGATCCGGTGTACGGCAACAATGGCTGGTCGCGAATCACCGAGGCTGAGGTCTCCGACGCGCTTGGCAGATTTCCGCGCCAGGCGCTGCACGCATGGCGGCTTGCTTTCGTGCATCCAGTCTCGATGCAGCGAATCGTAGTTGAAGCACCGGTGCCTCAAGACATGCGGTCATTATTGGAGCGCTTGCAGATCGACGGCGGAGTCTAAAGACCGCGCCAACACACTTACCGAATCCGTACCCGCACCGAATACTGATCCGGCAGCGTCGCCGTGCTGTTCGGCACCCGAATCGGTGGCAACTCGAACGACAGCACATCTCCTGGACCCGGCAACGGATTTCGCGTCGTGCTGCTTCCGCTGGAACTACTCGTCGCCTCGCGACCGGCGCCGGCCGATGAGGACCGGATGCTGCGTATCGTCGTGAAAACCAGTTGCGGCGATCCGGCCTCGTCGGTCACTCGCAACAATCCTCTGATCTGGACCTCAAGCGGCCCCGCGGACGTGTCGACTGTAAAAGGCGAGAACGCGAAGTCGGAGGTAGCAACTTTGCGCAGGCTAAGCCCTTGCAGATTGAATTCAGGCTGTTCGGGATGGGTTTTGTCGCTTCGGACCAGAAAGAGATCGACGTCGTAATCACCACGGACCTGGTTGCCCGCTGGCTCGGCGACGTTGCTCGATCGGACGCTGCTCTCCACCCGAACCGCTCCCCCGGTACCCGACACACCGCCACCTTGACCACTACCGACTCCGACTGCGACCCTGCCGCTTCCACCCCGACCGCCGCCGTTAGACATGACGGTCACTTCGGGCGATTCGGTTAAGGGGCCACGGGCGCCGACCATCCAGGTTGGCCGAGGCTCGAAGCGCGCTTCGAAGCTCACGGTTCGTGCGCCGCATGCAGTGGCCGGCTGGGGCGTCGCGGAGTCAAGCGGCACTCGATCGCCGGGATGAAGAGTCAACTGAATGGAGCCGCCAGGCGACGTCGCGCCGACTCCGGCGGTTCGAATACGTTGCCAGTCGACACGGACCACCGCCTCATCGTCGGTCATTCTTTCGACCTTGCCCGACACTCTCCACGCGTCAGTCGCCCGTTCAGGCACCGGCCGATTCCCACCGCCGATCACACAGCCCGCGACGTACTGCACTGACTCGGTCACCAATGATGTCTCGTAAGCCGCCGCCTGCTGTTTTCCATCCGGTGCGATCGAAAACACCCCGACCTGGAGTATTGGTGGGCCACTCGGCTTCGGCTGAGCGCCGGTTGCCACCTGCGCGACGGCCATCATCAGAGCAATTGGAATCATCATTTCACTGCCCCTCAACTTTCTCTGTCCAGTTCACGCCAGGGCGAAGCCGTACGACTCGGGTGGGTTTTGGCGCTGACGCGTTTCCGCTGAAGTCCACAAACGTTTCCACGCTCGGCGCCGCCGCAGCTTGCACGGTTCGCTGACCCACCACGTACCCGCCAGCGAGGCTGATGACGACCGCGGCGGCTGCGGCCATCCAGCCGGCGCGCGACAGGAACGAGCGGCGCTCGCGCCACTGCACTGGCGCCAACTCCGCCATCGACGCCACCGATCGCCGCAACGCGATCAGGTCGACGAGGTACTCGCGCACAGCCGGATCGTCGAGCGCCACTCGCAACGCATCTGGTTCTACCGGCTCGCCATCGGCCAACGCGGCCACAACGAGACACGACGCCTCGTTCAACTCGTCTCCCGGCGTTTCATCAAAAGCCATCACTCATCTCCAGGATCGATTCCGATGCGCGTCGCCGCTGCTGAGCGCCTCACGGAGTTGCTGTCGCACGCGGTGAAGACGCGATCGAACGGCATCCGCGGTCAACTGGCAGGCAAACGAGATTTCGTCGTAGCTCAAGCCGCCAACTTCCCGCATCAGAAAAACATCACGATCGACGGGGCTCAAGCGATCGAGGGCTTCGCGAAGTGCGACGGTCAGCGTTTGTGTGGGCGGAAACGCCGGGTCCTCAGCCATCTCGACCGTCTCACCCCGTCGTCGATCGTCCCGCACATGGTTCAGCGCGAGATTCCGCGCGATGCGAAAGAGCCAGGCGCGGCGGCCCCCTTCATCGGTCTGCGGTACCGTGGTCCGTGTGACCCGCAGGAAGACCTCCTGGGTCAGCTCGCGCGCGTCTTCGTAACCGACGATGCGGCACAAATAGCGAAACACGCCTTCTCGGTGCGCAGTGAAGAGGACGTCGGCGTCTGGCATCTATTTGTTAAAAACACCGGTCGAGAGGAATCCTCTCGGGCGGAGTCTGAAGACCCCGCGCTACACGCCGCACTCGGGGCCCGGGCACCCCTGGCACCCCTGGCACTCCTGGCACCCCGGGCACCCCGGGCACCCCGGGCACCCCTGGCACCCAACAAGACTTACTTCCCCTCGAGTTCGCGCCGGCTGAAGTCGCCGTCCTTCAGCCCTATGTTGTAGCGGACATGGGTGAGACCAAGGTCGGTATGGGTCTTAGCGGTGGCATCGGTCATCGCGACGTCGGACAACGTCCAGATCGACTGAATCAGGTCAAGCTTTCGAACTTCGTACACCTTCTGCCGTTCGTCGCGCCGATTGTAGATTTCGGCATGAACGACGACAAAGTTGTCCTTGCGGATCGTCGACACGATGCGCGGAAAACGCGCTTGCGAATCCTTCGCCCGCGACTCGATGCGGTAGCCGGGAAACGTTGTGCCTTCTGGACCCGACCACGTGGCGTTCCGGTCCACCATCGTGTAGGTGTAGTCGTCAAGTTCGCGTCCGCTGATATCCTCGTACGTGAAATCGCTGCCGACGAAGTTGTCCTGCGCTTCCGCACCGGTGATGCGACGCACCCGGCCAAGGGCAGGCAAATACAGAAACCGTTCGTCTTCGGTGCCGGGATGTTCCCACACCAGAAACGCAGTGCCCTTGATGTCGTTCGGATAGGTGAAACGAATGAGCATCCGGTCGCCATCGGCAGTGGATTTCGGGCCGCTCGACGGCGCGCGCATAGTCGTAATCGTCAGCTCGCGTTCGCGCACGCGTTGTTGACGATCGGACAGTCTCATCTTCAACTGAAAGCTGGCGTCCTTACCGACGTCGCGCAAGTCAGCCTGCCGCGCGACCCATTCGCCCGTTTCCGTTTGCGGCAGCAATGGACGTTCAGCTGCGTAGTAAGCCGTCAGAGTCTGAACCGCCGCGATCGCGACGATGCAGGACACCCGTGCGAGCATGGCGACGATCTTCGCCTCAGATGCTACACGCTCCTGTTAGGAAACTCTGCGACCTGGTTCGCGCGGATGGCGCTACGGATCGCTTCAACAAGTGCCTCGGGATTGGTGCGCATCTCGCTACTCATCTCGACGACGGGCACATGTTCGGGCCACTCCAGGCGAAGTCGCGATGCGCCCTCGGGCTCCGCCACCACCACGTCAGGGCGAATGCCCTCCATGATGCGGAGTGCCTCTTCTACGGTGCCTGTTGTCGTGACGGCGAATTTCAATCGCGCCAGCACGGCCTCGGCCTGCGCGACCACGCTCTCGCCACGACCGAGCAGTAACACGAGGGGAGCGAGCCCCGCGACGTCAGTTGCGCGACGCCCGCCGCGCGGCACCCTGCGCCGCTCTGGTCCACGTTGGAAGTGGTCACTCATGTGATTTCCATCCCTTTGGTTAACGGATCCCGGCTGCGCCATTGTTACCTCAACTATGGCAGGCATGGCATGTGCAGCCTGCACTCTTATGACCTTTTTCGAGCGCCGAAAGGTCGATTTCCAACGTACTTTGGACCGTCGACGGACATACATCGACGTCGTCGAGCGCGTACTGCGGAGTGCGCTCCCCGTGGAGAACCCTCGGCAAGGGCTGTTCAGGCGGCTCGAGTTCGGATCAGCGGGCGTTGGCTCAACCGTTTCCGAAGTCGAAGTGCACCTGCTCCACGAACTCGACGGTATTCGGCCACCGCCGCAGAGCTAAGCTTATCTGCTCACGCCTACTTACGCGCCGGTTGCCGTTCGTTCATCACGAAGGCCCACAACGTGTCGCCCGCACCCACCATCACATACTGACTGCCATCCAGCTCGTAAGTAATTGCGCCGTTACTGACCGATGCGTTCAGACCAGCATGCCACAGCGCCTCTCCGGTCGTGGCATTCAGGGCGACGAGATCGTTGGACGCACCGCCGCTGAAGACCAGATTCCCCGCAGTACTGAGAAGGCCGGCGCGTGCTCCACCTTCCCACTTGTGGCTCCACTTGACTTTACCGGTCTTGTAGTCGATTGCCTGCAACATCGCTTCGCTCCAACCGCCCCGATCGGTGCCTCCCCACCCCATCGGGTTATCGCTCGGATCGTAGATGTAGTACACGCTGTAGGCGCGCGTTGCATTGACGTAGAAGAGCCCGGTCTGCGGGCTGAATGTCAGCGGCGGCCAGTTGGCTGCGCCACCCTGGTTTGGCGACACGAGTGCACCGTCAAGCTGCGGATGCTTCTTCGGGTTCGGCACCGGCTGTCCCTTCTCGTCGTAGCCGGACGACCAGTTGGTCTTCACGTACTCCGATGAAACGATGGCCTGCCCATTCGTGCGATCGAGGACAAAGAAATGACCGTTGCGCGCGGCTTGCGCGATCAGCTTTCGCGGCTGACCGTTGATCTGGCCGTCGAAGATCACCGCCGTCTGCGTCGAGTCCCAGTCGTGCGTGTCGTGCGGCGACGACTGGAAGTACCAGTTCATCTTGCCGGTGTCGGGATTGAGCGACACGATCGAGGCGGTGAACAGGTTCGACCCGGCACGATTGGCGTGCGCGATCACCGGCTGCGGATTGCCAGTGGTGACATACATCTGATTCAGCTCTGGATCGTAGGTGTAGGGCTGCCACGTCATGCCGCCGCCATGCTTCATCGCGTCTTCGTTGGGCCAGCTCTCCGACCCGGGCTCACCCTTCTTCTGCGGCACGACATACCAGCGCCACTTCATTTCGCCGGTTTCGAGATCGTGCGCCTGCGCGTATCCGGGCACATCGAGGTCGTCGCCGCTCACGCCGACCATCACCATGTTCTTGACGATGATCGGCGCGACCGAGCCGTAATAGAACTGATCGAGATCGCAGATCGATTTGTGCCACCGCTCGGAGCCGTCCTTGATATTCAGTGACACGAGGTTGCAGTCCGGCGTCTCGAAATAGAGCCAGTCGCGATAGATCGCAGCGCCGCGATTTCCGATGTGAATGCCTCCCTTCGACTGCCAGATGAAGTGCCACATTTCGCGGCCGGTGCGGGCGTCGAGAGCCCAGACGTGGTCGGGAGCGGTCAGATAGATGACGCCGTTCACTTGCAGCGGCGTTCCCTTGATGCTGCCCGGATTACCGCCTGCACCGGGATTCAATCGATACACCCACCCCAGACTGAGCGAACCAATATTGCCGTCGTTGATCCTGGTCAACGTGCTGAAGCGACGGCCCGTGTAATCGCCGTTGTAGCTCGGCCACGAGTCGGTCGGCGGCGTGAGAAGTTTGGCGGGATCGAGACCCGTCTGCGCCGTCACGAGAAGACCGGTGGCGCATACGAGAGCACAGGCAACAAACGTCACGCGTTTCATTTCAAGGTCTCCAGATAGGCGACGACATCGTGCATTTGCTTATCGGTGATCGTGTCGAGCAGGGCATGATGCGCGGCCAACGGATCGTCTTTGACAATCTTGATCCCCGGCCCGCGCTTGAACGTTCGATACGCGCCGGAGGCGTCGCGTAAGGAGACATTGAAATCGTCCATCTGCAACAGCACGCCCGTGACCGATTCGCCGGAAGCCGGCGTCACTGTGACTTTCACAGCACTCGCTGATGACGCCGGGCCGCCGCGGCCTCGCGCGCCACCGCGGCCGCCGCCAGGGAAAAGAAATCGTTGTTGAATGTCGATCGGCTCGAGACGCCCGCCAATTCCCGCCAGGTTCAGTGCCGTTGCGGTATGACAGGTCGCGCACTTGCCTTCGCCCTTGAAGTAGGCCTCTCCCGCCTTTGCCTCACCGGTAAGGACGTTCTGCGCCTGGAAGAGCGGTGAGCCACGGAACGAATCGTTGACCCGCTGCCGCAGGAAATGCGCGAGGTTCACGATCTGGTCGTCGGCGAGCGCCGTGGCGGAGCCGCCGCTTTGCATCTTGTGGCCCTTTTTCAAAAATGGCCCAAGCTCGCTGCCGTACCGATCGCGCAGCACGACGAGCGAGCGCGTCAGGTTCGGCCCGTTGTCGGTGCCGCGCGCTTGTGTGCCGTGACAGTTGATGCACTCCGCAGCCCAGGTGGCTTTCCCTTTGTCGGCCAGCGCGGCGTCGACGTAAGGGGCATCGCCGGGGCCTGCACCCATCACGCCCCCACGAGCGCGCCCGCCGCCAGCCGGAGGAGTTGTTGGTTGTTGGCCACCTCGTCCACCTGCGGGGGGAGTTGGCCCCTGGGCGTCAATAATCGTTGCGGTCGTCAATGCCAGAACGGCCGCTCCGATCCAGATCCGAGAAGTCAACACATTGCGCATCGGTTCGTCTCCGGTCCGCGTCATCATACCCCGTCTGAACTGTTAATGTTGATGGATGCAGTCACGTGTCGTGTACCTAATCGACGTCGATAACACGCTGCTCGACAACGACCGGGTGGTCGCCGACCTGATGCGCCATCTGGATCAGACGGTCGGTCACGACATGCAGCAACACTACTGGACGTTCTTCAACAAACTACGTGCTGAGCTGGGCTATGCCGATTACCTCGGAGCGCTCCAGGCGTATCGCGCCGCAAGGCCGCACGACTTGAGCATCCTCCGGGCGTCGTCGTTTCTCATCAACTATCCGTTCGCCAACCGTCTGTTCCCGAATTCTCTGGATGTGATCGATCGTCTGAAGGCGTGGGGACCGGTGGTCATTCTGAGCGACGGCGACATCGTGTTTCAGCCGCGCAAGATCGAGCGGTCAGGGTTGCATGAGGCTGTCGAGGGCCAGGTGCTCATCTACGTCCACAAGGAACTCGAGCTCGAGGAGGTCGAACGCAGATTTCCCGCTGACCACTACGTCATGGTCGATGACAAACTGCGTCTGCTCGCCGCCTTCAAATCATGGTGGGGAAAGCGGGTGACGACGGTGTTTCCGCGGCAGGGACATTACGCGACCGATCCCGAAGTCGTTCGCACCTATCCGGCTGCGGACATTACCGTCGATCGAATCGGAGACTTACTGAATGTCGATCTCAGCCCGGAGACGCTGAGTGGAGTTCGGTGATGATTCCAATGCCCGATTGCGGACGGGCCTAAAGACCCGTCCGACAAATTCAGCGAACGGCATTTTCAGTCATGCAGGTAAGCTTCTTCCCCATGCAGACTGATATCGAGGCCAAGCGTCTCGTCCTGTGAGGTGGCGCGCAGCGGCGTGACGAGACTGATCACCTTGAGAATGATGAAGCTGACCAGACCGCTATAAACGATGACGGCGCCAACGGCGGTCGCCTGAATCAGCAGTTGCTTGGGATTGCCGGCCAGCACGCCATCCTGCAGACCATTCCAGCTCTTCGCCGCGAAAACACCCGTGAGCAGCGCGCCAACGGTGCCGCCGACGCCGTGCGCGGCGACGACGTCGAGTGAATCGTCGAGGGCCGTCTTCGCACGAATCGTCAGAGCCAGATAACTCGGAACCGCCGCGATGGCGCCGAGCGCAATGGCGCTCATCGGGCTGATGAAGCCAGCCGCCGGCGTCACGGCGACCAGACCAACGACAATCGCCGTCGCAGCCCCGACAGCCGTCGGCTTGCGCGATTTCGCGGCATCGAGAAACGTCCAGACCAGCAGCGTCGCGGCCGGCGCGAGCATCGTCGTCACAAACGCGAGCCCGGCGATCGGACTGGCGGCCAGCGCGCTTCCTGCATTGAATCCGAACCAGCCGAACCAAAGCAGCCCGGCACCAAGCAGCGTCAACGGCACGCTGTGCGGAAGCAGCGATGACGACGGGTATTCCTGCCGCTTGCCGACGACAATTGCGGCAACGAACGCCGCGATCGCGGCGTTCACGTGGACGACCGTGCCGCCTGCAAAGTCGAGCGCTCCCCACGTCGCCAGCCAGCCGCCGCCCCAGACCCAGTGCGCAATCGGGCTGTAAACCAGAATCGCCCACAGCGTGATGAACAAGACGTACACCGAGAAGCGCATCCGTTCGACGATCGATCCGGAAATCAATGCAGCCGTGATGATGCAAAACGTGCCCTGGTAGGCCATGAAGAGGACGTGCGGGATGGTTCCCTTTGGTTCGAGCCCGACGCCGCGCAGAAACACGTTGGACAAATCGCCGATCCAGGCGCCGCCGGTTGAGAACGCGAGCGAGTACCCGATGAGCGCCCAGAACACACCGACGAATCCGAGGGCGACGAAACTCATCATCATCGTGTTGAGCGCGTTCTTCGCACGCACGAGGCCGCCGTAAAAGAACGCGAGCGCAGGCGTCATCAACAGGACGAGCGCCGTGGCCACGAGCATCCACGCCGTATCCGCCTGGTTGATCGTCGGCGGCGCCGCGCCCTGCGCCGCAGCGACTCCAGGAACGCCGACCAGCACCGCCGCTGTTGCTACCAGGGTCTTGGGGATCGCCAACGCCATGCGTCCTCGTGCCATGTGCCTCCTGAAAAGCGTGCCCGGCTGCCGGGACGCCGATTAACTGGTTTCGCGAGCGCCGGTGCGGATGTTGTAGCTTTGTTCCACCGGCAGAACGAACACCCGGCCGTCGCCGATTTCGCCGGTCCGGGCCGCCGCCATGATCGCTTCGATGACGTCCTCGACCACGTTGTCGGCGACGACGACTTCAATCTCCACTTTCGGCAGCAGACTGACGCTGTATTCCTTGCCGCGGTAAACGGCCGTGTGACCTTTCTGGCGGCCGTGGCCGCGCACGTCGGTCACCGTCATCCCCGCGATGCTGAGTTTCTCGAGCGCCTCGCGGACATCGTCCACCTTGTGTGGGCGCACGATACTCTTGATCAGTTTCATTCATTCCCTCCATCCAACTTGACCGGGGCACAAAGTAACACGAAGGAGCAGTCCGATGGATGGTGCGGCATCAATCGCCAACCTCCAGCACCGTTTCGAGTTCGCGCGCGATCGAATCCTGTGAGTCGTCGCTCAACTTTCCGCCCGCGCAGGTGACGTGCAGGACATCGATGGCGCGCTTGCCTTCGGTGGCAATCAGCGCGAGATGCAGATCGCAGCCCTGGCCCGACAACACCCGCGTAATCCGATGGAGCAGTCCCGGCGCATCGTCGGCGATGATCTCGAGCACCGTGAATTTGCGCGAGTGCTCGTTGTCGAAATGAATGACCGGCGGCCGGCGCACACGGCGCCGATTCAGCAGGCTGCGCTCGCGGCCCTTGAGAAGCGACGTGACATCGACCGACCCGGCCACGACCTGCGCGAGCATGGCGGAGATCTCCGAGCTGGCGGCCGCGTTCTGTTTGAGAAATCCTTCCTCGTCGGAGAACTCGAAGACGTCGAGGACCAGGCCGTCCGGCGTGGTCATCGCCTGACCTCGGAGGATGTCCATGCCGAAATACGAGAGCACACCAGACACGTTCGAAAACAGGAACGGCTTGTCGAGCGTGACCAGCGTCAGTTCCCAGACCTCGTCGTGGTTCTCGAGAAACGTGTGAATCTGATCCGGTTGAATGTTGCGGGCAAGACGCACGTGGCGGTACACGGCACCGAGACCAAACGTCGAGAGATAGCGGCGCGGCAGGCCTTCGAGGAAGCTGACCAGTTCCGCTTCGGAGATGTCGGACGGCCGCCCGGCAATCAATACCGAGAGCGCCGGGTGGTCGCCTTCCAGAAGGTGATCGGCGTAACCGAGCGTCAACCGATTGTACGCCTCGACATAGACCCGCCACAGGAGCTCTTCTTTCCACGGCGTCAACGTGTCGGGCGACACGGCACCGACATCAGCGAGCGTCATGAGGCAGAGCAGCTTGAGTTGCTCCTCGGTTCCGACGAGTTCGGCAAAGCGGGCGGCGACCTGCGGATCTTCCGCGTCACGCCGGAACGCCACCTGCGACATCTGGAGATGCTCCCGGATCAGGAATTCGACCGTCGCGCGTTCATCGTCAGGGAGCTCGAGGCGATCGAGGACGCTCTGTGCGAGCCGCACGCTTTCCTGCGCGTGATCCGCCTCGCGCCACTTGCCGACATCATGAAAGAGCAAGGCCAGCGTGAGCAGCTCCGGCGCGTGCAGCTCCTGGAGAATCGAGCCGAAGCGGCGGCGACTCGCGTTCGACGGATCGAGCAGTGATTCAACGCCGCGGATCGCCAGCAGCGAATGCTCGTCGACGGTGTACTTGTGATAGAAGTCGCGGACGACGCGGCATTGAATCTTGGCGAATTCCGGGAAGATTCGATTGAGCAGGCCGCAGTCGTGCATCTCCGACAGCCGATCGTAGAGACCAACCCGCGGGGTGAGCAGACGGCGCAGCTGAAGACGATCGCCTTCGGTCGCGACGAAATCATCCGCGGAACAGCGATTCAGGTTCTGCTCGATCAGGGTGAGCGACGATTCGGAAACCGGACACTGATATTCGAGCGCGATTCTGAAGGCCTCGAGCCAGAGCGACGGTTGCTGCATCGCCCGTTCCGGATTGGCGAACTGCACGCCGTCGACCGTGATCTCGAACTGCTTGCCGATCCGCCTGAGTGCTCCCTGAGGCCGCGGGTGCATCGCCTTCTGCGTCGATGCGAGCGCTCGCGTGACGACGCGCGCGCGGAGAAAATACTCCCCCATCAGCGCCTCGACGCGACTGTGCGGATGCGACCCCGCCGATCCCATCGCGTCGGCGACCTTTTCCTGCAGTTCGTGCGTCAGCAGGTTGACGTCGCGACCGCCAAGCCAGTGCAGAATCGAACGAATACGAAGGAGGAAGTCCTCCGCGTCGGCAACTCGATCGGCGTCGGTGTCGCGTCCGTTGGTGAAGGCGTCGGGCGCCATCCGGCGAAGATGCCTGGTTACCGCGATGTCGCGAAGGCCGCCGGGAGCCTGTTTGATATCGGGCTCGAGCTGATAGAGCGTGTCGTTGAACTGGTGGTGACGTTCGGCCACCATTGCCAGCAACGGCTCGATGATCGCCGGCACCTGTGACCCCGCGCGGTTGGCAATGCGATCGTACAGAGACTCGTCGCCGGCGAGGAATCGAAGATCGAGAAGGCTGAGGAGGAATTCCGGATTGGTCAGGTCCGGTTCGGCAAAGTCGCCGATCTCGCGGACGTGCTGGCCGAGTTCGAGGCGCAGATCCCAGAGCGGCTGCAGCACCGCCTTGACGAAGTGTTCCTCTGGACCAGCAATCGCGCCGTCAAAACCAATCAAGAGATCGACGTCGGAATGGAGGCAGAGCGCGCGGCGTCCGTAGCCGCCAACCGCGCAGACAACGAACGGAGTCGATGTTCGATCGCGGGCCGCGTGGACGATCGTCTGCACCACTCGGTCCATCTGAAACGCGTAGCGCGAGGCAGCGTCGCGACCCGCCCGCCCGTGCCGCGCCAGTTGCACGTACTCCTCCCGGGCCGTCGCGAGGCGCACGGCAGCACTCTCTTTCGATTCGGCTGCGTGAGTATCCGACCGGCCGGTCATTGCCTCGAGTGGTACTGCCTCCTGGTTGTGCAAAGCCTATCTCAATTGTGTTTGGCGCGATGCGGCGTCACGTGTTGGGCGGGGTCTAAAGACCCCGCCCTGGAAGCGGAGCACTGCACGAGTTCGTTCAGTAAGTGAACGTCAGGCCAATGAGCGACACCGGCTTGAAGCCGTCGCCGCTGTTCAACAGCTTCATGTTGTCGCCCAGCCAGAGAAAGTCGACGCCGCCATGAATTTCGAGTGCTCCGCTCTTCCCCGAGGCCACCGGCACGCTCAACAGCGCGCCAAGATCGAAGTAGCCGAAGGTGTTGTCGCCGGTCGGGCCCTCGTAATAGTGGTTCAGACTCAAACCTGTCTTGACCGGCACATACAAGGTGGCTTTCGGAGCGAGCTTGATTCCAGGCTTCACGCCAAGCTCGAGATAGGTCCCCTTGTTCAAGCCGCCATCCGCCTGTCCATCGCCCAGTTCGAAGGCGAGCACGATCTTGGGAGCCAGGGGGAACGGACTCGTGCTGTCGTCGACAACCAGCGTCCCGGCCAGTTCCTGCACCGTCGCAAACCGATCGGCGGGGCTTGTGTAAGAGGTATAGAGAAGTCCGGGCTTGAGCTTCCCGGCGGTGAACGTCACCGACCCGAAGTAATCGCTCTCGTACCAGTTGCCGACATCGGCGGTCGAGTGAATGCTGTTCCAGGTGCCGACATCGAGGGTAATGCCGTGCTTGAGACCGAACGCGATATCGGCGTACGGCTGGCCGATCGCGCCGCCGGATTCCTGGTGGATGCCGCGGAAGACATAGGCGGAGGCGAAATCCAGCCCAGTCGTGACGGTGTAGATCTTGGCGGGCGCCGCCGCCTCGGCAGGGGCAGGCGCTGCCGCTGTCGCCGACGTTGCGGCCGCCGCGGGGGCAGCATTGCTGGTCTGCGCCATCGCTGGTGCAGTGAGTGACGCCATCAGGCAAACGCTTGCGGCAATGACTCCGATCCTTTTCATGTTGCTCCTTTAATCTGCCGCTCCGTGAGGCGGCCGTTTCAACAGTCGCTCTGGACGTGACCTGAGCAAGGTGAACGCCAAAGTGCGCATGGCCGGCGAATTCGCAAAAAGCTGCAAATTCATTCGAATAAATCAGTGATCTGCTCGGATTGCCGATCGATCGGGGGTCGCGCCAAAACCAACAAATCACGCGCAGCGACGGCACCAGGCGACAATAATGTAGATTTAAGGGAGCTGACCTGAGCGGCCTGGTTACTTACAAAAGGTGCAACAATGTCAGGGCGTCCGCAGCAAGACCGGGGAAAGTCCTCATAATCTGCCGATGGAGCCGCCGGGACACCGATCTTTCTGTCGGATCCGACAACTTTGATTGGAAGGGTCGATTACGACAAAATTGTTCGTTTTATACTTCGCCGTTACGCGACCGCCGCAGGCAGACTCGACGAGCCCATCAGGTACGAGTCGACACCGCGGGCAGCGCTACGGCCATCGGCAATCGCCCAGACGATCAGCGACTGTCCGCGCTGCATGTCGCCGGCGACGAAGACACCGCGCTCGCTCGTCATCCAGTTCTCGTCGCGCCAGACATTGCCGCGATCAGTGATCGTCACTCCGAGAGTCGACAGCAGACTGCCCTGCTCGGGGCCAAGAAAGCCCATCGCCAGCAACACGAGATCGGCCTTCAGTTCGAACCGGGTGTCGGGCTGCGGCAGGAATCGCACGCGTCCGCCATCGCGCGACATCTCGACACGAACACCCTGCAGCGCCGAGACCTGTCCCTCGCCGTTATCGATAAACCGCTCGGTCGAGACGGAGTAGACACGTTCCCCACCTTCCTCGTGCGCGGCGGATGTCCGGAAGATGGTTGGCCACAGGGGCCATGGATTATCAGCCGTGCGCGTCTCGGGAGGACGCGGCAGCAATTCGAACTGAACGACGGATGCTGCGCCCTGCCGGTGCGCGGTCCCGAGGCAGTCAGCTCCGGTGTCGCCACCGCCAATAATGACGACATGCTTGCCTTCGGCCGTGATCCGCTCGGCGGCGGCAACCGTATCCCCTTCGCAGAGCCGATTCTGCTGCGTCAGGTAGTCAACTGCGAAGTGAATGCCTCCGAGACTACGTCCGGGAATCGCAAGATCGCGTGCCGCCGTCGCGCCGCCGCACAGCACGATGGCATCGAAGTCGCGCTTCAATGCCGCGATTGGAACATCGACGCCGATGTTCAGACCTGCCCGGAAGACCACCCCTTCCTGCGCCATCAGCGCCAGGCGGCGATCGAGCCAGCGTTTTTCCAGCTTGAATTCCGGAATGCCGTATCGCAGGAGACCGCCGATACGGTCCGCCCGCTCGAACACGGTCACCAGGTGCCCGGCGCGATTCAGTTGGTCGGCCGCGGCGAGCCCGGCGGGGCCTGAACCAACGACGGCGACCGTTCGACCGGTCCTCGACGCCGGCGGCTGGGCGCGAATCCAGCCTTCTTCGAACGCGCGGTCGACGATCGACACCTCGATGTGCTTGATCGACACCGGGTCATCGTTGATCCCGAGCACGCACGATCCCTCGCATGGGGCGGGACACAGCCGTCCGGTGAACTCAGGAAAGTTGTTGGTGGCGTGCAGGCGCTCGATCGCCGTCTGCCACCGATCGCGATACACCAGGTCGTTCCACTCGGGGATCAGATTGCCGAGCGGACACCCTTGATGGCAGAACGGGATGCCGCAATCCATGCAGCGTGCCCCCTGCTGCTGCACCTCGGCCTCCGAGTCCGGCAGATAGACCTCCTGCCAGTCGCGCACGCGTAACTCGATCGGACGCGCGTGCGGCTTGCTGCGACGGATCTCGATGAACCCGGTTGGCTTACCCACGCGCCACCGCCACCAGTTCAGTGAATGCCGGCTCGCGGTTTTCCGATCGAGCTCGCGCCTCGGCCATCAGGATCCGCTTGTAATCACGCGGCACGACTTTGATGATGCGCGCCGCGGTCGAGCTCCAGACGGTCAACAAATACGCCGCGCGAACGCTGCCGGTGATCGCCGCATGCCGGCCGATCATCGATCGGACGAAATCGATGTCCTCGTCCTCTTCGAGCGACTCGATATCAACCATCCCGCGATTGCATCGCCGGGCAAACAATCCGTCATCGTCGACGACATAGGCGATACCGCCGCTCATGCCGGCCGCGAAGTTACGCCCGGTCCTGCCGAGCACCAGCACGCGACCGCCGGTCATGTATTCGCACCCGTGATCGCCGACCCCCTCGACAACTGCGTGCGCGCCGCTGTTGCGGACCGCGAACCGCTCGCCGGCGACGCCACGAATGTATGCTTCACCGCTGGTCGCGCCATACAACGCGACATTGCCGATGATGACGTTTTTCTCGGCCGGGAACGTTGACGCGTTTGGCGGATAGACGATCAACCGGCCGCCCGACAGTCCCTTGCCGCAATAATCGTTCGCGTCGCCGTCGAGCCGGAGCGTCACGCCGCGGGGAACGAACGCACCAAAGCTTTGCCCCGCCGAACCGGTAAACTGCAGTGTGATCGTGTCGTCGGCCAGACCGGCTCCACCATGCCGGCGCGTGATCTCATAACCAAGCATCGTCCCCGTGGCCCGGTTCCGGTTGCGGATCGGGAACGAGAGCGACACCGAACGCTTGCCCTCGACAGCCGGCCACGCGGCCGCGATGATCTGTCGATCGAGAATGTCGTCCAGACCGTGATCCTGGCTGCGCGTCTGGTGTCGCACCGCGTCGGCAGCGACAGCCGGCGCGCGAAGGACATTCGAGAGATCGACGCCTGAAGCTTTCCAGTGATCGACGGCCGGTTTCATGTCGAGTCGATCGACACGACCGACCATTTCGTCGATGGTGCGGAATCCGAGTTCCGCCATCAGTTCGCGTACTTCCTCGGCAAGGAAACGGAAGAAGTTTTCGACGAACTCCGGCTTGCCTGAGAACTTCTTGCGCAGCTCGGGATCCTGCGTCGCGATACCCACTGGACACGTGTTCAGGTGACAGACGCGCATCATGATGCAGCCCGACACCACGAGCGGCGCCGTCGCAAAACCAAATTCCTCGGCTCCGAGCAGTGCCGCAATCACCACATCGCGGCCGGTCTTCAACTGCCCGTCGACCTGAACGACGATCCGGTCGCGCAGGTTGTTCAACATCAGAACCTGCTGCGTCTCGGCCAGGCCCAGTTCCCACGGAATGCCGCTGTGTTTGATTGCGGTGAGCGGCGAGGCGCCCGTGCCACCGTCATGACCGGAGATCAGGACGACGTCGGCGTGCGCCTTGGCGACGCCGGCGGCGATCGTGCCGACCCCGACCTCGGCCACCAGCTTCACGTGGATGCGCGCCACCGGGTTCGAGTTCTTCAGATCGAAAATCAGTTGCGCGAGATCTTCAATCGAGTAGATGTCGTGATGCGGCGGCGGTGAGAGCAGAGTGACACCCGGCGTCGAGTGCCGCACCTTCGCGATCCACGGATACACCTTGTGGCCAGGCAATTGCCCGCCTTCGCCGGGCTTTGCCCCCTGGGCCATCTTGATCTGCAGGTCGTCGGCATTGACCAGATACTCGCTGGTCACGCCGAATCGCGCCGACGCCACCTGCTTAATCGCGCTGCGCCGCCAGTCGCCATTCGCATCACGACGATACCGGGCCGGATCCTCACCGCCTTCGCCGGTGTTCGACTTGCCCCCAAGCCGGTTCATCGCGATGGCGAGCGTCTCGTGCGCTTCCTGACTGATCGAACCGTACGACATGGCTCCGGTCGAGAAGCGTTTGACGATCGATTCGACCGGTTCGACCTCTTCGAGCGGAACCGCCGTGCCCGCCTTGAAGTCGAGAAGCCCGCGCAGCGTCCCGAGCTTGCGGCTTTGATCGTTCACCAGCTTCGTGTACTCGCGATAGACGCCGTATTGCCCCGAGCGCGTCGCGTGCTGAAGCTTGAACACCGTTTCCGGATTGAAAAGGTGGTGTTCGCCGTCACGACGCCACTGGTATTCGCCGCCAGTATCGAGATCCGATGGCGCGCCGGAGCGGGTGGGAAACGCCCGCTCGTGCCGCTGCCGTACTTCCTCGGCGATGACGTCGATCCCGACGCCACCGACGCGCGATGCCGTCCACGTGAAGTAGCGATCGACAAACGACTGATCCAGGCCGATCGCTTCGAAGATCTGCGCACCGCAGTAACTCTGCAGCGTCGAGATCCCCATCTTCGACATCACCTTGAGGATTCCCTTGTTGAGACCTTTGATGTACCGCGACACCGCACGCGCATGAGTGATGTCCTGGAGCGCGCCCTGCCGAATCAGGTCATCGAGACTTTCGAACGCAAGGTACGGGTTTACCGCGCCGGCGCCGTATCCGATCAGGAGGGCGACATGATGGACTTCGCGAGCGTCGCCCGACTCGAGCACCAGCGCGCAGCGTGTGCGCGCGCCTTCGCGCACGAGGTGGTGGTGCACACCGGCCGTCGCCAGCAGGCTCGGAATCGGCGCCAGTTCACGGCTGACACCGCGGTCTGAAAGAATCAGGATATTGTGCCCGGCCTTCACCGCCTGGCTTGCCTGCAGACACAACTGCTCGAGCGCGGTCGCGAGCCCCGCGCCCCCTTCCTCCGGCCGGTAGAGCATCTGCAGCGTGATCGATCGGAACCCCGCGGTCTGAATGTGGCGAATCTTCGCCATCTGGTCGTTGTCGATCACCGGATCGGGGATGCCGATCTGCCGACATGATTCAGGTTCGGGCTTGAGCAGATTGCGCTCGGGCCCAATTGTCGACGCCATCGACGTGACCAGTTCTTCGCGAATCGCATCGAGCGGAGGATTGGTCACCTGCGCGAACAACTGCTTGAAGTAGTCGTACAACAGCCGCGGTCGTTCGGACAGCACGGCGAGCGGCGTATCGGTACCCATCGAGCCGATTGGCTCTTCCGCTCCCGTCGCCATCGGACCGAGCACGATGCGCAGATCTTCCTGCGTGTAGCCAAACGCCCGTTGACGTCGGACGACGGTGTCGTGGTCGGGCGGCGGCAGATACGGTGCCGGCGGCACGTCTTCGATCGCGATCAAATTCTCGCGCAACCAGTCCTCGTACGGACGGGCGAGCGCCAGGTCGGATTTGATCTCCTCGTCGGCGATGATCCGGCCCTGTTCGGTGTCGACCAGGAAAATGCGGCCCGGATGGAGGCGCTCCTTGACGACGATGTTCTCCGGGGCGATGTCGAGGACACCGACTTCCGATGCCATGATGACGAGATCGTCTTTGGTCACCCAATAGCGCGATGGCCGCAGACCGTTGCGATCGAGTACGGCGCCGATCACGGTTCCGTCGGTGAACGCGATCGATGCCGGACCGTCCCAGGGCTCCATCAACGACGAGTGGTATTCGTAGAACGCGCGAAGCTCCTCGGTCATCCCCTCGTGGTTCTGCCACGGCTCGGGAATCATCATCAGCACGGCGTGCGGCAGCGACCGCCCGGCCATAACCAGGAACTCGAGCACGTTGTCGAACGTGGCGGTATCACTTCCGCCTTCGCGAATGATCGGCAGAACCTTCTTCAGATCCTCGCCGAGCACATCCGATTCGAGCAGCGCTTCACGCGCTTTCATCCAATTGATGTTGCCGCGGAGCGTGTTGATTTCGCCGTTGTGCGCGATGAAGCGATAGGGGTGTGCGAGCGGCCACGACGGGAAGGTGTTCGTACTGAACCGCTGGTGCACCAGCGCGAGCGCCGATTCGACATCCGGATCCGCGAGGTCGGGGAACATCGGCGCGATCTGCGTCGCCGTCAGCATCCCCTTGTAGATGATCGTCTTGGACGACAGGCTGGGCACGTAGAACGACGACCGATCCGGCAAACCCATTCCGTCGACCGCGTGCTCGATCCGCTTCCGGATCACATAAAGCTTCCGTTCGAACCGAAGATCCGTTTCTGTACTCGCCCGCAGGCCGTCGAACGCCGGCCCGCGACCGATGAACAGCTGCCGGAAGCACGGCTCAACGGCAACCGCACTCGGACCGACTGACGAATCGTCGGTCGGCACGTCGCGCCAGCCCAGAACCTGCTGACCTTCCTCGACGATGATTTCTTCGAACCGCGCCTCGATGCGCGCCCGCCACGCCGGATCCTTCGGCAGGAACACCAACCCGGCGCCGTAGTGCCGCTCGGGCGGCAGCGTAAAGCCGAGGCGTGACGCTTCGCGCCGGAGGAATCGGTCCGGCATCTGGATGAGGATGCCGGCGCCGTCCCCGGTGTTGGCCTCGCAGCCGCAGGCGCCGCGATGAAGCAGATTAATCAGGACCTTGAGCGCCTGCTCGACAATCGAGTGGGAGCGCTGGCCTTTGACGTGCACGACGAAGCCGACGCCGCACGCATCATGCTCGTGAGCGGGGTCGTACAGTCCCTGCGCTGGGGGCAAACCTGGCATCTTCACACACGTGTTATCCGATACTCCGCCTCCATCTCAAAACGGAATCTACAGATGCCATCCATGCATTCTGCTTCTGTCCTCCCCATGCGCGAGGCGCATGGGTCGTATTCTAAAAAGGGAAAAGGCAGCCTTTTCCCCTTTGCTTACTTCAGCGCCGCCGAAGGCCCCCTCGGCTCCGTCGCGCTGAACGTCCCTGTCAGCGGCACGCCCATCGGCCCCACGGGGATGTAGACGACCGTGTGGTTCGGTGAATTCACCATCATCTTCTGCGCTTCGATGGCCTCGTGCTGGATGTACATGGCGCTGAGTTGACCGCGGATGATCTGCATGGCATTGGCGATGCCCTGCGCCTGGACCTCGCGCTTCGTGCGTTCCTTGCGCTCGATTTCAATCTCGGTGTCCTTGCGCTGCAGCTCCTGCGTCGCCGCCAGCTTCCGCGAAACCGCTGTCGCGACTTCCTCCGGATACTGCACGTTGCCAACAACGACGCTGCTGATGATGAACGGACTGCCGGCGGCGTACCGCTGAATGCGCGCCAGGACCGCATCGCCGATCGTAATCAACGCATCTTTCACTTCGAGACCGTTGCGACGCTGCACCTCGTCCCGGGCGAACGTGCGCAGCGGTTCGCGGACGAAATTCCCGTACGCGGTTTTCACAATCGCGTCGGGATCTTTTTCGAGTGTCGAACGTCCGACCGTCGTGCTGAAGCGGTCCATGAAGAGTGGGATCCTCGTATCGTCGACGTGCCACACGGTGTGCACGCGGAACTCGATTTTCAGGTTGTCGCGGCTCAAGACGGCTTCATCGCGCGAGAAGTCCTCCGTATAGGTGTAGGGCGTGATGCTGACGTTGGTGACTTCGAGCAGCCAGGTCCGGCCGGCAGACGTCGGGCCGCGCTGGACGCCGTAGAAGCGCGACCGGCCGATGACCGCCCCTTTCGTCAGATAGCCGACGTAGCCGGCGGGCGTAAACGGGTTCGACGCACCAAGCAGCCAGATGATCGCGCCGATGCCGAGCAGCACGATGAGCGCGGCAACCATCGCTCCGCGCTGTACGTGGTTGGACAATTCAAGGTCAGTCAATGTTGTACGGGGGTTGGCAAACGACGACACGGAGGGCCTCCAATGAGCCGGCGGGGTTAGCTGACGGGCTCGAGGTTGGAAGTCCTCTTCCTCTGACTTCAGAGGATTCGCCCCTTAGCGCGCATTATGCGCGCCGGTGGTTCCCCCGCGGCGCCGTATCCGGCGCCTTAGGCGTTCTTGTGAATATACGCCCCGTTCAGACGCTGTCAAATGGCAGTGCTTCAGAATAGGACATGCCGAAATCCGGGTCCAGGAGCCGGATCCCGGATCCCGGATTCACCCAAGCGGATCCCGATACGTCACCGACTCCCCGCCGCCGTAGTCGCAGCGGCGGGCCGACTCACAGAGCCGGCATCATTCCAGTTCATCAACGCATTGAAGACCATGTTGAACTCGCCGTGATTCTGCCACCGGTAGATCGGGTTATTGGCAAACAGGATCACGCGCCCTTTGCCTGTGTAGCCGCCCGCAATGTCAACGACCATGGGGCGTTGCCGGATCTCGTCGGCTCCTTTCATCAGGCCACTCAGGACCGCGCTGTCACCGCCCACGTAGCGAGCGAGCACCGCGCTTTGATCGGGCGTGGCGACGGTGAGAAGCGGACCGTTCTGATACTTGGTCGGCACCAGGCGATCCGGGTATCCGTAAAAGACCGGATGATCGGGCCGGAGCACTTCCGCGTTGACCAGCGGGCGAGGCGCGTAAAAGTCGCGCGACGTCGTCGCCGACGCGTCGACCGTGCGTGCCAACCCCAGCTCGGTCGCGAATCTCACCGCATTCCCCATCGCGATGAGCGTGCCGCCCGCGTCGAGAAATTTCGCAACCGCGTCAACGCCTTCGCCACCCATGCCGCCGGTGATGTCGGGTGATTCGCCGTACATTCCGAGGAACTTGTATTTCGTATCCTTGAGATACGGAACCGCGCGCGCCGCCGACGGCTGAAACACCGACTGGCGTGACACATTCTGATTCGGCATCAACAGCACGTCGTAGTCGGCGCGCAGATTGCCTTTTCGCAGTCGCTCCTTGTAAATGAGGTCGTAGGGAATACCGAACTTGTCGAAGGTAAATCGTACCCAGCCGATTTCCTGCGTGTCGTTGCCCGACCAGGACGAATACATGGCAATGCGTGGCACATCGGCGTCGTGCATGGCGACTGACGGCGTCGATCCGACGGCGGCACCGGTCAGGCCAAGCTGCTCGATTGTGTTGCGAGATGCCGCCATCTCACCCGGGGCGACAATCACGAATGAGCCCGCCGGGAACTCCATGCCATCGGAGGTGAACGCTTTCTCCGCGATCTTCACCGACGCGTTTCGAAGCTTGTAACGAAGCGCGATCATGTTGGTCGAACCCAGATGGGCAACGGCAAGTGCCGCGGTTCCATTTCCCGTCACCTTGCCCTTGACGATCGCGGTCTCGACCGGTGTCGTGGTCACATCCAGAATGGCTTTGTCGTTCACTTCCTTCACGTCGACCATCATCGCCAGTCCCATCGTCCAGCCGCTGTCGTCGTAGGTTCGCAATTCGGGATCGGGATAGCGTTGCTTCTCGAGAAGGTTCTTCGCGAGCCGCCCGTACGGCTGATCGCGTTTGATCACGTAGGAACCGGCAGGAAACGTCGCATCGGCGAGATTGATCTGTCCGGTCGAGAGACCGACCTCGATGCGTTGCAGTCGCAGGATGTTGACGAGTTCGGCGGCGCGGGTCATGTCTCGCTGCTGCGGAATGACGAAACCGTATGGCGCATCTTTCTTTCCTGATTCGATCGAGTTCTTCGTCTTCTGGTAGAAGTTTTCGACGACGAGATTCGGGAAAGATGCGGTGAGCTGGAGCGCGCTGAGAACGCCCGTCTCCATGTAGTTCGTATTGTTGCGGCGCGAGAAAGTCGCGACAGCACCCGGCGGGACCGGGAGACCGCGATACCACTCGCGCGGTTGACCGCCGCCACGTCCGGTTGGAACACTCGGGCCGCGTCCCCGCGCGCCTATATCAGCACTGGCTGCGTCAGTCGCGGTCTGAGCCTCACCGCCTCGCGCGCCACGTCCGGGTTCCGCGGGAGTGGCCGGATCGACTCCACGTCCGCCTTGCCCTGCGCCCCGGCCGCCGGCGCCACCCTCGCGACCCGACTGCGTCTCGTACATGCGCATCATGCCGTTGTGGTTGTAAGCGACCGATCCGAGATAACCCGGAGACCATCCGTCCATGAACGCGTGCGTATACACGCCGGGCATTCCCCACTTCGTCATCTGCGCCAGCTCGAAATTGGAGAACCACGGAAGTTCGGCGAACAGGATGGGATCCAGATTCGGATTCTGCGGCGCCCCACCGCTATAGGTGTACATGAGCGCCTGCGCCTCGTGCAGGTCGTGCATGATCGGCGGGTGCGCCGTGAAGTACCAGTCGGCCAGCGCGCGCATCGACACTTGCGACAGGTTTATGTCCCGGTTGTTGTCATGGAAGACATACTTGCCCCAGTACGGCAACCCTCCGCCACCACCGCCGCCTGGTGTCGCCGCGCCCGTGCCAGCTCCTGCCGGTGCGGCCGCCGCGGTTTCGAGCCCTCGATAGAACCAGTCGACGTTGCGATCGCGGCCGTCCGCATCCGCGACCGGCGTCACCGAGACGATCACGTTGTCGCGAATCTGTGAGATCAGCGGTGAGGTCTCGGTCGCAAGTCGGTAGACAAGTTCCATCAACATTTCCGATGGACCCGTTTCACCGCTGTGCAAGCCACCCATCAGGTGATAGTGCGGTTTGGTTGCGGCGATCAGCTGCTTGATTTGATCGGGTGAAAGCCCGCGCGGGTCGGCGATCTTCGCGAGGTTGTCGCGATTGCGCTGCAGCGTCCGCATGTTTTCGTCCGACGACACCCAGACGACGACCAGCTCTCGATCCTCATCCGATTTGCCAATCGTTTCCACCTTGACCCGGGGCGTTGCGGCCGCAAGTGCGCGGTAGTACTTGAGGATGTCGGCGTAATAGGTCAGCGTCGCGGGGGCGCCGATGTGATGACCCAGCACGTCCTTTGGCGAGGGGATGCCATTGACCTTCGGCAGATGATCGACGAGCGGACTGAGATAGTAGGGGGCGGTGGTCCATTCCGCGACCAGCTTGGCAAATTCCTCGTCCTGCTGTTGCGAGCTATCGCGCGTGTCGGTCACCATCTGCTGCGCCGGCATCGAAATAGCCAGACAGAGCACGCCGGCCATTACAAGCAGCCCGGATACCGCGCGCCGCGCATCTTGGACCTTCATCGAATAACTCCTTGGGGAACACACCAATGTGCCGCCGCGGAATGGTAATGGCGGCGGGAAGCTCAATCAACACCATTCACTGTCACGCGGCGATCGTGTCATAGAGACATAAGGAGAAGGGAGAAGGGAGAAACAAAACACAAAAATGATCCTCCTTTCTCCATTCTCCTGTGACACGATCGCAGCGAGACTGTGGAGAATGTTGATTGTTGCCAGATCTCCGCTCTCGTTGCCTATAATTCATCGAACGGGAATATCTCCGACCAACCGAGGGTTCTTTCGGTATGAAGACCTTTTGGGCTGCGTTGATCGCCATCGCTCTTATCGGCGGTGCTACGTCGAACTTCCCGGACCCCGTGAAAGACTCCCATCCAACTGGATCTGCACCGATGCAGACCGCGGTCCTTGCCGGCGGCTGCTTTTGGGGTGTCGAAGCCGTCTTCGAAGAATTGACCGGCGTCTCGGACGTCGTCTCGGGCTACGCCGGTGGCAGTCAGGTCACCGCGCATTACTCGGTGGTGAGTAGCGGCATCACCTCACACGCCGAGTCGGTGAAGATCACCTTCGACCCGACGAAAGTGTCGTACGGCCGATTGCTGAAAGTGTTCTTCGCTGTTGCGCACGACCCGACACAGTTGAATCGGCAAGGCCCCGACGAAGGACGGCAATATCGATCGTCAATCTTCTACGCCAGCGATGAACAGAAGAGCATTGCCGAGTCGTACATCGCGCAATTGGAAAAGGCGCACGTCTTCAATCGGTCGATGGTCACGACGGTTGTTCCGTTAGAGGGGTTCTACGCGGCCGAGGATTATCACCAGAACTTCCTCGCCCAGCATCCCGACTACCCCTACATCGTGGTCAACGATCTTCCGAAACTGCGGGCGTTGAAATCGGAATTTCCGGAGTTGGTGAAGCAGAAGAAGTAGTCGTACCGGGATCCGTTGCCCGGCGATCCGCCCACTGACATCACCCGATCACATACTTCACCGTCAGCAGCGCCGCCATGACGACCACGGCGATGAGTGTGCCACGCTCGCTGAAGAAAACCTCGCGCCAGGGATGCAGCGGCGCGACGGCGGCGAGCGCCTCCCGTGGCGGCCAGCGCGGCATCCAGGGACGCACGGCGCGAGCGTATTGATCGTAGGTATCCGGATACTTGCTGCGAATGAACGCCGCTTCCCAGCGCGCGATCGCTCGATATTGAAGAAAGAACACCAGCCACGCGACCGGCACCATCCAGAGCAGTCGCGACCAGACGGCAAAGCCAGTCCACAGCAGCCAGTTGCCGACGTAGAGGGGATTACGCACGACGGCGTACGGACCGGCTGTCATCAGCGGTCCGTATCGTGTCGTGCGCGTGCGTGAGATGGTGCCGATGTGACGGACCGCCCACAGCCGCAACACCTGGCCGGAGGTCACCACCAGCGCGCCGGACGCGATGAGCGCCCCGCCGTCGGTCTCGCCGGCACGAACGAGCAAAAGGATCAGCGCGAGAGGAACTGGAAGGAACGAGCGATAACGGAACAACCACGCCCCGGCCGGCGCTTCTGAAGTCATCCGTTCGATAGTACCATCCGCTCATGCGATTTCTTGCGCGGGTCCTGCTGAATGCCCTCGCGATCGGTGTCGCGGCCTGGCTCGTCCCCGGAGTACAGCTCTCGGGCCTCTTCCCGGCAATCATCGCCGGGATCCTGCTCGGATTTGTCAACGCGCTCGTTCGCCCGATCCTGATTCTGCTGACGCTCCCGTTCACCCTGGTGACGCTCGGGCTGTTCCTGTTCATCGTCAACGCGATCTGCTTTGCGTTGACCGCAGCGCTCGTACCGGGCTTCGATCTCACCGGTTTTTTCGCCGCATTCTTCGGCGCACTCGTCGTGACGCTCGTCAGTTGGGCGGTGAGCGCGTTGATCACCGATGCACGGAAGGGATAATTACTTCTTCGCGGCGCCGCTGTTCGCCTTCAGTGGGGGAAACTGGGAACTGCAAGCGGCTAACGAGTCTGCTCCGCCCCGACAAGTCCCGGTCGCATTGCCGGCGCATCAGGCATGCGATCGAATCCGACGAGTTTCCAACCATCCTGCGTTCGCCGGAAGTAGACCCGAACGGGCGATGCCCACGACGCAATGCTCCCACCGGTGGCCGCGATGTCGACGCGCACAAACTGGCCGCGACCACCCGGCAGCGTCGTGTCGGCGCGCACGCGCGCGAGCGCATCAGGCGGAGCGGTTGCACGGGTCTCACTGATCTTCGATTCGCCGATCGCCGTCGACTCGCCCGTCATGTTGTCGAATCGGAACCAGGTGACCTGGTAACCGGGGGGCGCCGGCGCAAATTGCAAATCGACGGCAATGTTTCGAAACGTCAGCGCACCATCCTCGGACAAGGACGGATCGACAATCGGGTTGACGGCGGTCAACCACGCTCGCCCGATCTTTTCCCGGCGTTCGATCAGCGCGCCAACGAGAAAATCCTCTGAGCGCGGGTCCGTGTAATGGCCGGCCTTGACCGCCGCGCGAATGAGGTCGTCCGAGATCCCCATCAGCTTTCGCGCCGCCCAGAACGTATCGTCTGCTCTCGACCGCACATATGCCGGATTGGGCACGCGCGGACGCCACTCCTCTGGGACGAAGCGCTTCGATTCAAACCGGCCAATGCCGCGATAGGTCGGATAGTGGATGTTGAGCCAGGGCCGCAGATAGAACCCAAACGCGGGCATTGCCTTGTAGGTCGGCGTTGTCTCGGCGAGGTATTCGTAACCATCTCGACGTTCGCGCAGGCCGATGCCGGCACTGCCCAGCGTCGCATTGAAATCAATGAGGTGATGCCGGACGACGGCGCGACCGTTCTCGGTAATGAGCGTGTCGAGCGTGTTGATCGCCTTGGCATCCGTGTGATTGACCCAGGCACTGAACACGCGAAGACCGCGAAGTTCGCGGCGGTTCTCGTGCGCAACCACATCATTCGGGTCGTCTGGTCTCGTTCCCTCGTACTTGAAACCCTCGAGGCTCTTGCCTGGAAGGGCTTCGGCAAAGATCACGCGGTAGCTTCCATCCTCACTCCGCTCGGCGCGCCGCAACTGCTCGTCGATGTCGCTCATCCGCATCTTGCGATAGCCACCGTTGGGCATGCGAACCGTCGCATCGCGGCCGATCACGAGATTGTCGCGTCGGAGAATCCCAACTGTCGCTTGCGGAACGTGGTAGCCGAGGGCGTGAAAGAGCCGCGTCACCACCGCTTCTGCGCCGGTGCCGAGTTCGGGAAACCCAGGCGGATCGAACTTGATGAAGTACCGTCGATTTCGCTCGTCGGTGATGGTGAACCCTGGTGAAACTCCGTTCGATTTGCGGCTCACCGTCCATTGACCAGGCGCCGGCCCTGCGTCATCGCTTGGACCGCGATACATCTCGTCTGGAGTAAACGGCCGGGTGCCGGCGCGATTCGTGAACCAGTTCGAATCGGGCACCTCGTCGATGGTGTTGACGTTTTCAGCACGGCCAACGTCCTGCAGGCCAGGGCGTCCAAACAAGTTGATCGCGGCGTCGAGCATCAGCGAGATCTGCCGCGGCTGCACCTTCGCTGCATCCTGCGTATCTACCGCACGCATCAGCGGGTCGTCGTCGTAGAACTTCGGCCCCTTGCGCGAGTCCGGACCAGATGCGTAGGTCGAATACGACACAACGGCAAGCGCCACGACCAGCGATCCGGTGAGCGCGATGAACGATCGCACGCATTGACTGGTAGGCATCGTCATGGCCCAACCGGGCTGAAGCCGATGAGAAAACGTAATCCCTCGCGGCTGTGTGCCAGTTCCACTCGCACCAACGTCGAGATGGACGTGTGCAGGCGCACGCCACCGCCGATCGATGAATGCAGGTCCTTGAAGTCGAGCGCGCCACGCGTGGGCACCGTTTTGCCCGCATCATAGAAGATGGCGAGGTCGATGAATTCCTGCGCGTACCATCGATACTCCGCCGTCCAATTGATCGAGTGTCGATCGCGGAAGCGGTAATCCGAGAATCCTCGGAGATCGTGGCCGCCAAGATCGGGCATCAGAAAGAACGGGACCTGTCCCCCGTCCTTTCCCATCGTCGTCGACGCCCAGAGTCCGAGAAAGATCACCCAATTACCGTGCAGGATGGGAATGTACTGTTCGGCCGCGCCGTCGACTCGGTCGAACGAGTGAGTGCCATTCGAGTCGGCGTGGTAATTGTGGTAGGTGGCGCTCAAGAGCGTGCCGCGGCGCGTATATCCTTCGCTGTCGCGCAGGTCGAATGCGCCGGACACGCGGCTATGGATGTATCGGGGATCGGCGCCTGTTCCCGGCAGCGTGTCGAACAACGTCAATCCAACCGGATTCTCATCGTGGCTGAATCCGGTATTGAACCATTCGACGCCGAGACCCCCGTCCAACCGTACGTATCGCACCGGCTTCAGCAGCGCCTCGCCGCTGACTTCCGTTTTCGTTTCCGCATAGTCAGTTCGAAAAGCCGGGGGATCGGGGCCCAACGGGTACAGCGGCACCCTCGGTGCGTCCTGCCATCGTGCTCGCGTGCGAAACAGGAGGCGGTCTGCCGAGAAATGCGGCGACTGCGCCGACACCTGCAGCAGCTTGTAGTTCTTGATCGAGTAGACGCCTTTGGCGGCCAGTGCCCCGCCGCCGGACGTTGTGTAGCCGTAACCAATGCCGGGCGCAAACCCCGATCCGCGTTTGATGTCCCCGAACTTGACGACGACACCCCGGGCAACACCGAAGCCACCAGCGTTCTCGACCGCAAGGAGTCGCTGTTCGATCCACGGCGATACGTAGGTTTTCAGGTTGCGTGCTTTGGCTTCCTGCTGGCGTGCCTGTTCTTCGGCGCGGGAGCCTGGTTCCTGCGCAAAAGCCGTTTGGAGGTGTGCGAGAAAGAGGATCGCGGTGAGGAACCTCGGCAGCAAGCGAATCATGAAATGCACGTCATTTATAATCCAAGCCACTCGATCTAATGAACCCCTTGTCAGCATGGCTCGCAGCGACGGGCGCGCTGCTCCTCGTCGCGTCCATCGTGGTCGCCGTCACTCAGGCACCGCTCGGTTCGGCGCTCTTCTTCATCTGCGCCGGCTCAGCCTTCGCAGCGTACGCCGGCATACTCATCCGTCTGCGGAACGAAACCGTTGTGTCCCACCGGTTTCTCACCGCAGCAATTATGTTGTCTGTGGCATTTCGCGTGCCGCTCGTCGTCCCACCCGTGAATTTCGACAGCGACATGGTTCGTTACGTGTGGGACGGTCGCGTGCAGCTACGCGGGTACAACCCGTACCAAGTTGTACCGGCCGACCCTGTCGTGTCCGACACTCACACGGACGACACCCGACGGATGCCGAGTCTGCGCGCCGGCACACCCTACCCGCCCGCCGCGCAGTTGTTCTTCAGGCTCGTCGTCTGGATCCATGACTCGACGCGGACGATGAAGATCGCTTTGGCACTGTGCGATCTGCTGACGATCCTCATCGTATGGCGATGGCTGCCCCTCATTGGCCGGCCCCAGTGGCTGCTGATTGCGTACGCGTGGAACCCTCTCGTCGTGCTCGAGATTGCGCACAGCGCACACATCGACGCACTGGGAGCGCTCTGGATCGCCGCCTCCGCGTACTGGCTTACGCGTCGGCAAACGGCGCTGGCTGCGATCGCGTTCGTGCTCGCTGTCGCGACGAAGCTGCTGCCCATCGTGCTGCTTCCGCTGTTCTGGCGCCGCATCCGGCTGCGTGATGCTGCCGGCGCCTCAATACTGTTCGCGCTGCTGTACTTGGCATACACCCACCACGGCATTCTTCCGTTCGGCGCAGTCCCAAGCGTCGTGGCACACATTCGGTTCAACGGTCCGTTATTCAGGCTGGTCGCGGGATTGGGTACACCGCAGATTGCGGCAGCGTCCGCCGTCGGGACCGGACTCCTTACAGCCGCCTGGTGTCGGTGGAAGTTGGGCTCGGACGATCCGGCCTCATGGGCATGGCCCATGGCGATCGCCCTGGCTGGTGCGCCGGTGATCTACCCGTGGTATTTGCTGTACTTCACGCCGTTTCTTGTGACGGTGACGACGGTGCCGTTGGCAGCCTGGACCGTCACCGTGATTCCCACCTATATCGTGTGGCGACTAGCCTACGACCACGGAGCGCCGTGGGTCGTGCCGGTGTCGGTCTTGCGTTGGGAATACGCAATCCCCATTGTGGCCGGCGCGCTTGTGCTCGGACGCTCGTTCATCGCACCCTTTGTGAACGGCCGTGGTCTCGCACGGAGCCGAGTCGAGGCTTCAGAGCAGGAAAGGAGATAAACGCTATAAAACAGCGCTACTCCTGCGGCATTACGGCCCAGAGCACGAGGTAGACCAGAATCCCTGGAAAGGCGGCGGACAGTATGGAAGCCGTTACATAGATAATCCGAATAGCGGTCGAGTTCCAGCCGAGCGCTTTCGCGAACCCGCCGCACACTCCCGCAATTTTGCGGTCGCTCCGCGATCGTAGTACGGCCATCTAACTACCTCTTTCATTGACGAAAACAGCGGCGCCCGGCTCTGCCATTCACTGCCCAGCTGGATGTGAGCATGTTTCTTGCGACCACGAAGGCCGGAGCGCATGGTGCAACGGCGAACTGGAAACGACACACGCAGGATGTTGCAGTGGCTAACCGCCGCGACACTCCTCGTCGGTGCCATCGCCGTTGGAAACGCCGCGCCGGACACAGATGGTCCGCCCGACACGTTCCCGTCCCTTCGAGATCAACCACTGAGACAATACCGCGCCTACCGGCGAATGCACGCGCGCAGCGAACACTTCAAACAGGAAGGGTGGCTCGAAGCGTGGACCGAGATGGACGAGGGCGGGTTCCGCTACAACATCGTGTCGGAGTCGGGATCGGATTACATTCGCGGCAAGGTCCTGAAAGCCGTCTTGAAGCGGGAGCAGGAGCTCGTCGCCGACGGCAACTGTCGACGCTCGGAACTCACGCCCGAGAACTACGAATTCGAAGAAGCGTCGGCGGGAGACGGCGAGCGTTACGTCACCATCAAGCCCAAACGCAAGGACATCTTGCTGGTTGACGGCCGGATGGTCCTGAGCGCCGATGGCCGCGACCTGCTCCGCGTCGAGGGACGACTCTCAAAAAACCCGTCATTCTGGACCAGCCTGGTCAACGTCATCCGTCATTACGCGCGTGTTGACGGCGTTCGCGTACCCATTGCCACCGAATCGACCGCGAAGGTAAAGTTCGCCGGCCTCTCTTACCTCGACGTCCATTACGACTACGAGACCATCAATGGACGTTCGGTCAGCCAGGCGGCCCGCCGGATAGTACCGCCCGTCACGTTGCGATAGCCCTTCTCAAAACAATTTATTGACCTGAGAGAGCAGGTAGCGCGCCCGCTTCTGCGCGATCAGATTCGCGAGGCGAATGGAGGGGCGCTTCGAAACGTCGATCGCGATTGCCGCACGAAGCAGTCGCTCGAACTCCGCGCGGTCTTTTGCCGGCTGCGCAACCCCTGTCGCAAGGGCCACGTAGGCAAACGCCGACTCACCATTGGACAGGGCGACAGCGCGGTTGAAATGTTCCCGCGCACGCGCCGCGGAACCGCCAAGCAAAATTGGCAGGGACTCGACCGCGATCATGGCCTCGTGAATCGTTCCCCCTTCCCACGCTTCGTTCAGTTGCAGGGCGCGCGACAGCAATGCTCGCACCGTGATGAGTTCACCAATTCGCGGCAAAGGGTTGTTGGAAAGCAGGAGGCCGCCTCCCCACGAGACGCCTGTCCAGTAGAGCGCAGGCACATCGGGCGCCGCCATTGAGGCAAGAAGACCCTTCGGGTCACCCTGAAGGCTCTTGGCCGCGCCTGGATGACGGATCTCCAAGGCGCGGAGGCAGTAGCCGCGGGCGCGATCGTACATCGCAGCGCCGCGGGTTTTCAGATCTTTCGCACTTTGCGTCGACGGATCGGAGACGTCCGCGTCCGCCTGCAGGAACGCGTATGCGTATTGAGTAAAGCCGCTGCAGGCCGTCATCAGCAGTCCGGCATGCGTCGGTGACTCGTCGAGCATCATCTCAACCATCTTGAGCGTCGACGGTGCGGCCTGCCGGACGAACTCTGGATCGTTGTCGCGCGTGAACGCTGAAGCGGTCGACGACAGCGCGTCGGCCATCCGGCTCACGCCCATCTTCTTGGGCGAGCAGCCAGCCGCCAGTACCGCTAACGCGATCGCGATCCATGTATTCAACATCGCGTTCAAGTTTACAGGGTCTCCCGAGTTTCCTGCGCGGCCTCCCCTTGACAATCTACAAGAGCAATCGCTACGCTCTTGTCGTTCGTCGACAGGAGGGTGGATGGCGCCGAAATCAGACCTGCTTCAGGGGACGCTCGATTTACTGATTCTCAAGACGCTCGCCGAGCGACCGATGCACGGCTGGGGGATCTCTCTGAAGATTCAGGCGGTCTCGCAGGAGGTGCTCCAGGTGAATCAGGGGTCGCTGTATCCGGCGCTGCACCGGCTGGAGCAGCAGGGTCTCATCGCTTCCGAGTGGGGAAATTCGGAAAACAACCGCCAGGCCAAGTTCTACGAGCTGACCAAACGCGGTCGAAAGCAACTGACCGAGGAAACTGCCAACTGGGAACGGCTGGCACAGGCGGTGGCACGGGTCCTCTCGAGCTAGCAGTGCGCGGAGTCAGTCGAAGAGGAAGCCAATGGTCGACAGAGTAACGACAAGACTCGCGTCGGTGTTTCGCCGCCGACGTGTCGAGCGCGATCTCGATCGCGAGTTGACGTTCCACATTGAAATGCTCACCGAACAGCACATCCGGCAGGGCATGTCCCGCGACGATGCGCACCGCCTTGCGCTGGCTGAATTCGGCGCGATTCAGCGGGTCAAAGAGGACGTCCGCGAAACCTGGCTTTCCCGGCTATTCGAAACACTTGCGCAGGATGTGCGATACGGCCTCCGCAACCTGCGGCGGAGTCCTGGCTTCGCCCTCGTAGTGATTCTCACGACGGCTCTCGGCATCGGTGCCAACACTGCCATCTTCAGCGTCGTCAACGGCGTCCTCCTGCGGCCGCTTCCCTATGCCAATGGCGAGCGCGTGGTGGTACTCCGGCAACAGCAATCGCTGGCGAACGTCGAGGACACCGGTTTTTCGGTTCACGAAATCGAGGACAATCGCGCGCAGGCACGGAGTCTCGATGCGGTAGCCGAGTTTCACAATATGTGGTTCATCCTGCTGGGCCGCGCCGAACCCGAACGGGTGTCGACGGGCGTGGTGTCGGCAGAGTTCTTCGACCTGTTCGGCATTCAACCGCTGTTGGGCCGGACGTTTCAAAACGACGATGAGAAACCGGGCGCTCCCGCCGTTCTAATTCTCAGTAACAAGTACTGGCAACGCAGCTTCGGCGGTGATCCGTCGGTCGTCGGCAAGGTCTTCCAGATGAACGATCGGCCACACCAGGTGATCGGGGTCCTGCCAGCGGTGCCGCAGTATCCGCTCGAAGTCGATGTTTATATGCCGACGTCGGCGTGCCCGTTCCGATCGAGAACGGCGTTTATCGACAACCGGTCATCGCGCATGATGCAGGCAGTCGGCCGGATGAAGCCGGGCATTCTCATCGACAAGGCTCGCGCCGACCTGGACCTGGTCGCGGCAGGCCTGCAAGCGGCATATCCGGATGTCTACCGGCCGACCGACGGCTATCGCATGACGGCGATCCCGCTCGGCGAGGAAGTGACTCGCGCCTTCAAACCAACGCTGCTCGTGCTGCTGGGCACGGCGGGGTTCGTGCTCCTGATCGTATGCGCGAGCGTGGCGAATCTGACGCTTGCACGAATGGTCCGTCGTGAGCGTGAGATCGCGATTCGCTCGGCACTCGGCGCAGACCGCGTGCGAATTCTTCGACAACTGCTCACTGAGAGCACCCTGCTCGCACTGATAGGTGGCGCTCTCGGTATCGCGATTGCGGCCTGGGGAGTCGATCTGCTCATTGCCTATGCGGAGCGGTTCACTGTCCGCACCACCGAGATTCACATCGATCGGGCGGTGCTCCTGTACACGTTCGGGCTTTCGCTACTGACCGGCATCATCTTTGGGTCGGTTCCCGCGCTCGGAGGGCCTCTTCGTGCTGCACCAGCGCTGCGTGATGGCGGGCGCGCGACTCAGAATCGGCAGGGCGTGCGCAGCGCGCTGATTGTCGTGCAGGTCGCTGCCTCTTTTATGCTGCTCATCGGCGCGGGGCTGACGCTCCGCACCGTCATCAACCTGCAGCGCGTCGATCCGGGCTTCAACACCGACAACCTGCTCACCATGCGGATCGATCTGAACTTCTCGAAATACAAGGGAGAACAGATCGCGGCATTCTGGGAGCGCCTCGAAGACAAACTGCGCGCGCTGCCCGGCGTGAACGGGGTCGCCGCGAGTGGCACGTTCCCGCTGAATGATAGCGGGCCTTTTTCCGGCCCACTTCAGATCGAAGGGCAAGAACTGCCGCCCAACGCACCTCGACCTCAAGTCAATTTCTACGTCGCTTCGCCAGACTACTTCGCCACAATCGGTCAACCGCTCCTCGCCGGCAGAACCTTCACCCGATCCGACCGCGGGTCGGATCGTCCTGTGGTGATCATCAACAAGACGATGGCCCGGCACTACTGGCCAGACCAGGATCCGCTTGGCAAGCGGATCAGCGGCGGCGGGCAGACCTGGTTCACGATCGTCGGCGTGGTCGCCGACACGCTGCAGCGGCTCGATCAACCAGCGCACGACGAAGTCTATCGACCCATATTGCAGGGCGGTCAGTTGTCCACGACGTGGTTGCTCCGAACGACGATCGAGCCGGACGTGATGGAACGCCAGGTTCGCACGGCGCTCAATGCAGTCGATCCCGATCAACCGGTCGATCACTTTCGCACGATGGCCGAGGTGCGCTCGGCCTGGATGGAATCTCCCACGCTGACCGCCGTCCTGCTCGGATTGTTCGCACTGCTCGCGCTTGTGATCACGGCGACCGGTATCGCCGGTGTGATCGCCTTCTCGGTCAACCAACGGACGCAGGAATTCGGCATTCGCATGGCGTTAGGTGCCCAGCGCGGGAGCGTTCTCAGCCTCGTACTTCGTCAGGGGATCACACTCGTGTTGGTCGGCCTCGCGATCGGCCTGGCCGGAGCACTGGTCGTGACGCGCGTGCTTACGACGCTGCTCTTCGGAGTTGAGCCGACCGATGCGTTGACGTTTCTCGCAGTGTCGATGGTGCTGGTCGCGGTCGCCGCCGCCGCCTGCCTCATTCCCGCGCGCCGCGCCGCGTCGGTGGACCCCATGGTTGCTCTTCGTGTTTCTTGACAGGACAAAGGACGACCGATCGCACCTTCGCACTTGAGGCACCGGTGACAACCTGTTGACGGTGGCACGGTTACTGCAGAGCCCGCTGTGATGGTCCGCATCGCGGGTCTCGCGCTCAGTGTCGCGTATGCGACATTCATCGCATGGCTGTACTCAGCTCAGCCGAAGACCGTCGCCGAAGTGACCGGCGGCCTCTCTTCCACCGTCGGGGCTTATCAGATCGACGCGCAGGCGATGTCCGATGCGCTCGCCTTCTTTCGCCGGGATGCGTTCGAGGAAGCGCGCTTCGCCTTCGAGCGCGCCGATCCGGCACACCGCGACGCGCGCACACAGTTCTACATCGCCTACACCTACTACCGACAGGGCTGGGGGCATGTCTACAACGACGATGCCCTTTTTCAAAAGGGGATCGAAGCCGTCGACCGCGCGATCGCGCTCGCTCCTGATCACCGCCTCCTTGTGGACGATCCCGATTTGGGGATGCACAGCGCCGACGAACTGAAGGGAGAACTTCAGCGAGGCGTAACCAGGGAGGCATCGGACTTCAATCCGCTCAAGGTCTTTCGGGCCAGGAAATGAGTCCGGTTCGCGAAGCGATCGTGCTGCCCCTGGCATTCCTCACGGTGGCGCTCCTCGGAGGCCTGAGAATCGGACCGACTCTCGTGCTGGTGCCTCCACCGCTCATCTCATTGGTTCTCGCCGTGATGCTGCTGTCAGCGCTCGTGCAGGCTGGCGTGGTCATCCCTTCCATGATCTTGAGCGCCGAACGCACCGCACTCGAGAACATCTCCGGTGTCGTGGTCCTGATCACGCTCTTCGCCGGCTCCGCTCAGGTCTTCACGCTGGTCACGCCGGAACATGGACTGCTTCACGTCGTCTTCAGCATTTGTTTCTTCGTGCAACTGACAACGACTATGGCGGGGGTCAAGGAACGCCGAAATATGCTGCGCAGCATCGCCGTGCTTCTCGGCGCGGCGTTCATTGTCCGATTCATTGTTCTCGAAGGGCTGTATGCCCGCGAGGGTGGTCTGGCCACGAGGCTGCTCACTGCCCTCGTCGAAGGAGCGAGCCTGGGCGCCATCCACTATCAGCCAGTCGGCGCTGGAACCGGGTACGCCGCTTTTTTGACGCTGGCGTTGTTCATGATCGGCCTGCTGCTGTTGCCGGTTCGTGGACCACGCGCCTCGTTGACACGGTCGGGGCTTCCGACGGTCACCGACCTTGCGCCGCTGGCGGTCCTCGCGCTGTTGGTGGGAACTGCGGGCTGCGCCGGCGGGATAGCGACGGCGAGTGCGAGCCAGTCCGACCCCACGTCGACGAGTGCTCGACTGCGAGACGATGCCCTGTCGAGCGCCCATGTCTGGTCTGAGCCAGCGGTGCCGGTTTCGCAGTTCGACTTCGCAGCGAACTCGCCTGGCGGATTTCAGGTTTCGGATGACGTGTCGTGTCGCTTCGTTATTCAGAAGCTCAGCGGACTGACGCAGAAGTTTCATTGTCAATTGCCCGACGGACGAATCGTCAAGGTGAAATACGGTGCGCACAATGCGGAACTGCAGGCGGAAGTCGCCGGCACGCGCCTCCTGCGTGCGCTGGGATTCAGTGCCGACGACATGTTCGTCGTGCGATCCGTGCGCTGTGACGGCTGTCCACGATTTCCGTTTCATTCCCTGAAGTGCAATGAGCAGCTGGAGCTGCCAGCGCTGTGCTTCGGCGGGCCGCTGGCGGCCGATGGCGTTCGGACATTCACCTCGGTGGTCATCGAGCGAAAGCTTGACGGTGCAGTCATCGAGACGTTCGAGGATCAAGGCTGGAGCTGGTATGAACTCGATCGCATCGATCCGTCACACGGAGGTGCGACACGCGCAGAGATCGACGCCTTCCGACTGGTCGCCATGCTCATTGCCCACTGGGACAACAAAGGTGCGAATCAGCGTCTCATTTGTCCGAACGGCCGGACGCTGGCCAATGGACAATGTGCCGCACCGATCGCAATGATCCAGGATCTCGGCGCCACCTTCGGCCCCATACGAGTTGATTTACCCAGCTGGCGTGCGACTCCCATCTGGCGCGATCGCGCGGCGTGCCGCATCAGCATGGATGCACTCCCCTATCGAGGGGCGACCTTTCCCGACGTCACCGTCTCCGAAGCGGGTCGACAGATGGCCGTGAACCTGCTCGAACGGTTGTCGCGCGATCAGCTGCGTCAGTTGTTCGTCGCCTCGCGGATGACCTCATTCGACGGCATCGATGGCGAAGCACGCAATCCCGACGCATGGGTCAAGGTATTTCAGGACAAGGTCAGGGAAATCCGCGAGGGTGGCCCCTGCCCGACAACCGAGAAGCCACGAGCCAACAGCGAGCAGCCGTAGCTAGTGCGCACGAGCAAGCGACCCCGCATCAATCGTCTCTCCGGTGCGGCTGATTGCCTGGAAGTACAACGTGTCGCCGGAGATCTCGATCATCATGAAGTGAAAGTCGGTGTCGAAGCCTCGCGCCATGATCGAGGACGGACGCTTGATGTCCTCCTTTCGGAGTGACCCTGCTCCCCCCGAGATGAAGTAGGCGATCCCATGCTGTGGATGCATGCGCTCGTAAAAGTGCTCGTGACCCGTGAGGACGACGTCGACGTTTCCTTCGATGAGAATCGGTTCCAACGCGATTCGCAGAAATCGCGCCGCCGTCGTATAGCGTCCTGAGGTGTACAAAGGATGGTGAAAGTAACAAATCTTCCAGTCCGTTCCTGACCGTGCCAGCTCCTCGCGCAGCCAGACGAGTTGTGAAGGATCGAACGATCGGCTGTCCAGGACGAAGAACCGCACGCCTGCACCGGCCAACCCTTCGAGGCGGCGTTCATTGCGGCGGAACGTATAGTAGCGGCGTCCCTCCATGTTGAACTTCTGATAGGTCAGTTCGGTTTCGGGATCGTGGTTGCCAATCGCGGCGTAAAAAGGAACGCCTTGATCGAGAAGCGAACGATAAGGCGTTTCAAACTTTTTCTCGAAATCGTCCGGTGCGTGCGGCGGGTAGATGTTGTCGCCGAGCATCACCACGAACTCGAACGGAAACTTCTGACGCCACGCCACCATCTGCTGGGCGACTTCGTTCTGCGTCTGATCGCCGCGGCCGGAATCGCCGATGACGGCAAATCGAACGGATCCAGTCTTCAAGGGGAGCGCGAGCTGGCCGGGACCGGGGGACAGTTCCTGAACGGTGATCCGCGACCGCGCGCCCTCACGCGAACTCGAGCGGCCCTTGCATGCGCCAAAGAAGACGAGGAGCGCGGCCGCAGCGAGCGCTGTTGCTCGCCGGATGATTCGCCGCATCTACTCCGGGTCCCAGCCGAGTGCCACGAGCTGAACACTCACTTGCCCGCGTTTGGGCAGCAGCGTTACCTGTTCGAGCAGCGGAGGACGGTCGAAGTCGGCGGCTATCGCCTGGGTTTCCTGGCGCAGTTGTTCGTCGAGATCCTGAATCTGTTTCTGGACCGCCTCGACACTTTCATTGGCCCGCTGCACGTCGGCCGATTCCTTCATCGTCCGACTCATCCCTCGCGCCGCGGTCGTGGCACGGCCAAGCGTGCCGGTACTGATGGTTTTTCGTCCGAGCAGAGCGCCAACGAGCGTCGCACCGATCGAAACGGCGGCCTGGAACTTCTGCTGGGTCGACTGCTCTGACTCACGCGCTTTGGCCGCTTCCGCCCGGCGAAGTTTCTCGGCCAGAGTCGCCTGACGCGCGGCAAATTTCTGTCGAACCGCGTCCACCGCCTTGTCTCGCGACGCCCGCAATGCATCCTGGACACGCACCTTGAACGCACCTTCGGCCTCGCCAGCGCGCGAGGTCAAGCCGGTATCGACGTGTCGCATCAGTTGAATTCGTTCGTTTTGAGTCAGCCACTGCTTGAACGATTTTTCCCATAACGGGTAGTTCTTCGGCTGCGACGCGGCCGACGGTAACGGTTCAAAAGTGGCTCCTTCCTCGGGCGAACGAGCCAGCGAGTCGACGCCGACGTCCAGGCGCTGCGCGCGCGCCCAGTCGACGGTGACTGGACCGTCGCCGACCGACGCGGCGTAGACAACGTCGCGAACCTCATCGACACCGAGTTTCGTATCCGAAAAGCCGATGCGAACCGCGGCGAGAACAACCGGCGAGTACACAGGCGACTTCGACGCCGCGCTCGGCGGAATAAAGAACTGGTCGATCCCGGGTGGCAGGACCGGTGCGCGATCCGAAACGCCATCGACTGCCGTCGCCTGCCGCGCAGTCGACGTCTTCGTCGTGACCGGACGAGTTTCGCCAGATGGTTGGGCGCGGCCGGCCATCAACGTTCGAACCTGTTCGCGCGATAACGGCCCACGCAGGTATGACAACGTCCAGCGTGTCTGGAACGTCACGAGATGATCGTCGTGCACGTTGTGCAGCAGAAAGACTCGCTTCTGCAGTGCCGAGAGCAGGCGATCCACCGCGGCGCGATCGAACGATCCGGCCGATGCACCTTCCAGCCCGTCGAGGACGCGTGCTTTATCGCGCTCGGTCTGCAGACGGCCGAGGAACCACGTGCCGATGTTCGACAAACCCTTGTAATCGAGGTCGACTGGATTCTGCGTGGCAAGGACGACGCCCAGACCAAACGCGCGTCCCTGCTTGAGGAGGGTCAACAGTGGACCCTTTGATGGTGGGTTCGCGACCGGCGGAAAGTAGCCGGCAATCTCGTCCATGTAGACGATCGCCCGGAGGCTCGTCGTCCCGGTCTGACTACGCATCCAGCCGAGCACCTGATTCAGCAGCAACGAAACAAAGAACATCCGTTCCGTATCCCCGAGGTGCGCGATCGAAAAAATCGCAATCCGCGGACGGCCGTCGTCCGTGTACAGGAGGCGGGCCGGGTCGAGCGGTTCCCCTTCGAACCATTGATCGAATCCCGGCGCCGCGAGAATCGCGTTGAAACCCATCGCCAGATCGAAACGCTCGCGCTTCGGGAAGAACGTTTCGAGATCGACGACGCCGACCTTTTGGAATGGCGGCGTTTGAATCTGTTCAATGATTGACGGCAGGTCGAGGTCTTTGCCGGCGGTCCATGCCCCCGACAACACGCTGGAGACGAGCGTATGTTCGCGGCTGCGAGGCGGAGCGTCGACACCGGCGAGCGACAACAGACTGGTGGCCGTGCTCGATGCTCGCTCCCCCAGCAGTTCTCGGTCGTCGCGGATTGACTGTGGCGGCGCCGTGAACGATTGGAGCAGGGAGACCGGGACCCCGGCACGGCTACCGGGCGTGTAGATTGAGAATTCGGCCGCCTTGCGCAGCCGCTCGACCCTGGCGCCGTCTTCCCCCCAATCCGCGAGCCCTTTTTTCCAGGTTTCGGCCTGCTGCGCGGCGAACGCGTCAGGCGACACGCTGGCGCGACGGGCCTCGTCTTCATCGATCCACGGCCGGAAGTCGGCACCAGCCAGGGACGGAAACGTCAAAAGAAGGTTGCCGAGATCTCCTTTGGGATCGATGGCAATGACCGGCACTCCATCGATCGCCGCTTCCTCGATGAGCGACAGGCACAGGCCTGTTTTGCCGCTCCCGGTCATGCCGACGCAGACGGCATGCGTCACGAGGTCGCGCGAGTCGTAAAGGACGAGATTGTCGAGCCGTTTTCCGGCGGCAACGTCGTATTCGCGCCCTAAATAGAACAGGCCGAGCTTCTCGAAATCCTGCATACCGGTCATCGTACTCCGGGATCCGGCTGGGTCCATAGCTGCGTAGGCACGGATAGAAGCCAATATCGCTGTCTCAAGCCGACGACGAGCCCGGCATAATCCCGTTTCGGAAATTCACCGGCGAGCAACCGGTCGCGCAGCCGTCGAATTTCGTATTTGTAAAGGTCTCGCAGCGCGTCACGCAGTCGCTGGGGAGAGGTTTCCGGCGTGGGGACGAGGCCATGGGCCGCCAGGGCGTCGAGCACCTGCTCGTGATACGTAAACACGCGGACCGTCACATTTCACTCTACATTGACTGCACCGTTTGCTCGACGCTCTGCTAACATGCGCTGCACCCGCATCGCGGGAGATGCACTCATCACTCGACAAGGAGAAGCTATGGCTGATGATTCGTACCTGGACGACGATCGCGACGACAGCCTGGTTACGCAGGCGGCGGAAGCGGTCGGCAGCACGCTTGGAACTGCCACTCGAACCGCGGCCGACGCCGCGCAGGCGGCAACCAGCGCCGCCAGTTCGGCGGCAACCGCTGCGGTAGATGCGGCAGGCGCGGCCGTCCAGAAGACCGAAAAGCCGCGGCGGGCGGCGTCCAGAGCTGTGAAGAAAGTGGCTCGGCGGGCGACTGCCGCCGTTCGGCGCGCGACCAAGTCGACTCGATCTCGCGGCAAAGCAAAGGCCGGCGGTCGCAAGGCGGCGCGAAAATCAGCGTCGAAGGGGCGAGCGGCGGCGGCGCGGACGTCCCGCCGATCGACAGGGCGAAAGGGCGCCGCCAAGGGACGCGCGGCCCGCAAGAAGCGTTGAGGTTCTCCCCAGGGATGAAGCAGGGGCCGGCGTCCGTCAGCCGGCCCTCTTTGTGTCAGCGCGCTACCGGCGTGTTCGACGAATTCGCCCCGCCTGCCGGCGCCGCACCCAGATACAGCGCATTGAACAGAAACTTGAACGTGCCGTGCGGTTGCGCACGAAATGTGATCTCGGGGGCAAACATGAACACGTTGCCCTTCCCGATCGTGGCCTGCACCACCTCCACGCCGCCAGTCAAGTAACCCTGACCGAACGCCCATCCGCTTCGCAGCGGCGTCGGTGACTCGAACCAGGCTACGGGCCGCAAGCCCTTTCGCACCGCTTCCGGTCCGAGGGTGAAGACCGGGCTGTTGTCGAAGAACACGTCGACGTGATCGTCGAATCCGTGGGCAATTGGCGCCGTATTGTCCACGGCGACGCGAAGAATCGAACCAGGAACGTAATACTTCTCGACCGGTATCTGCCTGACCGAACCGTCCGCGCTGCGCTCGATCAGATGGTTCTCGAGTGGGAGACCGAGCACGCGGGCGAGATTCATCGATGACCGTCCAACGCCGACGATCGTGCCGCCGTCCTCCACGAATCTCTTGAGCGCCGCGCCACTCTGTTCGGACGTGTAGGTGCCGACCGTTGGCTGGAACTCCGCCGGAATATTCGCCGCGCCGCCAGCGCTGCCGCCACCACCACCGCCTCGTCCGCCGCCCGGTGGCACGGGACCGACGTCTGACGGAAAGATGAGGACGTCAAAGCGGCTCGAGAGGTTCCCCGCATCGACCACCTTCGGATAAATGATCTCGAACGGAAACTCGAACTGTTCGAGGACGAACCGGGTCCAACCGGATGGGATCGAACCGCCGTACACGTCGGCCAATCCGATCCGCGGCTTGCGCAACTTAATCGCGCCGGTCGTCGAGAGCGATGCCGGCGCCGCTTCGAAATTCACTCCGAGTTCCGCGGCGAGCTTCTGCAGTTCGGCGGTGGACGCTCCGGCGATATGGAAAGGATTGCCTGAGCCCTGGATCCAGCGCACGTCACGACCGGCCGCCAGCAGACGGTTGACCGCGATGAAGCTGTTGTTGCCAGTGTGATTCAGGACGACGGTGGCGGCGGGCGCCGTTTTGCCAGGTGCCGGCTTCTGCAGACCATTCACGCGTTCGAACGGCCCGTCAAACCCGTCGAGGATCCGGTCGAACTTGACCCCCATCTGATAGGCCAACGTCCATCCTGCATTGTCGTAGGGACGCGTCGGCGGGCCACCCGGATATGGGATGTCGTCCGGATGATCCTGAGGTTCGAACATGTCGAGCACGTGAGGCCGGAATGGTTGCGCGCTTTTGACGACGTAGGAACCGGCCGGATACGTTTTTCCAGCCAGGGTGAATGGCACTGTTGCGCGGTGTACCACGATGCCGGTCTTGATGAGTGCGTTGATGAACTTCGTCGCGGTTGGAAAATCGGGCTGATCGGACGGGACGATGAAGCCGCGCGGATCGCGCAGAGCCGGATCGCGAAGCAACGTCTTGAACTGCGCAACCGTTCCTCGACCGCCACGTCCAGCGCCGCCGCCGGACGCCGCCTCATCGCTCGATGGTTCCGCTCCTCGTCCGCCCCGGCCACGTCCTGCAGGCGCAAGGGCCGATTCCGCCGCCGCAATTCGTCTCGGACTCGTCGTCCAGGTATCGTGGCTTCCCCGCTCGATGGAGTTCTTTCCCATCAGGTAGATGTTGTAGAGAAACGTGTCCTTGTTGCGTGAGGCGACATCGAATACCGCGTAGTTGGCAGTCACCGAATAGTCGATCGACTGCCTGAAGTGCCAGGTCTGCTGCGGTTCGATCGGGTAATACAGACTCGAATCCGGCAGCTGTTTCGATGGCACAAAGGGGATCGAAACCGGCGTCGGATTGCCAATCGTTTCCGTCAGCAATCCGATCATGTTGTGGAAATACACGGTCGTTCGAAGGCCGCCGTTCCACCAGGTCGAGTAGCTCGATCCCTTCCGGCTGGTCACCCCGGGCTTCCCTTCAGCCACCATGCGATTCACCATCGCCGCTCCGACGATATCGACGCCGATCGGCACGAGCGGATCGAAGTTGAAGTTGAACGGGTCGCGAAATGGCGGAGCGAACATCACCGCGCCGGCAGGACCGGTCTGGTGATGGTTGTAGACGATCTGAGGGAACCATTCCGAATACAGCACCTTGTTCATGTTGATGCTTTCCGGAAGGTTCGACATGTAGAAGTCGCGATTGTTATCGTGCCCGGCATACTTCTCGTAGAGCCGCGGCAAGGCGGTCGTTGATCGCTGAGCTGGATCGTTCTCGCGCATGTACCAGCTCGACACGAGCTGCATGCCGTCAGGATTCGCGTGCACGGCAAGGATCACGAGATCGTTGAGAAATCGTACGGTCTCCGGATCGTTGCGGCTGACCAGCTGATACACGGTCTCGATCAATTGGTGGCTTCCGAGCACTTCGGTCGCGTGCAACCCACCATCGAACCAGACGACGGCCTTTCCCTCTTTCGCCAGCGCGCGTGCTTGCTCGTCGTTCAGGCCGTCGACCGTGGCCAACCGTCGCGAGATCTCCTTGTAGCGATCGAGGCGTTTGAAGTTCTCCGGCGAGGTAATGATCGCCATGAGCTGCGGGCGGCCTTCTGCCGTCTTCCCAAGCTCGACGACTTTCATCCGGTCCGATTCCCGGTCGAGCTTGTGCCAGTACTCGACGAACTGATCGTAGGTGGCGAGCTGATAGTCGTCGCCAACGTTGAACCCGAATTGCTGTTTAGGACTGGTGATGCCTTGAGCGGCTGGCGAAGAGCCGATCGCGATGAAAACGATGAGCGCTGGGAAGAGAAGAGTTGGGGTGCGCCTGCGCATCGATGCCTCCGACTGGAGGGGTCAACGATACTACGAAGGCGCACCCCCCGTTCGCAGGGTGCGTATTGCGTTCGGCCTTACTGAATCGGCGTGCCTGCCGCTGGACCGCCCGTTTCCGGCATAGTCAACGAGAGGGTCGCCGAATGCTGATAAATCACGCCGTCCGAGTTGGTGCCAAAGTAGCGCGCGACAGTGGGATCGAGTGGATCACCAACAATGGCGTAACCAGGCGATGCCGTTCCCGCGGCGAGTCCGTTGCACGATGCCGGGGCTCCGGGCAATGACGTCCCGGCGAGGCTGAAGTTGTAGCCGCTCTTGATGAACGTAAAGCCTGAGGTCATCTCGTCGGGCAGGAACGCTTCAACGCTTCCTGGTGGCGCGATGCCAAGCGTCGGCAGGTCCGGGGAATAAAAGCCCAGTCCGCATGTGATCGCAAAACTCAACTCGCCGCTGTTAACGACGCGCATCGTCCCGACTGCGGACGACGCTTGCGCCGCGCCGCGCGCTTTCATCAGCCCGGGAATCGCCATCGAAGCGAGCAGGCCGATCAACGCCACGACAAACAGCATGTCGATCAACGTGAAACCCGCCTCATTTCGCCGTGTTCTGCGAGTCATCATCTGCATCTCGATACCCTCACCCCGAGGTCTGTTTAATTTGCTCGGCCTTGGACAATTTTCGGCACCTTGCCACTTTTCGACAGGCCCTAAATTGTCCCCGGGTCGGTCGCCGCTCGATTCGCCTCTTCCGCCGGCGTGCTGCAAGTCGTTGTTCTCGCAGCCTTTGTTGTTCGCCTTTTTGACGCCGTTCCTGCGCGTCGCCCTGGAAAAGAGCAAGATCGGCACCAAGGCTGAGTTACGATTCCGGAAAAAGGTGGCTGGCACCTTTCAGGGAAAGGTGCCAGCCACCTTTTTCGCTTTTTCGCACACGGCGATGGACAGTTGTACCAATGAACTAGTATAATGAGGCAAGTGGTCCCCCTCTCGATCGACCCGCAGGATGCGACGCCGATCTACGCGCAGCTCGAACGCGCGCTGCGCGCGGCGATCGCCACTGGACGCATGCAGCCAGGGGAACAACTGCCGACGGTCAGGCAACTCGCCGTCGACTTGCGCGTGAATGCGAACACCGTCGCCCGGGTGTACGCCGAACTCGAGCGCGCCGGGGTCATCGAAACACGGCGTGGCGTTGGATCCTTTATCACCGCGACGCCAACCGAAGCGCGGCCGCCTCGCGAACACGAACGGCGCCTGCGCGCGTTCGTCACACGTGTGCTCGCAGACGCCGATGCCGCGGGATTCACCAGCGACGAGCTCATTGCCGCGCTTCGCGCGCACAAGGGAGGAGCATAGATGGTTCCGGTCTTTTTCGCACGCGGACAGGATTCCGGCGTTCGGGTCCCGCGGATGAATGTGGTCTCCATCGTCATCTTCATCGCGTCGTTCACCATCGGGGCATTTGCGTCACAATCGCTCAACAGCCCGGTCCCGGTGATCGTGATGGCGATCGTCGGCATCATCCTGATGCAGGGGCCAAGGATCGCCGAGCAGTGGGAACGCGCCGTCGTCCTGCGCCTGGGCCGCTTCGTCGGTCTGCGTGGACCAGGACTTTTCTGGATCATCCCGTTCGTTGATCGTATCTCTGCATGGATCGATCAGCGGACGATCACCACGACCTTCGCGGCTGAGCAGACATTGACCTCGGATACGGTGCCGGTCAACGTCGACGCGGTGCTGTTCTGGATGGTGCACGACGCGCAGAAAGCCGCGCTCGAAGTCCAGGACTACCCGCAGGCGGTCAGCTGGGCGGCGCAGACCGCGCTGCGGGACATCATCGGCCGCACCGCATTGACCGACCTGCTCCGCGGCCGCGAACGGATCGAATCAGAACTGCAACACCTGATCGATCAACGATCCAATCCCTGGGGCGTCACGGTGTCGTCGGTTGAAATGCGGGACGTGGTGATTCCAGTCGCGCTGCAGGACGCGATGTCGCGTGAAGCGCAGGCGGCGCGCGAAAAACAGGCGCGGATCATCCTGGGCCAGGCCGAGCTCGAGATCGCGCACTCGTTCCAGGAGGCGGCCAAGTCGTATCACGACAACCCCACGGCCCTTCATCTTCGCGCGATGAACATGCTGTACGAGGGACTCAAAGAGAAGGGGGCGCTGATGCTCATCCCGAGCAGCGCGGTCGAGTCGATGGGGATGGGAGGCATGCTGGGCGCCGCCGCCCTGCGGCAGCAGAAACTCGCCAGCGGCGGAAACGACGAAGTGTGAAGCGGTCCGCATGACTCACTGCGCGTGGGCCCAAACCCCACGCGCTCTCGCTCGCGGCCGCAGGCGCTTACCTGGTTAACTTCCTGAACTTGATCCGGTGCGGCTGATCGGCCTCGGAGCCAAGACGGCGATGACGATCGGCTTCGTAGTCCTGGTAATTGCCCTCGAACCACACGACCTTGCTGTCGCCCTCGAACGCCAGCATGTGAGTCGCGATTCGATCGAGGAACCAGCGATCGTGGCTGATGACGACGGCACAGCCGGCAAAGGAGAGCAGCGCTTCCTCGAGCGCCCGCAGGGTGTCGACGTCGAGATCGTTGGTCGGCTCGTCGAGCAGCAGCAGATTCGATCCCCCTTTCAGCAGCTTCGCGAGATGAACACGATTGCGCTCACCGCCCGAGAGCGATCCTACTTTCCGCTGCTGATCGCGTCCTTTGAAATTGAACCAGGAGACATACGCGCGTGATGCGACCTCGCGCTTTCCGAGCTCCACCGTGTCACGGGCTCCGGTGATCTCTTCCCACACATTTTTATCCGCCGACAGCGCGTCGCGCGACTGATCGACGTAGCCGATCTTCACCGTTTCGCCGAGCCGCAACGTTCCGCCATCGGGCTGTTCCTGTCCTGTGATCATCCGGAACAACGTCGTCTTACCGGCGCCGTTCGGTCCGATCACGCCAACGATGCCGCCGCGCGGCAAGGTGAATGACACGTCGTCCATCAAAAGCAGATCGGCGTAACCCTTGCGGAGGTTCCGCGCTTCCACCACGATGTCGCCAAGCCGTGGACCGGGCGGAATGTAGATCTCGACCTGTTCGATCTTTTCTGCGGTCTCCTCTTTCAGCAGATCCTCATACGCATTGAGGCGTGCCTTGCCTTTCGCCTGCCGGGCGCGAGGCGACATGCGGATCCATTCGAGCTCGCGCGACAGCGTGCGCTGGCGCTTGGTTTCAGCCTTTTCTTCGATCTCGAGGCGGTGCTGTTTCTGTTCGAGCCACGAGGAGTAATTCCCTTCCCATGGAATACCGGAACCCCGGTCGAGCTCGAGGATCCATCCCGCGACGTTGTCGAGGAAATAACGATCGTGGGTGACAGCGACGACCGTGCCGGGATAGTCCTTCAGAAACCGTTCGAGCCAGGCAACCGATTCGGCGTCGAGATGGTTGGTCGGCTCGTCGAGCAGCAACAGATCGGGCGATTTCAGGAGCAGACGGCAGAGCGCGACGCGCCGCCGTTCACCGCCCGACAGTCTGCTCACGTCGGCGTCTGCTGGCGGAAGGCGAAGCGCATCCATCGCGAGCTCGAGACGCGAGTCCAGATCCCAGCCGTTGGCGGCCTCGATGCGGTCCTGGACCTTGCCTTGCTCTTCCAGGACCTTGTCCATCTCCTCCGGAGAGAGCTCGTCACCAAACTTGGCATTGATCTCGTCGTAGCGCGTCAGCAACGCCTTGATCTCTGCGACACCCTCCTCGACGTTGCCGAGCACAGTCTTCGTGGCATTCAGACGCGGCTCCTGCGGCAGAAACCCAACCGTGATGCCATCGGCCGGCCACGCTTCGCCGACAAATTGCTGATCCTCGCCGGCCATGATCCGCAAGAGCGTGCTCTTGCCCGCGCCGTTGAGTCCGAGCACGCCGATCTTTGCGCCGGGCAAAAAGGATAGCCAGATGTCTTTCAGAACAACATGATCTGGAGGATGAACCCTACCCAGACCTTTCATGGTGTAGATAAACTGCATAGGTGAATCTGAAATTGCTGATTGTTGATTGCTGATGGTTACTTACAATGCCCGATCCGGCCGAACCGGAACCGCCACCTTGGCTTTCGGCAGATCGGGCGTGAAGTCCTCGCCCGGATTGATGAAGCGATCGGACTCCAGCTGGTATTGCTTATCGTACAGCGTGCGGTAGCGTCCACCCAGCGCCAGCAGCTCCGCGTGGGTGCCGCGCTCGACAATCTCCCCCTGTTCCAGCACCAGGATCTGGTCGGCACTGCGAATCGTCGAGAGACGATGGGCAATGACGAACGTCGTCCGTCCGATTCGAAGTGAACGCAGCCCGTCCTGGATGAGCGCTTCGCTTTCACTGTCCAGGCTCGACGTCGCCTCGTCCAATACCAGGATTCTGGGGTCGGCAAGGATCGCCCGGGCGATCGCAACGCGCTGCCGCTGACCACCTGAAAGTTTTACGCCACGCTCGCCCACCACTGTGTCGTATTTCTTCTCGAACTTGTCGATGAACTCATCAGCATGCGCGATGTGACTGACCCGGCGGATTTCATCCATCGTCGCTTCCATCCGGCCGTAGCGGATGTTGTCGCCGACGGTGCCATCGAACAGAAAGTTGTCCTGTAGCACCACGCCGAGCTGCGAGCGAAAATCCCGGAGACGCACCGTCGCAAGATCCCGTCCGTCGACGAGGATTCGCCCGCTCTTCGGACGGTTGAATGCCATCACCAGACTGATCAGCGTGCTCTTGCCCGATCCGCTCGACCCCACGAGCGCGGTCGTCGTCCCCGCGGGAGCTTTGAAACTAACGTGCTTCAGCACCGGTACGCCCGGGTTGTACTCGAAGCTCACATCGTCGAAAACGATCTCGCCGTCGATCTGATCGAGTACCGCGCGAGTGCTGTCCTCGTCGTCTTCGGTCTTCATCGTCATCAGTTCATGGATGCGGTCGAGACCGGCGAATGCCTCGCTGATCTGTGTGCCGATTGACGCAATCTGGACAACGGGTGCGGCCATGAGGCCCGTGAAGAGAATGTAGTTGATGAAATCGCCGAGCGTCATGTGTCCGGCCATGATCGAACGGCCGCCGACAACAATCATGATCACGCCGATCGCACCGACGACGACGGTCGAGAACGCGGTGATTCCGGAAACGCCGGTGATTGACTGCGCCACATTGCGGAAGAGTCGATGCACACCCTTCGTGAACACCAGCTCCTCGCGTTTTTCCGCCGTGTAGGTTTTCACGATGCGGATTCCACCAAGTGTTTCGTTCAGCCGCCCGGTCACCTCCGCATTGATCTTGCCGCGCTCACGAAACAACGGGCGCAGTCGCTTGAACGCGAGTGCCATCGCGCCGCCGAAGGTTGCCAGCGCGACGATGGTGATACAGGTGAGATACCAGTTCAGATAAAAGAGGTAGGCGAGGGCGAAGAGCGCCGTCACAATGCTGCCCGTCAGCTGAACGAGCCCTGTCCCGACAAGATTCCGGATGCCTTCGGCGTCGGTCATGATGCGCGAGATCAGGACACCCGATTGAGTGGAATCGAAGTAATTGATCGGCAGTCGCGCGACGTGGGCTTCGACGCGGCGGCGCATGTCGGTGATCGCCCGCTGAGCGGCAACGCCCAGGACCTGCGACAACGCAAACGACGTGACCGCCTGAACCAGTGTGGCGGCACCCGCCGCAAGCGCCAGCGGCATCAGCAGTTCGGCGCGCTGCTTGCCAATCACGTCATCGATCAGGAATTTCGAGGTCGCCGGCAGGACCAGTCCCGCCAGGCGGTTGACGAGCATCAGCGCCAGGCCAAGGGCGAGCCGTCCCTTGCGCGCCCAGATCAGCGCTTTGGCCTCGTTCCATGCGGCGGAGGTGAGCGTCTTTTTCTTCTTCGGGTCCATGGCCGCCGCCGCGGCCGCGGCGCCACGCTGACCGCGAGCGCCTTCCGATCTGGGGAGGCGCATTCCCATACCCATTGCCATAGTTACTAGGACGCCTTTCCCGTGGCTCGAGGGTCAAACAGCTGTAAGACGTACCGATCAATCGCCTGCGCCACACCGCCTTCATTATTGCTGCCGGTGACGGGCCACCCACGAGCCTTCAATTCTGCCAGCGCATTTCCCATGAGGACTGCCGTTCCGGCGAACTCGAGCATCTGCAGATCGTTCAGATTGTCCCCCATCGCCATCACTTCCGAACGCTCCAGTCCTCGTTGTTCCGACCAGGCGCGCAACGCAGAGCCTTTGGAGCAGCCGGCGGTGACGACATCGACCATCGAGAAGTCGCGATGCTGGTATTCCGTCAATGCGACAGAAAAACCGTCGGCGGCACGCTGCAAACGATCGAACAGCGTCCGCATCTCGACGCAGCCGCCGGAGAACATGACCTGAATCGGATCCTCGGTCAAGCAATGCTCGAGCGGTCGAATCTCGCTCAGGAAAGGGCGGTTGGCGGCGTAGAACCGCGCGTGTCGGGGATGGTCCCAGTCGATGGCTTCGAACACGACCTGCCCTTCACGCACGCGATCGAACACCACCGCCGCGCTCTCTCGATGCTCGGGCACCTGCGCCAGCACTGATCTGGCGACGTCGCGCGGAAGGAGACTTCGCATCATCGTCCTGCCGTCGCGGGTCTTCACGATGGCGCCGTTGCTGACGATGAGCGTGAGCGGGGCCGGGAGTGCTTCAAAGATCGACCGCGCGAAGTCGTAGCGGCGGCCGGTCGCAAGCGCGACCTCGACGCCAGCGCCTAGAGCTCGTGCGATGGCTTCGCGGTTTGCGTCGGGGATCCGGCCTTCACTGTCGAGAAGTGTGCCGTCAATGTCGAGGGCTATGAGGCGAATCATTCTTGAAAGGGAAAAGGGATATTGTCCCTTTTCCCTTTTCAAGACTCAAGGTTCAAGGTTCAGAACTGGACCCGCAGTTCCCCCACCACCTGAGCTTTGATGATGTCGCCGAACACGTGTTGCTGGACGGTCTGGTTGGCGAGGTTGGTCGCTTTGATTGACGTCGTCACTGGATTCTTGGTCCCCCAGCGGACACCGAAGCCGGCGTTCACGAGCGTGTACGACTTGGTCGTGCCGTGATACGGCGGATCGAGCACATCCTGCCAGAACGCATCGTCGGTGTATCCAACCGAGAAGTTCCCCAGGTATCGCTGCCGATCGAATGACACACCCACGTTAAAGCGGTTCTCCGGCGGCAGGTTCAGCTCGCTCAGATCGAAGTCTTTCGGATCCGGCGCCGCCTGATAGGTGTAGTTCGCAAAGACATTCAGATACGGGTTGACTGGACTGTCGATGCCCAGCTCCAAACCTTTCTGAACATAGCGTCCGAAATTATCGTAGGTGAACCGTCCTGGCAGCGTTCGACCCGCCGCATAAATGAAATTGATGAAAGCGGGTGGAAGGCCTGTCAGCGCCCAATTTGGCGGTGGGTTCGCCGCCGTGTATCGACCAGTGGGATCCTCGGTGAAGAGGATCTCCTGTTTGACGTTGTTGACATAGAACGCGGCCGATACCACGGCGTGGTTCGGCAGGATGCCGGTATACCCGATCTCGTACGCGTCGAGCGATTGCTCGGTCAGATCGGGGTTGCCGACGATGTTCACCGGCAGCGGGTAGACGGCTGGACCGCCAAGGGCGCGAAGGTCGACGGGACGCGCGATAGTCGTGGCCAGCCAGTTATTGATGACCGACGGCGCACGATAGGCGCGGTTGTATGACACTCGAACGGTCTGTTTGTCGTCGGGCTTGATCTGCAACGTCGTCCGCGGCGAAAAGACCCAATCGTCCAGGTAATCAAATCGATCGACGCGCGCGCCGAGGGTCAACCACAGATACTTGGAGAGGAAAATCTGATCCTGTCCGTACACGCCGAACTCTGTGCGGTTGTCCGCCTGCGGAGCGATCTCCAAATCGAAGCTGTTGAATCGCAGATTGCCGCCGAAGTTCACTGCCTGCTTCGTCCCGATGGCGACCGTGTCCGAGACCTCGACGTCGTAGGTGCGCGTATCAAAGGCAAAGGTAATCGGCTGCAGGTTCGATGGATTTCTGGCGAGCAGGTTATCGGCATCACCGTGGAGGATGTTCGTGAAGAACGCAGCTCGCACCGAGTTCTGCGAAACGGTCTTGGAGTAATTGACCTTTCCGTACCCCATCACGGTCCCGCCTTTGATGTCGAACGGCCCGATACCGCTGTGCATGATGCCGTCAGTGCCGGCGACACCACCGGCAAACGAGAGCTTGGCCCCGTCCGGATAGTCGTAGTCGACGCGGGCATCGAACTTCGGCTGCGTCGATCCGCTGTTGTTGTAAGCGGGATAGGTCGTGGTCGGTACGTTGCAGACCTCCGGGCGGTCGCATGGAATCTGTCCGGTCGGGCGCGACAGCGGATCCTGCGAAAAGAAGCCGGCCGACAACTTATACGCCCATCGATCGTTGACCGCCTGCGCGTGCGTGCCGCTGGCATACCAGAGCGGACCCGACCCTTCCCCGCTGGCTCGGCCAAAGGCTCCGACGCCGAACGCCGCACTCGTCCCCTGCATCTCGCGCGGCGACTTGGTGATCACGTTGACGACGCCGTAGAGAGCGTTTGCGCCCCAGACCGCCGAGGCCGGGCCGCGGAGCACTTCAATCTGCTTGATCTCGTTCAAGTTGACCGGCAGGAAATCCCACATGACGAAGCCAAACATGTCCTGATAGAGGCTGCGGCCGTCCAACACCGCGAGAAGTCCCGTAGCCAGTGTTCCGGTCGCCCCACGAGTCGTGACGTTGATGTCGCGCGCCGAAACCTGAGTCATGTTCAAACCTGGAACGGGGCGCAACAACTCGGCGAAGTTCGGCGAGGTCGCCTGTTCGATCGCCTTCGTTCCGATGACCGTGACGGTTGCGGGAGCATCGGCGATCTTCTGTGGAGTTCTCGAAACGACATCGACCGTCTCTTCATACTGTGGAGTGTCCGGCGGAGTCGCCGGCTGCGGTGTCGTCGATGGCGGCTGCGTAGTCGGCGTGGGCTGCTGCGTCGCTGGCTGCTGTGGCGTGCCGGACTGCGACGATTGCGGTGCGGCAGACAGCCGAGGCGCCACGACAACAACAACGGCCGCCACGAGGGCGGCGCGACAGGCCAGTTTCATACACGCTCCTTTACGCCACCGATGAACACGGAAAAACACGGATGCACGCGGTCGCACAGGATTTCGCAGTGCCGGTGGCTGAGCGACAGCAGCCGCTCGGACCGGGAGGACTCGTGATTGGGTACAGTTCATACTTGCCAGAGTATCGGCCGGACTGTGAGAAGTCGTGAATAAACGATGAAAAACACCTACAGGGGCCCTGGCGGCGCCTGGTGTTGGAAGTCTCTGGGATATACCACACGGGCGATGGACGTTCAAACTGCTACACTGAGCGGCTGCGGCACCCAGATTCGTCATGACCGTGGACGCTCCCCCGACTGCCCCAGCGCGCGATGCCATCTCACCCGACGTATGGTCGTCGTGGCCGGATGAGAAGCTGCTCGATCTCCGGATCTCGCAGCTCGGCGTCGCGATAGAAGGAAGCGTCCTCGAATCGCGGATCGCCGAGTTGCAGAAGGAAATCGATGCGCGCGGGCTCGCCTTTCAGCCGCACTTCTGGTTATCGGCCGAATGGTTCTCCCCCGACGGCGTACCTGGCGTGGCCATTCCGTTCTATCTCGCGCATCCGCGTCTCGAGAAACTCGAGCGGGCTCAAATGCTCGAGGTCGAGGGAGGCAACGAAGCGTGGTGCATGAAGATTCTTCGCCACGAGGCCGGGCACGCGATCGACAACGCCTACAAGCTTCGCCAGCGACGGCGGCGGCAACAGCTGTTCGGGCCGTCGTACATGCAGTACCCCGAGTACTACACGCCGAAGCCGTACAGCAAAAGCTTCGTGCTTCATCTCGATAGCTGGTACGCGCAAAGTCATCCCGATGAAGACTTCGCCGAAACATTCGCGGTGTGGCTGGCGCCGGAATCAGACTGGCAAGCGCGCTACAAGGGGTGGCCGGCGCTCAAGAAACTCGACTACCTCGACGCGCTTATGCGCGAGCTCGCCGGCAAGCCGATGATCGTGCAGACCCGCCGGAAGGTTGAACCGCTCCACAGTCTTCGGAAAACGCTGCGGTCGCACTACGAACGGAAGCGGCGGCATTACGGCGTCGAACATCCGCACTTCTACGATCGCGATCTCAATCGTCTCTTCTCGTCACGACCGGAGTACGCCACAAACATGAAGGCCGCGCGTTTCATCGCGCGGCTGCGGAAGGAAATCCGGCGCATGGTCGCGGCGCACACCGGCGAGTATCAATACACGATCGACCAGGTGCTGGAGAACATGATCAAGCGGGCCAACGAGATGAACCTGCGGTTGAAGCGACCCGAGGACGAAACCAAGCTCGACTTCACGATTATGCTCACCGTGCAGACGATGAACTATCTCCACAGCGGAAGGCACAGGGTTGCGCTCTGAATTGCTGATTCTCGATTGTTGATTGTTCGCCGGCCGCCACTCTGGAATCATCGCCGCTGACGCCGCGTGGTACAATGACCCCCTTCAACGCCGTTTTCTGGAGAGATTGTATGCGGAAGTTCGTGCCACTGGCCCTTGGTGTCGCCACGTGTCTCGGCGCGCTGGCGGCTGCCGCACCCCAGAATCCAGGCACGGCGCCGGCGGCAGTTCCCACCTACACGAAAGACGTCGCACCCATCCTCTTTAAGAACTGCACCGGCTGTCACAGACCGGGAGAGATTGGTCCGATGTCGCTGCTCACCTACGACGACGTCCGTCCGCGGGCGAAGGACATCCGCGACAAGATCGACGACGGGGTCATGCCGCCGTGGCACGCCGAATCGGCGCCCGGCACATTTCTCAACGAACGCGGGTTGACCCAGGAGGAAAAGAGCACGATCTTCCGCTGGGTCGCGAATGGGGCACCGAAAGGCGACCCCAAGGACATGCCACCGACACCCCAATATCCGAACGGCTGGTCGATCGGAACGCCAGACGTCGTATTCGAGATGCCCGAGGACTACCACGTCCCGGCCGACGACGTCGTTCAGTACGAGTACTTCTATATTCCGACCAACTTTACGGAACCAAAGTGGGTGCAGGCGATCGAGGTCCGCCCGGGCAATCGCAACGTCGTGCATCACGTGTTGGTCAGATACAAAGCCAAGCCGGACGCGAAGCGCGCTCCGCTGCTGAAGCTCAATCCCGACATTTCCAGTCTTCCAAAGACCACAGCCGGACTTCGTCCGAAGCGGGCCGACGATCTGCCGACGCGGCTCCTCGCGACCTATGCCCCCGGCACAAACCCACAGGTGTTTCGCCCGGGCACCGCATTACGTCTCGAGCCCGGCGGGGTACTCGAACTGCAGATGCACTACACCGCGGCGGGACAGGACGAGACCGATCGGACGCGAGTCGGCATGATCTTCTCGAAGGATCCCTCTCCGCGTGAGGTCCTCGCGTCTCAATTCTTCAACGCAACGCTGAAACTCCCTGCAGGCGCGGCCGAAGTGAAAGTCGATGCCGACGTGGAGTTCGCGCAGGATGCAACTGTGTGGGGACTCTTCCCTCACACCCACGTCAGAGGCAAGAAGTGGGAGTACGTGCTGCAGCTCCCGGATGGATCCAAGACGACGATCCTGTCGGTGCCTCGTTACAACTTCAATTGGCAGACGTACTACATGTTCAAGGAACCATTGCAGGTGCCGAAGGGTTCCAAGATCCTGTCGACGGCGTGGTACGACAATTCCGCCGGGAATCGCTCGAACCCGGACCCGACCAGCGACGTAATGTGGGGTGACCAGACCTGGGAAGAAATGCAGTACACGGGCATTCTCGTTTCGCCCGCATCGCAGAAGGCCCCGGCCGTCACGTCGGGCGGTCCGAAATAGAACGCGAAACAACGAAAGGTAGTTGCATGAAGTCCCTCTTTGCCCTTGGCTCGACCGCAGTCATCCTGAGCGTTGCGATCGCCGGCGCCAGCGGGTCCCCCGATCAAACGTCGTCGAAACCGGCGGTGCCGACGTTCACGAAAGACGTCGCGCCGATCCTCTACAAGAACTGCACAACCTGTCACCGACCTGGCGAGATCGGCCCGATGTCGCTTCTCACCTACGACGACGTGCGTCCGCGAGCCAAGGATATTCGCGACAAGGTCGCCGACGGCGTCATGCCGCCATGGCATGCGGATAAAGCGCACGGCAAGTTCGCCAACGAACGCGGCCTGACCGACGCAGAGAAGTCAGTGCTGCTGCGGTGGGCGAACAATGGCGCACCGAAAGGCGACGACAAGGACATGCCCGCGGCGCCGAAGTACGTCGATGGCTGGACGCTGGGACAACCGGACGCCGTCATCGAGATGCCGGTGGATTACAAGGTGCCGGCCGACGGCTTCGTCGAGTACGAGTATTTCGAAATCCCGACCAACTTTACCGAGGACAAGTGGGTGCAGGCGCTCGAGGTCCGACCTGGAGCACGTGCCGTCGTCCATCACGTGATCGTGACGGCCCGGCCGGCCAAGCCGGAGCCTCGGCCCGGCGGATTCACCTTTGCGAAAGGGATGGACATCCCGCGGGGTCAGACCGGCGCGCAGGCGGCCGAAAAACCGGTTGACCCCAAACACGGCAAAGGTCAAAGCCTCTTCCCCGCTCCGCAGCGCCTCGGTGTGTTCATCTCCGGATTTGCGCCGGGCACGAGCCCATTTCGCTTCGATCCAGGATCGGCCGTGCTGATTCGCGCGGGTTCGACCATCGTGCTGCAGATGCATTACACGACCAACGGCAAGGAGGCGATCGATCGCACCAAGATCGGCCTTTTCTTCGCGAAAGAACCGCCGCAAACCGAGATGCGCCTCGGCACGTTGATCAACGGGCAACTCAAGATTCCCGCAGGCGAGCAGGACTATTCAATCACGGCCGACATGACCACGCTGACCGACGTCACGCTTCGGTCTCTGTTGCCCCACACACATCTCCGTGGAAAGAGCTGGGAGTACACGGCGATCTATCCCGACGGCCGTTCGGAGGTCATCCTGTCGGTGCCCAAGTACGATTTCAACTGGCAGACTGAGTACATTTTCGCGCAGCCGCTGAAGCTGCCGAAGGGGACGAGAATCCACGCGATCGCTCACTACGACAACTCCGCCGCGAACAAGTCGAATCCGGATCCCTCGGTTGATGTGGCATGGGGCGATCAGACGTGGGAGGAAATGATGTTTACCGGCATCGTCTACTCCATCGACGGCGTGAAGCCGGGCGAGAACTACAAACTCGAACTGCCCGGGCGCGGTAACGGCGGTCAGTGACTAAAAGGGAAAAGGCCCTGGCGGCATTCGCCGCAGGGGCCTTTTTTCTTTGCGTCTTGACCTTGTGCGTTGACGCCCACGATCGCATCACAACGAGAGTCACCTGGGACCGCGAGATCGCGCCGATCTTCGACGCGCGCTGCGTCGATTGCCATCGTCCCGGCGGCCGATCGACCATCCCGCTCGCGTCTTATCAACAGGCGCGACCGTGGGCCGCGGCGATCAAGGAAGAAGTGCTGACTCGTCGCATGCCGAAGTGGAATGCAGCACGAGGCTTTGGCGACTTCGCCAACGATCCGTCGTTGGCACCGTTTGAGATCGCCCTCGTCGCGGCCTGGGTTGATGGTGGTGCGCCTGAGAGTGACAAGAACAAGGTCAGCGCGCAGCCTCTCGCTCCTGTGAGCAGGCCGACAGTCTTTATCCCACCACCGGATTCATCCGTTCGTACGGTCCCAAGTGGCTGCGGCGATCGAGCTGCAACGGGAAAACTACTGGCGATCCGGCCCACGCTCGAAAAGAACGGATCTGCCGGCATTGCCGCCCTCATGCCGAATGGACGTCAGGAACTGATTGCGTGGATCCGAGAGTACGATCCTGCCTACCCGACTACATACTGGCTTCGCACGCCGCTCGCTCTAGCTCGGGGTAGTCGTCTGCAGATTCAGACCTCTGGCGCATGCTCGATGCAACTCACTTTCGCGCGCTGATCAGTCACGGGCCCGCGACAGACAGTACGAACGGAACCGTCGATATGGCTCCTCGCCGCTGAAATTGAAGCCACAATTTGTACACGCCCGCCGCCGGCATCATTGGCTGGAAGGTGATCACGGGACCGTGGGTCGCAGGCTCTTCCGGATGGACGTGGTTTGACTCGGTGAGATTTGCGTTAACCAGCAGCACATGTCCCGGTGCTCCGAGAAACGGCTCGAGGTCGGATACCGGAGTGTTACTCCTCGCATCGGTCAACGTGAACTTCAGAGTGGCTTCCTTTCCCGCCTTGAGCGTTGTCGCATCCAGCCTGACACGGACGCCGTGATCCTCTTTCTCCGACGACCCGTCCGGAGTCAGATTCGGTGCCTCAGGAAACAGCGTGCCGCGATAGCCGGGGGTGACGATGGCGTGCTGGAGCATCTGTGGGCGCCCGCTCAGCGGAAGAAAGTCGGCAATCACCATGAACTGGCCAGAGGGAATGTTTTCGCGCAACTCGAAAACGCCGTCCGACACCTGCTCCGGATGCACGTGGCGGAAGAAGTCGAGCTGCCGGTCGATGATAAAAAGATGCAACAGCCGCTCGTGAATCGTCGCGAACGAGGAGACGGGACGGTCGACGACCGGGTCACGAATGGTCAGGCGCAGTTTCGAGGCGCCGCGTCCGCCAGCGGCCGGCGTGACCGCGACATCCATTCGATACTCGCCGACTCGCGGTGACGGAATCGGTACGAGATCCATCCTGCAGAGAGGACATCGACCGGCAACCGACGATCTGATGTCGGGATGCATCGGGCACCAGAATGCATCAGGTGCCTCGACGTCGCGGACGATTTCTACGCCGATCGTGGCGGTGCGAAACAATCGCGAGTCGTCTGTCTGCCGCCACGGTTTGGCGCCCTTCGCCAGGAGCGACGAAATCACCGAAGACGTGTCCGCGGTCGTGAACGCGACGTGATCGAGCACTTCGCCGTCAAACAGCTTCGCCAATACCGGACGCGCACTCGTCACGTTCGATTCCACCTCGACTCCGTGGTCGGTCAGCCATGTGCGCGCGGCCATGAAGGACTCTTCGACGGACAGGTGCCTGTCACGCGGCGCCTCGTCCACGTCAAGGCGATCAAACAATGCGTACTCATTCCCGATGCGGGCACCGACTCCGAGTCCACGCAACAGCACCCGAGTTCCATTGAGAGCTGTCGCCGCCTGATTCATCGATTGAGCCGGATCGGCAACGCGAAAATGCAAGTGATGGAATCGAACCGAGGACGTCGTTTGATAACGTGAGAAAAGAGCGAGAGGTGCAAGCGTACAGAAGGCGGACGCAAGAATGATGGCGCCTGGAGCACGCACGCGACGACATCGATGGCGAGGTCCCATGGATCAAAGCCGATTATAGAATTAGATATGCGCTTTCGCTTTCGTTCGATAGTGCTCTTTCTATCCGTCCTCACGGCTCCTTTCTCGACTTCCGGCGAGACGCGTGCCGACGATGGCGCGTGGGTCAACACCTATCGCGATGTCGCGGCCCGGATTATCGGCGACGCACTGTCGAGCACGTTCGCGTGGGACCGGCTGGCGCTGATGGGCGATACATTCGGCCACCGCCTCAGCGGGTCCAAAGGACTGGAAGACGCCATTCAGTGGGCGGTCGCGGAGATGAAGAAGGACGGCCTCGAGAATGTCCACACCGAACCAGTCACGGTGCCGCACTGGGTGCGCGGACGGGAGAGCGCGGAAATCACTTCGCCGCGGCAACGACCGCTCGTAATGCTGGGCCTTGGTAACAGTATCGGAACGCCGGCCGACGGGATCGAAGCGGAAGTGCTCGTCGTGCGCAGCTTCGAAGAGCTCGACGCACACAGCGATCGCGTCAAAGGACGGATTGTTCTCTACAACGTGCCGTTTACCAACTACACCGAGACGGTGCAGTTCCGCGGCAACGGGCCGTCGCGCGCCGCGGCACACGGCGCCGTCGCGGCGCTGGTTCGTTCGGTCGGCCCGGCTGGATTGCGGCTGCCACACACTGGCGCGCTTCGCTACGCCGACGGTGCCCCGCAGATTCCAGCCGCCGCGGTTACCGCCGAGGACGCCGATCTTCTCCAACGTCTGCAGGAACGCGGCACGACACCGCGAGTACGGCTGCGGATGGACGCGAAGTTTCTCCCCGACGCCGATTCCTTCAACGTGGTTGGCGAACTTCGCGGCCGCGAACGGCCCGAGGAAGTGGTCGTCGTTGGCGGACACATCGACTCGTGGGACGTGGGAACCGGATCGACCGACGATGGCGGCGGGTGCATCGTGACGTGGGAAGCCCTCCGCATCATGAAGAAGTTGAACCTGCGCCCGCGGCGGACGGTGCGCGTCGTCCTGTGGACCAACGAGGAGAATGGCACACGCGGAGCAAACGCGTATCGTGATCGTTACAAGGATCAGCTGGCGAACCACGTGTTGATGCTCGAATCCGACAGCGGTGTGCTCCGGCCATCGAGCTTTGGATTCACCGGGAGCGATGCGGCCCGTACCCGTATCAAGCAAATTGCCGGACTGCTACGCGGGATCCAACTGGATCGAGTCGTGTCACCAGGCGAAGGGGCCGATATCGGTCCGAGCGTGCAAGCGGCAAATATCCCGGCGATGTCGCTGGAAGCCGACGGTAACTACTTTCTCATCCACCACACACCAGCGGACACCATCGACAAGATCGATCCGATGGACATGTCGCGCGCATCGGCAGCGATTGCGGTGATGGCGTACGTCGTCGCAGAAATGCCTGACAGATTGAAATGAAGCCGGTAGCTGGAAGCTGGAAGCTGGAAGCTGGTAGCTGGAAGCTGGTAGCTGGTAGCTGCCTCGCTCACTTAACCGTGTAGACGAGGTAATCCGCTCGTCTCAGATCCGGCGATTGCGGAGTGATCGCATCAAGGTTCTCCACGGGCATCATCGAAACCGTGCCGACTCGACGGCCGGCAAGACGACGCCGAACGCGCTCGCCGGTCCCTTCGCCGTATTCACTATGGAATGCGCCGGTCACGTGTACTACCACACCGGGACGCCCCGCAAATTTAGTGAACGCGTCGGCAATCGACTCGGCCATCGTTTCGTCCTTGATGCACTGGGCCCAGTAGTAGCGCTCGGTGGTCGTATCAGCGCTGGAACCGGCTGAAGCCTGGTGACCGCCCATTTGCTCCGCGAAACGATCGAAGTAGGCATCGTGAGGACATTCCAGGTCGGCGGCCGCTAACGACCGGTCGGCCGCATTGAGCGATTCAACCGCCGGCTTACCTGCCTTCGCAACATCGGCCGCAATACGACGAGGGACGTTTGCCGCTACGACCGGCCAACGGCGAGCTCGAGCAAACTCGACGAGCGGCCGGTAGTCGGTCGCGTAACGAGGCCACGGTCGCGAATTCTTCAGAAACTCATCTTCTGCTGCCGATCCCGCCATGTAAGTGTCGACCGAGCGTTGGACGTCTCGCTCGAACATCTCCAGCGAGAGTGTCACCGACACGTTCCGCCTCGCCAACCCCTCCAGCACGGCAAGTTCCAGTCGATGGGTGTTGGGGTCGTCATGCTGTTCACCGATCAGAATGACGTCGGCACGGGCAAGATCGGCGACCATCATTTCGAAGTCCGTAAACGTCGCGCGCCTGCTGTCGTACACACGTTGCGGAACGTAGGCACTCGAGGGTGTCGTTGAAGGACTCTGGGCGTCGACTGGCGCCAATCCGGCAAGTGCGATGAATGCGCAGGCCGTCAGTACAGTCTTCACTTGTGTTGCCAAATGTCGCTTGCACTTCGCGTGCCGCAGCTCAACTGACCATCCAGGTCGAACACGGAGACCGATCGCCGGTTTTCCGTCACTCTGACCTTAATTATCCTTCGTATATGGCTCGCGCAGATGCACGGGGACCTTGGCCCGCGCGCGCAGGCGAAGATTAATCATCTCGACGAATACCGAGAAGCCCATCGCGAAGTAGATGTAGCCCTTGGGAATGTGCTGTCCGAAGCCTTCCAGCAGGAGCGACATTCCGATAAGCAGCAGGAAACTGAGTGCCAGCATCTTCACCGTCGGATGCTTGTGCACGAACGTGCTGATCGGTTCGGCAGCGATCATCATGATCGCGACCGACACGATCACGGCGGCGATCATCACCCACACCTGGTCCACCATGCCGACGGCGGTTATCACCGAATCGAGCGAAAAGACGATGTCGAGGAGCATGATCTGCATGATCACGCTCGCAAACGACGCGGCGACGCGTCCAGATCCGTGGCCTTCCTCTCCTTCGAGTCGCTCGTGAATCTCAAATGTGCTCTTCGCGAGCAGGAACAGTCCGCCGCCAATCAGTATGAGGTCGCGGCCGGTGACGGGATGCTCGAGCGCGGTGAACAGGGGGGTTGTCAGTTTGACGATCCACGCCAGTGAAAACAGCAGGAGCACGCGCGTGACCATCGCCCCGAGCAGCCCGACCCGCCGTGCACGGGCCTGCTGCTCCGACGGCAGCTTCCCTGACAGAATCGAGATGAAGATGATGTTGTCGACGCCAAGGACGATCTCGAGAAAGGTGAGCGTCGCGAACGCGATCAAGATTCCCGGTTCGAATGGCCATTCCATGTCCGTATCGACCTCTGTCAGGGAAAAACTAGAGTGACTGCTCGTCGCCAACCCCAGCTGACTTCACTGAGAGAGATCGACAGGAGAAGGGAGAAGGGAGGAGCAAACACAAGATCCTCCGTTCTCTTTTCTCCTGTTTATCTCTGTCAGTGAACAAGGATGAGGTCGGCGCATTACACGCCGTACTTCTCCGGATCCCACTCCAATCCTAGTTCGGATGGCGGAGCCATGAACCCGAGAAGCGCCGAAGCCGCGACGACAGCGGGGCTGGCAAGATAGCCCTCGCCGCCGAGCCCCATCCGGTTCTGCCAGTTGCGATTAAAGGACGTGATCGCGCGCTGCCCCGCCGAGAGTGCATCCGGCCCTTGGCCAAAACACGGGCCGCACCAGGACTGACGAATCTGGCCGCCGACCGAGCGAAAGACCTCGGCGATCGATTCACCACCGAGACGCGGATCGGGCGATTCGATCTGCCGTCCGACGCCGCCGGATCCCGGAAAAATCGCAAACTCGCGCTCGACTTTCTTCGCCCCGGCCCTGCGCGCGGCATGAAGCACGAGCGCAGCCTGCAACAAATCGTCGTAGCTGCCGTTGGTGCATGAACCGATCAGCGCTTTATCGAAGGTGATGCGCTCGCGCGCGACCTCGTCGGCCGGAAACGCGTTCCCCGGACTGAACGGCTTGGCGATCATCGGGCGGACGTCCACGAGGTCGAGCGTCTCGTCGATTTCGTAGATGGCGTCTTGACCCGGCGTCATCCGCGGATACGGCAAGTCGACTATGCCCTTTCGCCGGTACCACTCAGACGTGATCTCGTCTGCCGCGAAGATACCGTTGAGGGCCTCCGCCTCTGCCATCATGTTCGCGATCGTATTCCGGTACGCGATCGGTAACTGGCGATCGGCGTCGACCAGTTCGACCGACATCCCCTGCGACTGCTTCGCTCCCCATCTCCGCAACAGCTCGAGGACAATGTCTTTGCCGCCGACCCAGGGTTGAAGCCGTCCACGAAAAATGACGCGGCGCGGGCGCGCGAGCGTGAAGTAAATGTAGCCGGTCGACCAGCCAAACCCGAGCGTTGTCGAGCCGACACCGATCCCGACAGCACCGTACGCGCCATAGGCCCGGCTATGGGAGTCGGCACCGGGAATGAACTGTCCCGGCATCACCAGTCCCTGTTCGGGGAAATAGAAATGAAAAATCCCGTCGCCTGGTGTTGCGTAGTATGGCTTGGTGATTCCGTGAAGCTCGGCGAACTGCCGTCCGATTCGTGTTTGTTTGTCGTCGGCCTCGACACCGGTGAAGACGAAGTGGTCGTTGGCAATCGCTACCTGTCGGGGATCAATCGTATTGCCGCCGGTGATCTGATTGAAGGTGTGGATCGCGAACGGCGCGGTACCATCCGACGCGGGCAGGAGGTCCGCGTACACGCGAAGCGTTGTTCCCGGTTTCAGGTCGTCAGGGCGGAGCTGTTTGTCGACGCGATGCGCCCAGACAATCTGCTCGGTCGTCGTCAACCGTTGCGCGGCACGTTCATCCGGCCAGTCGATCGACGGCGTCGAGAGCACCGACGACTTGAACTCGCGGCGGCCAACCTCGAAGATGCCACCGCCGCGCCGAATGTCTTCTTCTTTGTCGGAGAGCGGCACGGGATCGTACGTCCGGCCGCGCGTCATGTTGGTCAGGCGGCGCGTAACCGGATCAAAACTGAACTGGTCACCATCGTCGGCGTCGGCCACCGCTTCAGGGCTCTGAACGACGTGCAGCCCGAGATTGAAGCTGTTGCGGCGGAAGATATCTCCCATGTTGTGACCGCAGACGATGACCATCTGCAATCCCGCTTCTTCGGCAACTCCCTTCAGTCCGGCCGGACTCATTTCGCGCGACGAGCCAATCGCAAACCGGTCGCCGGCGATGATGAAGTTCTCGCCGCGATGCACGCGCTGGCGAAAATCCGGCATCAAATATCGGAACGACCCGGCTTTCCATCTCTCGTCCAGGGTATCGAGGCTCTCCGACACACAATCGGCCGCCGGTGTGATCTGATCGGTGTCGATCGCATCGCGCTTCCTGGCGAACTTCGTTCCCGGCAGGCTCATCGGATCCCAGAACACGAGCGCGCGGCCGGTGATGGGTTGGACCGATTGTGCGTCCGACCTGCGTGAAGGAGGTTCCGGGAGCACGTCGACCGTCATCCCTTCCTTCAGCCTGGCCGCTTCAATCGTGTGCATACGCTTCCATGCTAACAGGGCTCTGTTGGATCCAGCCGCCGGTAGCCCTCGCAGCGAAGCACCGGCAGCGGTGGATACCTCGGAAATCGCCTGTCCGCGAACGACAATTCGCAGAGGTAGAACTCCGACCCGCGCGCGCTGCGGACGACTCGCGCGTGCGCGCAATCGGCACACAGCCCGATGGCGGTGTCCCGTGCTTGCCCGGACCTGCGCGGATCGTTCATCATGAATCCATGTTCATTTCGGAAGCGCTCACCCGGGGCGTGCGTATCAAGGTGCAATCCGAGTATTCAGCCGACCAATCCGCGCCATCGAAGAATCAATGGTTCTTTCTCTATACCGTGACCATATCGAATGAGGGGCCGGAAACGGTTCAGCTGTTGACGCGACACTGGATCATCACCGATGGAACCGGCCACATCGAAGAAGTGCGCGGCCCCGGCGTTGTCGGCAAGCAGCCCACGATCAAGCCGGGAGAGTCGTTCGAGTACACGTCAGGATGTCCGCTCTCGACCCCGTTTGGCGTGATGGAAGGCGCGTATCAAATGGTGACGCAGAACGGCGAACGCTTCGATGCCAAGATCGCGCCGTTCACGCTCAGCGAACCCTATACCGTTCACTAAGGCCCTCACCCCGACTTTCCGACAAACGTCGTCTCGATAGAAAGCGCGTCGGCGAGCAACTCGAGGTATTCCTTTCGCGAAATCTCGATCGCCCCAAACTGCTCGAGGTGCGCCGTCACCCACTGAATGTCAAGCAACCGGAAACCGCGGGATCGCAACCGCTCCACGAGGGCAGCCAGCGCGACCTTCGACGCGTCGGTCGCGTGGTGGAACATCGACTCACCGAAAAACGCGCCACCCAGCGCAACACCGTAGAGGCCGCCGACCAGGCGGTCTTCCTGCCAGGTCTCGACCGAATGCGCGATGCCGAGGCGATGAAGCTCGGCGTAGCTCTCCAGGATCTCGTCGCTGATCCACGTCCCCGGGTCATCATCGTTTCGATCGGTCGCTGCACATGCCCGCATCACCGCTGCGAAGTCGCGATCGATCTCGACGGTAAATTTCCCGCTACGGATGACGCGCGCGAGTCTCGAGGGGACGTGAAAGGTCTCGAGCGGAATCACGCCGCGCGGATCCGGTGAGTACCACCGGATCTCGCCATGGTCGACTGCCATGGGAAACCATCCGCTGCTGTAGGCGGAAACCAGGAGCCTCGACGGGATCATGACCAAATCATGATTTTCGCGCTCGGGACGGCTACTCGCCACGTAACGCCACAGCGGGATCAACACGCATCGCACGGCGCGCCGGGGCAAGGCAGCCGAGCAGCGCGGCGCCGAGCAGGACTGCGGGAGCGAGGAGAAACGTGATCGTGTCCCGAGCGTCGACGCCAAAAAGCAGCGTTTCAAGGAATCGCGTCAGGACTAGCGCGGCGCCTATACCAATTGCGAGACCGAGCATAACCAGACGCAGCCCCTCACCGAGAACGAGAGCGACCAGATTCGCAGGCCTGGCGCCGAGCGCGAGCCGCAGGCCCATCTCGTGAATTCGTTCCGCGACGGAATACGACACAACCGCATACAGGCCAACCACAGCCAGAGCGACAGCGAGCACAGCAAACACTCCGATCAGGGCCATCTGAAACCGTCGGTTCGCGACCGAGGTCGTCACGATCTGCTCCATCGTCCGGACACGTGCAATCGGCTGATTTGGATCGAGCGACTGCACCGCCTGCCGCGCGGAGGCCACAAGCAGCGAGGGATCGCCGTACGACCGAAGCACGATTGCCATCTGCTCCTTCGGATCCTGAGTGAAGTACACGTACACCTGAGGACGAAGTGCACGATCCAACCCTGTATAACGAGTATCGCCCACGACACCAGCGACCGTGTACCACGCGGCATCGCGATCGTAGTTCGTGAGCTTTAGACGCCGGCCCACGGCGGGACGGCCGGGCCAGGCAGAGCGCGCCATCGTTTGATTAATCCACACACGCGGCGCATCGGGTGATGGTTGAATCGAGTCGCCTTCGAGCAACGGAATGCCGAGCGCTTCGAAGTAGCCCGCAGTGATCACGCGGTAGTCGGAAATGATCTCGTGACCGGGCTGTGGCCGCGGTTGCCCTTCCGCAGTGACCGGCAGCAGGTTCTCACTTCCACTGAGCGGCACACCGGAAGTCAATCCCGCCGCTTCGACGCCCGGAAGCGCGGCCAGACGCTCGATCAACGACACGAAAAACGTCGACGCGCGAGCCGGCGTGTACGCCGTCTTCGGCAACGCAATCTCCATCGTCAGGATGCGATCCGTCCTGAAACCCGTGTTGACGTGAATCAGCCGCACGAACGTCTGCACCAGCAGCACCGATCCGATTAACAGCGTCACCGCAAGTGCGACTTCGAAAACGACGAGCGCGTTACGCGTGCGGGCGGCGCCCCGCCCGCCGACCATTCCTCGCGAACCTTCGCGCAACCCGTCGGCGGTGTCGTAGCGAGTGCCATGCCAGGCGGGAACGGCGCCGAAGAGCACGCCGGTCACGAGCGAAAGCACGACTGTGAACACCAGCACGTCCCAGTCGAGACCGGCCTGCGCCGCGGCCGGCAAGGAAGCGGGTGCCATGGTGAGGAGCGCGCGCAGCATCCACCAGGCAATACCCAGGCCTGCGAGCCCTCCGGCCCCTGCAAGCAGCAGGCTTTCCGCAAGCGATGCCCACACCAGCGTCGACCGCGGTGCGCCAAGCGCGTAGCGCAAACAAATCTCCCGCTGCCGCGCGGTCGTTCTCACGAGCAACAGGTTGGCGACGTTCGCACAGGCGATGAGCAGCACAAGCCCGACAGCGGTGAGCAACGCGATCAGTGCCGGCCTCAGCGATCCGACGAGCTGCTCGCGCAGTGTCATCACACGTATCGTCCAACCGGCATTGGTGCCCGGAAAGTCGCGCGCGATGTCGGCCGCGATTTTGGCGAGATCGGCTTGCGCGTCGCTCGCGGTGACGCCGCGCTTGAGCCGGCCGATAAGGGCGAGGCTCTTGCCGCCACGATTTCGCCGCTGCTCCGGCGTCAACACGTCGAGCGTCCACACGAGCGGACTCAACGAAAAGCCGAACCCCTGCGGCAGCTCGCCCGCCGCCGGGAAACGAAACCAATCCGGAAGCACCCCCAGGATGGTGGCCGGTTCACCGTTCAGCGAGACGACGCGACCACTTACGCCGGGATCCGATCCAAAGCTTCGTCGCCACAGACTGTGGGCGATCAGCACCACGCGGTCGCGTCCCTCGTCGCCCATTTGAAAACTGCGCCCGACTACCGGCTGCACGCCGAGAACCTCGAAGAACTCGGCGCTGACGCGCACAGCGCCGATCCGCTCGGGCTCGCCGCGCCCGGTCAGATTCAGCTGCTCGGTTCGCATCGAGGCAAAGCGCTCGAACGTCCGGTTGCCCGAGTAATAGTCGAGAAAATCAGCGGCAGACGATGGGAGTCGATCGAAGCCGAGCCGTTGCTGGATATCAGCGCTGAACTCCCACGGCATGAGAATGCGATCGGCCTCGGGATACGGAAGCGGCTGCAGCAGAACGCCGTCGATGACACGGAAGATTGCAGCATTGGCGCCAAGTCCCAGGGCCAACGCCATGATGGAGAGCGCCGAAAAACCCGGCCGCCGGATCAGCGCGCGAATTGCGTACTTGAAACTCTGCAAGGCCGTTGGGTAACCGAGTCTCTATTTTGTATGATGGCGTGCTGACTGGCCACGGAAAAACGTGGATATCGAATCCACGGAAGAACACGGATACCGACCACGGACGAACACGGATAATGATGGCCACGGAAGAACGCGGACCAACACGGATAACGATGGACCGCGTATGAACACGGACGAACACGGATAACGACGGACCACGGGTGACCGCGGATGACCATGAGCCACGGAAGAACACGGACAAACACGGATAACGATGGACCACGGAAGAACACGGACGAACACGGATAACGATGGACCGTGGATGAACACGGACGAACACGGATTAACCGGATCCCGGATCCCGCACAACGGATCCCGGAGCAATTCGACGTAAGGAGTCATCATACGTGCCCAAGCTGACGGTGGAAGGATTCGGAACGTTCGATGTCGAGCACGGCAAGCGACTCGTCCTCGCGCTGGAGCAGGACGCGCACGTCGACCAATTGCATGCCTGTGGCGGCAATGCTCGTTGTACGACTTGTCGGGTGGAATTCATCGAGGGGGAACCCACGAGAATGACGGTCGCGGAGAAACAGGTGCTTCAGGCGAAGGGAGCGATCGGCGTGCGGTTATCGTGTCAAATCGTTTGCGATCACGACATGAAGGTCCGCGCGATCAGCCGTCTCGCCGGCAGCGGACGTCCCGATCCCGGACCGACACCGGAGCCCCACGTCACCCCGCCTGTGGAGTGGAGCGAGCCTCATATAACTGATCGATAGGCTGTTGGCTGTCGGCTTCTGGCTCCTCGAGACGCCACACTCAACCAGCAGCCAGCGCCGGCAGCCAAGAGCTAGCGCGTGGAATACCTCTGACGTATCGTCGGCACCAGATATTCATCGACCGCCCGATCGAAGTCGTAGCGCGGCGCGAATCCCCAGTCGCGGCGCGCGGTCGAGTCGTCGACGTCTGCCGGCCAGGTGTCGACGATTCCCTGGCGCTGTCGATCGACGTCCCACTCGATTTGCGCCGCGGGAAACGCCTCGAGCACACGCGTGCGAAATTCAACGGCTGACGGGTTGAACGCCGCAACGTTGTATTCGGTCCGGGTCAGATGTTCGCGCCGGGCGGCGGCCAGGGTCACCAACGCGTCGACACCGTCGGGCATTGCCATCAATGGGATGCGCGTATCCTCGCGGACGAAACACTCATAGCGCTCCCCTCTTGCGGCCGCATGAATCATCTCCGGCGCATAATCCGACGTCCCGCCCGACGGCATCGTCAGCGCGGAAATCAAACCTGGAAAGCGAACGCTTCGAAAATCCACACGTCCGCTCGCACTCTCGGCAGCCAGCTGTTTGTAGTACCGGGCGTAATATCGTCCGAGCTGTTCACAATACAGCTTGTTGCAGCCGTACATCGTGGTGGGATGCGTCCACTCGTCCTCTTTCACTTTGCCGGCGGCCGCTTTGGTTTGCCGATCGGGAAGACCGTATACGGCGATGGATGAGGGATACATGAAGACGACAGGGCGGCCGTGCGACTCGGCCTCGTGCTGCGCGAATTCGAGCAGATTCAGGGTACCCTCAACGTTGACCTGATGCGCCGTCATCGGCGTGAATTCCGATCGGGTCGAAAGCAAGGCGGCAAGATGAAACACGAGCTCGACGCGGAATTCCGCCAGGACCCGTTCCAGCAGTCCGCGATCGAGAATCGAGCCGGTGATCTCCCGATCGACCTTCGCCGAGATTGATGGATCGAGCCGATTCAGATCGAGCGTCACAATCCCGCGGTCGCCCCGATCGGCCAGGCGATCGATCAGCCCGTGACCGATCTCACCGCCCGCACCGGTGATTAACACGACTGGTTTACGCACCAACGAATTATAGTGCTCTGGTTTCTCTCGTTTCTCTCGTTTCTCCCGTTTCTCCCGTTTCTCCCGTTTCTCCTCTTCGAGGTTTGTTGCCGTGATACGTCTTCTCGCAGTCGTCGCAAGCACATTGCTGGTTTCTGTCACGTGGCAGGACCGTCGTTCTCCGTTCGACGCGTCATTCACTGGCGCCACCATGCGTGTGGACTACTTCCACACCGGCGGACCGACGTCGGGCGAAACCATCGCGCTCGATCGCGTCGTCGATGACGGCGACTGGCCGGGCAGCCGCACGCAACTCGTCGACGCCACCAATCTCGGGAAATATCGATTCGAAGTGCGCAACAAACGGACCCAGGACCTGATGTATTCCCGCGGCTTTGCCTCGATCTACGGCGAATGGGAGACGACTGCCGAGCAGAAAACGCTCCACCGCACGTTTCACGAATCGCTGCGATTCCCCTGGCCGCGAGAGCCGATCGTCGTCACGCTGTCGAAGCGGCAGGCCGACAACAGTTTTGCATCGATATGGACGACCGGGATCGATCCCGGATCGCGCCTGGTCGTCGCCGCGCCGATCAGGCAGCACTCCGGCCGCGTCTGGCCGGTGTTCATCAACGGACCTGCGGCGACGAAGGTCGACCTGCTGGTGATCGGGGAGGGATACACGGCGCGCGAGATGGCGAAATTCCATGCCGACGTGAAGCGGTTGTTGCCGGCGCTCTTCGAACAGGAGCCGTTCAAGGGGCGCCGCGCTGATTTCAACGTACGCGCCCTGGACCTCCCGTCGGCGGAGAGCGGCATCCACCGTCCGAATGCCGGAGTCTTTCGACGAACCCCGTTATCCACCGAGTACAACGTCTTCGACTCCGAGCGGTACGTTCTGACACTCGACAATCGGGCGTTGCGCGACGCGGCGTCGGCGGCGCCGTACGAATTCATCGAGATACTCGTCAACGACAAGACGTACGGTGGGGGCGGTATCTTCAACGATCAAGCGACGGCGTCGGTCGATAGCGCCTTTTCGCCGTACGTGTTCGTTCATGAGTTCGGACATCACTTCGCGGCGCTGGCCGACGAGTACTACACCTCCGACGTCGCGTATGAAACCGGCGCAGCCGTGAAGCCGGAACCGTGGGAGCCGAACATCACCGCGCTTCATGATCCGGCTCAGTTGAAATGGCGAGATCTCGTCACCGCAGGCACGCCTCTCCCCACACCCTGGAACAAGGATGAATTCGAAAAACACACGGCCGGGATTCAGCAGCGACGCCGTGAAATCCGGGCGCGAAATGCGCCGGAATCCGAGATGGACGCCCTTTTCCGCGAACAAGAAGCGTGGGACACGAAATTCCTGTCGTCGATGACGTCTTCGGGACGGGTCGGCGCCTTCGAAGGCGCCGGGTATGAAGCACGCGGACTCTATAGGCCCGAGGCCGACTGCATCATGTTCACGCGCGATCCGGTGGGGTTCTGTCGCGTCTGCCGCCGCGCCATCGAGCGAATCATTGATTTCTATTCGCGATAGACCAAGACGTTACAGCATCCGTACTGTCGAGACGATGCACGCCAGCATCGCGACTGCGGTCGCCACGAGCAGCAGCAGCGCGATCACCATGTGGTTCACACGCTCGGGCTTGAGTGGATCGAGCAGCACGCCCGTGAAATAACCCCCGATGAACCCGCCCAGATGTGCGGAGTTGTCGACGCGCGACATAATCAACCCGGAAATAAAAACCGTGACGGCACAGCTAATCGCGTGCGACCTGATCGTGCTGCTTCCGCCTCGATTGCCGTAATGCAGCAGCGCACCCAGCAGTCCGCAAATACCGGCCGAAGCGCCCAATGTGCGGCCCGCGCCTCCGATAATCGGTATAGCGATGGGCATGTAGCCGAGCACAGAGCTCAAAAGAAACCCGCACGCGGAAGAAACCATGTAGATGATCGCCAGGCGCGCGCCGCCGTAAAGGTCCGCAACCACGGGCCCGAGATCCCGGACCCACATCATGTTGAACACGATGTGCAGGGCACTTCCATGGAGCCAGCCGGCGGTCAGAATCGTCCACCATCGCCGCAGGCCGAAGACAGGGTCCGCTCCACTCATGCCAAACATGAACGCCACCAAATCGGCAGGCGCGAGGAGCGAAAATGGATCGCCTCGTCCCATGACGTTGCCGCCGAGCATCATCGTCACCACGATGGTCAGCATGTACAGGCTCGCGCAGCCGTAGATGACCAACGGCACGAAACCAAAGTCATTGCCCAGCCGCCGCAGCACGCCCGCGTATCCCCAGAGACCGGGATTGCGACGCCCGCACGTGTAGCACTGCTCGTCGTTGACGCCGACCAGCGATCCGCACGACGCGCAGACCACTGATCCGGTTGTCTGACGCTTGAACATTGATCGAAGCATAGCTGAAATTGCTGATTGTTGATTTCTGATGGCTGATTGAGTTTCTTCCGGGATCCGTTTTCCGGGATGCGGGATCCGTTATCGGCGACACCACCGACGCGGAGGGTCTAGTATTCCGAGATCGGGCGGCCGGATCCCGGATCCCGACAGAACCAGGATGAACGTCCTCATCACCGGCGGCACCGGATATCTCGGGCGGGCGATCGTTCGCTCGTTGGTAAGGCGCGGGTACGAGCCGATCGTATTTGCGCGCCACGCGACGACGTCCGGGCTTCCCGGCCGGCTCGTCGATGGCGACATCCGCGATCGCGACGCCGTGCGCCGTGTGGCTCGAGGCGCCGACGCGATCATCCATTCGGCGGCGCTCGTCAGCCTGTGGCAGCGGAATCCGGCCTCGTTTGACGAGATCAACGTGGGCGGTCTCGAAGCCGTCCTCGACGCCGCGAAGTCCCTGGGCACACGCCGCATCATTTACACATCGTCTTTTCTTGCCCTGCCTCCGGCAGGAGCGAACGCGCCGCTTGCGGCAAACGACTATCAACGAACGAAAGCGACTGCACTGGCTGTCGCACGAGCGGCACAATCGACTGGTCAGCCGATTGTGATCCTTATACCGGGTGTGATTTACGGGCCGGGCGTCGCCACCGAAGCCAATCTCGTCGGCCGGTTGGTCGCAGATCAGCGTGCCGGCCGCCTTCCTGGAATCGTCGGTGCCGATCGCACCTGGTCCTACGCGTACGTCGACGATGTTGCCGACGCACATGTCAGCGCCCTGGCGCCGACAGTTCGCGGGACCGAATACGTCGTCGGCGGCGTGAACGTGCCCCAAATAAGAGTCTTCGAAATCCTGCGCGAACTCACCGGCGCCAAGCTGCCTCGGCGTATTCCATTCGCTGTGGCATCGGGGATTGCCTGGGTCGAGGAAGGCCGCGCGACGTTGACGGGCCGGCCACCGCTCATCACCCGTGGTGCAGTCACCATATTTCGTTACGACTGGAGGCTGGACAGTTCTCGTAGTGTTGAAGAACTCAGCTATCGCGTCACGCCGCTCGAATCGGGGTTGAAGTCATTGCTGTCGCCATGCTGACGGGTCAAAACCGTGGAGATAATTTTGCAACGAACCCCGATGACCCTGCGGAAGCGACAATGGAAAACCGAGCCCCGTGGTGACTTCTTGTCCTTTCTGCGGGGCGCGAACCGACCTCCCGCACGAAAGCCAGGAGGCGTGCATCGCAGCCCTGCAGGAAGAAATTGCCCGCACGCGCGAAATCGTCAAACGTGTGAGACCGGTCGCCGAGGTTGTTTCGGCAAATGACCGAAATTCCCCCGAGGACGAACCGGCCGACTGAAGACCCGCTCGCTCGTCGGCTAACCCCGGCCGACAACCCCCGTCTAAGCAATTGGATGCCGCAAACGGACGCCGCCACCGTCGCGCTGGCCCGCGACGGCGATAGCGAAGCCTTTCGGGAACTCGTGGACCGCCATAGCCGCGCTGTCTACAGGCTCGCGTACCGGATGACCGGCTCCGCACAGGACGCCGAAGACGTCGTCCAGGAGACTTTCTTGAAAGCTTACCGGCAGCTGGGCCGTTTCGAATCGAGGGCGAATTTCAGTACATGGCTGCATCGCATCGCCGTGAACTGCTCCATCGATCTCATGCGCGCGAGACCGCACCGCGAAGCCGGACACGACGCAGCCGACCTCGATCAACTTGGCAACGACGACGAGACGCGGCGACAGGCCTCACCGGAACGTTTGATGTTGAGCACTGAAGTCCAGGATCGCGTGGCTGGGGCAATGTCGTCGTTGAGCATGATGGAACGCGCGGCGTTCGCGCTCCGGCACTTTGAAGGTCAATCGATTGAAGAGATCAGCCGGGCGCTTGGTCTCAAGACGAACGCGACCAAGCACAGTATTTTCCGGGCGGTGAAGAAGATGCGCGTCGCGCTGGAACCGTTGGTGTCCGCCGATTGAGAGCTACCCAATGCACCTGACAGAAGACGATCTGGTTCTTCACTACTACGGCGAGCTCGAACAGCCGGCCGCCGCGCGGACCGCGGAGCATCTTCGCGAATGCCCGGCCTGCAACGCCAGCTTCACCACGCTGCAGCGTGTGCTCGCGGCAGTCGATTCGATGCCGCCCCTGGAAGTTGGCGACGGCTTCGAACGAAAGACCTGGGCCAGGCTGCAGCCTGAGCTGGATGGAGGGTCTCGCAAAGGGTGGCGTTCCTGGTTCCTGATTTCACCGGCTCGCCTCGCGTGGGTCGCCGGCATCGCGATTCTCGTCGCCGCGGCATTCTTCGCAGGACGTGTATCTCAGCAAGCCGTCCCATCGACGGTTGCTGAAACGACGGCGGCATCCACTGCGCTCCGCGAACGAATCCTGCTCGCGGATCTGGGTGACCATCTCGATCGTTCGCAGTTGATGCTCACGGAACTCGTGAGTGCCGATCCCGCCGACACGGCGGACTTTGCCGCGCAACGCGAGCGCGCCGAGCAACTCGTCGCCGACAATCGGCTGTATCGGCAGACAGCGGCCGCCAACGGCAACACGGCACTCGCCGCCGTGCTCGACGATCTCGAACAGGTCCTGGTTGACGTGGCGGCCAGTCCAGACAACGTGTCGGCCACGGATTTCGACGATGTCCGGCAGCGAATCGAAAACAAGGGATTGCTGTTGAAAATGCGTGTGCTGTCGCTCGAGGTTCAGAGGCGGCAGAAAGCGCAAATACGGTCGCGAGCGGGCCAGAGTTCGTGACCACGGATTAACGCGGGCCACGGATGAACACGAGTTAACACGGGCCACGGATTAACACGGATTAACACGGATCAACACGGGCCACGGATTAACACGGACTAATACGGACTAATACGAACGATCGGATCCCGGATCCCCTACCACCGGATCCCGGACCTGGACAGGACAATAAACTATGCGCAACAAGACTTCATGCGTGGCCGTCATCTTTGCCGCCATCCTCGCTGTCGCAGGATCAGTGTCGGCACAACCTCCAGGCCCGGCACCAGTGGGCTCCGCACCGCTTGGTCCGGCCCCGATGGGCCCTCCGCCGATTGGCGCGGGGCCACTTGGTCCAGGTCCGATTCCCCCGGCCGGTCTGATCGCACCGATGATCACCGGGATGCCGGCTATGGGGTTGGCGTCGAGCGAACAGGATCGGCAGGACCGTGAAAAGGAAGCCGAGCAGCGTCAGCGCGAACGCGAGAGCCGGTTATACGACCAGGCACGTGAGGATATCGACAACGGCCGGTACGATCGCGCCATCGGACGATTCAACGACGCGATCGCGATGAAGGGGCCCCACGCCGATGCGGCGCTTTACTTCAAGGCGTGGGCACAGGACAGAGTTGGTCAGCGCGCCGAAGCGTTGACGACGATAGCCACGCTCAATAAGGAGTATCCAAAGAGTCGCTGGCTGCCTCAGGCAAAGCAGCTCGAAGCGCTCGTGCGCCAAAACAGCGGCCAGCCGGCGCGGCCGGACGATCAAACCGACGACGACACGAAGATGTACGCGCTGAATGGCTTGATGAACGCCGATCCTGAAAAAGCCATCCCGATGGTCGAGAAGCTGCTCGAAGGGACGTCGTCGCCGCGCGTCAAGTCCAAGGCGCTATTCGTCCTCGCACAGAACGATTCGCCTCGGGCGCGCGAGGTGTTGAAGAAAGTGGCGATGGGCACGTCGGCACCCGATCTTCAGAACCGCGCCATCGATTATCTCGGCACGCAAGGCGGACGCGACAGCCGCGCCCTGCTCGGCGAAATCTACGGCGCGACCAACGATGTCGATGTGAAGCGTCGCATCCTGCGCGCCTTCATGGTGTCGGGTGAGCGCGATCGTCTCTTGACGGCTGCGCAGACCGAACAGAGCCCGGAGCTGCGCGCTGAAGCGGTGCAACAGCTGGGCGTGATGGGCGCGCATGATGCGCTGTGGCAGCTCTATCAGAAGGAAACCTCTGTCGATGTGAAGAAGCGGATTATCCAGGCGATGTTCGTCGGCGGAGCCGCCGATCGGCTCATCGAGCTTGCGAAAACAGAGAAGACCCCGGAGCTTCGCCGCACGGCAATCCGCAATCTCGGTGTCATGGGCTCCAAGAAGACCGGCGACGCGCTCGTCGAGATCTACAACACTGACCGAGATCCGGAAGTCCGAAAAGCGGTCATCGACGGTCTCTTCGTCCAGGGTAACGGTTCCGGACTGGTCGCCCTCGCTCGCAAAGAGCAAGACGGGGCGATGAAAAGGGAAATCGTCTCGAAGCTGTCGGTGATGGGCTCGAAGGATCCAGCCGTCACTCAATACATGATGGAAATCCTGAGCGGAAAGTAGAGGCGGCCCCATGTCGACTCCGTTCAAAATGATTGCAACCGGGCTCGGGATGGCGGTGATGGTGTCGACGATTGTGGCGGCGCAGCAGCCGCGCATTCAGAACGGTACTGTCACAACTCAACCGGCAGGTTCTCCCTTCACGCAGTCTTTCAGGTCGCTCGTGAATTCGACAACCGACGCCAGTTGGATCGGGTATGCCGTGCCAGTGGCCGATGGTGAACGGGTGATGTGCTGTTTCAACGGCGGCACGTCGTTCGTGAACGGCACGGTGTCCGACTCCTCGGGTTGCTGTGGCTTGTGCCGGCTCGAGAACTCGTCGGGAACGAATATGTCGACGCGATCGCAGCCGGCAACAGCTGCCGGAGTCATCAAGCTCGAAGGCTCGGATCAGATGATCGTGTTGCTGCGGATTGCGGATCGCGCCGTCGAGCGGATCCGCGTGTTCTCTGAAGACTGTCAGCTCGATGCCGGGGGACGGCCAGTGCGATGGCTGGAAAACGTCCGGCCGGCCGACAGCATTGCGCTGCTCGAATCTGTGATCGGCGCACAGCCGCAGGGAGATACGAAGAATCGCGTGACCGACGGTGCGATTACTGCCATCGCGATGCATGGCGATCCGGCAGCGGACGCATCCCTCGAGCGCCTCATCAATCGGACCCAGCCTGAGAGCGTGCGCAAGAAAGTGACATTCTGGCTCGGAAACGCACGCGGTCAGCGCGGCTACCAGACACTCCAGCGAGTACTGCGCGATGACCCGAGCGTGGAGGTGCGGAAGAGCGCGATCTTTGGTTTGTCGCAGAGCAAAGTGCCTCAGGCACTCGACACCTTGATTGCAACAGCGCGGAACGACGCCGAGCCGCGGCTGAGGGGCGAAGCGTTGTTCTGGCTCGCCCAGAAAGCCGGGGAAAAAGCGTCCGCGACTATCGTCGATCGGATCGATCAGGATCCGGATACAGAAGTGAAGAAGAAAGCCGTCTTCGCGCTCAGCCAGCTTCCAAAGGACGAGGGCGTGCCGCTCTTGATCAAGGTCGCGCGGACGAATACGAACCCGGAAGTCCGCAAGCAGGCGATGTTCTGGCTGGGTCAGTCCAAGGATCCGCGCGCCACGGACTTTTTTGCCGAGGTCCTGGGGAAATAGGCCACGGAAGAACCCGGATCAACGCGAACCACGGAAAACCGCGGATCAACGAGAACCACGGAAAACACGGATGAACACGGAAAAATCCGTGTCAACCGGAGTGTCAGGTTTTTTGTGTGTAGGGCGCATTGACGATGATGCGCGTGGGCGGTGTGGGAAACCGCGTTTTGTGCGGTCTTCCAAGTCCCTGGGGCGCGTTTTTGGCGTCCGCGGGGACGGCAGCGTCCATGCGCGGCATTTTATCTGGAACGAACAACAAATCGGTGCTGATAGAGCACCGCAAATTGAGACATCGCTTCGCGCCACGGCCGAATCGGCATCGTCCAGCCACGGGTGAAGTTGCGCAACGCGAGCCAGAGCAGTTTGGTCGCCGCCTCGTCGGTCGGAAAGTGGCCGCGGGTCTTGATGATCTTGCGCACGCGCGCGTTCACGCTCTCGAGTGCATTCGTCGTGTCAATCACGCGCCGGACGGTCCGCTCGATCCAGCGGCCAAGGACGTCGCGAGTCCCGTTCGGCAGGACCGCCAGCTGGTCCGTCAGCTCGCCGCCGAGCGCATGCTCCACGATCGCTTTTCTTGAAGCGACGGACAGCGGCATCGAACTCCTCGACGGACAAGGGCCCTTGCCCCACAAACTGATCGAGAATCTCCGAGGGAACAGGGGCAGCGGCGCATCAGGCGCCAGGCTCTTTCGTTTCCGGGGCGGCATAGGCTCTCCTCATGCTATGCCTCAGACACAGAATTCCTGACACTCTCGGAAAAATCCGTGTCAATCCGTGGCCCGTTTTTATCCGTGTGTCAATCCGTGTTCATCCGTGGCCCGTTTTGTCCGTGTCAATCCGTGGCCATCCGTGGCCCGTTCTATCCGTGTCAACCCGTGTTCATCCGTGGCCCGTTTTTATCCGTGTCAATCCGTGTTCATCCGTGGCCCGTTTTTATCCGTGTCAATCCGTGTTCATGCGTGGCCCATTTTGTCCGTGTCAATCCGTGTCCATCCGTGGCCCGTTCTATCCGTGTC
>DATJKH010000141.1:0-14759 GCA_035491715.1 Vicinamibacterales bacterium | reverse complement strand
TTCTCCGAGTGCACGTTTATTTTTCCCGCGGAGCGCGGCGGTGATGTGAAGATGCGGATCTTCACGCCGGGTGAGGAGCTGCCCATGGCCGGCCACCCGACAATTGGATCGACGTTCGCGCTCGCCGCCGAGGGAACGATCGCGCGGGGCCGCACCGACTTCACCTTCGAGTTGGGGGTTGGACCAACGCCGGTGTCGCTCGAGTGGAAAGATGGCACCCTGTCGTTCGCGTGGATGACACAGCAGTTGCCGAAGTTCGGAGCGATCGTTCGCGACCGGCACGCGCTGGCCGGTGCGATCGGCGTTGCCGAGTCGGACTTCGCAGGAGATCTGCCCGTGCAGGTTGTATCGTGCGGCGTGCCGTTTGTGTTCGTGGCGCTCGGGTCACGAGCCGCGGTCGATTCAGTTTCGATCGATCGCAAGACGCTGGCTCGCTGCTATCGCGAGAGCGGCATCGATGAACTGCCGACGTTCTTCTTCACCACAGCGGGCAAACCGGAGCCGGACGCGGCCCAGACGGTTTACAGCCGAATGCTCGCGGCCGCATTTGGAATCGCCGAGGATCCCGCGACCGGCGGCGCCAGCGGACCGCTCGGCTGTTACCTCCTGCAGAACAAGATGGTGACCCCGGACGCGGCGAGGAACATCCTGAGCCTGCAGGGTGTGCTGATGAAGCGCCCGAGCCGCATCCATATCTCGATTGAGAGCCAGAACGACGCCATCACGCGGGTGCGGGTCGGTGGCCGTTCAGTGATGGTTGGACGCGGCGAGTTGAGCAGGGTTTAAACCGTCAATCGAACTCCACCCGCGGAGCTGTCTGCTCCGATCCGACGCGACCCGCGGCAATATCGGCCTTCGCGTAGTTCTCCGCGCGAACGGGCGCACCGGCGAGCCGCCGCAACATCGCAATCTGCCCGATGTGCGCCAGGGAATCGGCTACCGGTCCCTGGAAGAGTTGCTCAACGGCGCAGGCGAGCGGCGTGTCGTTCGCCAGCCGTTCATCGAACCGCCGCAACGCGGCAAAGAACCGCGTGCATTCGTCGTCCCAGGCGAGAGGCGTCGAGTTGTGCCATCGCTGCGGCCCATCCGCCATCGTCAACGCCCAGTCGTAGAGATCGCCGATGTGAGCGAGGATCTGGCCCGGCGTCCGCGACGAATCGCCAACCTTGAACTCCGCAAAGCCGGCCGGCGCACTTCGAACGGCCTTGCCGCCACGATACGCGACGGTGGCCACAGTGTGTCGCAGCAGAGTCCTTGCGTCATTTGAGTTCACATTGATCTCCTCTTTAACCAGCCGCCAACCGGCAGCCGCCGACGATCAATGACTATAATCCTGCAAGAGTATGCGACCCGAACAGTGGGACATTTTCAAACGGGCGGCAAGGCTTGAAAAGCTGGACAAGGTGCCGATGGCGCTCATTGTCGACAGCCCATGGATCCCCGGCTATCTCGGGATCAAGCACCTTGATTACTACCTGGATCCGCAGCTGTGGTTCGAATCGAACCTGAAGATCATGCAGGAGTTCCCCGACATCATCATGGTGCCGTCCTGGTGGATGGAATACGGGATGGCAGCGGAGCCATCGGTGCTGGGAGCCAAGATCAAGTTCTGGCAGGACAACACGCCGAGCGAATACCACACGCTGTACAGGCTGGAAGACATCGACCAGTTTCCGGAATACGAAGTCGAAGCGGACGCCTTCGCCGCGTTGACGCTGCATCGGATCGGCATGCACCGCCAGCAGATCCTCGACCACGGCTACATCCTTCCGATGGTGACCTCGCGGGGACCGTTGTGCACGGCCGGATTCGTGCGAAGCACGACAAATCTAATGATCGAGCTGGTGGAGAGTCCCGAAGGGGCACACAAGCTGATAGACCTGTGCACGCGCGTGATCATCGACTGGCTCAAGGCGCAGCACAAAGTCATGGGCGACACCGTCGAGGGCATTTTCATCCTCGACGACATCGTGGGATTCATCAACGAGGAGCATTACCAGGAGTTCGCGCACCCCTACCTCAAGCGAATCTGTGATGCCTTCCCGAAGGACTGGGTCAAGGTCTACCACAACGACGCCGAAGTCGACGCGTGCCTGGACCACTTGCCCGATGCCGGCTTCAACGTGCTCAACTGGGGCAAGCAGAAGGACATTCGCGAGGTCAAAGCGCGCGTCGGCGATCGCATGTGCCTCATGGGCAACGTGAATCCGCTCGAAATCGCCGTCCGTGGCACACCCGAAGAAGTCAGAGAGGCAACCCTCGACGTCCTCGAAGGATCAGGAGGCGACGGCGTGATCCTGTCTGTGGGCGGCGGCGTCAGTCCGGGCATGCCGCGCGAGAATATCGTCGCCATGCTCCAGGCACTCGAAGAGTTCAATTCCAGCCGCGTTTGAAACATGCCTGATTACGCGTTGATGAATCAGTACCTCTACGAGGGCAATGCCAAAGAGGTGGAGCAGATGACGAAGGACGCCCTGGCGCAGGGACGTCCGGTGCAGGAAGTTCTCACCGACGGTCTGATCGCGGGCATGAGCGTGGTCGGCGAGGATTTCAAGCACAACATCCTTTACGTTCCGGAAGTGCTGATTGCCGCGCGCGCGATGAAGGCTGGAATGGCCGTGCTCAAACCGCTGCTCAGCGCGAAAGACAGCACCGTCGATCGCAAGGGGGTTTTGCTGATGGGCACGGTGCGAGGCGATCTCCACGACATCGGCAAGAACCTGGTCTGCATGATGGCCGAGGGTGCCGGATTCGAGGTCGTCGACATCGGTGTCGATCAGAGCGTCGAGAAGTTCATGGCGGCGGCCGAGAAGTGCCAACCCGTGATCATCGGAATGAGTGCGCTTCTGACAACCACGATGACCTACATGAAGACCGTCATCGACGGGTTCGACAAAGCCGGCAAGGGCGACATCAAGATGGCCGTTGGCGGCGCGCCGATCAGTCAGATGTTTGCCGACGAAATCGGCGCCGACGGCTACGGCCAGAACGCATCGGCAGCAGTCGACCTGTTCCTCCGGCTGGCGAAGCAGCCATAGGTTGTGGCGACCTACACCATTCTGTATTGGCAGGAGATCCCTTCGCAGATCAAAGCGGAGGACGATCTCGACGACGTGACCTTGCCACTCGATCCTCGCTTCATGGAGCGGATCGATCAACTCGCCAGTCAGCGTGGTCTGCAGGGAACCGACGATTACCTCGCACAATGGCGTTGGAGCGAACCACAGGAACGCGCCGGCACCGCCGAGGAAGTCGCGCACGCGATCAAGCTCGAGCTCGAACGCGAAGCCGGGTGGTAATCCGCATCAACGCATGGCGGTCACGCTTACGGTCAATGGACACAGGATTGATGTTCCAGTCGGCGTGTCGGTATTCGACGCCGCGGGACAGGCCGGCGTGCGGGTGCCGACGTCGTGCGTGACGCAGGGCAAGTGCAAAGAATGCGTCGTCGAAATCACACGCGGCATGGAGCTGCTCTCGGCGCCGACAGAATTCGAAAAGCACCTCGACCTGCGCAATAGCGGCTTTCGGCTTTCCTGTCAGGCACGCGCGACCGCAGCGGCCGGCGAGGTTGAATGCCACACGATGCGCCGGGGCCACATGCGCATCGAACGAAAGGCGCTGCATCTTCCAGTCACGCATGAAACGACCCCGCTCGATCCGGCCGTCGCTCGCGACGGCGATCGCATTGTCGACACGATTACCGGCGACGAGATCGCGCGCTCGAGCGGGCCGATTCACGGGCTCGCCATCGATCTCGGCACCACTACTGTCGTGGTGCGCCTCGTCGATTTGGAGAGCGGGGAGCTGGTCGCAGACACATCGTTCGAGAATCCGCAGCGCTTCGGCGGCTCGGACGTCATGTCCAGGATTCATTACGACAGCGAGCACCCTGGCCGCCTTCTGATGCGCACGGTGGCCGGCTATTTGAGTCACGCCATCACCGATCTGCCGGTCGATCCGCTCACGATTGTTGACGTCGTGCTCGTTGGTAACTCGACGATGCGCGATTTGTTTTTTCGTCAGAGCGTATATTCGATCGGCCAGAACCCCTATCGCTCGATCACTGAAATCGAAATGGCGGAGGGCAAGCGCGCGACGACGAGTCTGTCGATGACCGGCCGTCGGAGCTTGCTGCCGATTCATCCGAATGCCCGGGTCTACGGTCTTCCGATCATCAGCGGCCACGTCGGTGCCGACGCAGCGGCATGCATGCTCGCCGTCAATCTGGCGCACGAAGATCGCCTCGTCGCGATTATGGATATCGGGACGAACACCGAACTCCTGGTCGGCAATCGTCAACGCATCTTTGCGGCGTCGTGCCCGGCGGGACCGGCATTTGAAGGCGGGGCAATTGCCTGCGGTATGCCCGGGTTGGACGGCGCCATCGAGGATATCGCCATCGGCGACGACGGTAAGTTTCGAGTCGGCGTCATTGGCGGTGGCGCGCCGGAGGGGATCTGCGGATCTGGCCTGGTCGATCTGCTCAGCGAGCTGCTGCGGACAGACCGCATGAACGCAATGGGGCGATTCGAAGACGGCGTCGAACGGGTGACGCTCGATGCGTCTCGCAACATCTATTTTCGGGAACGAGACGTCAACGAACTCGCGCAAGCCAAGGGGGCCAACGTCGCGGGACTGCAGGTAGTCTTCAGTGACTACGGAATTCAGTTTGACGACGTGGCGGTGTTTTATCTCGCGGGTGGATTCGGCCGCCACTTGAAGAAGGACGCATCGAAGCGCATCGGGCTCATCCCGAATATCGCCGATGAAAAAATCGTACAGGTCGGCAACGCGGCCCTCGAAGGTGCGACCATCGCGCTGGTCTCGCGAACGCGGCGTCAGGAGCTCGAAAGTCTGGTGAGGCGCGTCGAGCACTGCCGCCTCGAAACGCATCCGGACTTTTTCGACTTCTTCGTCGATGGATGTCAGTTCCGTCCGGCTGACTCCGGAAGTCGGGTGAGCGGGTGATTGAGATCGTCGACGACTCCCCGGATGTCGATGTCCAGTCCGAGGAGTACATCCGGCTGCTTGGGTATCCACGGGGGTTTGTTCTCGAGGGGCGAGCGCTGGAGCTTGCGCAATGCGCACGTGTATGGTTCACGAACAACGCTCGTCCCTGGGTCTACGCCCGCCTCGCCGACAGGTTGCGCATCGAAGGAGACGTCGTCGTCATCGACGGCGTGGGCTTCAGGAGCAATCATCTTCGCAGCACGCTGCAGGCGGCAGAAGCCGAACGGGCGGTGCTCGTCGCGGTCAGTGCCGGACCGGAGCTCGAAGAGGAGGCGCAAACGCGGTGGCGGGAGGGAAAGCCCGACGAGTATTTCTTCTTCGAGGTTTTTGGTTCAGCCGTCGTCGAACACCTCGTGACCGTGACCGGCGCACGCCTCTGCGCATGGGCGGACGGTGAAGGTGCAGCAGTACTTCCGCACTACAGTCCCGGATATCCCGACTGGGTCATTGACGAGCAGGCGAGTCTTCTCGAATTGATTTACGGCTCACAGACCAATGCGCGACGAGTCGAGGTCATGGACTCGGGCATGCTGCGGCCGAAGAAGTCCTTGCTCGCCGTGTTCGGCGTCACCCGCCACGCGGATCGAGTCCGGCGGTTGACGGAATTGAACCCGTGCGAAAGCTGTTCGTTCTCGCCGTGCCAGTACAGGCGAGCTCCCTACCGGCGTTCACGCCGGTCCTTGACATCCGAGTTGCCGGTAAAGACCACCGACGCCGAGGCCGCTCCGCTCACGACTGACGCGCGCTACACGGTGAGTGTGAAAGCGCTTCAGCGGTGGAGCAAGGATCGTCTGTCAATTACAGAAAGTGAAGACGGGCGGCTCGCGGCCGAATTTCGCTATGAAGGGACGACGTGCACGAACATGGGAAGGCCGTTGCAGTTTCACTATCATGTGACGTTGGGGTCACGCGAAGAAGGCTACCCAATTCTGGAACAGTCGTGCGTCCCAGCGCCTGGCGACGACGGGCACACGTCGATGTGCCGATACATCAGCGATCGTGAACAGCTGATGTCGTCGATTGCCGTCGAGCGGCCGCTTCATGGACAGCGATTGAACGATGTGATTCGCTGGACCCGCCCGAGCAGCCCGGCCGGCTGCTATTGCGAGGCTGAAAGCCGGCAACACAAGTGGGGATTGGTGCTCGAAACGATCCACTATGCCCTGTCGAGGATGGCACGTTGAAAAGAACGTTGCTCGACGCAATCAAGGAACGGCCGCTGCTCGGCGATGGCGCCATGGGTACGCAATTGATGATCGCCGGCCTTGAACAGGGAAATTGCGGCGAGGCGTGGAACCTGACGCATCCGGAAAGGGTTCTGGCCATCCAGAGTCGCTACGTCGACGCCGGATCGGACTGCCTGCTCACAAACACCTTCGGCGGCAGCCGCATCATGCTCAATCGTCATTCGCATGCCGATGATGTCGCGGCGGTCAACCGTGCCGGCGTTCAATTGGCGCGCGACGCATTCCGCGGCCGCGACGGCTACGTAATTGGCGATATCGGTCCATTCGGCGGACTGATGGAACCGTACGGCGACTTCTCCGAGACGCAAGTCCTGGACGCGTTCCGTGAGCAAGCGAAAGCTCTCGTCGAGGCGGGAGCCGATGCGATCATCATCGAAACACAGACCTCGCTCGAGGAGCTCGCTCTCGGCTTGACAGCGGCGCGCGAGGCGGGCGCCGCGTGCGTCATCGGGTCTATGGCTTACGACGTCACGCTCGACGGATCGACATTTCGCACCATGATGGGCGTCGATCCGGAGCGGGCGGCTGAGTTCATGCAGGAACACGGCGCCGACATCGTCGCGCTCAATTGCGGGACCGGCATGGACATGGAGCGCGCGCGGCACGCCGTGATTCGATACCTGCAGGTCACTGGCTTGCCGATCATGGTGCAACCCAATGCCGGACAACCGAAACTCGTGGACATGAAGGTGGTCTACGATGAAACGCCCGAGCAGATGGTGACCGGTGTCGTTCCCTTACTCGAGGCGGGTGCGAGCATCATCGGAGGATGCTGCGGCAGTACTCCGGATCACATCCGCGCGTTCCGACAGGCAATGGATCAATTCCGAATGGCGAAGAGTCTGTGAAACAACGCCTCTGTGATGTCAATACGGCAGCCGTCGGCAAGCTTCCTCAGCATACCGACGATAAGTCGGGAATCGGCGTGCATTACGTCGACGCCTACCTCAAACCGATGAACGCGAAGCTCGAGGACGGAACCGCCGTCAAGTGCAAGCGCCGCGGCCTGAAGATCGTGTTGACGGTTGGCGCCAGGAAAGGTGAAGGACTGATGCGACGGCTCGGCGTCGGTCCCGATCCGGTGGTGATGCTCGACGCCGCGCTGCAGGACGCGGCGAAAGGCGCAGGCGTCGAGCTCAGCGTGGAAGACGGTGTTGTGTATTTGACCGCGTGACGGCGCCGTCTGTAGACCGCGCCTACCTCTGCACTCGTCCCGACGCGTCGCCGCCAGCCAACGTGTCGACCTCGGCAACGCTCGCTCGATTGAAATCACCTGGAATGGTCTGCTTCAACGCACTGGCGGCGACGGCAAAGCGCAGCGCCGCGTCGTTGGAACGCCCGGTCACCAGGCCGTAAATCAAACCACCGGCAAAACTGTCGCCGCCGCCAATGCGATCGACGAGCCGCACGTTGTAGTGCTGACTCTGATGCATGGTTTTGCCGTCCCACAACACGGCGCTCCAGCCGTTATCGCTGGCCGAAAGGCTCTCGCGCAGTGTGATGGCGACCATCGATGGACCGAGCTCGCGCGTCACGCGCTCGGCCGCTGACCGGTAGGCTGCGACATTCAAGGCTCCTGACGTCACGTCGGCCCCCTCGACGTCGATGCCGAGGACGCACTGCAGGTCTTCCTCATTGGCGATGACGACGTCGACATCCCGCATCAACGGCCGCATCGTCTGTTGTGCCTGCGCCTGCGTCCACAGTTTTTTGCGGTAATTCAGATCGACGCTGATGCGCGCGCCGGCGCGCCTGGCCGCGGCGACTGCCGCCTGGGTTGCCGCGGTTGTCTTGGCGCCAAGCGCCGGCGTGATCCCGGTGACGTGGAACCACGCGGCGCCCTGCATGACCCGATCCCAATCGACCGCATCAGGTGGCAGCTCGCTGATCGAGGAGTTGGCGCGATCGTACAACACCGTTGACGCACGCTGACTGGCGCCGGTCTCGGTAAAGTAGATGCCCATCCGGCTGCCACCGCGAACGATGCCATCAGTGCGAACGCCCTCGGCGCGCAGCGCGCGCACCGCGGCATCGCCAATGGCATTCGCTGGCAGGCGGGTGACGTAACAGCTATCAAGGCCAAACTGCGCGAGACTGACGGCCACATTCGCTTCTCCGCCGCCGAACGTCGCGCAGAGCATCGGTGACTGCAGCAAGCGTTCGAATCCCGGCGGTCCAAGCCGCAACATCAACTCGCCAAAGGTGATGACGGTCGCACTCATTTCGCTCTCGCAGCCTTGACGTTTTCCACGAACTTCCGCGCGTTCGCGGTAATGACATCGAAATTCCCGCTTTCAATTGCCTTGGCATCGAGCAGCGACGATCCGGCAGCAACGGCAACCGCACCCGCACGAATCCATTCACCCGCGTTGTCTGGCGTCACGCCACCGGTCGGCATCAACTTGACTTGCGGAAGCGGCGCGCGCACGTCCTTGATGTACTGCGGTCCAAGCGTTGTCGCCGGAAAGACTTTCACGATGTCCGCACCCGCATCATGCGCTTCGAGGATTTCCGTGGGAGTGAAGCATCCGGGAGCGGCGGGCACACCACATTCGTGGCACGCCTCGATGACCGATCGCCTGAACACCGGGGAAATAACAAACTGGGCGCCGGCATCGACGACGGCGCGCGCCGTTTCCGGATCGATGACGGTGCCGGCACCAAGGAGAAACCCTTCGGGCAATGTCGGCGCGAGACCGCGGATCAACTCGACGGCCCCGGGGACCGTCATGGTGACCTCCAGTGCGCGCACGCCGCCGGCCATTATCGCGTCGACGACGGCTCGCAGTTTCCCCGGGTCGCGCAAGCGAATGACGGCGACGATGCCGAGTTCTTCGATTCGTCGCACGGTCGCGGTTCGATCCAGCATGACCTTGCTCATGGATTGACAGCCTCATGAATCCAGCGGTGATTGGGATCTTCGTGGAGGGCGAGCTTTCGCTCCGCGCCTGCCATCGCCCATAAGTAGTACAACCGGTAGCCGGGCGGCGACGACACCGGATGATATCCATAGGGCAGGAGCACCGCGTCTCCATCGCGGACAACGTGCGAGACACACTCGCCGTCGGCGGTGTAGAGAAGCTGCTGCCCGAAGCCCTGCGGAGGATCAATTCGGAAGTAATACACCTCTTCGAGGACTGGTTCACCGTCCTTGCCGTCGTGCTTGTGCGGTGGAAAGCTGCTCCAGTGTCCTGCCGGGTTGAACGTTTCTCCGACCATGATTCGCTGAGCGACCGAATCGTTGACGAAGATGTCGTGGACCTCGCGCGCATAGTTGCCCCGGCCGCGTGCATTGACGCGGACGTCGGCGGGTGAGACACATGCCGGCGAGCCGCCGCCTCGTGCCGGAGTCGACACGACAATTCCCTCGAAGTCGGATGTCGCCGCTATCGCAATCGATTCATCCGCCGGTGCATAGACGGCGCTTGCGCGTTCCTCGAAAACCTCCGTTCGACTGACTCGGAATGCCTGCCCTGCAACCGTAACAGTTGCTCCGCCGCTTTGAACCACGAGCACAGATTCTTCCCCGGGTGCGTGAGATTGTGCCTCTGTACCGGCTGACAAACGGATTCGCCACGTCGTCAGTTCACGCGCGCCGCCTGCACCGCGGCTTTGCAGGCATTGGGGTCCAGGCTGTCGTGGCAGGCGGTAGAGGGTGTCGCGCAGCATGGAGGACATGCTAACCTGCCCTCGAGTCATGTCGAAAAACCTTTTCAGTCTCGAGGGGCGCGTCGCCGTAGTTGTTGGCGGAACGAGCGGTATTGGAAGAGTGCTGGCGCTCGGGCTGGCCGATGCCGGCGCCGACGTCGTCGCGACCGCCAGGCGCGCGCCGTTGGTCGAAGAGGTCGCGGCCGCTATCGAGGCGAAAGGGCGGAAGACGCTGCGCGTCGAAACCGACGTCCTCGACCGATCGTCGCTCAGCACCGCCGCCGACGCGATCCAGAAGGCGCTCGGTCACATAGATATCGTTGTCTATTGCGCCGGTATCAACAAGAGAGTTCCGACGATCGAGATGAGCGACGAGGATTGGCAACGCATCATCGATACGAACCTGACCGGCGCCGTGCGCACGTATCAGGTATTTGCCAGGCCGATGATGGCACGGGGGTACGGACGACTCATCGGTATTGCATCGCTCTCGTCGTTTGTCGGACTCCACGAAGTCAGCGCCTATACGGCGTCAAAGGCAGGGATCGCAGGTTTGACCCGCGCCCTCGCAGTCGAGTGGGCGCCTCGCGGGTTGACCGTCAACGCGATCGCTCCCGGCGTCTATCGCACCGAGTTGAATGCGAAGCTCCTGGAAGGGCCGCGCGGTCAGGAATTTCTCCTCCGGACGCCGATGAAACGGTACGGCAACCTGGAGGAACTCGTTGGAGCGGCGGTGTATCTCGCGTCCGACGCGTCGACGTTCGTGACCGGGCAGGTGATTGCCGTCGATGGTGGCTTCCTCGCAAGCGGGGTGAACCAGTGACGCAGGTGCCCGCGCTGGTGATCAGTCCGCGCGACAACGTCGCGACAGCGCTTCAACCACTCGCGGCAGGCGAGACGATCGTGATTGGCGGCGCGTCGATCCGCGTCGTCGACGAAACCCCGCGCGGCCACAAGATCGCGTTGCGGTCGATTCGCCAGGGTGAAGAGGTCATCAAGTACGGCAGCACCATCGGCACGGCGACGCTCGACATTCAACCGGGCGCGCACGTCCACACCCACAACGTCGCCAGTGGCCGCGGCCGAGGCGACCTGCACTCGACATCGGCGGACGAGCCTCGGATCGCGGAGCCACCGGATGTCTCACCGGTGACGGGGAAAACGGCGCAATGAGCTCGCTCACCTTCTCCGGATATAAACGACCTGACGGTCGAGTCGGCGTCCGCAATCACGTGCTCGTCGTTCCGACCGTCATCTGCGCATCTGTTGTCGCCGAGCGAATCGCGAACGCGATTGGCCCAACCGGCGCCGCCTTGCCGCACCTTGCCGGCTGCGGTCAGCTTGGCCCGGATCGCCTGCTGACGCACGACACGCTCGCGGCATACTGCGGGCATCCCAATGTCGGTGCCGTCGTGGTGGTCGCGCTCGGGTGCGAGCAGGTCATCGCGCAGCATCTCGCGAACGCCGCGCGAACCGCGGGCAAGCCGGCGACGGTCATCGCGATTCAGAGTGAGGGGGGAACCGTTCGCACGACGACCCGCGGAATCGAGATCGCGAGCGCATTCGCATCAGCGCTCGAAAAGGAACAGCGCGCGCCGTGCGACGTGTCGTCGTTGATCCTGTGCGTCAAGTGCGGCGGATCCGACTATACGTCGGGCCTGGCAGCGAACCCGGCCTTGGGACGCGTCGCGGATCGACTGGTTGATGCCGGGGGAACTGCGGTGCTCGGCGAAATTGCGGAGATCATGGGCGCGGAACATCTGCTTGCCGCCCGTGCCGCATCTCCCGAACCGGCAGCGCAGCTGCTGAGAATCATCAATCGCGTCGAGGCTGAAGCGGTCGCCCTTGGCCTCGATATCCGCGGTACGCAGCCCTCACCCGGCAACATTCGCGGCGGGTTGACGACGATTGAAGAAAAATCGCTGGGCGCCACGCACAAAGGTGGCGAACGTACGCCACTGACCGACGTCGTCCCGTATGCCGCCCGCATCACCAAGCGCGGCTTGACCGTGATGGACACCCCGGGTCTCGACGTCGAATCGGTGACCGGCATGGTCGGCGGCGGTGCGCAAGTCGTCGTCTTCACGACCGGTCTGGGGACGCCGACGGGAAACCCGATTGCGCCCGTAATCAAGATCACCGGCAACGCGCAAACCGCCACGGCCATGGCGGACAATCTCGACGACGATGTCAGTGGCATACTCGACGGCCGGGAAACGATGGCGATGGCGGCGGATCGGCTGATGGAGGACGTGCTCGCCGTCGCGTCCGGCCGCCGTACAGCCGCCGAGCGCCTCGGCCATCGTGAGTTCGCCATTCATCGGAGAAATCCGACGATATGAGATCGATGTCGGGAGCCGTTGTCCGGGATCCGGGATCCGGGGCGACAACGCGCGTGGGACACGTGCGCTGGGTGATTTGTGCGCTGCTGTTCTTTGGCACGACGATCAATTACGTCGATCGGCAGGTACTCGGGATCCTGGCGCCTGACCTCCAGCGTGAAATCGGATGGAGCGAGCTCGATTACGGACGAATTGTCATCGCGTTTCAGATCGCCTATGCGGTGATGATGCTGGCCTGGGGACGCATCCTCGACAAGGTCGGCATCAAGCTTGGATTTGCGATTGCCGTCGTCTGGTGGTCGCTGGCCGCAATGGGGACGGCGTTCGCCCGTTCGGCGGTGCAGTTCGGCATCGCGCGTTTCCTGCTCGGCGTCGGCGAGGCAGCGAACTTTCCCGCGTCAATCAAAACGGTCGCCGAGTGGTTCCCGAAAAGCGAACGCGCATTTGCGACCGGTATCTTCAACTCCGGAACAAACATTGGTGCGGTGATTGCTCCAATCATGGTGCCGTTGCTCGCGGCCAAATGGGGATGGCAGGCTGCGTTCATCTGGACCGGCGCACTCGGTTTTGCATGGTTGCTCGCGTGGGCGGTGATGTATCACGGACCTGCCGCCCATCCACGCTTGACCGCCACCGAGCGTCGATACATCGAGGACGGCATCGACGAGCCGGTCACGTCCAAGGTCGCGGTCGGCGAGGTCGTCGGAACGCGGCAGCTGTGGGCATTCGCCTCCGGAAAGCTTCTGACCGATCCGATCTGGTGGTTCTATCTTTTCTGGCTGCCGAAGTTCCTCGCGCAGGAACACGACATCCGTGGGACGGCGTTGATTCCGTACCTGACGACGGTTTACATCATCGCTGACTTCGGATCGGTGATCGGCGGTTACGTGTCGTCGTCGCTCATCAAACGTGGATGGACCGTGAACGCCGCCCGCAAGACGACGATGGGGATCTTCGCGGCAATGATTCCGTTCGTCATCATCGCCGGCCAGACGCGGAGTGCCTGGCTCGCCGTCGGCCTGATCGGCATGGCCACAGCCTGCCACCAGGCGTGGTCGGCGAATCTGTTCACCCTTTCGTCCGACATGTTCCCGCGCCGGGCGGTCGGGACGGTGGTCGGCATCGGCGGATTTGCGGGAGGCATCGGCGGCATTCTGATTGCCGAGTTCGCCGGCCGTGTCCTGCAGCGCGATCCGAGCTTTTATCTGCCGATGTTCATCATCGCCGGGCTCATCTATCTGGTCGCGCTTGGCGTCATTCATCTCCTCGCACCGCGCCTCGAGCGCGTCAACCTGGCGGTCTAATCATGAAGGTCGATACCAGCGTTCTCGGCACCGGCGCCGCTTCGGCAGATCTCAAGGTCACCGACATGTGGCCGATCGTCGAAGAGACGTTGCACTCGATCCAAGCGGGCTCTCGCGTGCTGGCGGTCGTGTCGGATCGCACGCGCGACGACAACACACCGGAACTGTTTCCACTCGTCTCCCAAACGCTTGCGCGCATCGGCGCCGCGTCGCTCGATGTTCTCATCGCCCAGGGCACGCACGTCGCGATGAACGACGCCGACAAGCGCGCCAAGATCGGCGCCGGCCTGGCGGCGATGCCTCTGCTCGGGACGATCTTCGATCATCACTGGGATCGTGAATCGGAGTTGACCACGCTCGGCACCATTGGCGCGGAAGTGATCGCCAGGGAAACCGGTGGACTGCTGAACGAATCAGTGAAGATTCGGCTGAACGCCCGGCTTGCGCCCGGGCAGTACGACCACGTGCTGGTGCTCGGCGGCACGGTGCCGCACGAAGTCGCCGGCTTTGCGGGAGGAGCCAAGTACTTCTTTCCGGGTGTCGCGGGACCAGAACTGACACACCTGACACATTGGCTGGGTGCGCTCGCCACGATCGAGCGTGTCATTGGGCGCGTCGAAACACCGACGCGACACCTCATCGAGGCCGCGGCTGCCTTCGTTCCCGCACCGGTGATCGCATTCACCACGGTCGCAACGCGCGACGCACGTGGCTTGACGACGCGCGCGCTCTTCACCGGCGACATCCGCGCGACGGTCCGTCGCGCGGCAGAGATCAGCCGGCAAGTGCACGTCCGTTATACCGGCCGCTACTACAAGCGCGTGGTCGCGCTCCTCGACGAGCATTACGACGAACTCTGGGTCGGTGGGAAGGCGAGCTACAAGCTTGGCGGCATCATCGAAAAGGGGGGCGAACTCATCATCTACGCGCCGCAGCTCTCCGCCATTTCACTGACGCATGGAGCGTTGATCGAGAAGTACGGATACGCCCCCTTGGAACGCGTACGCGACATGGTCGAAGGATCCGACGAACTACGGGCGAATCTGTGCGTCGCCGCACATCTCGCCCATGTCGCCTATGCCGGGGAAAAAGGAGACGACGGGGTCGTCGTCCCTCGCTACCGCATCACGCTCGCAGCGAATCTGCCGGAGGAGACCTGCCGGCGGGTCAATCTCGGCTACCTCGATGTGCGGACATTCGATCCC
>DATJKH010000140.1:0-66230 GCA_035491715.1 Vicinamibacterales bacterium | reverse complement strand
CGTGTTCTCCCGTGGCCCGTGTTCTCCCGTGGCCCGTGTTCTTCCGTGGCCTAGAGGACCCCGACCATGACGTAGCCCGCCCACAGCGCAACCAGCCCACAGACCACCTGCCCGCCGGTGTTTACCAGGGCGCGAACGATTTCACCGTCCTGCAGGAGTGCGAATGTTTCGTAGGTGAATGTCGAGAAAGTGGTGAATCCACCCAGCACGCCGATCAGGAGAAACGCGCGTTCGGACGGACCCAGGACGAATCGCTGCCGGGCGGCCCCCATGATGACGCCGAATGCGAGACAACCCAGGACGTTCACGACAAACGTGCCGCAGGGAAAAAAAGGGGAAGACAGGCGCTGGACCGCCGACGATAACCCGAAGCGACAGACCGACCCCAGAGCCCCGCCAAGCGCGACAAGTAGTAGTTGCACGCCGACAGTATGACTGGACGGGGCGACTGTGTGTATCCTTTGAAGGTTGTCGACCTCGCCAAAACGCGTCGTCCTCGCGGTTCTCTGTGTTGCCTGCTCTACCTGCGGCGACACTGCGCGATCCAACCCGCCGATTGTTCAACCCGGAGCGCCTGGGGAACCGACCCGCGTCATCGGTCCGAATGCGGCTGTCGATATGTCACGCGTTGGGCACACAGACGCTGATGTACGGTTCATGCAGGGGATGATCGGTCATCACGCCCAGGCGGTCGAGATGACCGATCTCGTCGATAGCCACACCTCCAGTGACACGATGCGGAAACTCGCCCAGCGGATTCAGGTGTCGCAAGCCGACGAGATCAAAATGATGGAGCGCTGGTTGTCCACGCGCGGAGCAGAATCCCCGGCGATCCATGCGCATCACGCCATGGGGGCGACACTGATGCCTGGCATGTTGACGGCGGATGAAATGGCCCGCCTGTCGGCGAGCAAAGGACGTGAGTTCGATCGATTGTTTCTCGAGGGGATGATCAAACACCACGAAGGAGCGCTCGTCATGGTCAAGGATCTCTTTGCGACGCCGGGCGCTGGTCAGGAATCCGACATTTTTGCGTTCGCGTCCGACGTCGACGCAGATCAGCGCATGGAAATCGATCGCATGCGCGCCATGTTGAAGGAGTATCAGCAATGAAATCGGGTCTGGTGCGTCTGGTCTGCGGCTCGGCGGTCGTACTCTGCCTGAGCGCCGGCGGAGACGCACAACAACAGGATCCCCGGGTTGGGCTCAAGCCAGGACTACGCGATGCCGGCCAGGTGGCGCGACACATGGAACTGGTCGCCAGCCTGCCAAAACCGGCGGGCTTTTTCGACCCGAAAACACCGGCGGGACTCGAGGTCCCACCGGAATCGCCGTCGGACAACTCCCGCGACAACACGGTCACCGGTCCGTCGTCACCGACGCGAAGCCCCGTCAGCTTGAGCTTTGCGAACTCCGACCTGGCGTTCAGCGGGACGCTCGTCTTCGTCGGCAACTTCAACGGGTTTAATACCTACGACATTGAAACGCCGAAGAAGGCTCAGTTGCTGGCGTCGGTCGTGTGTCCGGGCGGGCAAGGCGATGTTTCGGTCTACGGTCACTTGCTGTTCATGTCGGTTGAAGAAACCCGGGGACGGATTGACTGCGGAACCCAGGGTGTGCTCGATACGGCCAGCCGGGAACGCTTCCGCGGCGTGCGCATCTTCGACATCAGCGACGTCAAGAAACCGAAACAGATCGCGGCCGTGCAAACCTGCCGTGGTTCGCACACGCACACGCTCGTCGTGAATCCGAAAGATGCGGAGAACATCTACATCTACGGTTCGGGAACCAGCCGCGTGAGATCCGGCGAAGAGCTCTCTGGCTGCACGGACGATAAAACCGATCCGAATACGTCGCTGTTCAGTATCGACGTCATCCAGGTTTCCCTGGCCGCCCCCGCCACGGCGAAGATCGTGAACCGCCCGAGAATCTTTGCCGACCCGAGGACCGGTGCGCCGGGAGGGCTGTGGCCCGGCGGCGATCACGGACCCGGCACGCAGAAGACGTCGCTTACGGACCGGTGCCACGACATCACCGTGTTTCCCGAGAAGGGGCTGGCGGCGGGAGCGTGTTCGGGGAACGGTATCCTGCTCGACATCTCCGATCCCGTGCATCCGGAGCGGCTCGACGCGGTCGCCGATCCAAATTTCGCGTTCTGGCATTCAGCGACGTTCAACAACGACGGAACGAAAGTGATCTTCACCGACGAGTGGGGAGGCGGGACACGTCCGCGGTGCCGCGCCACAGATCAAATGACCTGGGGCGCCGACGCGATCTTCGACGTCGTCGATCGCAAGCTTCGGTTCGGCGGGTATTTCAAAATGCCCGCGCCGCAGACCGAGACCGAGAATTGCGTCGCTCACAATGGATCGATCATCCCGGTGCCGGGACGCGACATCATGGCGCAGGCATGGTACCAAGGCGGTGTGTCGGTATTCGACTTCACCGACTCGGCGCACCCGGTCGAGATCGCCTTCTTCGATCGAGGCCCGCTCGATCCCGCCAAGTTGATCATCGGTGGATTCTGGTCGACGTATTGGTTCAACGGATACATCTATGGGACTGAGATCGCGCGCGGCCTCGATATCTTCAAGCTGACGCCAAGCGAGTTCCTGTCGCAGAACGAAATCGATGCAGCGAGCCAGGTCCACACGACTGAGTTCAACGCGCAACATCAACAGCGCATCACCTGGGCGCCGACTTCCGCCGTCGCACGCGCTTACCTGGACCAGCTCGCGCGCACCAAAGGGATCAGTGCCGAGAAGGCGGCAACCGTGAAATCCGCACTGGAGCGCGCGGACAAGATCAAGAATCCAGCAGATAAGGGAGCCGCGGCGGTAAAGGAACAGTTGACCACGCTGGCGGCCGATCTCGAGAAGGATGCGTCGGCTGCGGCCGCCAACGATGCGGAGCGGCTCAAGTCGCTCGCGGGAACATTAAGATCCCGGGCGGCCAATGGTGGCGGGATCTAAAGACCGCGCCATCCGCGCTACCATTCCTTCGTGGCCACCAATCCATTCGATTCAGATGATCCATCCCTGACCGACATTCGAACGCGTGTGCCGGGGCCAGCGGGCTCGTTACCGTTCACGCCGGAGATGCTCCGGGAGCGGCCATCCGGCGATCTCTTCGGATGGTCGCAGAACGCCGGTATGGGGTGGGAGCCTGCTGCGATGAGCGGCAGAGAATATCTCATTCTTTCCACGCACGGTGGCATTCGCGCCGCCGACGGAACTCCGATCGCGCTTGGGTATCACACAGGTCATTGGGAAGTCGGTCTTCTCATGGAAGAAGCCGCGCGCGCGATAAAGTCGAACGGCGCCATTCCTTTCGCTGCGTCCTGCACGGATCCGTGTGACGGTCGATCGCAGGGAACCACCGCCATGTTCGACAGTCTGCCGTACCGCAACGACGCGGCCACGATCTTTCGCAGACTTATCCGGTCGTTGCCCACACGTCGCGGGGTCCTGGGCGTCGCGACGTGCGACAAGGGTCTTCCCGCCATGATGATGGCGCTCGCCGCCAGCCGCGATTTACCCTGCGTCCTGGTCCCTGGAGGCGTGACGCTGCTCCCGACTCAAGGCGAAGACACGGCGCGCGTGCAAACCATCGGCGCGCGGTTCGCGCACGGAGAGATCACCCTCGAACATGCGGCGGATGTGGGATGCCATACCTGTGCGTCGCCGGGTGGAGGGTGTCAGTTTCTCGGGACGGCTGCGACCGCACAGGTCGTCGGCGAGGCGCTGGGGATGGCACTCGGACATTCGGCCCTTGCCCCATCCGGCCATCCAATCTGGCTCGATATGGCGCGGCGTTCCGCGCTCGCGTTGATGGCGCTCGATAATCACGGCACTTGCGTCGCCGATATCGTGACCGATGCCTCCGTGCAGAACGCGCTGGCCGTGCATGCCGCATTCGGCGGATCGATGAATTTGATCCTTCATCTGCCGGCCATCGCACACGCCGCAGGATTGCGGCGGCCAACCGCGCAGGACTGGGCACGCGTCAGCCGGCAGATCCCCCGGCTGGTCGATGCGTTGCCAAACGGCCCGCGGCACTTCGCCACCGTCCAGGTGTTTCTCGCCGGCGGCGTGCCGGAGGTCATGCTGCACCTGCGACGACTCGGTGCGCTCGACACTCGCGTGCGCACCGTCCAGGCAATGACGCTCGATCAACAGCTCGACGCGTGGGAGTCGTCGGCGCGGCGCGCATCGCTACGGCGGCTCCTGCGCGATCGCGACGGCATCGATCCAGACGACGTCATCATGGCGCCGTCGGACGCGCGGGCGCGCGGCCTTACGCCGACGGTCTGCTTTCCGCACGGCAATCTTGCACCGGAAGGGTCGGTGATCAAGAGCACCGCGATCGACACCTCAGTCGTTGGCGCAGACGGTGTCTACCGGCTCACCGGTCCGGCAAGAGTGTTTCTGACCGAACCGGCGGCGATCGCGGCCATCAAGGCGAACCGCGTGCAAGCGGGGGATGTCCTCGTCCTCATCTGCCGTGGTCCGCTCGGCGCGGGGATGGAGGAAACCTATCAGCTCACAGGGGCGCTGCGGTATTTGCCGTTTGGTAAGCGTGTCGCGGTCGTCACCGACGCGCGATTCAGCGGTGTGTCGACCGGCGCATGCATCGGACATGTCTCTCCGGAAGCGCTCGCCGGCGGTCCGATCGGACGGGTTCGCGATGGAGATCTCATCGAAATCGTCATCGACACGCGGACGCTGGAAGGACGCTTGAACCTGGTCGGTGAAGCGGGAGCCGATGCGGGAGTAGAGGAGGGGACACGCATTCTCGAGCGTCGGGGTGCACGCCCCGACCTCGCTCCGGATCCGAATCTGCCGGACGACACACGCATCTGGGCAGCGCTGCAGGACGTTAGTGGCGGCCCGTGGGGTGGGTCGGTATATGACGTGGCGGCGATTCTCGAGGTCATCGCCGCGGGCAAGCGGGCGATGGCGACATGAGAACTGGTGAGTTGGTGAGTTAGATATCGACTATCTTCCCCGGGTTCATCCGATTGTCGGGATCCAGCGCGCGTTTGATCGCGCGCATGACCTCGAGACTCTCTCCGTGTTCGGCCTCGAGAAACTTCATCTTGCCGTAGCCGACTCCGTGTTCCCCGGTGCACGTGCCGCCCATCGCAAGTGCTCGCGCCACCATGCGATCGTTCAAACGGCGCGCCTGGGCCAGTTCTTCCTCGTTGGCCGGGTCGAGCAGGTAGATCACGTGAAAATTCCCGTCACCCGCATGACCGACGAGGCAGACCGGGAACGGCACATTCGCGTGATCTGCCTTGGTTTCGACCACGCATTCGGTCAAGCGTGAGATTGGCACGCAGACATCGGTCGCCCATGACCGGCACCCGGGACGCAGTGCCAGGGATGCGAAATGCACGTTATGCCGCGCCTGCCACAGCCGCTCGCGGTCTTCGAGCCGGGTCGCCCACTCGAACGCGTGGCCTCCACGTTCCGAGGCGAGCGCCTCAACGGCTGCCGCCTGTTCCGACACATATCGATCCGTATCTCCGTGAAATTCAAAGAACAGTGTCGGAGCAACGGTGTAACTGGTCTTCGAGTAGCGATTGACGGCGTCGACCTGCGCGTCGTCCAGCAACTCGATCCGCGCGACTGGCACTCCCAGTTGAATCGTGGCGATCACCGTGTCGACGGCGCCTTTGATCGTGTCAAACGCACACACGGCAGCGGCCACGGCTTCAGGGACGGGATGAAGACGAACCGTGACGTCGGTGATCACGCCGAGTGTGCCTTCCGATCCGACGAAGAGACGTGTGAGGTCATAACCGGCTGCCGACTTTCTCGCCCGTGTCCCGGTATGAATGGTCCGTCCGTCGGCGAGCACGGCCGTCAATGCCAGAACGTTTTCCCTCATCGTCCCGTATCTGACCGCGGTCGTTCCGGATGCGCGCGTGGCCGTCATGCCTCCAATCGTGGCGTCGGCGCCGGGATCGACCGGGAACATGAGACCGGTGTTGCGCAGGGCTTTATTGAGCTGCAGGCGTGTCACGCCCGCTTCCACGGTCGCGTCGAGATCGTCGACGCTGACGCGGATGATGCGATTGAGATCGCGGACGTCGATCGTAATGCCGCCGCGCAAAGCCTGAACGTGTCCTTCGAGCGATGTCCCCGCACCAAAGGGGACGATCGGAAGATCGTGCCGCGCACTGATTCGAACAATTTCAGCAACTTCCTCAACGGATTGCGGGAAGCACACCACGTCGGGAGGAGCAGGCGTGTGGTACGACTCGCCGTGACTGTGGTGTTCGCGGACCGTGTCTGCGTCCGTTGCGCGAACATCAAGCAGTTGCTTCAGCTCAGCGATCGCGTCCGCTACAGACGCGCTTCTGGGGTTTTTCGACACCCTGACCTCCGGATCAGCTAGAATCTATCTGATGACCGAATCGGGAACCAGCAGTCCTCACAATTCCCCCCGGGCCGGTTCGCTGACCGGCCCTTTTTCTGTACCCCCGCGCGGGCAGCTTACACAGGGAGTTCTCCATGGCGAACCGGACGAAAGTTACTCAACAGAAGCGCGCACGCGAGCGTGCCAAGCAGGAACGCCAGCAGGAGAAGACGCGTCGCCGCGAGGAAGCCAAAGTACGAAAGGCGAACGAGCCGCATCAAGCAGGCGGAGAAGATCCCGATATTGCCGGGATCGTTCCCGGTCCTCAGCCGCGACCCTGGGACGATGACGACCTCGAGAATGTGAGCGATGAAGAGGATAAGTAGGGCAGTCCCGAAGGGCTGCGTCATGAGTCGTCGATAAGAGATTTCAAGAGGGAAGAACGTCGCAACAGCCAGTAGACAGCAGGACGGCGGCTGGAACCAAATCAGCGCTGCAAGCTGACGCGGCAACCCGGTCCGGAGGAGACCGGAGTCTCACAATCGCACCCTGCTGTCTACTGCCTGTCGCGAAGGATTCGCGACTAACTCCTGCGCATCAATCGTCCCCACCGATAGGCGTACAAATACTCGCTCCGGCAGTTAGGACAGATGAGCGAGCCCAGCCATGATCCCGCGCGACGGCTCTGCTCGACGCATTCAAGGGGGTACTTGCATTGGGAACAACAGAAGTCCCGTTTGCCCACCTGAAGGTCTGACTGCAGAGGAAGGGTGGAGAGGTCTACCGCACGGGGTGTGGTGGAAAGAGACGATCGCCGCATTGGGAGTCCAAAGACACGGAGCAACACGCGTGCCCGGGGACGAACCGCCGCAGCAGTCGAAATTCCTCAGAAAATCGCAGTGATTCCGATTTTAAGAGGTATCGTGGACGGCCAACCGATTGACCACTGGCCAACCGCTTGGCCGCCCGCAGAATAGCTACCGGCTCTGGAAGCCGGTCTCAGCTGTGTCAGACGGTCCGACGGCCACTGACGAGCCCGACCACGAACAGCACGAGCGCGATCACGAGCAGCACATAGATGAAGTTGCCGAGTGTGTATCCGCTGACCAGCCCGAGCAGCCAAAGGACCAGCAAGATCACCGCAATCGTGAAAAGCATCGTTCCCTCCTCGGCCACCTAATCAGCACAAGACGTGCCGCCCCGCACCGACTGAGCCGTTGCGATTTTCTCGCCACTTATGCACCCATGTGTGTCGATCGATTCCACCATTGAGCCGTGGCTCTGCTAGCATGCCCCCCAACTTTGCTCATGAATACGGGCAGAGGTTCAGTGGAGACGCCGGAGGTTGATTGCCCAATGCGTTCATCGACATCGGTCAGAGCGGCCGTCATCGTTGGCTTACTGATCACAGGAACTCATGCACCAGGTCGCGCGCAAAGCGCGTCGTCCAGTCCGCCGTCTAACGGCGACCAGATCGATCCTGCGCTACTCGCAGGACTGAGCTGGCGATCACTTGGCCCGGCCCGCGGCGGGCGTTCGCAGGCAGTTGCCGGCAGCAGCAGTCGTCCTCTTGAATACTATTTCGGCGCCACGGGCGGTGGACTTTGGAAGACGGCTGACGGGGGCGTCACGTGGCGGGCCGTTTCGGACAAGTTCTTCAAGTCGTCGTCGGTGGGCGCAGTCGCGGTCTCGCAATCAAATCCCGACGTCGTCTACGTCGGGATGGGCGAAACGGAGCTGCGCGGCAACATCATTCAAGGAGATGGTGTCTACAAATCAACCGACGGCGGCAAAACCTTCACACACGTTGGCCTCGAGAAGACACTGGCCATCGCACGCATTCGGATCCATCCAACGAATCCCGATATCGTCTACGTTGCGGCGCTCGGCGATCCCTATGGTGCCACGCCTGACCGTGGCGTCTTCAAATCGACCGATGGGGGAAAGACGTGGACGAAGTCACTGTTTCGCGATGAAAAGACCGGTGCGGTCGACCTGGCGATGGACGTCGGGCAGCCAGAGATTCTTTATGCCGGTCTCTGGGAAGTCTTTCGCACGCCGCATTCGCTGTCCAGCGGCGGACCAGGCAGCGGTTTGTTCAAGACAACCGATGGGGGAACGACGTGGACGGAGATCAGCCGTAACACCGGTCTGCCAAAACCCGTGTGGGGAAAAATCGGTGTTGCCGTTTCGGGTGCCGACGCCAACCGGATCTACGCCATCATCGAAGCCGCCGACGGCGGCGTTTTCATGTCCGACGATGCGGGACAGAACTGGAAAATCATCAACGACGACCGCCGGCTGCGACAGCGTGCGTTCTATTACACGCGCATCTACGCCGATCCTCAGGCAAAAGACACCGTCTACATTCTGAATACTGGAATGTACCGCTCGACCGATGCGGGAAAAACCATCCGCGCCATTCGAGTGCCTCATGGCGACAACCACGATCTGTGGATTGCGCCGAACGATCCGAAGCGCCTGATCAACAGCAACGACGGCGGCGCCAATGTCTCGATCAACGGAGGAGAGAGCTGGACGGATCAGGACTTTCCGACGGCGCAGTTCTACAACGTGATCACGACGTCGCACGTGCCCTATCACGTCTGTGGCGCGCAACAGGACAACAGCACGGCGTGCGTTTCCAGTACCGGCGATGAAAATCTGTATGACGCGGGCGGCGGGGAGAGCGGATACATCGCGCCGGATCCGCGCGACACTGACGTGTTTTACGCCGGCAGTTACGGTGGCCTGTTGACGCGAATCAATCGGCGCACCGGCGAGCAACGCGCGATCAATGTCTGGCCCGACAACCCAATGGGCTTCTCGTCGTCTGACATGTCCGAACGATTTCAGTGGACATACCCGATCGTCTTCTCACCGACCGACGCGCGGACGCTGTACTCGACGTCTCAGCACGTCTGGAGATCGAGGAACGAAGGACAAACGTGGGAGCGCATCAGTCCCGATCTCACGCGCCACGATCCAGCAACGATGGGACCGTCAGGCGGGCCGATCACGTTGGATCAAACCGGCGTCGAGACCTATGGAGTCGTCTTCGCCCTCGCCCCGAGTCCGGTCGACGGCCGCGTCTTGTGGGCCGGGTCGGATGATGGTTACGTGCATGTGACGCGGGACGGCGGACAGACATGGGAGAAAGTCACTCCGCCCGATCTGCCCGATTTCACGCGGATCAGTTTCATCGAGGCATCGCCGCACGACGCGGGCACCGCGTACTTCGCTGGCAACCGGTACCAGCGAGCCGATCGGTCGCCGTACGTCTACAAAACGAGCGATTACGGGAAGACATGGACGCGGATCGTGCGCGGCCTCCCGTTCACAGACTTCGCGCGAACGATTCGCGAGGACAAGAGGCGTAAAGGGCTTCTCTTTGTCGGCACCGAAAACGGCATCTACGTTTCGTTCGATGATGGCGGCGGCTGGCAGTCGCTGCGGCTCGAATTACCGGTCACACCGGTACATGGCATCGAGGTCAAAGGTGACGACGTGGTCATCGCGACGCACGGCCGGTCCTTCTATGTCATGAACGACATCTCGGTGCTACGGCAGGTAACGTCCACAACGAGCAACGCGCCAGCCGTTCTGTTCCGACCAGCCGGCGCGATCCGCTCGGTCTCGCGCGGGGTATCGATCGATTACTTCCTGAAAACTGCAGCGAACGCAGTCACCCTCGAGATCCTCGACTCCGGCGGTTCGGTGATCCGCAGGTTCACCGGACCGGCGCCAGAAAAGCCGGAGTCAACGCCGCAAGGAGACGGCGGCGACGACAGCGCGCGGCCGCCGACTCCACGCGCTCCCGGCAAGCAGGGAATGAATCGGTTCACCTGGGACATGCGCTACGCGGGGGCGCGCGATTTTCCCGGGCTGATCATGTGGGCGGGAAGCACGCGCGGGCCGCTTGCGCCTCCGGCGAAATACTCGGTTCGGCTCACCGCGAATGGCGTGACGAAGACCGAGGAGTTCACCATCACGCGCAACGAAGCGGTCAAGGCAGTCACGGATGCCGATCTGGTCGAGCAGTTCAAGCTGGCCAAGCAAATCAACGAGCGCGTCAACGCGGCGAACGAAGCCGTGCTTCGCATCCGCAGCGTGAAGGATCAGATCAACGCCCGTGTCGCGAAAGCAAATGATGCGGCGATCAAGACGGCGGCGGAATCCCTCGTCGAGAAGCTCACGTCGGTTGAAGGGGAGATCTATCAATACCGCAACCGTAGCAGTCAGGATCCGCTGAACTACCCGATTCGTTTGAACAACAAGCTCGCGGCCCTTCAGGGGCTCGTCGAAATCGGTGATGTCAAGCCCACCGACCAGTCGTATGCCGTATTCAAGGAGCTCTCGGCGCGGCTCGACAAACAGTTCGGGCAGCTCGATTCCCTGTTCAGCATCGATCTCGCGAATTTGAACAAGCTGCTGCAGCGGAAGAAGCTCGAACCGGTGAAGGATACGTTGCCGCCAGAGGCGGATGGGAAATAGACGCTACGAGATCTCTCGTTCAACCGTGACCTCGACCACGCCGAGCGGTTCTTCCACCGAGACGAACAGGTCGTCGGGATTCTCCATGCCGGTGCTGAAAAGATCGGCGGGGCGGTACGGGCGCTCGTGGAACGTCAGCGTGACATCGGCGATTTCCTGATACGTCGCGAGCACGACATCGGCGATGGCGTAGAGAGTGTGATGGACGGATCGACCGGAATGCCAGGCAAACGTCTCGACGATCGCCGCACGGACTCCCTGTCGATACGGGCGGAACGTCACGTCCGGACTGCTGTACGTCCACCGGCCGCACAACTCGCCGACCAGGAGCCGCTGCAGTCCGTCGTGTCGACCGTCGTCGACTGCGGCACCCTCGCGCGGAACGAACCCTGATGTCCGCATCACGTTCAAGGCATCGACGCCCGAGACGACCGCGATCTGTTTTCCGTTACTCGTCACGGCTGTGGTTTTGACTTCGGGGGAACCGGCAAGAAACGCCTGCCCTTGCGGGCGACCGCCGGCGTCGAGCCGCATCCATGCGCGCTCGCTGATTTCCACCCGTGCGCGCGTGATCGCGCGATAGTCCTTGAGGATGCGATCGCAGATCGCCAGACCAAACTCTTCAATCTCGCAGGATCCATGTTCGCGCGCCGCGCGGTGGACGAGATTCTTGAGCGCCTCGCCGGGGGGTAAGCCGTCGGCTTGGCCCTGACGAAACGCTGCGGCAAACGCTCCCTCGAACCGACACGACACCGAGAGTTCTTTCGGATCGTGTCGGTCTCCACGGCGTGTGACGCGAAGCATTCTGAGGCGGGACTCACCGTGGCTGGTCGACCCGATGCGAGGCATGCGACGAACTGTACCATGAGCCGCTATAATGAGCGTTTCATGATCGTGGCGCGGCGGGTTCTTATCGGCGGCCGCGTGCAGGGCGTCGGCTTCCGGATGTTTGCCGCGGCGCGCGCTGCCGCGGAAGGCATCCACGGGTATGCGCGCAATCTTCCTGATGGCCGCGTCGAAGTGCTGATGGAAGGCGATAACGACGCGGTCGATCGAATGGAGCTCGCGCTCCGCCGGGGCCCCTCGCACGCGGACGTGGAATCGTTCGACGTCGAGGACACACAACCGACACACCGCGCAACCGGATTCTCGACACGATGATGGCTTGAAGTTGCGTGTCAGTTGCCAGTTTCCAGTCTCCAGTTGCCAGTGCAGAGATGTACTGCTGGGAACTGGAAACTGGGAACTGGAAACTGGAAACTTATGGAAGCTCTGAAATCAAAGATTCGCCACGTCCCGGATTTTCCAAAGGCGGGAATTCTCTTCTACGACATCACGACGCTGCTGCGGGATCCGGCAGGGTTCCGGCTCGCCATCGATAGCGTCGCGACGCCGTTTCAGGACAAAGCGATCAGTCTGGTCGTCGGGATCGAGAGTCGCGGATTCATTCTCGGCTCTGCGGTCGCCGACCGAATTGGGGCGGGGTTCGTGCCGGTGCGTAAAGTCGGAAAGCTGCCGTCGGACCGCATCCGGGCGAGTTACGACCTCGAATACGGCACCGACAGCCTGGAGATGCACAGCGACGCGATCGAGCGCGGTCAGCGCGTCCTCATCGTCGACGATCTGCTCGCCACTGGCGGGACCGCGAAAGCGACAGTGGATCTCGTCAAGCAGATCGGTGGCGTGGTCGAAGGAGTTGCGTTTCTTATCGAACTCGTCGCCCTCAACGGACGGTCGAAGCTACCGGGGGAAACGATTCATGTGGTGCTCAAGTACTGAGCGCTAAAGCAGTTATGCGGTAAAATGCTCGTTTGCCGCGCCCGTAGCTCAGCAGGATAGAGCATCGGTTTCCTAAACCGGGGGTCGCAGGTTCGAGACCTGCCGGGCGCATTTCGAACAACATCATGAAAAGCAAAGAACGGCACAAGCTCAAGGAAAACGAGTTCGCGCGAACCGTCGCTCATGCGAGCGACTTGATGCAGACGCGAGGCCGCGAAGTCACCACCTACGCGACAGTGATCGTCGTCGCGTTGCTTCTGGCAGGCGGCTTCGCCCTGTGGCGCCAGACGCGCAATGCGAAAGCGAACGGACTGCTTGCCTCTGCCCTCGCGGTTGAAGAAGCCCAGGTCATCGCGCCGTCGGCGCCGGCGCCAGGCAGTCCCATTCCAGTGCAGCAAGCCGGCACGTATCCAACCGAGCAAGCCAAGCTTGAAGCGGCGTTGCCGGAGTTGATTAAAGCAGCGGATGCGTATCCGAGTACAGACGCGGGGATTACAGCGCGGTATCACGCGGCCGGCGTTCTCGCGGCGCTTGGACGCTACACCGAAGCGGAGCAACGCTATAAGGAAGTGGTCGACAAGGCCGGCAACCGTGTCTACGGTCGCACCGCGAAGCTCGGACTGGCCGACGTACAGGTGCTGCAGGGCAAATACGACAACGCGATCAAGATCTACCAGGAAGCGGCGACAGATTCGAACTCACAGCTGCCGCTCGACGGCGTGTTGATGCAGCTCGGGCGCGCCTACATGAAAGCGGGGAAAAAGACCGAGGCGGCGCACGCGTTTACACGTGTCGTCGAAGAGTTCCCGACATCAGCGTATGCCGCCGACGCGCGGCGCGAGATGGAAGAGGCGAAGAAAGGGTAAGGGGCGATTCGTCTCTCAGGCGCGGGTTGATCGGTCAACCGCTTCGATGCACAGCACCGGCGCACTCCCGACTGGCTCGATCCGCCGAGCCGCACCGGCTGGAACGAACACGATATCGCCATCCGTCAGAATCACCGACTCATCGTCGATCGTCACTCTGAGCAGCCCGGAAAGGACTGCCTCTGCCCGATGGCGATGATGGACTCGCGCCGAGACGATGGCGCCGGTGGGATTTGAGCGCGGCAACGGATCGTATCCGTGGTTTTTGAGCTTCTGCTGGAGCGCTGCTTCGGTGAGGGGGCCGTCGACCCGCGGATCCCACCGATCGACCTGCATTAAGAGGGTGATGTCCGTGCGATGCTTCACGGTTGTTCCCCCACCAGAGGCACGTGGCGTGGCAGCAGTGCTCATGCAGTTCTCGTCGCACTCTCGCTTGCCTGCCAGTCGGACGCTGGCGTCGCCGCGCGACGCTCGGGCTCAACCAGCAGGCGGAGCGCGTATCCCGTCGGTGAGCCGGTGTCCTTGTTGACCGGATCGACGCGGAAGATCGCCGAGAGCACGGTCGATTTGCGAAGGGGAGCCGGTAAATCAGCCCGGTCGCGCGACGTGCGATCCACCTGGAAATAGACCAGCCGATAAAGCGGGATGGGAGTCCCGCCCTGACAATCGACACTGACACCGTGGACGCTGACGTCTCGCGTCACGACGTTGGCCATCCGCGTGTTGCCCTTGGCGTCCTTCCAAAGAATCTGACCAGGGACCGCGATCGGGTGACGGTCCTCGATTCGCTTCTCGTACCGGCTGGCGCCGACCAGGCGAAGACGCTGTTCCATTGACGTGACTCCTCAGACTCGCAGTTGATGCTGGAAGCTATATCAAGTTGCAGGCCTGAGTACTGTCAGTACGCAGTTACTGCCACTACCGTCGTTAACTAATTGATTAATTCAGTGTTAGGTCACGCGCCTGTGGACTTATACCATACTGGCAGATGAATACTCGCTATCCAATTCGGTCTGAGATTGGATACTCAGTTGCCAGCTGCTTGCTCCTCGCTCATCGCCTGCGAGCTGCTGGCAGGACGAGTATTACGAAACGCCAAGGCGATCCATCTTGAGATAAAGCCCGCGACGGGTGAGGCCGAGCGATCGTGCGGTTTCCGAGATGTTGCCGGACGAACGTTCGAGCGCGGTTTGAATCATCTCGCGCTCGATTTTTTCTACTGCGGCGGCCAGAGTCGTCTGGCGGCGCGATCGGGCGCCTTCTGCGGCAACTGCCGTCTGGACACCAAAAACCGGCGAAAGCAAATCGGGCGTAATAGCTCCGCCGGGTGTGGCCATGGCCACCGCCCGCTGCACTTCGTTTCTCAACTGGCGCACGTTACCCGGCCATGGGAACGTGTCGAAGATGTCGAGCGTCTCCGCCGTGAGACGCACGCCCGGTTTTGCCAGCCGTTCGCACGCTTCGCGAAGAAAAAACGTGCTCAGGTGAGGAATCTCCTCGCGCCGGTCACGCAGGGGCGGAACGTGGATACGAATGACGCTCAACCGGTAGAAGAGATCCTCGCGGAACTTTCCCTCGCTGACACGGCTCTCGAGGTCCGCGTTGGTGGCAGCGACGACTCGAACGTCGACACGCTGCGGTCTGGTATCACCCACCGGCAGGACCTCTCCCTGTTCGAGGAACCGAAGGAGCTTGGGTTGAACGTCGAGTGGCAGGTCGCCGATCTCGTCCAGAAACAGCGTGCCTCCGACCGCCGTCCGAAGCACACCCGCCTGATCGGCGATTGCCCCGGTAAAGCTCCCGCGGCGATGGCCGAAGAGCTGACTATCCGCGAGTTCGCGCGTCGCGCTGGTGCAGTTATACGGAAGGAACATGTTTCCGCGACGCGGAGATCCGGCGTGGATGGCGCGCGCCACGAGATCCTTGCCGGTGCCGCTCTCGCCGGTGATTAAAACAGTCAGGTCATTCCCCTGCATCCGTTGGATCTGCTCGACCACGCGCTGCATCACCGCGCTGGTGGAGACGAATCCGGGAAGCAGCGGTTCGAGCGGCCGTTCGATCGCGCCGCCGGCGGCCTCTGGCTGCCGATCACGCGCTTCACAGAGATCGAACCCCTGGCGCAGCACCGCGCACAGCGTGCGAAAACGTTGAAGGGTAGGTCCGGCCAGGCTGCGCGACGTCGAGAGCACCACAAACCGTTGTCCGGTTGGCGCGCGGCCGATCGGCTCGACCAGACTCTGCGGCAGCCCGGCCGACGGCCGCTGCGACGCTGTCGCAAGCGCGCGGGCGCTTTCGCCGTCGCATCCAGCGGCGCCGAGCAGGTGAATCTGTCCGGTGGGCGATCGAACGAACAGCACGACCGCCTGTGCGTCGCACGCTTCCAGAAGCGCGGTCGCGCCATCACGCGCGAGTAGGGCCGGGATCGCCGCAGCCCCGACGATGCGTCTCACCAGCGCGTCGTCGCCGTCCACCTGCACGCCGACGTAGCCTCCGGTCGTGACTGCGGGCACTTGATTCAAAGCCGCACGGGCGTCGGCCAGATCAGGTTCGGCGCCGAGTCCCTCGAACACTCGCGCCGCATCGGTGAGGTAACGCGTCGCGCGCGAGCGCGCGCCCGCCTTCGCCGCCAGACGTCCGAGTTCAAGATAACTGAGACCCGACTGGTACCCTTCGCCCAGCAAATCGAAGACGCTCACACTTTGTCCGAAGTCGTGATACGCCTCGGTGGCACGTCCCGCGGCGGCGTGGAGACGGCCGCGCATTCGCAGAAATTCTCCCCAGGTGCCGCTCATGCTGCCAGGTTCGACGCGACCAGATACTGACTCGAGACGTTGCTCCGCCACATCGATGCGCCCCAGCGCGAGGAGCGATTCGATCGCAATCAACTCCGCCTGCAACGCATACAGCGGAGGTGCGTCGGTCGAGCCGGCCACCTCGCCCGAAATCGCAAGCGCACTCGATGCATCGCCGCGGCGGAGCGCAACACGTGCCTCCAGGGCACGGACCGACCACTGATACCAGCGGCTCGCAAGCGTCGGCCCATACGCTTCGCGCGCCTTTTCAAGACAGCGGCCCGCTTCGTCGTGTTGTCCGCGAATGAGATGAATTTGCGCCAGCGTGTCGAACACCGCGCCGGTCGTCTCGCGCATGAAATGAAGCGGACTTCGGACGTCGAGCGCGCGATTCAGCGCGTCTTCTGCGCGCTTCAGGTTGCCGACGCGAACGCAAATCTGGCCGAGCGACGCCAGCGCGACGCCGAGACCATGCGGCGTGCCGGATTGCTGCTGCAGATCGACGCTTCGCTCGGCAAGCGCGAGCGCCTGCTCATGCCGGTGCTGCATCAGGGCGACATTCGCCTGGTTGCCGCAAACGGTCGCCAGCACGTCAAAGGCCTCGACGATGACGGCGAGCCGTTCCGCCTGCCGCAGCGCGGCCACTGCTTCGTCGAGCCGCCCTTCCTGGGCGCGTGTGACGCCCGATAGCGAGTGGACCATGGCGAGATGGCGCCGGTCGCCGGCGGCGTGCAGGGCGGAGGCAGCCTTCGTGATGTGCTCGCGCACAATCGCCATCTCGCCCACCTGGCGATAGCAGAGACCGAGCTCGTAGTGGGCGAGTCCGATTGCGCGCGAATCGTGCGCGCGTTCGGCCTGGCTCAGTGCCTTGGTGAGGAGAGCGATCCCGCGCGACGGTTCGCCGCGAGCCACGGCGAGGCGGCCGTGAATCCGCCAAAGATCGGAGAGGCGGGCCGGATCGAGCCGCTCCCGTCCTTCTGGAGGAGCCCCCAAGGCTTCGGCCGCGCGGCGCACGTCGTCTTGAAGCAGCCAGGCTTCCGCCAGAGCGCACCGGATTTGAACCTGTTCGTCCCGGTGAAGCCCCGGTTGACGAAAGCCGCGGACCAGCAAGGACGCCGCCTCGGCCCCCATTCCGCGTTCCAGGGCCCGCACGGCTTGTCCATAAAGATCAGCCGCTGACACGGCGGGGAGTATAGCAGGTATACAGGGGGAGCGGATACTTGCGGGATCCGTTTTGCGGACCGGATCCCGGACTACCTCCCAGCAAACCGATAGGTCAGAATCTTATAAACCAGCTTCGCGCACAGAAAATTGGGCGCCATCAGCCCGGGCAACGGACTCAACTCGACAACGTCGCAGGCGACGACCTCTCTCTTTGAGATGGTTGCCCGCAGGAGCGCCAGGATCTCGTACCACGACAGGCCGCCGGGTTCCGGTGTGCCGGTCGCGGGCATGATCGCCGGATCCATGCCGTCGACGTCGATTGTTATGTAAACCGGCCCCTTCAGCGTGTCGACAACGCGGTCGATCCAGGCAGGATCCTTTCGCATGTGAGCGTCGTAAAAAATCGTCGTATTGAGACCCGGCGCCGCTTCAGCCTCTTCCGTCGACATGCTTCGAATGCCGACTTGTGTCACGCGGGCGAATTCGAGGCTCCGCCGCATCGCACACGCGTGATTGTGTGGCGTGCCCATGTAGCACTCGCGCAAATCCGCATGAGCATCGATCTGGAGCACCGACAGCCCCTTGAAGGCGCTTGCAGCCGCCTCTACGAGCGGCGGCGTGATCGAGTGCTCGCCACCGAGGCTCACGAGGAATTTCCCGCGCGACAGAATCTCGGAAGCGACGCGACGGATTTCATCCATCAGCGGCGCCATTTCGCCGAATGGCAGCTCCATCGGCGGCAGCGTATAGATGCCGATGTCGTGGACGTCGGCACCGATCTCTTCGTCCCACAACTCCATGTGCGACGACGCCTCGATGATTTCTCGCGGTCCGTTGCGCGTGCCTGAGACGTAAGAAGTCGTTCGATCGACAGGAACCGGCAGAATCACCGCGCGCGAATCGTCAAACGAGCGCATCGTCGGCATGGCGCCGCCGAAGGCCATCGGCGCGCCATGGTCGTAGGTGAAAGGGAAATTCATATCAATGTTCAATGTTCCAATGTCCAATGCTCGATGCTCAATCTTAATGCGCAACGTCGTTGAACATTGGACATTGAACATTGAGCATTGGACATGGCTAGAACGCCCGTCCAATCCTCCCGAACACCGCAACTCCGTCCTGCGTTCCCACCGGATCGTGGCGCCATGCGACACCGGCGCTGAACGAAAGCGGAAGTCCAAAACCGATCACCGTGTCGACCGAGAGCTCGGCACCCGCGGAAATACGGACATCGTTCCAGCGGAAGGTGTCGTTCCACGCGTTGGCGGCATCGGCAAAAACCGCCGAATGGATCGTGCGAAGGAACAATGGAATCGTGCCAGAGCCGCGCTGGATATACCGCACGGGAAAGCGGTAGTCGAGATTGGCAACTGCCGCGCGACTGCCGATGACCGTATCGGAGTCGAAACCTCGAAGCAACCCGACAGCGCTTCGGCCAAAATCAAAAAAAGCCGGGGCCGCGTCCGAACCTGCGGCGCTGAAGACGCGGCGCGCATGCTCGTCTCCCCATGACGATGCGCCGGCCAATCGAGCCGCGATGGCTGCATGACGCGGACCGAGTTGACCGTACGCTCTCGTGTCGATCGTGATCGAGCTCGATGAGGCGTCCGAGCCAAGCGCTTCCGGCGCATTCTCCCAGGTCACTCGAACGGCAGTTCCCGACTCGCGAGTGACGGAGTAGCCGTAGCTTTTTGCATTCACGAAATTCCAGCCCAGCCGAATTGCGCCGCGCTGGACGACATCCTGTGCCGGACGGTCGGTGCACACATCACAGGAGAAGGTGTCGTCGGACAGATTGAGCGCCGTCAGTGCCGTCTGCGACCATCGGACGCGCGCGACGGTGAACAGCGTCCCGGCGTTGACCTCACGCGTTCGAATCTCGCCACCGCGCCATGGATCGGTGTCGTCCGACACACTGGCGAACAAGGTCGGCCACCATCGATCGTAGCCGTAGGCGACCAACCAGTCGGGACGCGCTCTCGACGACGCCCAGGCGACGGTCGCGTCATATGCGTGTCGGCCGAGGGCATCGTTCGCCCCCGTCTCCGCGCCGACCGCCAACTCGCCGGAGTCGGATTCAACGATCGGCAGCCAGGACTGCGGAGCGAGAGTTCGCCACGGACGATAGACGGTATCGCTGATCGCATTCGTGTCGATCGGCGGCGACGGCTCAACCTGCGATGACGGACCAGAACGTGGTGTCGAGTCCACGTTTGTCCACGACGCCGACGTCAGCGGAATGGTGAACAGATCGTACCCGTCTGCCGTGTAGCCAACGAAAAGCAGCGTCTCACCATCAGGCGACACAGCGGGCGATTGCGCCGACGAACCGGTGCCGTTCAGACGCCGCACGGCGCCCGATCCGGTATCAACTGCGTAGAGGCTGAACGGCTGTCCGCCGCGATCGGACGCAAACAGAACCGTCGTCGCTGACAACCACGCAGGTGTCACGTTACGCGCGTCATGTGATGACACGAGTGCCCGGCTGCGACCGGTCGTCGCATCAATGATGACGATCTCTGACGGACCACCGAGACGTCGACGCTCCGCAACAATCGATCGACCGTCAGGCGACCATCGCGGTGACGAGTAGTCGACGGCCGCGTCCGACAGCAGAACCGTGGGCGACGCAAAACCCGCAGCGGGGAGTTCGAGGGTCGCGACATCGCGGCGATCTGCGCGTTGAATCGTGCAGACGATGGTCTTTCCGTCCGGCGAGAGATCCGGATCTTGCGCCCTCGCGAGATGTGTTAGGCGTCGAACGTTGCCGCCATTCTCGCCGACCATATACAGGTCGGACTGTAAGCCGACGTTGTGCACGAGCTCGAACTGATCGAACACGAGACGTCCACCACGAGCGCCGATTTGCCGTCCGAGGTATCTCGTTGTCACTTCGCGCGGATTCGATCCGTCACCGCTCAACTTCATGAGGGCGGGGAATCCGTGTGGATTGGCCACTGAGTACAAGATTTGTCCGTGTTCTCCGAAGCTGGGGCCACCGACAGAGAATCCATGATGGGTCAGGCGACGCGGGCTGGTGCTATCCGACTGCGCCGCGGCGCGGGTGTTGGTATCGGTTTCGAAGTCGTCCCAGAGTTCGCCCAGCGAGCGTTTAAAGACTTTGCGAAATGCCGGAGCGCCCAGGTACGGCAGGCGGCCCGACGTTTCGGCGACCAGCTTCGCGATCGACTCCGGGCCGTAACGGTCGGCGAGGTATTGATGGAAGTATGCGCCGTACGCGTACTGCGTCGATCCTCCTGGCCAGTCGATCAGGCCACCGTTCGCCCGATCGATCGGGTCGAACCGCCGAACCGCCGCGGCGCGATCGACGATCATGCGGAAGTCTCCGGTCGGCACCCGGCCTTCGCCCGTCAACACACTCTCGTTGTAGGTCGCAATCCCTTCGATCTGCCACAGCGGCAGAAACAGATTCGGATACAACACGGGCGCACGTCCGAAGACGTTGCGGAGCCCGCCGATCCATCCGCGAGCCTTGTCGAGATGCACGATATGCGTGTACTCGTGCGCCAAGACGAGTCGAAGCCAATCATCGGTGTTGCCGATGGTGCTGTCGCCGGCAGGGGCCGCCACGCTAATCTCGATCAAGTTGAAGGGGACCGGTGTCGCCCAGCCGTTCGAGATATCGTGCTGGTCGACCAGAATGACGTGCACCCGACCGCTGGGCGTGCCGATCTGACGCGAGACGCGAGCGAAAACATCTTCCGCAATCGTCGCCAGCCTGCGCGCGAGCGATTCCTCCCGCTGATGAAAGTGAATAGCGAAATGCGGCGTTGTGATGGTGCGAAATCGAAACCGCGGGTCGTAGCGATTGGCAGCGTCCGCGGAAGAGCAACCGACGACCACGAGGATCAGGCCAACGACGAGTCGGACAACGGGGCTCACGAACCGGAACGGCTCCCGTTCGGCTGGCGGTAAACGTCTTTGAGGAACGTGAAATCAGCGATGGGGGAGAGCGTGACGCCGTGGATGTCCGGCTGGAAAATCGCCACGTTGGTCTTGTCCCACAGCGGGATGTAGGGCACATCGTCGGCAATGCGCCGCTGCGCCTGACCATACAGCTTCCGGCGCTCTTCATCGTCGGCCGCCGCCGATGCACCTTCGATCAGGCGATCCACCTCGTTGTTTTGATAGCGCACCCGGTTGAGACCGGTTGGCGGCACCTGCTGCGAGTGATACACGAGCCGGAGGATGTCGGGATCGGTGACGCCGACGAACTGGAGCGTGTACATTTGAAAGTTTCCGCGCAGCACGTCGGCGGACAATGTCTGGAACTCCGATGAACGAACGTCGACGGCGATGCCAACGCGCGCGAGGTCATGCTGAATGGCCGCGGCTTGGATTCGATACACCTCCGTCGTCGACGTTTTCAGCGACACGCGAAAACGCGGAAGCGGCCCCGACCCGTCCGGATCCCGGAAGCCGGCGGCGTCGAGCAGTTGCTCGGCTTTCACCGGATCGTGGGTGAAATCGAAGACCTCTTTTTCGAATGCCCACGACATCGGTGGCACGATGCCGACCGCCCTACTGGCAAATCCACGGCGCAAGTATTTGACGATCGCATCGCGATCGATCGCATAGCCAATCGCTTTGCGCACCTCGACGTGGCGGAGCACCGGATCATTGAGATTCAGACCGACGTAGGCATAGTCGGTACCCGCGGCGGTTTCTACCTGCACACGCCCCTCGCGCTGCAGCTGCCAGACGATATCGGGAGAGAGGTCGTTGACGATGAGATCGACCGAGCCCTTGCGTAGTTCGAGCCCGCGCATAGTGTCGTCGGGAATCACTTTCAGAACGAGACCGTCGTTGCGCGGCCGGCCGGCGAAATGCTGATCGAACGCGGCTAAGCCGACGTGGTCGTCAGGCACGAACTCCGTCAGGCGGTAGGGTCCCGTGCCTATCGGCTTCCGCGCGTTTGCCGCGCCGGAGCCGTCCTGCACGATTCCCATCACCAGGTTGACGGGAAATGAATTCAGCGGGTTCTTCAGTTTGAATTCGACCGCGTAGGGGTCGATGGCGTTGACCGCAGCGACAACGCGGTATGCCCCCGAACGTCCCTTGAACGTCGGGTCGAGAAAACTGCGGAACGTATAGACGACATCCGCAGACGTCAGCTCGCGACCGTTGTGAAACAGCACGCCCTTTCGCAGCCGCGCGATGTAGGTCAGCGGATCAGGATGCTCGATCGACTCGGCCAGCTCGGGGACGACGCGCAACTGGCTGTCGATATGAACCAGTGTGTTGAAGATCAATTGATGGATCTTCTGTGAGGCTTCGTCCGTCCCGACACGGGGGTCGAGGTTGGTTGCCGAATTGGTGGTGCCGAGGATGATGACGTTGCCGTTTGGCCGTTCGTGCGAGCAGGCGGATGCCGCGAGCAGCGCGGTGACAAGGAGCAGGGCGCGCACGTGTCCTTCCGCCTGAAAGCGGAAGCCACAGAGTTGTGTCATTCGTCCGCCTCGGCTCTCAATTCCGCGAGCAACGTCAACGCCTGCATCGGAGTGATCTCGTTGACATCGAGGCTGCGCAGCCGCCGGCGGAGCGCGTCGTCCTCGGTCGGCACCTGGAACAATCCCATCTGACCTTGAGCGGCGTTTTCGGCGGCGCTCATCGACGGGCGTCCGCCACGCGACAGCTCGTCTCGCTCCAGTCCATTCAAGATCTCGCGCGCTCGCGCAACCACGGCGGGAGGCAGCCCGGCTAACCGCGCCACGTGGATGCCATAGCTGCGGTCCGATCGTCCGGGCACGACCTTGCGCAGAAAAACGATGTCGTCCTTCCATTCACGAACGACGACATGGAAGTTGACGACCCCGGGCAGTGCGTCGGCAAGATCCGTCAGCTCGTGATAGTGCGTTGCGAATATGGTTTTTGGCCGCGCTCGAGGATTGGAGGCGAGGTGCTCAGCGACCGCCCAGGCGAGACTCAACCCATCGAACGTCGAGGTGCCGCGGCCGATTTCATCGAGGATCACCAGGCTTCTCGCCGTCGCGCTGTGCAGGATGTTCGCCGTCTCCTGCATCTCGACCATGAACGTCGATTGGCCACGGGCAATGTTATCGGCGGCCCCGACACGCGCGAAGATCCGATCAACGATCGGCAGCTTTGCTGACCGGGCGGGCACGAACGATCCAGCCTGCGCCATCAGGCAGAGCAGCGCCGTCTGACGAAGGTATGTCGACTTGCCTCCCATGTTCGGCCCGGTGAGAATCACCAGCTGGTGCTGGTCGCCGTCGAGGCGCACGTCGTTCGGCACGAACGCATCAGCGGCAAATCGCTCGACGACCGCGTGCCGCACATCCGTCGCCGCGAGCTCGTCACCGGCGTGCATCAACGGCTTGGTGTAGTTTTGGACGGCGGCGGTTTCGGCCATCGCGCTCAACGCGTCGAACGTCGCCAGTCCTCTGGCGGTGTCCTGAATCCGCGGTGCCTCCACCGCGACACGCCGGCGCAGGTCTTCGAAGAGTGCGACCTCGCGCTCGAGAATCCGCTCGTCGGCGCCCAGCACCTTTTCTTCGTACGCCTTCAAATCAGGCGTAATGAAACGTTCACCACCGGCGATTGTCTGCTTGCGATGGTAATCAGACGGTACGTTCGAGAGGTTCGATCGTGAGACCTCGATGTAGTAGCCAAACACGCGATTGAAACGGATCTTCAGTGACCCGATTCCGGTTCGCGCGCGTTCGGCTTCTTCCATCGCCGCGATCCGTTCCTTTCCGGACCGACTGATACCGCGCAAGTCGTCGAGTTCAGGATCGACACCGTCGCGGACCACGCCGCCGTCGCGGGCGTTCGCCGGTGGTTCGTCGTCGAGCACACGATCGAGTTCCGCTCGAAGGTCGGAGAGATCGTCGAGTTCGGCTTCGAGGCTGCGGTTGAGCGGCGCCTGAAACGGTTCGAGCAGCATACGGATTCGCGGAACGGCGGCAAGCGATTGCCGCAGGGCGACGAGATCGCGTGGTCCAGCGGTGCCTAACGCCGCTCGCGCCACCAGCCGTTCGATGTCGTGCACGCCTTTCAGCGTTTCGCGCACCTTGGCTCGCTCGGTGCTGCGAAAGGCAAACTCTTCGACGGCGTCGAGGCGATCCTGAATCCGTTCGAGGGCGAGGAGCGGCCGTAGAACCCACGATCGAATCAGGCGGCCGCCCATCGAGGTCACCGTTCGATCGATTTCCTGCAGCAGCGAACCGTTCTTGCCGCCGTCTGCCGCCGCAATGACTTCGAGATTACGCAGCGTCGTTGGATCAACGACCATCGAATCGGCGCCAGTCCTGTAGCTCAGGTCTCGCACGTGCGCGAGATCCGCTTTCTGTGTTTCGCGTAGATACTGCACGAGCGCTCCCGCGGCGCTCGTCGCTGCCAAGTGATCCTCGAGACCGAAACCATGAAGTGTTTGCGCACCGGTCTGCGACAAGACGGCGGCTCGAGCCGCTTCGAACTCGAACGTCCAGTCGGCGGCGCTCGTCACGCGGGTGTCGAGCCGCAACCGGTTCACCATTTCCACGACGTCGGTGGCACCGCTCGGGGCAAGGATCTCGCGCGGACGAATGACGACCAGCTCGTCGGCAAGCGACTGACGCCCGGCCTCTCCTGAATACTCGGTCGCCGTGAACTCGCCGGTGGAGACGTCGAGCAGCGCCACCCCATAGGCAGATGCTCCAGCGGGAAAGATGCCCATGAGAAACGCCGGCTCGCGCGCGTCGAGATAGCTCGCGTCAGTGAGTGTGCCTGGCGAGACGACGCGCACGACTTCGCGACGGACCAGCCCCTTGGCCTTTTTCGGGTCTTCCATCTGCTCGCAGACGGCGACGCGAAACCCTTTCTTCACGAGCCGCGCAATATAGCCGTCGGCCGCATGATGCGGCACCCCACACATCGGAATGGCACCGCCACTGGAATCCTTGGAGCGAGAGGTGAGGGTCAGTTCGAGGGCGCGCGCCGCCGTGAGCGCGTCCTCGTAGAACATCTCGTAAAAATCCCCCATGCGAAAAAACACGATCGCGTCGCGGAACTGGCGCTTGGCTTCGAAATACTGACGCATGGCCGGCGTTGCGCCGGTGGGTTCCGAAGACACAGGAGGGGAGGCCATTTCGGGGAGCGTCTGGGCGTGAGTATAACATCTAGGTTTATTGGGTTCTGTTGGGGTTCGTCCGGGTTCTACAAGGTTTATTCATCGTGATCATTCTCGCGCTCGATACGACCACGAGAGATGGGAGCATTGCCGTGCTCCATGACGGCACGATTCGTGTCGAGCGGGTCGGCGATCCCTCTTTGACGCATGGGCAGCGACTGCCCGGTGAACTGGCGGCGGCGCTCGCCGATGCGGGCGTTCGTGTTGAAGACATCGACCTGCTTGCCGTTGCAGCGGGCCCAGGATCGTTCACCGGGCTGCGCGTGGGCATTGCGACGATTCAAGGGATCGCGATGGCGCTGCAGAAACGTGTCGTCGCGGTATCGGCGCTCGAGGCGCTTGCGCGCGCCGCGGTCAACGCCGATCGGCTGATCGGTGCATGGATGGACGCGCAACGCGCTGAGGTGTTTGCCGCGCTCTACTCGGCAGATGGCAATGACGAGTTGATTCCACCGGTATCGGCGGCACCCGAGGCAGTACTGAACGCCTGGTCGGATACAACGGATCTCACGCAGGTAACGTTCGTTGGCGATGGCGGTACGCGTCACGAGGACCGTTTGCGCCGCCGCATCGGCGATGACGTGACGATCGTGGCACCACCGCCGCTTGCCGGTCTCGTCGGCCAGATCGCGGCTGACAATCCCGCGCGCGCCGTTCTGCCGCACGCGATCGTTCCGATCTACGTCCGCCGGTCGGACGCGGAACTCGCGCGCGCGCGGCGCGCCGCGCTGCCATGACGGCTAACGACGTGCCTGACTATTCGATCTCGCGCCTGCATGCCCGGGACGATCTTGCCGACGTCGTCGCCCTCGAAGCCGCCTCGTTCAGCAACCCGTGGTCGCGCGACACGCTGGAGCGCGACCTTCGAAATACCGACGTCGTCCGTGTCTATGTGCTGCGCGATGGCGACCGACGGCTGGTCGGATTCTGTGGCTGCTGGTTCGTCGCCGACGAGTTGCACATCAACACGCTGGCGGTTGCCGACGAATTTCGCAGGCGCGGCCACGCGACGCGGTTGTTGCGATTCGTACTTGCCGAAGCCGCCGCCGCCGGCATCACCCGCGCAACACTGGAAGTCCGCCGGTCAAACGTGGCGGCCCTGCGACTGTACGACCGGTTCGACTTCGAGGTGCGGGGGGTGAGACGGGCGTACTATACCCAGCCGGTCGAGGACGCCCTCGTTCTCTGGAGCCAAAAACTCGGCTTTTTGAATTTAAATACGGAACCTTGAAGCGTGCCGCCCCTTGTGATAGGTTGGATTTATGAGCGTCCAGGAGTAACTTCATTCCCAGGAGGTCGGAAATGCCAAACGACTTCGAAGAGCTGAAGCGTCAGCTGTTACAGAGCGACGAAGAGTATCGACAGTTAGCCAGCCGCCACCACGCCCTCGACGAACAGATTCACAACCTCAGCGATCGCCCCTATCTGACGCAGCCAGAACAGCTCGAAGAAGTCCGGTTGAAAAAGGTCAAGCTCCAACTAAAAGATCAGATGGAGACTATCCTCCGCCGCCATCGGACCGACGGCGGTTCTCGGCACGCCGCGCATCGTTAAGACGCGCCGCCTGACCACAGTTTCGGCTCCTTTTTCACCGAAGGGCCAGCAACCGGTTCAGCTGCGCTGACCGATTCCTGGCCCTCGTGACTTTCCGCCCGCTTCCGGGCATCATCACATTCAATGAGAATCGATCGCGCGGGATTTCCGTTTATCGCCGCCGCCCTCGTCCCGGCCGCATTTCTGGTCGCCGTGCGACGCTACGCGCTGGCGGCCCCCTTTGCGGCGCTCGGCGGGTTCATGGCGTATTTCTTCCGCGATCCGGAGCGCGTCGTCCCACAGGATCCCGACGCCGTCGTGTCGCCTGCCGATGGACGCGTGATGATCGCCGGTCCGAGCGACGGCCGCTGGTCACCACCCGGCGCCTGGAAACAGGTGACGATCTTTCTCTCGCCGTTGGACGTGCACATCAATCGTTCACCGGTCGCCGGCCGGATCACGCGAGTCGATTACCGCCCGGGCAGATTCCTGCCTGCGTACGACCAACGATCCAACGACAACGAGCTGAACGAGGTCTGGGTCGATTATCACGGCCGGCCGCTTGTCTTCCGTCAGGTGGTTGGGATTCTCGCGCGCCGGATCGTCTGCCGCGTTCATGAAGGGCAGACCCTTGAACGAGGAGAACGCGTCGGGCTCATGCGATTTGGATCACGGATGGACGTGTTCATGCCAGACGATGCAGTCCTGCAGGTTCGCGTTGGGGACCAGGTCGTCGGCGGCGAGACGGTCCTGGCAACGCTGAGGCAATCCAGTGCTCGATAACCGTTCGCTCCCCCGGCGTCGCCGCGAGGATCGGCCGAACCGTTTCCGTCGTGGCGTTTTCCTGCTGCCGTCGCTCTTTACGGTCGCGAACCTGTTCTGCGGTTACGCGTGCATCGTGTACTCGACGCGATCCGATTTCGACACCGCGGCGCTGTTCATTGGTTTCGCGATGGTGCTCGATACCCTTGACGGCTTCTTCGCACGCCTGACCAATTCATCGTCGGCATTTGGCGTCGAACTCGACTCTCTCGCCGACGTCGTCTCGTTCGGCCTTGGGCCGGCGATCCTGGCATTCACGTGGGGGCTGTGGCCGCTCGAACGGCTGGGATGGGCGGCCGGGTTTCTTTATGTGACGGCTGCGGCAATGCGGCTCGCACGTTTCAACGTGCAGACGACGACCACCACCGCGTCAACCGACAAACGGTATTTCGTCGGCATGCCGAGTCCGGCTGCGGCATCGGTGATTGCGTCGACGGTGTATCTCTATCCCTACGGGCTGCAAGAACGGGAAGCCGCATTCCCGGCGCTCGCGATGGTACTCGTGCCGGCGTTCCTGATGGTCAGCACGATTCGCTTCCGCAGCGTCAAAGCGATCGACGTTGGTCACACGCGATCCTACTTCTCGCTATTCCTCGGCGCCGTCGCCCTGGCGTTAATCGCGACGCATCCGCGTATCGCGCTCGTCGTCCTCTCGTATACCTACACCACCGCTGCGCTCGTCGTGTGGGGATATACGAAGCTGCGCCGAAGACCTGCGGGGCAGGCGCCAGAAGACCATCCAGTTCCCGATTCAGGCGGGAATCCTATTTGACTACGTCCTCCGTGACTGTGAGGGTTGTTCAAGCAGCAACAATCGGCAAACGCACGATGACGGTTGTGCCGCGTCCCTTGCCGCTCTCCACTTCGATCGTTCCACCATTCAGTTCGATGTTCCGCCGCGCGATTGGCAGGCCAAGGCCCGTGCCGGTGGTCTTGGTGGAGAAGTAGGGCTCGAAGACGCGCGCCAGCGATTCTTCGTCCATCCCGACGCCACTGTCATGGATGCGAAGCAGGACGAACTGATGATCGGCCGACGCGTCGATCGTCAGTCGGCCTTTGCTGGGCATCGCATGCAGAGCATTCTCCACAATGTTCGCGAGACTCCGCGCCGTGAGCGTGCGATCGACGAACACGCGCGGCAGCGGCCCGGCGACGTTATTGACAATGTCGATCCGGCCGCTCAGGCCGGTGCGGTACGGATCGATGACGTCGGTGACGAGCTCCGGAACATCGACCGCTGCCGGTCGCGCCGTGGGTGACGAGGCAAAGCTGGAAAACTCGGCTGAAATCTGGCGGAGCAGTTTCACCTGGCCGAGGATCGAATTGACACACCCTTCGAGCACCTCACCCATCGGCTCGCCGCGATCGGTATGGACTCGACGCAGATGCTCCGCCGAGAGCTGAATGGGGGTCAGCGGGTTCTTGATTTCGTGCGCGACCTGTCGCGCCATCTCCGCCCATGCCTCGAGACGATGGGTGCGTTCGAGCTGCACCCGCTGGGCCTTGAGCTCGGCAGCCATGCTGTTGAAGGCATCGACCAGGCGACGCAGCTCGTCTGACGAACGTACGGCGATCTGCGCATCAAAGTCGCCGCGCGCGATGCGCCGCGTTGCCCGCGTGAGCCGCCGGATAGGATCGCCAATGCGCTCCGCCATCGAGAGCCCAATCGCCGCTCCCAGGAGCACGAACAGCAGCGCCGCCAGGTGAACACCGCGATCGAGATCATCGATCTCGCGATCGATGTCACGCTGCCGTGTCGCGAGCGGCACAGTCAGAATGACTTTCTTGCCGCCGGCATGCACCGGTGCGGCAGCGATTGTGTACGGAACCGTGCCGATGCGATCTTCGCCAACGAAGCTGGGGAGCCGTTGCAGCGCGATGGCGCGGTACACCGCATCGGGCGTGCGCGTCGCGAGAAGGCCGGACGCGAACAGATCGCGCTTGCTCGTCGCCACGAGTTGCGCGCCCTCAAAAATGTTGACGTCCTGATCGATGACCTGGCTGATCCAGATCATGACGTCATCGCTCGCCGGTGCCAGCCCTTCCGTCCGCTGCGTCAGCGCGTTCGATTGCTCGATGACACGTTGGGCGACGGCAGCCGTGCGCGCCGCCTCGAGTGCGACGCCGGCGGTGAGAAGGTTCGCGAAGTACCAACGAATCGCGACTGAGAGAATCAGGACCGGGATGATCGCCGCGAGCACGAAGGCGAGGAACAGCTTGCGATAGAAACTCGATCGAATCTCACGAAGCAGCGCGCGGCCGAGGCGAGGACGCGCACGGGCCAGGCGCGTGAAGAACGCAGTGGCGACGAGGACCAGGACATAGAAGACGCCGGCCAGCGTCGTCAACTCCGCGAGGTGGACCAGGTGATCGAAGAGCGTCAACGTGCGGTAGCCGATCGCGTAAATGAAGACCCGATCGTTTGAAAAGAACACGCGATAGCGGTCGCCGTTGGTTTCGACCGTCGTCCAGAACGGCCGCCGTGCCGGATCGTAAATCCGTGCAAACAGGTCGTCGTCGATCGACCATGCCGCGTGCGGAGAGTTGTACGCCGCACCCAGGCCCCACCCGTAAATCGCGACCTCGACCTCGCTGCCGGCCGCGTCGTCGAGCCGCGTGCCCGCGTCGGCTGGTCGAAACACTTCGAAGTAGGGATTCTGCGACGTGATGAAGGGAAGTGTGCGGTAGTCGAACACCAACACGTGAACGACGATTGTGCCAACGACGCGCCGCGGTTCATCGGCGGAGGCCGTCGTGCAGATCTGCCGTGCCGCATGCAGCAGCCGCCGCTCGGAGGCGCCGAAGGGAGCTGCCTCACCGAAGACGTCCCACTGGCATGGCTTGCCCTCGATTTGCGGCGCCTGAGCGGTTCCGGAATATTCCGGTAGATCGAGCCCGAATCGGCTGACGCACTCGCCGGCGGCATCGTAGAGTTCGACCGCAGAAGTCAGGCGCGCGCGCGCGAGAGCGGTTCGACTCCACACCAAATAGGCCGGCTGGGTGCGCTCGCACGGCTTGGGCTCGATCGGCTGCTCGGTCACCAGCACGGGAAGCGATTCGAGCGCGTCGATTTCAGCGCGGGCTTCGCTGAGTCTCTCCTGCAAAAGCTGCGGATACTGCTGCGCCTGGGTGGCATATCGCGACTCGACGAGCACTCGCATCGCCCGTTCGGCGTAGTCGTCGACGGACGGATACAACAGCAACGCGGGCAAGAGGAAGGCGACAAACAGCGCGAGGATTCGCGCGGCAACCGTCGTATGGCGATACCAGACCACGACGCGTGACGCCATGAGCGCCGCGATCGCGCACGTGAAGGCGGACAGGATCAGCGCGATCGACGGCAGCGACCATCCGCGCAGCGGCGCGATGATTCCGATTGCGACTGAGGGTCCGACCCACAAAAGAAGTGTTTGAATCCGCCCTCGTGCCGTCGGGCTCAGCCGCCATTGCGCCAGTGCCGCGCTCAGAATGAGCGTGCACGTCCACAGGGCCGCCGCATGGCATGCGAGGACTCCCGTGAGCATCGCCAGCCGCTTCGCACTCCACGGGTAAAACGAGAACCGCCGCAGATCCGCGGTCACCGGATCGCCAACGCGCGGCAGAAGCAGTTCAAAAGCCAGCAGAACCGCCGCTACTGCGGTCCCGGCCAGAAGCTGACGACTCAGAAAGCCCACGGTGCCGTCGTCGACGTTTCGCCGTCGCGCACGCAGCGCGAGGCGCAGTCGAACCACTGGCCCAGCCAGCAGCGCAATGGCGGCAGCCGTTGTCGCGCCCGTCGCAAGGACAATGGCACTCGGTGGGGGACGACGGCCGAGTTCAATGGCCAGTGCGATGCCGAACAGGGCTGAGCCCGCAGCCAGAAAGAGAAGGCTCACTGCCGTGTACAGGAGGAAGTCTCGCGCGAGCGTGGCTTGTGCACGCCGATCGAGCGCCGGACCGATCAACAGCAGGATCGTGACCCCGACGATCCATAGAAGCACCGCGGCAACGTGGCGCCTCCAGGTACGCCGGGCGTTGTCGAGCGTATCGGGCTGGAGCGACACCTCCACGAGCGTCTCGCCGCCAGGCGACCGAAGCAGGAATGCGTTGTCGCGCGGCCGATCGCCGGCGCCTTCCACCCGCGTTCTCAACGACGCCGGTCCAACCGGCGTTTCGAGGACGTCTCCGCCCGACGTAATCGTCGCCGTTGCTGGGGCCGGCGAAAGGGCGTGCTCCGCGACGACCGAGCCCTGGCGGCGCTGATCGGCTTCGACGATCGGCAAAACATGGAAGAGCCGGAGTCCCAGAGGGGTTCGCGCGACGTAGAACGCCGACGGCCCCATCAGCCGCGACGACACGCCAACATCGGATGGACGGCCAACCCACGCCAGGGCAACGCCCCCGCGATCGTAAATCGTGACCGCAATCGCATCGGGCACGGCGTCACCTTCTGGCACGTGACGGTCGAGTAGATTGAAGAGGTCGCGGGCCGCGTCGGGTCCGCCAGACAGCGTGCGAGCGGCGCCGGAGTCCATCGCGACGCTGAGCGCGACGCGCGAGAGCGCCGTGGTTGTGCGATCGAAATCGCGCCGGACCCGCTCTTCGACTCGTGCCTGAGTCGCGGCTCGAGTGAGGCCAAACCGCCAGACCTCGGCCGCCGCGCCGGAAATCGCCGCCATGAGCGCGATTGCCAAGCCCCCCAGGAGCAGGCGTTTCGCGCTAATCCGCCGCTCGCGGAGACTCGGCTTTAGCGATGAGGACACTGAAGCAGCAGAATACCGCAAAGGGTACAATCAATTAGTTCGATGCAACCTCCCGCCCTGAAGGCGTCACTCAAGCGCGGCGCCTTTATCGCCGCCGCCAACTGGCCACTCATTGCCGTGCAGTTCATTGCCGAAGGCACGCAGCAGCTTCTGCTGGCGGTGCCGGTCGTCGGCGGAGTGGCGATGGTGGTACTGCTCCTCGGAGCGAATGTGGAAGACGTGATGGGCAACGACGTGAAGGGAACCATCCCCCACGTGATCGCGGCCCTTCGCGCCAATCCAGTGGCGCTCGGGTTGTTTGCCGCGGCCTTCCTCGTCGTGCTTCTCGGGGCGTCGGTGCTGACCTTCATCATCAAAGCGGGAACCGTGTCGATTCTTGCCGCCGCCGAGTCGCAGGCAGGACCGATCGAGCGCCCGCCGCTTCGCCTGGCGGCGCTTCGCCGCGCAAACCTCACGAACATCGAACCGTTTCTCGACGGCTGTCGAAAGTTAGGACGTCGCTACGTCAAGCTCGGACTGTGCCTCCTGGTGGTCTACGGTCTGACGGCTGCCGCCTGTCTCGGGTTTCTCGCCGGGGGATATGGGCTGTCCGATAACTTCGGAGTATTCCTCGGATGGACGGTCGCCGCGATTCCGGCGCTCAGCGCGCTGGTCATGTGGATCACGCTCGTCAACTTCTTCTATCTCCTGACGCAGATGGCCATCGCGGTGGAGAACGTCGGCGTGCGCGAGGGAACTCGCAAAGTTGCGCAGTTCATCCGCGCGAGCATTCGCGAGGTCGCAGGAATCTTCGGCGTCGTGCTCCTGCTCGTTGCCATCATGACGGGCGCATCAATCCTCGCTACCGCGGGTCTAGGCCTGATCGCGGTCGTGCCGTTCGTCGGCCTGGCCATGGTGCCATTGCAGCTTGGCGCGTGGCTGTTACGCGGCGTCGTCTTCGAGTTTCTCGGACTGACTGCGCTCGGCGCCTATCTGACCCAGTATCGGTATTACCAGCACAGCCTCGTGACCGTTCACGTGCCCGAGCCGGCAAGCGATGTCACGGGACCACGTCTCGCATGATCAACTACGACGACTTTCTCTCTCAGGCGGCGTCGGGAATGCAGGAATCGGCGATCCGGCGCATGGGCACCATCCTCGCGCAGAACCGGGACCTGATTTCCTTTGCGCCCGGGTATCCTGCTCCCGAAACATTCCCGTGGTCCGAGTTCTCGGACATCGCGCGCGAACTCCTGTCAGGTTCGCATCCGAACGCGCTCCAGTACGGCGCGACTCGCGGATTCCGTCCCTTGCTCGAAATGATCAGCGCGATCATGGCGCAGCGGGATGCTCCTACCGAGATGAACCGGCTGCTCATCACGACGGGATCGCAGCAGGGCCTCGATCTTGTCGCGCGCGTGCTCCTCGATCCGGGCGACGTCGCACTCGTCGAACTGCCGGCCTACACCGGAGCCATCACCGCGTTTCGCAATGTCCGCGCGACGATGGAGGGAGTTCCGCAGGAGCAGGATGGGATTGATCTCGCCGCGCTCGACGCGACCTATCAACGTGTGCTCAAAAACAATCGGCGCGTGCGATTTGTTTATGTCGTGCCGAATTTTCAGAATCCCACCGGCATGTTGATGAGCCTCGCCAAACGGCGGCAGCTGCTGGAGTGGGCCGCGTTGCGCAACGTCCTCATCGTGGAAGACGACCCCTACCGCGAGCTGTACTTTGAAGACTCCGCCAGCGCAACGGATGTTCGCCCGATCAAAGCAGACGATCGGGAAGGGCGGGTCATCTACCTCAGCAGTTTCTCGAAGACACTCGCGCCTGGCTTTCGGGTTGCCTGGGTCGACGCGCCGGCGCCGATTGCGGTGAAGCTCGAGATGGCCAAGCAGGCCGGCGATCTCTGCACCGGCGTCTTCGATCAACGTATCGTTCACGAATGCGGACGACGGGGAATTCTCGATCGGCAGGTGCCGCTGCTTCGCCGGCACTACGCCGAGAAGCGCGATGTGATGGTGGCAGCGTTCCGGAAGGAGTCAGACACCGCCCTCACATGGGCGGATCCGCGCGGCGGCTTCTTCCTGTGGGCGACATTGCCGCGCGAACTGAACGCGGATCGTCTGCTCGAGCGGGCAGTGAAGCACGGCGTCGTCTACGTCGCCGGCAGCGCGTTCTTCGTGAACGACGGCGGCACCAGTCAGATTCGATTGTCCTTTTCCGCGCCGTCCCACGACCAGATCCGCGAGGGCGTTGGTCGGCTCGCGGAAGCTATTCGCGAGGAGCTGCAGGAGCGGGAACCGGCGGACCGGCCAGCACGAGCTTCCACTGGCCGTTGAGCGTACCGGTAAAACCCGACATCAGCATCCCGTCGCCAGATTTGCCGAATGTCGGCGGCATGACCAGCGACGCCTCGAGTTTGATTTCACCTGCGGGACGGCCGTTGAAGGCGTCGAACGCCCGGAGCTCGGGGGCGTTGCCGGCAATGACGACTGCCGCGTCGATCAACACTGGGCCGGTCGTCGGACGGAACGGCACGCTGGGATGCCACAGTAGCGCCCCATTCGTGCGGCGGAATGCGCGCAGCGTGTTGTCCATCGAGGCGACGTAAATGTGATTCGCGTCGCCGATGGGGCGGCCTCTGACAATCGACCCGAGCCGCACGCGTTGCCACACGCGCTCGCCGTCTGCCGCGCGCAGGCAGAAGAACCACTTGTCGTCTGTTCCGAAAAAAATCTCGGCGGGAAACGCGAGCACCTCGCTCAAGGGTCCAACGAAGTTCTTCGACCAGCGATCGGCCCCGGTTCGCAGATCGAGCGCCAGGAGTTGTCCGCTCTGGAGCGGCACGTAGAGGTTATCCCCTTCGATTGTCGGCGTCGTCTGCGCACCGACGAGATCGCGCGTCCACACTCGACTGCCATCAGCCGAGCGAAAGGCGGTCACTCCGTTCCCGGTTGTCGCAATCACCCAACCGCCTTGCGCAACCAGTGGCACCGTGACGGCTGGTGTCGGAACACTCCACGCCTTGACGCCGTCGGCGACGTTCAGCGCGACGATTTGATCGGACGTCGCGACATACACGTGGCCGCCGTCTACCGCGACCGGTCGCTCAGATGTCAGGGACACGTCCCATGCCGGCGTTCCATCGCTGACTTTGCGCGCGGACACGACACCCGACTGCAGAACAATGAATATCTGATCGCCATCGATGACCGGCGATGCGGCCGGGCTGGCAGAAATTTCTACCGCCCAACGAATCGCCGTTGGGAGAGAATGCGGCGCAGGCGGCGTGGTGCCGACGATCTGCGAGAGGAGGAGAAGAAGTGTGGTGCGAAGCGGGTGCACGTCTTATAATAGTGTGCCTGACACCCCTTGACTCCTGCGCTGCTTCATTCGACGGTCGGGCCTCTCGATGATCGCGAATGAAATTGTTTCGTCGTTCGGTCACCACTCGGCACGCCCAGTGACTCACCAGACCATCGTCGTTCTCGATTTCGGATCGCAGTTCACGCAATTGATCGCGCGGCGGCTGCGTGAACTCTCGATCTATTCAGAGATTCTTCCGTTCAACACGCCGCTCGACGAGATCAGACGACGCAATCCCGTCGGTATCGTGTTATCCGGCGGCCCGAAGAGTGTTTCGGAGGCGGGCGCGCCACATTGTGAAACCGGTGTCTACGACGCAGGCGTGCCGGTGCTGGGCATCTGCTACGGCATGCAGTTGATGACCCACGCGCTCGGCGGCGAGGTTGCGCCGGCGCCTCATCGCGAGTTCGGGTTGGCGACCATCGATATCCAACCCGGCGCGCCGCTGTTCGGATCGATTCCAGCCAATCTGCGTGTGTGGGCCAGCCACGGCGATTTCGTCAAGGCGGCCCCACCCGGTTTCCAGGTGATCGCGACCAGCGCGAATGCGCCGGTCGCGGCAATGGTCGCCGAGGACCGGCGCCTGTATGCGCTGCTGTTTCATCCGGAAGTGGCGCACACCGATCATGGAATCGACATTCTTCGCAACTTCGCCTACGACGTTTGCGGTTGCACCGGCGATTGGACGATGTCGTCATTTGTCGAGGAGGCGACGGAACGAATTCGGCGACAGGTTGGCCAGGGGCGCGTCGTCTGCGGCCTGAGCGGCGGCGTCGATTCCACGGTCGCCGCGCTGCTGATTCATCGCGCGATCGGCGATCACCTGACGTGCATCTTCGTCGACAACGGCGTCATGCGCGAGGATGAAGCGGGACAGATCCGACGGCGTTTCGAACGGCTCAATCTGCCGCTCGTCTTCGCCGACGCATCGACCCTGTTTCTCGAGCGACTGGCGGCAGTGACCGATCCAGAGCAGAAGCGCAAGATCATCGGGGCGGCATTCATCGACGTTTTCGAGGCGGAAGCGCAGAAACTCGGGTCGTTCGATTTTCTCGGGCAGGGGACACTGTATCCGGACGTGATCGAGAGCGTGTCGGTCATCGGCCCGTCGCACGTGATCAAGAGCCATCACAACGTGGGCGGCCTGCCCGAGCGCATGCGCTTCAAACTGGTCGAACCCCTTCGGCTTCTCTTCAAGGACGAAGTGCGGCTGGTCGGAAAGGAACTCGGTCTCGACGACGAGTTCGTGTGGCGGCAACCGTTCCCCGGACCCGGACTCGCCGTCCGCATCCTCGGCGAGGTTACGCCGGCGCGACTCCAGTTGATTCGCCGCGCCGATCACATCGTCGCGGAAGAAGTGAAACGTGCCGGGTGGTATCGCCGGCTGTGGCAATCGTTCGCGGTGCTGCTGCCGGTACAGAGCGTCGGTGTCATGGGGGACGCGCGGACGTACGAGTACACGATCGCGCTCCGCGCGGTGGAGAGCCGCGACGGCATGACCGCCGACTGGGCACGTCTGCCGCACGAACTGCTGGCGACCATCTCGTCGCGGATCGTCAACGAAGTCAAAGGCATCAATCGCGTCGTTTACGACATCAGTTCCAAGCCGCCGTCGACGATTGAATGGGAATAAACCCATGCTCACTGTTTAATGTGCAATGCATCGCGGTCGCCATTGGACATCGAACATTGAACATTGAACATTGAGTATGTCCGACTTCGTCCACCTTCACCTTCACTCCGAATACTCGCTGCTCGACGGCGCGTGCCGGATTGAGGAGCTGCTGGATCGTGTCGCGGAGCTGAAAATGCCGGGCGCGGCGATCACCGAGCACGGGAACATGTTCTCGTCGGTGATTTTTCACGATCAGGCGAGAAAACGGGGACTCAACCCGATCCTCGGATGCGAGGTCTACGTCGCGCCGGGCGATCGACGGACCAAGAGCGGAACGCCCGGTGAAACCGCCAATCACCTGGTGTTGCTGGCCGAGAACAAGACCGGCTATCACAATCTGATCAAGCTGGTGTCGTCGGGGTATACCGAGGGGTTCTACTACAAGCCACGCATCGACAAGGACCTGCTGGCGCAGCATGCCGAAGGCCTGATTGGCTTGAGCAGTTGTCTCAAGGGAGAAGTGGCGACCGGCATCCGCACCGAGCAGCAGCAGAAAGCAATCGCCGCGGCGGCCGCGTATCGCGACATTCTCGGTGCGAAGAATTTCTTCCTCGAGATGCAGTATCAGGGGATCGACGAGCAGACGGTCGTCAATACCGGGCTGCTCCCGATCGCAAGGGACCTGGGCCTGTCGCTGGTCGCGACCAACGACGTGCATTATCTCCAGAACTCGGACTTCAAACCGCACGATGTGCTGCTGTGCATCGGCACTGGTAAATCGGTCAACGACACGGAGCGTCTGCGATACCACGGCGATCAGTTCTACCTGAAGACCGCCGAGGAAATGTCGGTGGTATTCAAGGACCACCCCGACGCGCTGGCAAACACGATGCGGATCGCGGAGCGGTGCAATGTCGACCTCTCCAACGCGATCAACCACCTGCCGAATTTCGACGTGCCTCCCGGCTCGACGCTCGACGACTACTTCGAACACGTCGTGCGAGAGGGTTTCGCGCAGCGTTTGCCGAGGCTCAAGGAACTGGCGGCAGCTGGAGTGCTCAGCCATACGATTGACGAATACGTTCGCCGGCTGACGTACGAAGTCGACATGATCAAGAAAATGAAATACCCGGGGTACTTCCTGATCACCTGGGACTTCATTCGCTACGCCCGCGAGCAGGGCATTCCGGTCGGGCCCGGCCGTGGTTCCGCCGCCGGCAGTTTCGTCGCGTATTGTCTTCGGATTACCGACGTCGACCCGATCGCGTACGACCTGATCTTCGAACGGTTCCTCAATCCCGAGCGCGTGTCGCTTCCCGACATCGACATTGACTTCTGCGAGCGGCGGCGCGGCGAAGTCATCGACTACGTGACGCGCAAGTACGGCCGCGAGAACGTCGCCCAGATCATCACGTTCGGCACGATGAAGGCGCGAGCGGTCGTTCGCGATGTCGCGCGCGTCATGGACATTCCGTATGCCGACGCCGATCGCGTGGCGAAAGCGATCCCGCCGGCACTGGACATGACGCTCGACAAGGCGCTCGAGGAGAACCCCGTCCTCAAAGACATGGAGCAGAAGGACGATCGGGTCAAGGAGCTGCTCGGCGTCGCGCGTCGACTCGAGGGCATGACCCGGCATGCGTCGGTCCACGCCGCGGGTGTCGTGATCGCGCCACGGCCCTTGACCGAGTTCGTTCCTCTCTACAAGAGTCAAAAGGACGAAATCGTCACCCAATGGGCAATGAAGGAGGTCGAACGGATGGGCCTCCTCAAGATGGATTTTCTCGGGCTGAGTACCCTCACGCTTATTCGTGATGCGCTCGACGAGATTCGACGCACCGAGGCCATCGATCTCGACATCGACGCCATTCCGTTGAACGACGCGAAAACCTTCCAGTTGTTCTGCGATGGTCAGACCTACGGCGTGTTCCAGTTCGAAAGCTCCGGCATGCGTGAGCTGCTCCGGAAGGCCAAGCCGGAGCGGCTCGACGATCTGATTGCGTTGAATGCGCTGTATCGGCCCGGCCCGCTCAAGAGCGGGATGGTCGACGACTACATCTCACGCAAGCAGGGAAAGACCGAGGTCAAATACGAACTCTCGCAGCTCGCGCCGATCCTCAAAGATACCTACGGGGTCATTGCCTACCAGGAACAGGTCATGCGCATTGCCGCCGTGCTGGCGGGCTTTACGATGGGCCAGTCCGACGTCCTTCGGAAGGCCATGGGAAAGAAAGATCCCAAGGTCATGGCGAAGCAGCGCGAGGCGTTCGTCAGCGGCGCCATCAAGAACGGAGTCAGCGAGAAGAAGGCCACCAAGATTTTCGACTTGATGGAATTCTTTGCCGGCTACGGCTTCAACAAGTCGCACTCGACGACGTATGCGTGGGTGGCATATCAGACCGCATACCTCAAGGCGAATTATCCCGCGCATTTCATGGCGGCGCTGCTCACCATCGAGGCGGCCAATACAGACAAGCTCGCGATGTACCTTGGAGAATGCCGCGAACTCGGCGTCACCATCTTTGCGCCCGACATCAACTCGAGCGAGATGGCGTTCACGGTGGTGAACGGGGGCGTCAGGTTCGGACTGTGCGCGGTCAAGAACGTCGGAGAGGGTGCGATCCAGTCCATGCTCAACGTCCGTCGCGAGCGCGGGCGCATCGATTCGCTTTACACGCTGTGTGAATCTGCCGATTTGCGGCTGGTTAACAAGCGGGTGCTCGAGAGCTTGATCAAGGCAGGTGCCCTGGATTCACTCGTCTCACAGGCAAGCGGCAGCGTCGCTGCGCGGCGGGCGCGCCTGTTTGCCGCGGTCGACAGGGCAATCGAACACGGCGGCCGTCACCAGCGCGATCGCGAGAAGGGACAGTCCCAGTTGTTCGGCGGCGGCGACAACGACAGCCCGACGGCCGCAGTGCCCCTGCCGGAGGCGCCGGCGTGGACCGAAATCCAGCAGCTCGCCGGTGAGAAGGAAGCGCTCGGCCTGTATATGAGCGGCCATCCGCTCGATCGCTTTAGCGAAGAATTGAAGACGTTCGGAGCCCGCCGCGTCGCCGATTTGACGGCTTCCGAAGCGGACATCTGGGTTGGCGGCATTGTGTCCGGGCTTCGTCCACTCAAGACGCGCCGGGGCGAACGCATGGCGGTGTTCATGCTCGACGACGTCGGTGGCGCGGTCGAAGTGGTCGTCTTTCCCGAAACCTTCAGCAAGTTTGGCGCGCTCATCGAAGCCGACGCCATGCTGCTCGTGCGCGGCAAGCTCGAACGCGACGATGAATCGGCGCGCATCGTCTCGACGGAACTGATGCCGATCGCATCGCTGAAAGAAAAGACGACGCGCGAAGTGGTGATTCATCTCGGTCAAGGGTCGCAGGCGCGGACGATGTTCGAAGCGCTCGCCGAGTTACTCGCCCGGCATCGCGGTGACCGGCGCGTGTCGCTGGAGCTCGACGTCAGCGGTCCGCCACCAATGCGCGTGCGCGCCGACGTCGCGCAACGGGTGCGGCCGTCGGACAAGCTCGTCGCGGAGGTCGAACAGATCTGTGGGACAGGAACGGTGGAGCTACGCTGAATCGAATCATGCCTGACTTACTGGAATTCGAAGAACCGATCGGAGTACTGCTAAAGGAAATCGAAGCGCTGAGCATGCTGCCACGCACGCCCGATCGGGAGCGCTCGATCGACTCGCTGCGGCGGCGGGCGGACGAGATCCGGGCAGAGTTATACGCCAATCTGACGCCGTGGCAGCGCGTGCTGGTCGCGCGTCACCCGAATCGCCCGAACACGCTCGATTACATCGAGCGCCTGTTCACCGGATGGGACGAGCTCCACGGCGATCGCCGTTTCGCCGACGATCATGCGATGGTCGCCGGCCTGGCGCAGTATCGCGACCAACCAGTCGCGATCATCGGCCATCAAAAGGGAGGCGGCGACACCAAGCAGAAGATTTACCGGAATTTCGGCTACGCGCGGCCGGAGGGTTACCGTAAAGCGCTTCGGGTGATGCAGCTCGCCCAGAAGTTTGCCCGGCCGATCATCGTCTTTATCGATACGCCGGCGGCCTATCCCGGCGTCGAATCAGAGGAGCGCGGCGTCGCCGAGGCGATTGCCTTCAATCTCCGCGAGATGATGATGCTCGAAGTGCCGATTGTCGTGCTCGTCTGCGGCGAGGGTGGCAGTGGCGGCGCCTTGGGTATTGCGATTGGCGATCGCGTGCTGATGCAGGAGTTTGCCGTCTATAGCGTGATTCCACCTGAAGGATGCGCGGCGATTCTCTGGCGAGACGCCAACCGCAAGGTCGAGGCCGCGGCGGCATTGAAGATCACGGCGCCCGATATGCTGGCCCTCGGCCTCATCGACGGGATCGTGCCCGAACCGACCGGTGGCGCACACAACAACGCCGATGCCGCAACCGCGCTGGTCGATCAAGCTCTCTCTGCCGCGCTGCCGGAAGTTGCCGCGCTTTCGGTCGACGATCGGCTTCGCGTTCGTTACGACAAGTTCCGCAAGATGGGTGAGGAGCGAAGCTCATTCCTGGATACGAACGAGCCGCGAATGGAGCCGGCTCAGTGACAATCCATTAATGAAAACCCTCCTATGGCATCATCTGCCGTGCAATGACGACCAGGCCGCCACCCTCGCCGCCGCACTTGGCGTCCACCCGATCATCGCCCGGCTGTTGTGCCTTCGTGGATTCAGTAACGTTGACGACGCCACTCGCTTTTTGAATCCCTCGCTGGATCACTTACACGACCCGTTCCGCCTGGCGGATATGGACCGGGCTGTCGATCGGCTGGAGCAGGCACTCGCGCGCCGCGAGCGGATTGCGATTCATGGCGATTACGACGTCGACGGTATTACCTCCACGGTCATCCTTCGCCGCGCCCTCGAAATGCTGGGGGGCGATGTCATCCATTTCATCCCTGAACGACTGCGCGACGGGTATGGATTGCAGCGAGCCGCGATCGACCGGCTTCATGGCGAACGCGTCGGTGTGATTGTGTCGGTCGACTGCGGAATCAGAAGCTCGGATGCTGCGGCTCGCGCCCGCGAACTCGGTGTCGACCTGATCGTCACCGATCATCACGAACCCGAGGGGACGCTGCCAGCAGCGCTCGCGGTGATCAACCCCAAGCGCGCCGACTGCACCTATCCAGACAAGCATTTGGCCGGCGTTGGCGTCGCTCTCAAACTCGTCCAGGCGCTCTGCCATCGCGCCGGCAAGGGAAAGTGGCTGCCGGCATTCATCAAGGTCGCGGCGATTGGCACACTGGCGGATGTCGTCCCATTGGTTGGCGAGAATCGCGTGATCGCGCGCCTCGGGCTGGCCTCACTCAGTCGCGGGCCGCACACGATCGGCCTGCGGTCGCTGCTCGACGCGTCCGGCCTGAGCGGGAAGACGATCGATAGTTACCAGGTCGCGTTCATGTTGGCGCCTCGAGTCAACGCCGCCGGTCGTATGAGCACGCCGGATATCGCGACACGGCTGCTGCTGGCGACCGACGAAGCCATGGGGGAGGAAGCCCGCGGGCTCGCGCAACAGTTGAACGACGAGAACCTCCGGCGGCAGCAGGAAGAAGCAGACCTCGTTGCCCAGGCTCGCAGGGGCATCGAAACGGACCCGGCCATCGGCGCGCATAACGTCCTGGTGGTCGGTGGAGATGGATGGCATCGCGGTGTCATCGGTATTGCCGCCTCGAAGCTCGTGGATACATTCCACAAGCCGGCAATCGTTCTGTCGGTCGAAGGGGGAGTGGCGCATGGATCCTGTCGAAGCATTCCTGATTTCGACATGCTCGCCGCCCTGGAGCATTGCTCCGACGTATTCCTCAGATTCGGCGGTCACAAGCAGGCGGCCGGCCTGACGATGGAAGCCGCCCGAGTCCCCGAGTTCCGGTCGCGCATAAATGCCTATGCCGACGCGGTGCTCGAGCCGGATCAGCTTCGTCCACGTCTTCGTATCGATGGTCCGTTGAGCCTGCGGTCGATCACCCCCGACTTCATGCGCGAACTCGACACGATGGGCCCGTTCGGCATGGCGAATCCGCGCCCCGTCTTTCATGCCTCAGGCGTCGAGATAGTTGACGGACCGCGCGCGCTCAAGGATCGGCATCTGAAGATGACGTTTTCGCAGGATGGGCGGCGTTTTCGCGCCATCGCGTGGCGCGCCGCCGATCGCGCCGAGTTTCTCAATCAAAACCGCGCCGGAGTGAACCTCGCCTTCTCGCTCGAAAAGAACGAGTTCCAGGGGGAAACGTATCTTGAACTGAGCGTCGCGGACATCAAAAGCCTGGGCGACGCTGAGTGATAGTCGCCGGTTTCCAGTTTCCACTCCTCAATCGTCGGAACTGGAAACTGGTAACTGGCAACTGGTAACTTCAACCGAGATGACTTGGCAGAAAAAGGCCCGGTTCGCTATCGCCGCGTTCGTGATCGTCTTCATCGCGATCGTCGCTATCGCCTTGCGTCAGCGTCAGGCGCCGCCGGCTGCCGCGGCCGTGCCCGAGCGGCGCGACAAGGACTGCATTCTCGAAAACATGCAGGGCGGCGAAATCAAGCAGTCGAAAGACGGCAAGATTGTGTTCTCCATGAAGTTTGGCGGCCAGTGCAGCTACAGCGACGGTCGCACACGTCTGGTGAATGGTGTCGAGATCACGTCGGAGAGAAATGGAAAGCCGTTCACGGTTCGAAGCAACGAGGCGGAGGTGGTTCAGGCTGGTGAGGATTTGAAGACGGCGCATTACATCGGCGCGGTCAAGCTGACGAGCGACGGCACCGAGGTCACGACCGAGGACGCGACCTATGATCACCAGGCCGGACTACTCAAGGCACCCGGACCGGTCGCCTTCACGCGTAGTCGTATGCACGGAACCGGTGTCGGAGCGACCTACGATTTCAACCGTGAAGTGCTGTGGCTGTTGGCGCAGCCGCACGTGACTGTGACGCCTGACGAGAAAGGTCAGGGCGCGATCGATGCCAGGGCCGAAACGATCGGCCTCGCGAGAGCGGAACACTATCTGAAGCTGACGCGAAGCGCACATATCGTTGCCGAAGGACGGGTGATCGACGCCGACGACATCACCATCATGCTGACCCAGGACGATCAGCGCGTCCAGCTTCTGCAGCTCCGCAACAACAGCCGGATCACCGGCTCTGGCGACGGCGGTCCGCAATCGATGACCGCTCGCGACATCGACCTGACCTACGGCGACGATGGCCGCACGCTCCAGCGTTCGCATCTGGTCGAAAACGCGGTCGTCCAGCTGCCGGGTGAAGGCAACGGTGCAGGGAAGCGGGTCGCCGGGAAGACGATCGACCTGACGATGTCGCCAGATGGCAAGACGCTGACCAATCTCGACGCGATGGAGAACGTCCAGGTGGACCTGCCGCCCGACGGCGATTCACCCGCAAAGCGGATTCGTTCAGCGACTTTGAACGCCACCGGCGCACCGGGAACGGGGCTGCAGAACGCAACGTTTGGCGGCAATGTCGACTATCGCGAGATCCGCGCGGCACGCGGCACTCTGCCGGCGATCGATCGGCAGGCCCGCGCGATGACCCTGATCGTGACGACCAAGCCGGGGTTTGGCGCGGTCGAACAGGCAGACTTTCGCGGCAACGTGCACTTCACCGACGGTCCGCAGGTCGTGGCCGACTCGACTCACGGCTTGTACCATGTCGACAAAGACCAGATCGATCTGTCGCCATCGCAGGATCCGGGTCCGCCGGCCCCGCGGGTGAGCGACGGGCGTGTCACCGTCGAAGCGCGAACGATCGAGTTCTCGATTGGAACGCGGAAGCTGAAAGCGGACACGAAAGTGCGAACGTCCATGCTGCCGCAGAAGGGGCCAGACCGGGGTCAGACCGGGGTCAAACCGGGGTCAGACCAGGGTCAGACCCCGGCGAACCGATCCGGTTCGGACACACACGTCCCGTCGCTGCTCCAGCAGGACCAACCCGTCACCGTCACGTCCAACCGGCTCGACTACGATGGGCTGGCAGGCCGCGCCGTCTACGTTGGAAATTCCCGGTTGTGGCAGGGAGTCACCAAAGTGAACGCCGACACCATCGTGGTTGACGATAAGACCGGCAACCTGGAAGCTCGCGTCAACGTGCATACCGAAATGATGATGGACGACGTCGATCCGAAGACCAATGTGCGCAAGAGCACGAAGTCAACTGGAGAATCGGAAACATTTTTGTACGACGACGCGAAACGTCTGGCGACCTACACCACCAAGGCGCACCTGATCGGTTCACAGGGGGACGTCGCGGCCGAAAAGCTCGAGCTGTTTATGAAGAAGGACGTCAATGAGCTCGAGCGCGTCGAAGGCTATGGCGCGAATGGTTCGGTGGTGGTCAAGGAAGGCGGCCGCGTGGCCACTGGCGCCCGTGTGACGTATCTGGCCCGCGACGAAACGTATCACATGACCGGAACACCGGTCGAAGCTGTCGAAATCGCGCCACCCGACTGCAAGAAGTCGGTCGGGTCCGTCCTCAAATTCCAGCGCGCCGTCGACAGCATCACGATGACCGGAAACAACCTAATCAGATCTGTGGCGACGTCAATCGCGTGTCCGACGGAGACGCGATAGGACGTGGCCACACTACATACGACCGACCTCACAAAGTCTTACAGCGGCCGCACGGTCGTCAAGGGCGTGAATCTGGATGTCTCGTCGGGCGAGGTTGTCGGTCTGCTCGGTCCGAACGGTGCCGGAAAGACGACAACCTTTTCAATGGTGGTGGGCCTGACAGCGCCCGATTCCGGACGGGTCCTGCTTGATGGCTCGGACGTGACCGACGATCCGATGTACGTCCGAGCCCGAAAAGGCATCGGATATCTGCCGCAGGAAGCATCGATCTTTCGCGGCCTCAGCGTTGAAGACAACATTACCGCCATTCTCGAAACCCTTCCGCTTGACTCGGCCAGTCGCCGCAATCGCCGAACCGAACTGCTCGCCGAACTCGGCCTGACGCCGCTTGCGAAGGCGCCCGCCTACACCCTGTCGGGGGGCGAACGGCGGCGCGTCGAAATCACCCGTGCACTCGTGGTGTCGCCGAAAATCATGCTCCTGGATGAGCCGTTCGCCGGAATCGATCCGATTGCGGTGACCGACATCCAGAAGATCGTCTTTCATCTCAAGGAGCGAGGGATCGGTGTCTTGATCACCGACCACAACGTGCGGGAAACGCTCAGGATAACGGACCGTGCTTATATCGTCCATGATGGGGTAATTTTCCGCAGTGGAACCCCCGCCAGCCTCGCCGCCGACGAGGACGTGAAACGGATTTACCTCGGCTCGGAGTTCCGATTGGACTAAGATGGAAGGGACGGACACGGCCCCACTCGACTAATGGCGATTCAGCAGAAGCTCCATACCAAGCTCGTTCAAAAGCTCATCCTTACTCCATCGCTGCAACAGGCGATCAAGCTGTTGCCGATGTCGACACTCGAGCTCGCGGAGTTGCTGAACCAGGAAATGGTCGAGAACCCCCTGCTCGAAGAGGTGCCGACCGAGGAACTGCAGCCGGCCGAACAACAGCAGCAGCAGGAGAAAGCCGCGGAACAGCAGCCCGCCGACAAGGGCGATCCGTGGGACGACGCCGACTACGAATATTTCTTCGGAGACTATCTCGACGACGGGTATCGCTCCCGGACCCCGTCCGAGGTCAAGGAACTGCCGCCGATCGAGAACACACTCTCGACGGCGGCTTCGCTCTCCGACCACCTTCTCTGGCAACTCTCCCTACAAACAGACGACGAACGGCTCAAGGAGATCGGTGGCGCGATTATCGGCAATCTCGACGACGACGGGTATCTGGTCGCGTCGGTCGAGGAAATCGCGGCCATGGGGGAGTGGCCCGTCGCCGATGTCGAACGGGCGCTGCAGCACGTGCAGACGTTCGATCCGATCGGTGTCGCGGCGCGTGATCTGCAGGAATGTCTCTGGCTCCAGATTCGTCATCTCGGTCTCGAAGGCACCCCGACCGAGAAGATCGTCACTGAACACCTGCGACTGCTCCAGAACCATCAGGTTCCTGAAATCGCGAGGAAGCTGGGCATCTCGCTCGACGACTTGAAGGAACACGTCGAGATTATTCGCAACCTGGATCCGAAGCCGGGGAGCCGCTACAACCCGTCGCAATCACAATACGTGATCCCCGACGTGTACGTGGTCAAGGTCGAGGATCAGTACGTCGCCGCGTTGAACGAAGAAGGACTGCCGCAACTGCGGATCAGTCCTGTGTACCGACGGCTGCTCGACAAGACCGGCGCCGGCGGCGGAGAGCAGAACGACGAGACGCGCGCCTATGTGAAGGACAAATTCCGATCGGCGCTCTGGCTGATCAAGTCGGTCGATCAGCGGCAGAAGACGATTCACAAGGTGGCGACCAGCATCATCAATTTTCAACGCGAGTTTCTCGATCACGGGATCGAGTATCTGCGGCCGCTCGTGCTTCGTGATGTCGCCAACGACATCGGTATGCACGAGTCCACCGTCAGCCGCGTCGTCAACAACAAATACATGCATACGCCGCAGGGCGTCTTCGAGCTGAAATACTTTTTCCACAGCGGGATCAGCAGCTCGTTCGGCGAGAGCGTCTCATCGGTCACCATCAAACAGCGCATCCGCAAGATCATCGAGAACGAGGATCCGCGAAAGCCGTTGAGCGACTCGAAAATCGTGAGCATCCTCCAGAAAGAAGGGCTGATGCTCGCCCGCCGCACCATCGCGAAGTATCGCGAGGAGCTGAAGATTCCAACATCGAACCAGAGAAAAGTGCTCTTTTGAGCTTCACGTGTCAGGTTCCAGCTTCCCGCTTCCGGCTACCAGCTGCTGAACGCGGACGCTGCGAGTAATGTGAGCTGGAAGCTGACAGCTGGGAGCTGGAAGCTTTCTTTATGCGACTCGATATAACCGGCCGGCACGTGGAGATCACCGCTCCTGTGCGGCAGCTGATTACCAAACGTTTCTCCCGTCTCGAGCGTCTCCTGAACGACGCGGCTGTCTCCGCAATCATCACGCTGACGAAAGAGAAGTACCGTCTGCGTACGGAGATTGCCGTCCACACGAAGGGGGACCACGTGCTCCGCGGGAACGGCGAAGGCAATGCGTGGCCGATCTCGATCCGCCAGGCGACGGAGAAGATCGAGCAGCAGGCGCAGACGTTGAAGGGCAAGTGGGATGGCCGGAAACGGACGACTGCTCCCCGCGTCGTTCGCGCCGCACCGGGCGACACGCCGCCGGCCCCGCGGATTGTCAAAAACACGCGGTACGCCGTGAAACCGATGTCACTCGAAGACGCGGCCCTGCGCGTTGATGGCGAGGGAGAGAACTTCGTCGTGTTCCGCAATGCTGAGACCGATACGGTCAGCATTTTGTACCGACGAAAGGACGGAAATCTCGGATTGATCGAGCCGGAGTAAGGGAGTCCGACGGGCGAAGGCCCTCGGAGTGATGACGATTTCGTGCAGATTCACGTAGCATTGGCGCGATGACCGAAACCGCCCAGCCGCGGGGCGTCACCGTCGCAACCATCCTTCGAGACGTCTCGGATTCCGGCGCTTTCGATCTCGAACTGCTTGCCGGGCAGTCGGGCCTCGAACGCCAGATCACCATTCCGCACACCCAGAAGACCGGCCTCGCGCTCTCGGGGTTCGATGCCTACCTCCGTCCCGGCCGTGTGCTCGTGTTCGGCACGAGCGAAGTGCGATATCTCGAAACGCTGACCGCCGAGGACCGCGCCGTCGCGCTACGGCGGGTGTTCAGCCACGAGCTTCCGTGCCTGCTGGTGACCGGAGGCGCCTCGCCGCCGCCGGAAACCATCACCGAAGCCGACCGCGCCAGCGTGCCGTTGCTGCGGTCGCGAACGCCGACGCCTGAAGCGATCTCGAAACTCTCGTCGATCCTCGATGCCCATCTCGCCGCGCGCGGTGTGGTCCACGGCGTGCTGATGGACATCCTCGGCCTTGGCGTGCTCGTGATCGGAGAGAGCGGCATCGGCAAAAGTGAATGTGCGCTGGATCTGGTCGTTCGTGGCCACCGCCTTGTCGCCGACGACGTCGTCGAACTCAGATGCCGGGCACAGTCGTTCCTCATCGGAACATGTCCGGAGTTGACGCGGAACCACATGGAGATTCGCGGCCTCGGGTTGATTAACGTGCAGGATCTTTTTGGCGTCGCCTCGACACGATCGTCGAAGCGCGTCGAACTGGTGGTGCAACTCGAACGCTGGGAGCACGGCCGGGAATACGATCGGCTCGGCGTCGACGACGAGTTCTATGAAACACTCGGCGTGCGCACGCCGATGATTCGGATGCCGGTCGCTCCGGGCCGTAACGTGGCGATTCTCGTCGAAGTCGCGGCGCGTAACCAGCTGTTGCGAGTCCGCGGCCACCATGCAGCCCGCAAACTTGTGACTCGCCTGAACGACCGGCTCGCCGGCCGCGGCCAGGATGTTGATTTGGGAGAGGATCACTGATGCGAGAGAAGCGCCACGCTGCCCGACGGGCCGCTCGCACGGCGGTGACCTCCCGCTTCGTCGTGCTCACCGGCCTTTCCGGATCGGGAAAATCCCAGGCGATCCGTGCTCTCGAGGATCTTGGGTACTTCTGCGTCGATAACCTGCCGGTGACGCTCCTGCCGATGCTCGCGGAACTGACGCTCAGGGCCGGTACCGAGATTTCCCGCGCCGCCGTCGTCGTCGACGTGCGCGAAGGGAAGATGCTCAAGGAGTTTCCGGGCGTCTACCGTCGCTTGAAGGCGCGGAAGAATTTGAATCCGGTCCTGATATTCCTTGAGGCGGCCGAGCCTGCGTTGGTGCGGCGATTCAGCGAGACCCGCCGGCCCCATCCGCTCGCACCCGATCGATCGGCGATCGAAGGAATCAGGGAAGAGCGGGACGCGATGCGCGCCATCCGGAAGCTGGCCGATCACGTCATCGACACGACGGAGATGACCGTCCATGAATTGCGACACGTCTTCACCGGGGTCGCGTCGGGCAGCACCCCTGGATCGCAACTCGTCGTCACGATTCTGAGCTTCGGGTTCAAGCACGGCATTCCGGTCGACTCGGATCTGTTGTTTGACGTGCGGTTTCTCCCCAATCCGCATTTCGTACCTGCGCTACGGCCGTACACGGGACGAGACGCGGAAGTCGCTCGGTATCTCGATCGATCCAGCGCCACTCACGACTTCCTGGACCACACACTCAACCTGCTGAAGTTCCTGATTCCGCAGTACGCTCATGAAGGAAAAACGTATTTGACGATCGGAATCGGATGCACTGGCGGGCGGCATCGGTCGGTCGCGATTGCGGAGGCGCTACGGAAGGGACTGTCGGGAATTCCGGGGGTCAGATTGCGTGTCAAGCATAGAGACATTGCGAATGAATAGACGTCGTCCGTCAAGGCGCGCCACGGGCGCAGCCCCCCGGATCAGAACATGAAACTCGGTATCGTTGTCGTCACCCACGGCCAACTGGCGACCGAACTGGTCAACTCTGCCGAGATGATCGTCGGCGACCTGCCGCATTTCGCAGCGGTCTCCATCGGATGGCATGAGGATGTCGATCATGCGCGCGAGGGAATCGGGGCGGCGATCGCTCGCGTCAGCGCTTCGGCGGGCGGCAGCGACGAGGAGCCGGCGAAAGTGCTGGTGCTGACTGACATGTTCGGCGGGACGCCTGCGAACCTGGCGGTCACGTTCGTCAGCGAGCACGTCGAAGTCATTACCGGCGTGAATCTGGCGATGTTGATTAAGCTTGCGCGGCCACAGAAGTTCGCCGACCTCGCGTCACTCGCGCGCGACATGCGCGAGCATGGCCGGAACGCCATCTGGGTCGCTTCGGACTTGCTGAAGGGCGAAAAGGCGTGACACGGTGTCTCGTCACCATACTCAATCCGCTTGGGCTGCATGCCCGCGCCGCCGCACGGTTCGTTCACGCCGCCAGCGGTTTCTCGTGCCGCATCAAGGTCGGCCGCGGCGGCCGCGAAGTTGACGGGAAAAGCATCATGGGACTGCTCCTGCTTGCTGCCGCCAAGGGCAGCGAAATCACGATATCGGCGGATGGACCTGACGAGGAGGCGGCCGTGGCGGCGCTCTGTGCGTTGATCGAGCGCGGCCTGGACGAAGCGCCATGCGTCTGACCGGCCTCGGCGTATCGCCCGGCATCGGCATCGGCAAAGCGCTCGTGCTCCGCCGCGGTGCGCGCGATTTCCGATTCCGGATTCCCGCGGCGCGCATCGAGCGGGAAATCGAGACGCTGGCCGAGGCGCGCGCCCGCTCACGCGAGCAACTGCAACAGATCCGGCAGCGGATTGCGGAATCGGCCGGTGCCGAGCACGCGTATCTGTTTGACGCGCAGTTGCTGATGCTCGACGATGCGATGCTGATTGATCGCGCGGCGGAGATCATCCGCACCGAACAGCTGAACGCCGGATCGGCGCTCGAACGGGCGTTTTCCGAGATCTCGGCGCTATTCGATCAGGGCGAAGACGCGTATCTCAAAGAACGGCAGGGAGACGTCGGGGACGTCGTCGGCCGCCTCTGCATGAACCTTCGCACCGGAGGAGATCCGCTCGAGCTGTTCAAGGATCTTGACGGGCCGCTGGTGCTGGTCGCCGATGAGTTGACGCCCTCTGTGATCGCGCAGCTCGATTGGCAGCGTTTCTCGGCGTTTCTGACCGATGGCGGCAGCTGGACGTATCACACGGCGATTCTTGCCAGGTCGATCCAGGTGCCTGCAGTGGCGGGGCTCCGCAACGCAAGCACCGTGATCGCTCCAGGCGCGTTGATCGCGGTCGACGGCGCGAGCGGCGAAGTGTTCGTCGATCCGGACCCGGCGACGCTCGAGCACGTTCGGACACGGCAGCAGCGACGCGAAAAATTCGAACAGTCGCTCGACGAATACCGCCGGCTGCCGCCGGTCACCGAAGATGGCGTTCAGATCCGCCTGGAAGCGAACGTCGAGTCCCCCGACGATGCCATGCGAGCACGTGAGGCGGGTGCTGAGGGCATCGGCCTTTTCCGATCGGAGTTTCTGCTTGCATGGGGCGGACACGCGGCGCTGACGGAAGAGACACAGTTCGCCGCGTACACGCGTCTCGTCGAGAGCATGGCGCCCGGTCGAGTCACCATCCGGACATTCGATATCAGCGAGGGTCAGTTGCCGGTCGACGAACCAGACGCTGCCGGCGCGCGCGCACCGCTCGGCCTGCGCGGAGTTCGCCTGAGCCTGGCGATGGACGACGTATTTCAGGCGCAGCTTCGGGCGTTACTCCGCGCGGCGGCGCACGGGCCACTGCGGATCATGTTCCCGTTTGTGTCAGGAGTCGATGAACTGCGTGAGGCGCGCGCCGCCGTGGTCCGCGCCGCTGAGACGCTTCGTGGCCGCGGCATCGGCATACCCCCGGTGCCCATTGGCGTGATGATCGAGGTCCCGTCGGCGGCACTCACCGCCGATTTGCTGGCCGAGCACGCCGACTTCTTCAGCATCGGCACAAACGATCTCATTCAGTACTGTCTGGCGGTCGACCGCACCGACGAACGGGTGTCGAATTTGTACGAACCGCTTCATCCCGCCATGGTGAGGATGCTTCGGCTGGTCGCGCGCGCGGCGCGCAGGCGCGGTATTCCGGTATCGGTCTGCGGCGAGATGGCCGCCGATCCGATCGTGCTGACACTACTCGTGGGACTGGGCCTGACCGAATTCAGCATGGCGCCAACGGCGGTAGCTCTGGCCAAGCAGGCGCTGCGTGGACTGAGCGCCGCCGGGGCGACACAGATGGCGGCGCGCGCGTTGCGCGCGCGGACGGCGTCCGAGGTGGAGAAGGTGCTGGCTGAATTCATGTCGACGCGAATGAAGGTAGGACCCCGTCTATAACGTCGAACGATCGTGCAAGGCGGGGTCTTGAGACCCCGCCATCAAGGAGAAGACGTGCCTGATCCAGTAACGAAAGTCGATAAACCCTGGGGCTACGAACTGCACTGGGCGAAGACCGAGCGCTACGTCGGCAAGGTGATTCACATCAACGCCGGGCACGCGCTCAGCCTCCAGTACCACAATCAGAAAGACGAAACGATCTATCTGGCCTCCGGCCGAATGCTCTTTGAGATCAAAGAAGGAGACGAACTCGTCAAGCGCGAGATGCAGCCTGGAGACGCGATTCACGTGACACCGAAGACCGTCCACCGCATGACCGCGATTACGGATTGCGACGTCTTCGAAGTCTCGACACCTGAACTTCACGACGTCGTCCGGCTCGAAGACCGTTATGGTCGTACGACGTAATCACAACATCCGGCACTAATCGAGGTTGCAGAAACCGCGCAGCTGGCATGATGAACATCCAGATTGACGCGACAAACACTCGCGTCACACAATGGCGCGACTCTTGTTAACTGGTGAGTTGGTGAATTGGTGATGGTGAATTGAGGCTTCGATGGGCAGCGTGAATAAAGTGATCCTTGTTGGAAATCTCGGACGCGACGCCGAGCTTCGCTACACGCCTGGCGGCGCACCGGTCGCGACGCTGAGTCTGGCGACAACAGAGATGTGGAACGACAAGGCCGGACAGCGCCAGGAAAAAACCGAGTGGCACCGCGTCGTCCTCTGGGGCAAGACGGCCGAGAGCCTGAACGAATACCTGATGAAGGGAAAGCAGATCTACGTCGAGGGGAAACTTCAGACGCGAGAGTGGACCGACAAGGACGGCTCAAAGCGCTACACCACGGAAATCCGTGGTGATCGCGTCGTACTTCTTGGCGGCGGCGGAGGAGGCGCCCGTCAACAGCCCCGCGCGGCATCCGCGCCGGCCGAAGAACACATGGGGGAACCCGTGTCGGAACTGACCGACGACGATATTCCGTTTTAAGTGCCAGCTATTTTCTGTTCAGCGCGTCCAGTCTCTGCTTCGCGAGGAATGCCTCGGGCGCGGCCGGATATTTCTGCATCACCGTCTCGAACGAGCGTCGCGCAAGATCGGCCTGCTTGAGGTCGGTGTAGGTGACACCCAGCTTGTAGTAGGCGACGGGAATGCTGTCGCTGTTCGGATAATTCGCAATCACCTTCTGATACGCGTCCACCGCTTCGCGCTGTTTTCCAGCCCCGTAGTACGCATTGCCGATGTTCAGCTGTGCGTCGTCTGCCTTGTCGGACTTGGGAAAGCTCGCGATATACGCGTTGAATCCCTGGATGGCGATGTCGAACTGCCCGCCGGCATAGTCGCTATAGGCATTGTCGTACATCCGTTGCGGCGAGATGAACGGCGCTGATCCAGGCGGCGTCGTTGGCACCGGCGCCGTGGTGGTCGGAGTGGCGCCGGGCTCTCCGGCCGGAGAAGGTTCGGCGCCAGCAATCGGTGGCGGAGCTTGCCCGGTCGGCATCGACGACATCGCCTGTCGGACCGCCCCGAGTTCCTGCGACACCGTCGAAAGACGAACATTGGTATCGTCGGCCTTCTCGCGGAGCACTCTCACACCGTCGGCGACATTGTCGATTTGCAGCTTCTGATCGGCGAACGACTTTCTGTTCGCCGCTGTTTGATCGTCGATCTTCGTCGAGACGGTCTTCAGCGTTTCCGCCAGCGCGCCCATCATCTGCTGAAGCTGCTGTTGCTGCTCCTGCAGCATCCGGATCTCCGCCATCAGTTGCTGATGTGCTTTGTCGGCGGCGGCCACCGGCGACGCGAGCATCAGCAGCAGCACTGGAACTATCGTCCATGCACTTTGTTTCATCGTTCGTGCCTCAACCGCGATCATTTACTGGTCACGACAAAATGCGCCCGGCGATTCTTTGACCACGACCCTTCGTCGTGGCCGGGCTCGAAGGGAAATTCCTTACCATAGCTGACGGTGCGGAGGCGATCGGCCGGGATTCCGAGCGACACGAGATAATTTCGCGCCGCAAGCGCCCGCCGCTCACCAAGCGCCAGATTGTATTCTGCCGTACCGCGCTCGTCGGCGTGCCCTTCAATCGTGACAATCCAGGTCGAGTATTTCTTCATCAGCTCAGCGTTGTTGTTCAGCGCCTGCTGGCCGATGGCGTCGATATCGTCCTGATCGTAAGCAAAAAACACTGGCTGAAAGGGGGAGTTCTTGTTCAGCGTGTCGATATCGGTCGAGGACAAGGTGTCGGACGCCATGGGTTCAGCCGGAACAGGAACGGGCTCGCGCACTGGCTCAGGTGGACCTGGCACCCGGTTCGTCGAGGACGTAGGCGGAGGCGGCGGCGGAAGGGGCCGTGCAACCGGCGGCTTCTTCTTCGAACACGCGCTCACCAGCATCAGCGCTACCATCGCCACTGCCACAACCGTTCGTCTCTGTTTCATCGTCTCTGCCTTTTCCCTTTTCTCACGGCTCGCGGGGGCCCATCCCGCTCGCTCTCACTCGGCGACGTCGCCCCCGCTCGGCCCGCAGGCGCTTCCGCGCGCGAAAGCGCGCGGCTATTGCGACCAGTTTGGATACCTGTTCATGCCGGTTCTGGTGATCTGCTGCAGGTTCTTTCCATCTCGGTCGATCAGGAAGATCTGTGCCTTGCCGGCCCGCGTCGACGTGAACGCGATGTGACGGCCGTTCGGCGAAAATGCGGGGCTCTCATTGCTGCCGATGCCATCGGTGATCGTGTGGCTCTCGCTCGTCGCCACATCGTAAATACGGATGTCATACCCAGCCCCGGTCTGTGACGCGTACGCAATCTCGTTGTTCGGCGAAATCGACCAGGTCGGACGATCACATCTTGATTCGTTCGTGATTTTGCGCGGCTCGGATCCATCGTCATTCATGACCCAGATCTGCGGCGAGCCGGTGCGATCGGAGGTAAAGGCAATCTGTTTTCCCGTCGGGGACCACGTCGGCGTCACGTCAATCGAGGGATGATTCGTGAGACGCCTTAGCCCGCTACCGTCGCGGTTGATGACGTAGATCTCGCTGTTACCGTCGCGATTCGACGTGAACGCCAACCGCGACCCATCAGGCGACCATGCAGGCAGGAAATTCTGTCTCTCCGAGGTCCCGGCCGTGGGGTTCGAGTATTTCCCCTCGTAAATGTATGAAACGATGATGTCCTGGAACCCCGTGCGATACGACGTGTAAGCGATAGCCCTCGCATCAGGCGACCACGCAGGCGTGATGTCGAGCGAACGGGTAATCGTCACGCGCTGCTGATTGGCGCCGTCGTAGTCCGACATATAGATGTTGGAGATGCCGCGATCGACGATTGGGCCTTTCATACGCTCGCCATCGCGATCGGACGCGAAGGCCAGCCTCGTGCGCGCCACGCCTTTGAGACTTCGCTGCTGCAGATGAATCTCGTCGGAAGCCGTGTGAGCGTAGAGCCGCGGGTTCTTCAATGTGCCGCTGTACTCTTTGCCGAATGCCGTCTGCCCCGACGTCACTTCGATTAGCCGCACCTGCACGGCGGCGCCGGTCGGAGTCTTTCTGACGGTGCCGACGATGAGACCGTCGGCGCCGAGCTGCTTCCATTGATCCAGCGGCACATGATCGATTGAACTCGCCGGCGGAATCGTCCGGTAAGTGTCGCGCGGAATCAGGTAGAACTCGCGTTCGAAGTTCAAGTCGTCCCAGAGAACCTGACCGACTGTTTTGGCAGCGGCGACCGTTTCCGGATCGTTGGTGAGGGGAATGAAATCGGGCACCGCGTATTTCGGCGGCAGTCCCGGTGGTCCGCTGATCGTGAGACGGATTTCCGCCGGCTGCTGGGTGGGAGCCGGCGAGGGGTTCCCCTGTGGCGCATTCTGGGACGCGAGCGTCAAGCCGACGGACGCGACCACGATGCCGGTGATGAGTGTTCGCATAGGTGTAATCAACGATGGTAATCAAAGACCAGATGAATCGTGAGCGCGTTTTCCGGAAACTCACGCGGTAAGGGTTGTAGATTTCGTGTCTTCAGCAACGCCCGCTGCGACTCCAGGTCGAGCAGCGAGATCTGGCTCGGCTGCTCCAGTTCTACCGCCGTGATCGTTCCGTCTCGACGGATAGTAAACTTCACACCGACCTGGCCATTGGCGCCCTGATTCGAATTCCAGTTTCGCTTGATGATGTCCAGTATCTTGATCAGATACTCCGGACAGCAGAAATTCGCATAGTCGGTCGTTGCCGAGGCGCCAACCGAACTCGCACCAGCCGGACGCGTCAATCCTCCGAACGGGATCGGCGCCCCTCCCTCGACGCGCGCATCGCCGGTTCTGACTTCCGGCCCTGTCGTCGGCTTCCGCGCCGTTGATTTGTCGACGGGCTTCTCCGTCTTCGGCGGCGTCTTTGCGACCGGCTTGGCCGTCCGCTCCGGCGCAACCATCTCAGGCGGTTTGGATACGGGTGGCGCGACTGGCGCCGGTTTGGTCGTCGCCGCGACTTCCTGCACCGGACTCGTGGAGATCGGCGTGCGCCCACCGGTGTCCGGGCCGCCGCCGCTGCTCAGCGTAATAGTCATCGGAATCACGTCGGTCGATTTCGATGATGTACGCCAATTCGCCGGCATGACGACAAGCGCCGCAAGGAGAACGGCGTGCGCAAGCGACGAGATCAGCATCATCTGTCCGACGCGATCGGATTCGCGCGATCGTTCGAGGAGGATGTCGCTGACCGCTTCGTGCATGTGTTATCGGGTGATCGGCTTGGTCATCATGCCGACCTTCTCGACGCCGCCTTCCTTCAGTTTGTCCCAGACCGCCGCCATCTCCTGCACCGTCACCGCACCGTCGGCGCGAATGAAGACCGACTTGTCGGTTCGCGCCAGCAGTGCCTGGCGGACGCGCTCGCCGACAAAATCAATTCGCACATCGTCCTTGCCGATTTGCACGGTTCGAGTGCGAGTGAAATCTGCCGGCACCGTGACATAGACCGGTTCCGCAGTCACCGGTGTGGAGCGCCGCGCCTGCGGAAGGTTGACCTGCAGTCCCTGCTGCATCATCGGCGCCGTCACCATAAAGATGATCAACAGCACGAGCATCACGTCGACCAGCGGCACCACGTTTATCTCGGCCAGCGTCGTCGACACGCGCGCACTTCGCCCTCGCCGTGAACCGTTCGAGCCTGCGGTGTCATGTACTTTTGGCAATTGAATTCCTCATCTCGCCTTCCGCCGCGAGGCGGAAGCCACATGACGATCACTTACGTGAAATTCCTCTCCGAGATATTGAGAAACTCGAGCGAGAAATCGTCCATGTCCGAGGCAAAGTGTTTCACGCGACTGGTGAAGTAGTTGTAGAAGTACACGGCCGGTATCGCGGCAAAGAGACCCGCCGCCGTGGTGATCAGTGCCTCCGCGATTCCTGGAGCGACGACGCCCAGGCTCGACGATCCCTGCGCGCCGATCTGCTGGAACGAATTCATGATCCCCCACACGGTTCCGAACAGTCCGATGAACGGCGTGATACTCGCTGTCGTCGCGAGGAACGTCACACGACGTTCGAGCCTGGTCATCTCGACGGTCGTCGCGCGAAGCAGAGCGCGGTCGACCGCGTCGAGGCTCTTCAGAGTTGGACGTCCGGCTGCCGCGGCTGGCTTGGCGGGCTCGGGATTGCCAGCCGTTCGCAGTTGTGAATTCAGCTCCGTGTACCCCGATTGAAACAGCCCCACGAGCGGACTGGCCGACAGCGTGCGGCAGACCGCCTGCACTTCAGAGAACTTGCTGCTCTTGCGGAAGACGTCGAGAAACGTCGATGACTGGCGCGACGAGCGGCTGAACTGCCAGAACTTGTAAAGAATGATTCCCCACGAGATCGCTGAGAAGAGCAGCAGGATCGCCAGCACGAGCTGCGCGATCAGGCTCGCGTGAAGGACGAGATAAATGATGTCGGTGTTGACGTCGCCGGCCCCAGTTGCCGGCGTGTCGCCCTGCGCGTACAGCGCAAGGGCGTAGTATCCGGGCGTGCGCAAACATTCCTCCGCTACGATCGTATGTCGCGCCGCTGGGACAGCGCAGGGTTTTTGAAGAGTAACATGCCCCCTATGCGCTGTCAAACATCTGATAAGATTGTACTTCGCGTCCATGCTCCGTTTTCTTTCCGTCCGGAATCTGGCCGTGATCGATCGGCTTGAACTCGAGTTCGAGAGCGGTCTCAACGTGCTGACCGGGGAGACTGGGGCGGGGAAGTCCATCCTGGTGGGCGCCGTCGGACTCCTCGTTGGCGGCCGCGCATCAGCCGATCTGGTGCGGACGGGAGAAGAAACCGCTACGGTCGAAGCCATCTTCGAAACGGCTGATGGTGACGAGGTGATCGTCAGGCGGGAAGTCTCGGCACAAGGACGAAGCCGCGCGTCGATCGATGGTGCGCTCGCGACGTCCGCGACACTGCGCGACGTCTGCTCACCGCTTGTCGACCTCCACGGGCAACACGAACACCAGCGGTTGCTCGACGCGTCGACACATCTCGACGTGCTCGACGCATTTGCGAATCTCCGCGATCAACGTTGCGCGGTCGGCGATCGCTTTGCCGCGTTCGAGACCGTGCGGGCCGAACGAGATCGCCTGGTCAGTGGCGAGCGCGAGAAAGCCTCGCGTCTCGAATTCCTGTCGTTCCAGCTTGCCGAGATCGATCGCATCTCGCCCAAGCCTGGTGAAGACGATGAACTGTCGGCGACGCGAACCGTGCTCGCGAATGCTGACAGGCTGCAACGGCTCTGCTCGGAAGCCTATGACGCGCTTTACGAAGGAGACGCGGCCGTACTTCCGGCTCTCGGCGTCGTCTGGAAGAAGGTGGGTGATCTGGCGGCGCTGGACACGCGGTTCGCTCCGTATCTCGATGGTCGCGACGCAGTGAAATCGCAGCTGGAAGATCTCTCCTTCTTTCTTCGCTCGTATTCCGGCGCCATCGACGCGTCCCCGGCGCGCCTGCAGGAAGTCGAGGATCGTCTCGCCCAGCTCGAACGACTGAAGAAAAAGCACGGCGCCACGCTTGCCGAGGTACTGGACAAGGCACATTCGCTGCGACGCGAACAGCACGACTTGACGCATGCGACCGAGCGCGTCGCCACGATCGATCGGGCGTTGGCGCAGGCAGGGGACGCCTATCTGCAGGCTGCCAAGGCATTGGCGAGCCAACGCCGTTCCGCGGCCGTCGAGTTCTCGCGCGCACTCGAACGCGCGCTTGGCGAACTGGCGATGACCCGCACCCGGTGTGACGTGCGATTCACGGAGGCCCCGACCGAGGCGGAATGGACTGCGCGCGGAATCGAGGACGGGGAGTTCTACATCTCGCCGAATCCGGGGGAGGATCTTCGGCCCCTGGCGCGCATCGCCTCGGGCGGTGAGCTGTCTCGCGTGATGCTCGCCTTGAAGACACTGGCGTCCACCGACGCGCCGGGAAAAACGCTCATCTTCGACGAGGTGGATGCCGGGATTGGAGGCGCCGTCGCCGATGTGGTCGGCGCGCGACTGCAACGCCTCGGCGCCACATACCAGGTGCTCTGTATCACACACCTTCCACAGATCGCCGCGTACGGTTCGACGCACTATCGCATCGAAAAGAGCATCCGAACCGGCCGAACCGTGACCGACGTTGCGCGGGTCGAAGGAGTCAAAAGAGAAGAGGAGCTGGCGCGCATGATCGGCGGCAGCGATGTCTCGGCCGCCGTCATGGCGAGCGCGAAGGAAATGCTCGCCTTCCGGCGGGGGAGAGAGCAGAGTAGTTCTCGAGGAAACGGAGAGGCTTCACCACAGAGGAAGCCAGGTAAACAGAGAAAGACGAATTGATAGGGGCCGGGTCGTTCGAACGCGTCAATTCAGGCGAAAGCGAAATAAACACGAAAGCGAAAGCGAAGGTCGATGGGGCGCAAGTATCTGATCGAAACGTTTGGATGTCAGATGAACATCCACGACTCGGAACGCATGGCGGGTCTCCTCGAGCAGGCAGGCTTCGAGTCGACCAGCGACGAGCGCGATGCGGACGTCATCGTGATCAATACCTGCAGTGTCCGCGAACGTGCCGAAGAGAAGTTATTCACTCGCCTGGGTGAGATTCGACTGATGGGGAACGAGACCGGCGGTCGTCCGGTGGTCGCCGTCACCGGCTGCGTCGCACAACAGGAAGGATCGCAGATTCTGCGACGTTCCAAGTCGGTCGATGTGATTCTAGGTACGCAGAATCTGAAACGTCTTCCGCTTCTCGTCACCGAAGCGCTCGAGCACCCGCGTCGCAGGACAGAACCGGCGACGGTCGCGATCGATCCTGTAGACGACGTGTCGTTTCCGTTGGGGATTGCGCGTCGAAGCGATCCTGTGAAGGCGTATGTCACCATCATCGAAGGGTGCAACGAGTACTGCGCCTTCTGCGTCGTCCCCTACACGCGCGGCCACGAGCGGATGCGTCCCGTCGGCGACATTGTCGCAGACGCCAGGCATGCAGTGGCGACCGGCGCCAGGGAAGTGCAGCTTCTCGGCCAGATCGTGAATCACTATCAGGCGCCCGATGATCCGACCTGCGATTTCGCTGCGCTGCTCGAACGGCTCAACGCCATCGAGGGTCTGGCGCGAATCAGGTTTGCCAGCCCACACCCGCGGCACGTAACGCCGCGGATGATCGCGGCGATGCGGGATTTGCCCGCGGTCTGCCGGCATCTTCATCTGCCCGTGCAATCCGGGTCGACGCGAGTGCTGGCGGCGATGCGCCGGCGTCACACGCGCGAGCACTACCTGGAACTTGTGGCGGCGTTGCGTGAGGCTATCCCGGACATCGCGCTATCGACCGATATGATCGTCGGGTTCCCGGGTGAGAGCGAGCGAGACTTTGCCGACACGCTGTCGCTCGTCGAACAGGTCAGGTATCACAGCATGTTTTCATTCAAGTACTCGGAGCGGCCGAACACGCTGGCGTCCAAGCGCATGCCGGACGCGATCTCCGAGCGCGACAAGACGGAGCGAATCGTGGCGCTGCAGTCGCTGCAGAAGCGCATCCAGACCGAGATCTACAATGCCGCGATCGGACAGACGTTCGAGGTGCTGGTGGACTCGCGCAGCCGGAGGCGCGACTGGGAACTCTCGGGTCGCACCAGCGGCAACACGGTGGTGAACTTCGCGGGATCGGGGACTGAGATCGGCGACATCATTGCGGTGCGAATCACGGGCGCAAACCCGAACAGCCTGCGAGGGGAGTCGGTTGCGCTTGACACTGCCACAACGGCTGCCTACGTTTGAAACGGATTCTGCGGCCCTCTGGCCAACTGCGAACGGGACACGACACCATGCAGATTGAGATGACGATCAAGGGACTGATGGTCGATCCGATCACCAACATGCCGATCATCATTCTGCGCGACAAGGCCGAGCAGCGGGTTCTGCCGATCTGGGTCGGCGTGTTCGAGGCCAACGCCATCGCGCTGCAGATCGAAAACGTCACCACGCCGCGTCCGATGACGCACGACCTGCTGCGCAACGTCATTCACGACCTGAAAGCGGACATCCAGAAAATCGTCGTCTCGGATCTGAAAGACAACACGTTCTACGCGTTGATTTATTTGCTGGTCAACGGCGAGTCGATGGCGATCGACGCGCGCCCCAGTGATGCGATCGCCCTGGCGCTTCGCGCGCGAGCCCCGATCTTCGTCGAGGACACGGTCATCGACAACGCGAAGAGCAGCGATCCTGTACCGGAGAAGCGCGATACCGAGTTGCAAAAGTGGCTCGAGAGCCTCGACCCGAACGACATGGGCAAGTACAAGATGTAAGCGCGCGGTTTTGAAGACCGCGCGTCCGCCCCCGCAATTGGTTCGCTCTACTGCTCACCCTTTCCCACCCGTGCACATCTGAAAAACCAGTTCGGGCGTGTGCCCTTTTGATTGACACCCCCGCACACGCTTCCTACAATGGCCGCACCCCCTGTGAATTCAGACGTACGGACACGATGATCGTTGCGATAGCCAACCAAAAAGGGGGCGTGGGGAAGACCACGACCGCGATCAACCTGGCGGCGGCACTTTCCTTACGCGGCACTCGGACCCTTCTTGTCGATCTCGATCCCCAGGCCAACAGCACGATGTCGTATGTCGACATGTCAACCGTCACGCGCAGCGTGTACGACGCGATCGCGGAGGCGTCCTGCAGCTTCGCCGACGTCATCGTGCCCTCGACACAGCCGAACCTGTGGGTCGCGCCGTCGCGCATCGCGCTGGCGAAAATCGAGTCGAAGCTGGTTGGGGAGCTCGACGCCCACTTCAGGCTCAAGGATCGTCTCGATCCAATCCGCAGTGACTATCCGAACATCGTCATCGATTGCCCGCCGACGCTCGGACTCTTGACCGTCAACGCGCTCGTCGCCGCGACCCATTTGCTCATTCCCATCCAGTCCTCGTACTTCGCGCTCGAAGGGACGGATGACCTCCTCGAAACTATCGAAAAGGTCCGGGCACGAGCGAATCCCAACTTGCGTATCCTCGGCGTCGTCATCACGATGCACGACAAGCGCACGGCGCTCGGGCGGGATATTCGCTCGCAAATCGACAAGGTATTTGGCAGCAAGGTATTCAAGACCGTGATAACCAAGAGCGTTCGCCTGGAGGAGAGCCCGGCCTACAAGGAGTCGATCTTCTCCTTTGCGCCAGAATCGACCGGCGCCGCCGAGTATTACCGGCTGTGCGAGGAGGTCATGGATCGTGCCTAAACGTGGTCTTCCGCAAACCGTGCGCATGCGGCACGACGAACATTATGTCGAAGCCTTGACGAGTTCCGCCGGGACCCCGGTCGGACGCATGGTTCCGATCGATCAGCTCGACCCGAATCCCAACCAGCCCCGTCAGGTGATGGGCGACCTGTCGGAGCTGATGGCGTCGATCGCCGAAAAAGGCATCATCGAGCCGATCATCGTCCGCCAGCGCGGAAGCCGGTTCCAGATCGTAGCGGGCGAACGCCGGTATCAGGCAGCCGTCCAGGTCGGCCTCCGCGAAATCCCCATTGTCATCCGGGAAGTGGACGACAACGAAATCATCGAGATAGCACTCGTCGAGAACATTCAGCGGAAGGATTTGACACCCTTCGAAGAATCCGAAGCGCTCCATGCGCTCGCGGAACGGTGCGACTACACCCATGAAGACATGGCGCGCCGGCTAGGGAAGTCGCGGACCGCGATCACCGAGTCCTTGACCTTGAATAACATGCCCGACGAGGTCAAAAACCTTTGTCGGCTGGCCGACATTCACTCCAAGTCACTGTTATTACAGATAGTTAGGCAAGGCGACCCGCAGAAAATGGTCGCGTTGATCGAGAAAATCGGCCGCGACGGGGCTATTACCCGTGAAGCGGTTCGAAAAGAGACGGCCAAACCGAAACCTGGAAGACCGAAAGCCTACGTCTTCAGCTACAAGGCTCCCACCAAGGCGTTCAAACTGCAGCTGCGATTTACGAAGACGCGCGTCGATCGTGACGAAGTGATCGCGGCGCTGCAAGAAATCATCAAAGAACTGCGCGCGCAGTCGTAGCTCGCGGCTGGCGGCTGGCGTCCGCCTTCGCGGCGTCGCGGGCCGCTTCGGCGCAACAGGCCTGGGTGAGTTCTAGAACGAAGAAGGAAACACAAAATCAAGCCCCAGAGCCAAACAGCGAGCCAGAGAGCCAGGCCGAGAGCCAAGAGCCAAAAGTCAGCAGCCCGAAGCCAACAGCAGACACTCCGAGGCCCAAATCATCGGTCCTAGTTAACATAACAACCATTATCAGACGCAAGAGTTGCCGACGTTTTCTCGTTTGGCGCTCGGGATCAACGATTCCAGCGGCACCCGACACACGCGCTCGATGCGCAGCGCAAGGCCCAGTCGAGGGGCTTGGATATTGTTGATTATCTTCGATAAGCCGCCCTGGCTGATGCCCAGACGACGCGCCAATTCTTCCTGAGTAATGCCCGTATCTTTGAGATACGCGAGGATGTTGGGGTAGATTCGGTCGGCCATGATGGGCGGAAATATATTCCTATTCCGCAACCTTGTCAATACCCTAATTCAGCAATTTATAACTATTTGGTAACTCGTTATCGGACATACGTTTATGCTTCGCTTGTCAGATGGGATGGGCTGCGATACAAGGGGGAAAGCACGTTGCGATGTCGCCGCCTCTATGCCGAAGAATGAAATCGCCTCGACTATTCTCGACGCCGAAGATCAGTTATGTGAGAACATCAGGGAACTCCTGAAAACCTATCGCTGGACGCAGGCAGAGTTGGCAGAACGGCTGGGCAGGACGCAGCCGTGGGTCAGTAAGCGCATGACGCGCAATCCAGACGCCGCCAATAAGTGGAAGGTGGAAGATTTGGATGGCCTCGTGCGCGTCTTCCAGCTCGCACCGTGGGAACTCCTCCGACCTGGGCATGGACGGCTCGATCGGCGCTCCCCCTACGCCCGACGAGTCACGGACGATCGCAGGACATCACATCAATCTGGGGGGGCCCTTGTCACTTCGTCTCGTCTCACCGACGTTGAATCCACCGACCGCGTTATCGAAGCCGCGAACGCCCTCTACGAACTCGGACAACAACTGCTGGGCGCTTCCCGAACCATCCTTGGGCGACACGCTGCAGCTCTTAGCAATTCACCGTCCGATGGCTCTGAAGATGAT
>DATJKH010000139.1:0-5702 GCA_035491715.1 Vicinamibacterales bacterium | reverse complement strand
TACGGATCCATGATGTCGCACGTCTTGCAGTGGACGCAGTTGGAGGCATTGATCTGCAGCTTCTTCGTTCCATCTCCAGCGTCCACCATTTCATATACGTTGGCAGGACAGAACCGCGTGCACGGATTGCCGTACTCGCTGCGACAGCGCGTGCGGCACACGTCGGCGTCGTGAACGATGAGATGTGATGGCTGATCTTCCGGATGACGCGTGCCCGAGTAGTGCACGTTGGTCAATTTATCGAACGTGAGTTGACGATCGACTTTCGCCGGACGAACGGGCGCATCCGGATCGGGGCGATGGCCATCGTAGTAGGCGTCGAGTTTCGCAATCCGCTGGTAGCCGGCGTGTGCCGGCATCGGATCACGGTGCCACCAACCACCGGTAATGAGTGAAAGGCCCGAGTACGCAACGCCTGCCAACAGACCGTGGCTGAAGCTCTGATGGACGTTGCGAACAGGATAGAGTTCGCGACGCACGTCGCTGGCGTCGATCGCTTCGGCGTAGCTTTTCAACCGGGCGGCCGATACATCGTTCGCTCGAACCGCCTCGAACGCGCTCTCGGCGGCGAGCATGCCGGTCCGCATCGCAAGGTGAATGCCCTTGAGCCGCATCGAGTTCATGAACCCGGCGGCATCGCCTGCGATGAGCAGTCCGTCCGAGTACGTGCGCGGAATGGTGTGCCAGCCGCCTTCCGGCAGGGCCTTGGCGCCGTAACGAACCATCTGCGCGCCCTGCAGCAGCGACGCCACAAACGGATGCCGCTTGAAATGCTGGAACGTGATGTGCGGGTCGAACATCGGATCGTGGTAGTCGAGTCCGCTGACGAATCCAACCGACGTCAATCCGTCCGGCATTGCATAGATGAATGCGCCGCCGAACTCTTCCCTGCGCAGCGGATAGCCCATGGTGTGAATCACGGTCCCAACCGGCAGACGTCCCGAAGGGATCTCCCACAGCTCCTTGATCCCGATCGCATAGAGTTGCGGCAACTTCCCCGCATCGAGGGCGAGGCGGCGGACCACCGCTTTCGTCAGATTGCCGCGGACACCGTCGGTGAGGATGGTCACCTTTGCACGGATGTCGACACCCGCCTCGAACGTCGACTTCTGTTCACCGTGCTTGCCGATACCTCTGTCGCCGGTCCGCACGCCAACGACGCAATCGCCGTCGTATAGCACCTCGACTGCGGAAAACCCCGTGAAGATATCGACACCGGCGGCCTCGACCAGACCGCCGAGCCACTTGACGAACCGATTGAGCGAGATGATGTAGTTGCCGTGATTCTGCAGCGGCGGCGGGGTAATTGGAAAGCGCAGCTTCGCCGACCTGGTGAGGAAATAGACGCGATCCTGGTGGACCTGTGAGGCGAGCGGCGCGCCTTTGGCGGCAAAATCGGGGACCAGCCGCCGAAGCGTCGAGGGATCGAGGACCGCGCCAGACAACATGTGCGCGCCGACTTCACGCGCCTTCTCGAGCACGGCAATCGCCAGCGGCTCGCCGCCCTTGTCCTTCTGGAGCTGGGCGAGCCGCAACGCCGCCGACATTCCGGCCGGACCGCCACCAACGATCAGCACGTCGACGTCGAGAGTTTCTCGATTGGACACGTGAGGCTATTTATTCAATTCAGCAATCAACGCCGGAACAATCTCGAACAGATCTCCGGCGATCCCGTAATCCGCGATCTCGAAGATCGGAGCTTCCGGATCCTTATTGATAGCGACGATCGTGCGGGAACCTTTCATGCCGACCAGATGCTGAATCGCGCCAGAGATCCCAAGCGCCACGTAGAGCTTTGGCGCGACGGTCTGCCCCGAACTCCCAATCTGCCGATCCATCGGCAGCCAGCCTGCGTCGCAGATTGGGCGCGAGGCAGCGACTTCCGCGCCAAGCGCCTTCGCCAGGTCCTCGGCAATCTTGAGATGTTCCTGGCCTTTGATGCCGCGGCCAACCGCGACAATACGCTCGGCCTGCGAGAGATCGACCGCCTGTCGCGCTTCCTGAAACGGAGCCTCTGGTTTTTGCCGGATGGTCCCGGCGTCAACCGAGACCGAGACAGTCGTGATGGCCGCAGCCGACGCGCCGCGCTTTGCCGCATCGGCTCGGAAGGCGCCGATCTGCAGCGTCACCAGATGCGGCGTCGGACCGAGCGCTTCCACCTCGGCGCTCAGCTTTCCCTGAAAGATCGGACGGGAATACACCGCACGTCCTTCGGCACGAGTGATTGCTGTCACATCGGTAACGACGGCGCGGCCGAGTCGCGTCGCCAGCGCCGGCACGAAGTCACGAGTCTGGTAGGTGTGTGGGAACAGGACCAGAGAAGGTGCTTGCTGCTCGATCAGTGATGCGAGCCCGGCCACGTATCCGTCGGCGGTGTAGTCCGCGAGCGCCGGCGCGTCAACGATCGTCACTTCAGTCACATCCGCGGCTCCGATCTCGCCCGCGGCTTTGTCGGCTCCGCCACCGAGTACGGCGACTTTGACGGGGTCCCCAAGCGATTGCGCTGCCGCAACCGCCTCCCATGTCGCGCGATTCAGTTTGCCGCCGCGCTGCTCACCAACCACCAGAATCATTGCTAGATCACCCTCGCGTCTTCACGGAGATGCTTGACGAGGCCGCGTGCGGCTTCAGCCGGCGATCCGGAGAGCATCTGCGTCTGTTTCGCCTTTTGAGGAAAGTGAACATTGAGAATTCGCTGCGTCGATTCGGCTGACGGACTCGGCGTGACTTTCCGAATCTCCTTCTTCTTCGCGGCCATGATGCCCTTCAGCGTTGCGTACCGAAGCTGATTGATTCCGCTCTGAATCGTGAGCAGCGCCGGCATCGGAAGGGTGATCCACTGAAACCAACCGCCTTCCAGCTCGCGTTTGACCCGAAGGCCGGAATCTCCTGCCTGCACTTCCATGATGATCGTAGCGTGCGGCATGCCGAGCTTCTCGGCCAGGATGACACCAACCTGTCCAAAGCCCTGATCGTCGGATTGCAAACCGGTCAACACCAGGTCGAATTTCTCATCGCGGATCGCCGACGCCATCGCGTCGGCGAGGCTGACCGCGTCAGCCGTCGCCAGCGAGTCGGACTCGATGTGAATCGCGCGATCGGCACCTCGCGCGAGTGCCTCGCGAATCACCTGCGAGGCGCGCGCCGGTCCCGCAGACACGACGACCACCTCTCCAGTGTGCTTCTCTTTGAGTCGCAGCGCCTCTTCGAGGGCGTAGGCGTCCGGCTCGTTGAGCTCGAAGCTCGCGTCCTGATCGCGAATCCAGGTCTTGGCTTCATTGACGCGCAATTGCCACTCACGAGTGACGACTTGTTTGATGCAGACAGCAATTTTCATTTGAGCTGGAAGCCGGAAGCTGGATGCTGGGAGCTATTCATCGAACCGCTTGAACAACAGCGCCCCGTTGGTGCCGCCGAAACCGAACGAATTCGACAGCGCATAGTTTATCGAGGCAGCGCGCTTGGTGTTCGGCACGTAGTCCAGATCGCACTCGGGGTCCGCAGTCTCGTAATTGACTGTCGGCGGGATCATTTGATGGCGAATGGCGAGCACGGTGATGCCGGCTTCGAGCCCGCCGGCGGCGCCCAGGAGGTGTCCGGTCATCGACTTGGTCGACGAAATGGCGAGCTTGCGCGCGTGATCGCCGAAGACGCGCTTGATCGCGAGCGTCTCGAGCTTGTCGTTGTACGGCGTCGACGTGCCGTGCGCATTGACATAGTCGACGGCCGAAGGGGCGACACCAGCCTGCTTCAACGCCGCCGCCATGACGCGCATGCCGCCATCCCCATCCTCGGACGGAGCGGTGATGTGAAACGCGTCGGCACTCATGCCGTATCCAACCAGCTCTGCGTAGATGCTGGCGCCGCGGCGCCGCGCAAAGTCGAGTTCTTCGAGAATGATGACGCCGGCCCCTTCCCCCATCACGAAGCCATCGCGATCCTTGTCGAACGGACGGCTTGCGCGCTGCGGCTCGTCGTTGCGCGTGGACAGGGCACGCATGGCGGCAAATCCCCCGACGCCCATCGGCGTAATTGCGGCCTCCGACCCGCCTGCGATCATGACATCGGCATCGTTGCGACGAATGATCTCGAACGCGTCGCCGATCGCGTGCGCCGACGCCGAGCACGCGGTGCAGGTCGCTGAGTTCGGGCCCTTGGCGCCAAATCGGATCGAGACCTGCCCGGCGGCAAGATTGATGATGGCGGCTGGAATAAAAAACGGAGAAATCCGCCGTGGACCGCCTTCGATGAGCGCCTTGTGTTCCCGCTCGATCGTGCTGAACCCGCCGATCCCGGACGCGATGAACACGCCAGTGCGCGTCGCGCATTCCGGACTGACTTTCAGCTTCGCGTCGGTCATCGCGAAGTCCGCCGCGGCGATGGCGAGCTGAATGAAGACGTCCATTTTCTTGACGTCTTTTTTGTCCACGAACTGCAGCGGGTCGAAGCCTTTGACCTCACCAGCAATCCGCGCGGAAAAATGCGTCGGATCAAACCGCGTGATGGGTCCGATGCCGCTCTGGCCGGCGCAGAGCGCCGCCCAGTTCGCCTCGGTCCCTATTCCGAGCGGCGACACAAGGCCGACACCCGTCACCACGACTCGCCTGCTCAATCCGCCTCCGGAAGGAAAGCTACACGATGGTCCGGCAGCCCCGATGGGGCTGCACTTGGGAGATACTCGCGACGCTGATGACTGCTACTTCTTCTTGCTATGAGATTCGATGTATTCCACCGCTTCCTTGACGCGGGTGATTTTCTCGGCGTCCTCGTCGGGAATCTCGATCCCGAACTCCTCCTCGAACGCCATCACCAGCTCCACGGTGTCGAGCGAGTCGGCCCCGAGATCGTCGACGAACGAGGCATCCGGAGTCACTTCTTCTTCGTCGACTCCCAGCTGCTCCACGATGATGCCCTTCACTTTGTCTGCAACCGCCATTCAGTCCTCCATCACGGCTTCCCATCGAACCGCCGCGCTACGTATACATGCCGCCATTGACCGCCAGGACCTGCCCCGTAATATACGACGCCTCGTCTGACGCAAGAAAGCAAACAGCCGACGCGACATCAGCAGGCGTGCCGAGGCGCCGGAGTGGAATCTTCGCCGCCCATTCGTCACGCGCCTCACCCGTCATTGCGCGCGTCATTTCTGTTTCAATCAGCCCGGGGGTCACGACGTTTGCCGTGATACCCCGCGAAGCCACCTCGAGGGCGACCGACTTCACGAATCCAATCAGGCCCGCCTTCGACGCCGCGTAATTCGCCTGACCGGCATTGCCGCTCTGGCCGACGACCGACCCCACACAGATCACGCGGCCGCCGCGCTGACGAATCATCGGCTTCAAGACCGCCTGAGTCAGCGTGAACGCGGCGGTCAAGTTCGTCGCGAGCACGGCGTCCCAATCGTCGCGTTTCATCCGCAGCAGCAACTGATCACGCGTAATCCCGGCGTTGTTGACCAGGATATCGATCCGTGCGTGACGCTCGAGCACGGACGCGACGACGCGTTCGGCCGCGGCGGAGTCGGTGACATCGAGGGCGACGGCCTCCGCGCGACCTCCTGCCGCCTGAATTCCGTCGGCAACGGCACGGGCATTCTCGCCGCGCGCCGCCGCAACCACCGTGGCGCCCTGACGGGCCAACTGCTCAGCAATGGCCCGTCCGATTCCGCGTGACGCTCCAGTCACGATGGCGACGCGGTTCGA
>DATJKH010000138.1:0-6608 GCA_035491715.1 Vicinamibacterales bacterium | reverse complement strand
CGCGAATCATCAGATCACCTTCGTGCACGAATGAGTTTACTTTGGTTTCAATTTGTCATACAAAAGAGAGCATGAAAGGCGAGCAGCTGGGCGCCTTCGAGGAACTGGTCCTTCTCGCGGTGCACGGCCTGCGGGACGAAGCCTACGGCATGGCCGTGCGCGAAGTCCTCGCGCGAGAGACCGGCCGATCGGTGTCGCTCGGCCCCGTCTACACCGTGCTGGATCGACTGGAAGGAAAAGGGCTCGTGCGCTCGACCATGGTGGCGGGGACGCCGACACGCGGTGGCCGCAGCCGGCGCGTGTTCACGCTCACTGCCGCCGGGAGTCGCGCGCTGACATCGTTGCAGCAAATCCGCACGCGCCTGTACGGCCGGGCACGGATGGTGCCGGCCAGGAGTCGATCGTGAGCGGGCAGCCACCATCGGCGTGGCTCGCACTCGCGCGGTGGCTTATTGCACCCAGCCAGCGGGAGGAGGCCGAAGGCGATCTGATCGAGCTCTGGGCGCGTCTCACCGAGCGGGGCGATCGGGCGCCGTCCTTCCGGTTCTGGCAGGAGACGCTATCGCTCGCGATCGCCTCGCGACGCCGCCTCGAGGAGGACTTCGCGCAGGATGTCCGACACGGACTCCGTCTGGTCCGCCGGTTGCCGGGGCTCGCGCTCGCGGCCTGCACCTCGCTCGCGATTGGCGTCGGAGGCACAACCGCCGCATTCACGATGATCGATGCGGCACTCCTTCGGCCGTGGCCGTACCCTGACGCCGATCGCCTGATGGTGGTCAGTACGAATCTGGGACGCTACTTTTCGCCACCTGCATTTCGGCGCATCGCAGATCAACACGATGGGTTGGACCACCTGACGGCGGTCCAAGCACATGGGTTCCTGATGAACTTCGGGGGGCAGGCCGTGCTCGTTAACGGGCACAGGGTCTCGTCAGAGGTCGTGGCGTTACTGGGATTGAACGGCCCGCTTCCCCCTGAGGCTGGTCGAACCTTTATTCCATCCGAGTTCACGCCGGCCGGCGAGCCGGCAGTCGCGATCAGTCACCGTTTGTGGCGATCGCGCTATGCATCTTCGGACGCCGTCATCGGTCAGACGATCATCGCCGACGGCACACCCTTGCGCGTCGTTGGCGTTCTCTCGCGAAACTTCGATTTTTTTCCCGACTCGGACCTTCTTGTCCCACTGACATTCTCAGAGCCGGGCGCTTACAGCGAATACGACCGCACGCTCGAGGTATACGGATCGCTTCGGCCCGGTCTAACCCCTGATTTGGCGGCATTAATGCTGACCGGCAGGACTCGCTATTTCCTACCGAGACAAGTAGCTTCCGTGGAAAGCGTGCGCGAACGTGTGTTTCGGGGCTTCCGGCCGACGGTGAAGATTCTTTCGGTCGTGTCGTTGATCATTCTGGTTGTCGGCTGCCTGAACTTCGCAACGCTGCTTACGATCAGATCGGCCGATCGCCGGCAGGAGCTTGCGGTCCGCATTGCGATGGGCGCTGGGCGGCATCGGATCGTCCGCCAACTTGTGACCGAGGCACTGGTACTGTCCGTCGTCGGCGGTGCCGCTGGCCTGCTGCTTGCCTATATCGGCCGCGAAGTTCTCGCCGGGAATGCCACCGAAGGCATGCTCGAATTATCTCGGAGTCTCGAATGGAGAGTGATCGCCTTCGCGACGGTGCTCGCCGTCTCGACGGGCGTGTTGTTCAGCGTTGGACCGGCTCGTCGAGCCACGGCGCAGTTGGACCTCGAGTCTTCACTGCGCAATATGGTGTCCTCGCCTCTCGCCGGGATTTCATCGTTTGCATTTCGCGGGAACTGGCTCGTCGGATCGATTCAGGTGGCATTCACGATGGTGCTGCTTGTCGGCGCCGCACTGCTGGTCAAGAGTCTTCTACGGATTCAATCTTTCGATCCTGGCTACGACAGCAACCACACTGTCACGCTGCGGTTTGACCTGCCCAGGACCCGCTATCGGACCGACGCGGATGTTGCAGGTTTCGTGGAACGGCTCACCGATCGGATCCGCGCCATTCCGGGCGTCCAGGATGCAGGCGCGGCATCGAGTCTGCCGTTCTCCGTCGGAGCTCTGAGGATGCGTCACGTCGTCCTCGAGGGCCCGATTCGCGTCAGCGGACCACAGGAAGCGATGCCCTTCGGCTGGCAGGTGCCCCGGCCGCCTCCGCCGCCGCCCGGCATGACCGACATGCCGCCTATCGATTTCGTTCTTGCACTCTCGTGCGAAGTTGATCCGGGGTTCTTTCGCACTATGCGCATCCCTGTCATCAAAGGACGCGACTTCACTCCGTTTGATACCGCCACGTCGCTGCCGGTGATCCTCATCAACCAGGCTATGGCGGACCGATATTGGCCCGACGCAGACCCGATTGGGCGTCGAATGAGACTTGGGCCGTTATTTCCGTGGAAGACAATCGTCGGCGTTGTCGGAAACATACGACGCTTTGCGCGAGACGATGAGATCCGCTCCGAGTATTACGAGCCGTTCGCGCAGGCTGGCGACCAGCGGCGCCTCTTGGCCCGGCTCGGAACCGACCTGGCGAGCCGAGGTTCTATCGAGGCTCCCTCGAGCCCGGCGATGGTGGTCGTGCGCAGTCCTCTCGGCGTGCGTGCGGTCGCGAATGCAACCGCTCCGCTGGTCCGCGCAATCGACGCCGCACTGCCTATCGCTCGGGTCTCGAGCTTGCGCGAGGCACTCGACAACGCGATCGCCGACCGTCGGTTCATCCTGAGTCATGTCGTCGGCTTTGCAATGCTCGCGCTGTTCCTGGCGGCCGTGGGCGTCTATGCGGTGACTTCACATGTCGTGCGACGACGGGGACACGAACTGGGTATCCGCGCGGCTCTCGGCGCCCGAGGCGCTCACCTGGTCTGTCTTGCGATGCGAGAGGGAGTGATGGTGGCGGTCGTCGGCGTGGTCGCCGGTGGTCTTCTCTCGATTGCGCTCACGCCGCAACTGCGTGGGTTCCTGTACGACGTCAATCCGTGGGACTGGAGAACGCTGTGTTTCGTTGCTCTCCTGTTGGCGCCGGCCGTGATATGCGCATCGTACTTCCCGGCGCGGCGCGCCGCCCGAGTCGATCCGCTGACCGCGCTGAAATCCGTTTGACCTGACTGCAGCGCTCACCCTATCGATCGATCCTCACATGAACCGGTTTCGAGCCTTCCTTTTCGAACCATCGAACGCCTTCGGCCACCAGATCGAACACAAGAGAGCACGGACGACGGTCCGGAACCGGAACGGCGATTGTCATCTGGATGGTCTCGCCCGGCGCGACGGGTCTGGGCAACTCGCTTCGAAAGTAGTCCAGGTTCAGCAGTGCCTCGTGTTCATCGTAGAGGTGACACGCGAGCCGGACGAGTCCAAAGATTTCCCGTCCCTCAGTGAGCCAGTGGGCCGCCCCGCTGTTGGTGATCGTGAACGTGAGCGTCACCGGAGCGCCGGCCGGAGACGATGCGGTCCGCGGATGAACGCTCATTCGGTGGGCCAGCCCAGCGTGGCCGCGGCTATCGAGTCGCCGCTCCCCCTTTTGAAGAAAGAACACGGTCCGGTTCAGCATCGTCTCGTGCATCCGTTGCCATGCAGCGGATCGCAGCTCCAGGCTTGCGGCGGAACCGTCGAAGAGCGCGTTGTACTGTTCGAGGGTGATTGACAGGTCGTTCATCACCCGCACCTTGACGTCGGTGAAACCGGCGGGCGCCGCCAGCGAGAAGATCTCGTTCAAGTCGATGTCGTTCTCGAGGACGCGGTGATTCCGCATGTCGTACTGCGACTGCGGCGCGCGCGAATGGTAGCGGCCCGGCTCGCTGAATCCGGCGATCCCACCGGGCCGCAGCACGCGTGCGAGCTCGCGCAACACCTCTGCCTGGTTCGGCACGTGATGAAACGCGTCAAAACAGATGATCCGGTCGACCGATTCATCGGCAAGTTCCAGCCGGTGCCCATCAAACTGGAGGAACTGCGGCGGGAGAAGCTCGCGGGTCAGCGGTGGATGCTCCGCGAAGAACCGGCGGCCAATGTCGAGCGCAGCGGCTGACGGGTCGCAGCAGATCACCGAGCAGTTCAATTGCGCGATCAATCGAGACAGCCAGCAGGTTCCGGCGCCGAAATCGAGGACGGTCATCGCCTTGCCGAGATGCAGGCCGGCGAAGAGTGCACCGAGATTTTCGAGCATCTCCGGTGTTTCGTTCACCGACTGGAACGGTTTGCGCAGTGTCAGATCTGGATCGTCCATCACGCGGTAGTATTGGTCGGCGGTCTCGTTCAGTTCCTCCACCGAGTAGCGACGCATCACCTCCCTGGGATCGATGAGTGAGGGGTCTGCGGCGGCAGTCTGCTTGCCCAACTCGCTGCCGTCCCCTCGGTGGATTCTGTCCGCGCGCTCCGGAGAATCGAGAAGGCTTCTGATCAACTCGTCAAGCGTCAGGCCCTCGCGAACGCGTTTGGTGTAGGCGGCGAGGCCGGCAGGATCTGCCTCACGCTTCAGAATCAGGCGATACGCGAGCAGGACATCGGCAACCGTCGCCTTCTCTTCGGGCTGCACGCGATCGGTTGCCGCGGCGGGTCGTTTGGCTTGCGGGTTGAAAAACCTCATCGCTGTTGGCTCTTGGAGTTTGGGTACTTGACGGCGGCCGCGTTCGAAGGGATACATCTTGTCATGCTTCCAGCAACCCTGACGCGAGCGCGCCGGGTCGTGATTCTGGCCGCCGCAGCTCTCGCGATTGTCGATCTGATCGCCCTCATCCTGTTGGTGTCGGGCGCTCAGAACAGGGTCTGGGTCGGGTTCCGAGTGATTCGTGTGCGTGACGTTGCCGGCGCTGCCCTGGTCGGGGCGGTGTTATGTGGAATTGTCATGCTTCTGGAGTGGCAGCGTCGAGCAATCCGCTATGCCGCCCTTGTCGCCGCGGCGGCAGTGGTTGCCCTCGCGATGGCGAATGCCACTGCGAGCTCGCGACGAGCTTTTCCGATTGGCGACCTGGCACTGCTCGAGAGCTACACGCTGATGGCGACGCAGAGAAAACTCGTCGTCGGTCCATACTCCCGTTACGGGTGGCATCACCCTGGACCGCTCTATTTCTGGATTGCGGCCCCTTTCTATGCGTTCGCGAAATTCAAGACCCCTGGAATTCATGTCGCCGTTCAGTGCATTAACGCCTCATCACTGCTCATCGCCGCCTGGATCGCCGCGCGCTTCGCATCCCCCGCACTCGTCGCCACCATTTTCGTGGCGATCGTCGGATATCTCTGGCGAGCGTGGCGGTTATTCGTGAGCCTGTGGAACCCGCATGTCCCTATTCTTCCGACGATCGCACTGACATTCGTCTGTGCGGCCATTGCATGCGGCGAAGTCGGATTGATTCCGCTGGCAGCTTTTCTCGCAAGCTTCATCGCCCAAACTTCTGTCGGCCTGTTGCCATGTGCGGCCGGCTTGTGTCTGATCGCTATCTTCTCGGCCGCGGCACAGTCGCGTCGCGAGCGCGGCGTATGGATGGAGGCCGGCACCAGGCGGGCGATTCATCGAACCGCCTGGTTGCTTATCCTTCTCTGGAGTGGTCCCATCGCCGATCAAATGGTAAATAGCCCTGGCAACCTGAGACAGACTGCGCTCTTTTTTTTTGGTGAGTCGCATGAGAGGCCGGCGCCTGGAGACGCGTTTGTCGCATGGGCGGACAATGCGACCGGAACGTTCTTGCCCGGATTTGAATTCGATGGCGGCGGTCCTTTCATCCCAAGCCGGAAATCCTGGCCACTGGTCGTGGCGGTGCTTCAGCTCGTCTTGCTCGCCTGCAGCATTGTCTGGTTCACGGCGAAGGGCCGCCGCTTCGACGCGGCGTTTGCCGGAGTTGTCCTGGCGGCGCTGACAATTGGCTTTTGGTCGATCAGCAGAGTCGTCGGGCTGATCCCGGCATATGGAATCGTCTGGATAACCGGGATTGGAGTACTTGCCACCGCCACGCTTTGTGCGGCCGGCATCGGCCTGTTCACCGGGCGTTTTGTGCCCCTCGATCGTCCGGCCCGGGCGACAGCCACAATTTGCAGCATCTTTCTCCTGGCCTACGGTGCGATCATCTGGCAGATCCCCACTCGCCATCCCGAGAGGCTGTCACGGGACGAGAGACAAGTGATCGCGCTCTTCGACAATCTACGAGAGTACTGTGAGCGGTCGGGCACACGGAGACCGCTCATTCGGCTCGGACCGGATATGTGGGCAATCGCCGCCGGTCTCGGTTTGCAGCTGCAACTGGCCAACCGCGACTTCGCAGTCGAGCAAGGCGCGCTGTTCTTGTTCACGAATGCGTTCGCGGCAAACGGCACCGAGGACGCCGTGATCACCATTGCTCCAGAATCGCTTCACCGCGAACTGGTGGCTCGCCCCGACAACGTCGTCGTTGCGTCGGTAGATTCCGTGTACCTGGACGCCGTTCCAATTCCGCCGTATGCCAATCGGTAACAGGACGAGGCCGCGAACTTCATTCACATGGACCAGCCATCACGAATCCTGATCCTCTCCGCATCAGCAGGCGCCGGTCACCTCCGCGCCGCGCAGGCAATCGAACAAGCTGTGTGTGCGAGGAGCACCTGCGACGTG
>DATJKH010000137.1:0-12030 GCA_035491715.1 Vicinamibacterales bacterium | reverse complement strand
CATCTCCCCGGGTGCAGAGCAAGCGGATCACTCCGCTCGACGCACATTCAGAACCTCTGCGGCTCCGGTGTCAAGCAGATTCGTGCAGGACGGCGAATCACTGATCACTCATCACTAATCCAGAATCACTCATCCTCGAATCCTCACATCACTAATCATCGAATCGTCGAATCGCTGATCGCTGAAGGAGATTGACTGCCTCCGGATGCCTGGAAATCGACTGATTCGATGATTCGGGCTCCTCCGATTCCGGCGATTCAACGATTAGTGATTCAACGATTCAACGATTAGTGATTCAACGATTCGAGGATGAGTGATTCGACGATTCGAGGATTAGTGATTCGCGATCAGTGATTAGTGATCAGTGATTAATCTGTTCCATCGGCGTTTCGGCATCGAGAAATAGCCAGCAGACGGCACCGAGGGTGTAGACGGCGGACGAGACGTAGAAGGTCAGCGGCCAGCTCCCGGTCCATGCGAGCAAATATCCAACGCCAAGCGGCGATAGCGCTCCGGCGATGTTGCCCATCATGTTCATCGAACCGGACACGGTACCGGAATAGCGTCCGCCGACATCCATGCACGCCGCCCACGCGGCAGGCATCACAAAGTCGTTGAAGAGACCGGCCAGGCCGAGCACGATCATCGCCTGCGTCGGATCCTCAATCTTCGTGAATATGAAGATCGAGGCAGATGCGCCAACAAACCCGACGATCGCGACGATGCGACGTGCGAGTCCGATGCTCCCAAGCCTGCGACCGAGTCGAGGAATCGTCCAACCAGAAATGAGGCAACCCACACCGCCGAGGAGCAACGGCAGGCCGGCGAGGAGTGCCCCCATCTTGAAGCTCGTCCCGCGAACTTCGCGCAGGTAGGTCGGCAGCCAGGTGACGTAGAAATACCACCCGTACGAGAGCGCGACGTATTGCAAACCGAGCAGCCATACGGAACGGTTAGAGAGCATCTTGGCCCACGGAGTCGGACCATGCGCGATCGCGCTGTCGCGCGGCGCGGGCAACAGGGCCCGCTCGGCCGCGTTCACACTGGGATGGGTTCGGGGGTCATCGCGGAACCAGCGATAGAACGCGATCGCCCAGACGACCCCGAGAAGGCCGAACACCTCGAAGGCGCGGCGCCACGAGATGAAGTCGAGCACGTACGCGACCAGAAGAGGCGTGAATGCACCCCCCCATCGCGCCGCGAGCCAGAGGTTCGCCTGCGCACGTTCCCGCTCATGCTGAGGCAGCCACAGCGTGAAGACGCGCGTCAGGTTCGGAAAACACCCCGCTTCGCCCATCCCGAACAGCGTCCGCGTGATGAGCAGCGACACAACGTTCCAGGCCCACCCGGTCGCCGCGGTGAAGAACGACCACCAGATCACGATCCGCATCAGCACCCGCCGCGGTCCGAGCCGATCCGCGAGCCAACCCCCGGGGATCTCGAACAACGCGTACGCCCATCCGAACACCGAGAACGCCCACGCCATCTGCACCTTCGTCAGCCCGAGATCTGTGGTAATCAGCGGGGCCGCTTGCGAGATACATACGCGATCGATGTAGGTGATGATGGCAAGCACCATGGCGAACACGACCGTTGTATGCCGCGCGCGACTGGGTAGTGCTTGGACGTTTGCGGAAGGTGTAGGCATGCGGGACAAATCATATTTCATTTGAATCTTGCCGGACCCCGGATCCCGACACGCCCAATTTATCCACCTGATCGACAATGCCCTATGCTCACGACACCCATTCCTAGACTGGGCCTCGATACCTACAGCCTCCGCTCTCAAAACTGGGACGCCTTCCAGCAGCTCGATTACTGCGCGGCGCGCGGCGTCAAGGTCGTGCACTTCAGCGAACCGCGCCTGGTTGGCGGGTTCGAACCAAACCATCTGAAGCGCGTCCGCGCGCACGCTGATTCATGCGGTCTCGACATCGAGATCGGCATGCTGTCCATCTGCCCGACCTCGGGCATCTTTGATGCCGCCCAGGGGACCGCGGAGGAGCAGCTCGGCCGCGCGATTGACGCCGCGGTGATCTGCGGATCACCGCTGGTCCGTTGCGTGCTCGGGAATACCTTCGATCGCCGGATGCCTGGGGGTATCGAACGTCACATCGATCAGGTGCTGCAGGTGCTGCGGCATATTCGATCCAGGGTCGTCGACGCCGGAGTGAAGATCGCGATCGAGAATCACTCCGGGGATATGCAGGCGCGCGAGTTGAAGATGCTGGTCGAGACGGCAGGCACTGATTTCGTCGGCGTCTGCATCGACTCGGGCAACGCCTTATGGGCGATTGAAGACCCGCATCTGGCGGTGGAGACGCTTGCTCCGTACGTGCTCACCAGCCACATGCGCGACAGCGCGGTGTGGAACACGCCGGCAGGTGTCGTCGGACAATGGACCCGCATGGGCGAGGGCAACGTCGATATCGCGCGATACATCCGGACATACATCGAACGGTGTCCTGGTCGCGCGGTGTCGCTCGAATTGATCATGCATCGTCAACGCACGTTCGATTATCACGACGACGAATTCTGGGCGGCCTACCCGTCGACTCCGGCGCGAGAATTCGCGCGCTTTCTTAGCCGCGCGGAGATGGGTGAGCCGCGACCCGACGTTGACTCCTCCCTCGCCGAAACGGTCGGCGATGTCGATGTTAGCCTTGCGGCGTTGAAGGACATCCTCTCGGACGGTAGCCCGTCCGGGAAGATGGTGTAAGCGCCTGCCGGCCGTTTGTCGTCCTAAGCATTTACACACTGAATTTCGGTGTAGACTCCGTAAAAGTTCATACCGGCGGGCCTCAACCGCGCAGTTGGGGCACATTGACACCGACGCGGGTACAAGGGTCGAAGGAGACGTTGATGCATCGACGAGAGCTCTTGAAGAGCGGCGCGGCCGCGCTCACAGTGGCAGCCACCAGGCCCCTGTTCGGCTGGCAGGGCGCCAACAACCGCGTGCGGATGGCGGTCATCGGCATGGGCGGCCGCTCCGGTCGCGTGTTCGACTCGCTGACGCGCTACGAAGACGTGCAGTTCACGATGGGATGCGAGGTCGCGCAGAACAAACAGCAGAACTTTCAGAATCCCAATCGTCCACTTGCGCAGAAGCTCGAAGTGGTCGGGGATTATCGCCGCGTGCTCGACCACAAGGACATCGACGCGGTGCTCATCGGTACGCCCGACTTCTCACATGCGCGGATCACGGCCGACGCGCTCGCCGCGGGAAAGCACGTCTACGTCGAGAAGCCGATCTCGAACAACATTGCGCGCATCAACATGATGCTCGACGCCTATAACAAATACCCGAATCTCGTGGTGCAAGTCGGCACGCAGCAGCGGAGCTGGGATCACTTCATCGAAGCCAAGTCGAAGATGGCGTCGCTCGGCCCCGTCACCCACGTCCTCATCCAGCACGGCGGCGGCTATTCGCAGAACAAGCAGGACGTCGCCGACGTACCGCCCGGGCTCGACTGGGACGCCTGGCAGGTCGACGCGCCGAAGAAGGCTTTCAAGATGGGATACACGTCGTTCCGTGCCTGGTGGGAGTACGGCAGCGGCCTGGTCGGCGACTGGGGCGCGCACCACATCGACGTCGCGAACTGGTTCATGAACGCCGACGCCAAGCAGCCGCTCAAGACCACGGCGATCGGCTTCTACTCGAACCCGAATACCGACCCCGAGTGCGTGTTCAGCCAGTTCTCGATCGCCTGGCAGTTCGACAACTACATCATGTCGTTCGCCAACGACGTCTTTCCGCGACCGAACTTCGCCGATCCGAAAACGCCGGACATCGAAGGCTGGGGCGTCTATTTCTACGGCAGCAACGGGACTCTGCAGGTGAACCGCATGGGCTGGGCGCTGCGGCCCCCGGTCAGCCAGACGCGCAATCGTGTCCCGCCAGAGCCGGCACCCGGTGCATCCAGAGGGACGGGAGCCGGCGACGGTCGCGCCGGGGGACCGGGTGGCGGACGCGCAGGGGGATTTGGCGGCGGCCGCGGCGGTGGCGGGCAGGCTGTCGAGATGAACGTCTACATCAACCCGCGCGGGGGTGTCGAAGAGGACTACCCGCTGCACGCGCACACACGTGACTTCCTCGACAAATTGAAGGCGAAGGACAGAAAGACCAATGCGCCGATGGAAGTCGGATACAACTCGGCACTGCCTGCGCTGCTCGCGCTCGAAGCGATGAAGGACAACAAGGTGCTGGGCTGGGATCCGGTCGCACGGAAGACGAAGGCACTCTAAGACCGGAGACGGCGGGACAGAATCAGGACCACTCCCAGCAACAAGACGATGCCCGCGAGGACCGCGGACACCGTCGCGAGATTCTCATTGATGTACTTCGTCGCTTGCGCACCGTACTTGTAAGCCAGCCATCCTTCTCCGCCGAAGCGAAACCCTCGTCCGATCGCGATCCCGAACGTGAACGCCACGGGTCGCACGCCAGCGAGCCCGGCGAGAAGCACGAAGACCTTGAATGGTGTCGGTGGCGGCAGCATGGCAGGAACGATCACCGCCAGCAGCCCGTGCCGCCGGAATACGCCGAGGCCGCGGTCGATTTGCTTCTCGCTGAACCGCCGCCGGAGAAATGCTTCGCCACCTTTTCGGGCAATCGCGTAGAGAACGAAGCATCCGGCCGTAGAGCCAACAGTGGTCGCGCCGCTGTAGAGCATCCAGCGCTCCGGATGTTGAATCGTGAGCGCGACGATGAGAGCGTCTCCGACCTGAGGCAGCGAGAGGAACGACGAATCGAGGAACGCGATGATCGCGAGTCCTGGTGCCCCAAGCTGCTCGGCAATCGGAAGCAGCCACGCTGTGATCTGCTGAAGGAGTTCTGACAGGTAGTGCATTGCGGATGCACGCGATTATTCCATGACAGATCAAATTGCATTGGCCTTGCGGCGTCTGCGAGCGACACCAGGGTTCACCGCCGTCGCCGTCGTGTCGCTGGCCCTCGCCATGGGCCTCAACATCCTGATCTTCAGCTTCACAAGCCCGGTGGTGTTCAAGGCCCTGCAATACCCGCAGCCCGACCGGCTTCTCGACGTGGGCATGGCGCCTCCTGGCCAGCCGGAAGCGAAAGGGGCGGTGAGCCCCGGGCTGTATCTCCTTCTCCGCGACAAGACGAGTGCGGCTTTCGAAGCCGTCGGCGCCTTCGACGCGGGGCGGTCTGGCAACCTCGCGGGTGACGCTGCGGGCCGTGCGGAACGGTTGGACGGACACCGGATTTCTGCGACCGGTCTCGCGGCGCTTGGCGCCAAGCCGCTGTTCGGCCGGCTTCCGATTGCGGCCGACGAGCAGGCCAGTGCCGCACCCACCATACTGCTCAGCTATGCGGTGTGGCAGCGACGCTTTGCCGGCCGCCCCGACGTGGTCGGCCAGACCGTGAAGATCGATGGCCAGCCAACACAGATCCTTGGCGTCATGCCGGAGGGCTTCGGTCTCCTGGACAATTCCTCCGACGCGTGGTTCACGTTCGGCTTCGAACCGGCGCCCGGGCAGGAGACACAACACAACCTTCGCGCGCTCGCTCGCTTGAAGCCAGGAGTCTCGATGACACAGGCCCGGGCCGCCGTGAAGGTCGCACTCGACGAGTACGCGCAGAAGTTCCCAAACCGCGACGAGGGCTGGACTGTCGAGCTCACACCGTGGCGAGAGGCACGATTCGGCGCAATGCGCCGGCCGTTCACGATGGCGCAGCTGGCCGTTGGCGTGATGTTGCTGCTTGTCTGTGTGTCCGTTGCGGTGCTGATGCGTGCACGCACCGTCCTGGGCGAACGGTCTGCTGTTCTTGCCTCACGAGACATCGGGCCAGCGGTCGTGGTCGGCGAAAGCCTGCTGCTCGCGCTCGGGAGTGGTGCAATCGGCGCCGCCCTCATGGCGCTAGTACTCCCTGCGCTCCGTGACATGACGCCGACCGTGATCCCCCGCCTCAGTGAAGTCGCGCTCGACGCTGGCGTCATCGCGTTCACGCTCGTCCTCATCGTTTTTGTGACGGTGGCGGTCGGGATCCTGCCGGCGTCGCGACCTTCACGGACCGACACGGCCACACGTGGGTGGCCCGGCGCGATAGCGGTTGCAGCGCTCGTCGCCGTCCAGATGGCGCTGGCATTCGTGCTCATCGCTGCGGCCGGTTTTGCGATGCGAGCGGTCGGCGATCTCCGAGGTCGCGATGTCGGCATCAACACGGCGGGGCTTCTCAGCGCCGACGTGTACCTGCCGCGCGACCCCTACGTCACTCGCAAGGTTCCCGCGACCGGCGGCCCAGAGATCGTCGAGTTCAACCCGGCGGGGCCCGCCCTCTACGATCGCATTCGCGCAGCGCTGCAGACGCTGCCGAGCGTCACCCAGGCGGCGGGCGTGGGCACTCACCCGTTCGCCGCAAACCCGTTCGTGCAGTTCTGGGTCGGCGATGCGGAACACACCCCCGAGAACCGCGTCGCGGCGCAGTACCTGGCCGTGACGGAGAACTACTTCAACACGATCGGGATTCGCATCGTGCGTGGACGCGATTTCTCTGCCGACGATCAGCCCGACTCGCCGTGGCTGGTCCTCGTGAACGAAACGCTGGCAAAGCAACAGTGGCCCAACGACGATCCGATTGGCCAGCGCCTGACGCTGACGTTCTCGCCCAATGACGAGGAACCTGCACGCGAGGTCATCGGCCTGGTGGCCGACACGATCCCATTCCGTGGAGCGTCGGAAGTTCCGCCGCTCATCTACGTGCTTCACCGGCAACAGGCAACCGAGCAGCGCGCTTCGCTCGAAAGCCGCCGCACGGTCATGTCATTTATCATTCGTACGTCGGGCGCTCCGCTCGCGCTCGGAGATGCGGTCCGAGCGCAAGTCAGCCAGGTCGACGCGACGACGCCCGTGGCGTCCATTCGCACGGTCGAGTCGTATCTCAATGCCGGCCAGACGGCGCTGCTGCAGTATGGCGAGACGCTTCTCGGCATCGTCGCGTTGGTTGCCGTGATCGCCGGTGCGGTGGGCGTCTACGCCCTCACCGCATACGGCGTCGCCCATCGTCAATCGCTGCTCCCGCTCGGTCTCTTCGTCGCGGCGGCGGTCGTCATCGGAGCAGCTGCGGGATGGATCGGGTGGATGCGGATCGCCGGCGTCATCGAGTCGTTTGTTACCAACCTCAAGGTCGCACCCGCAGATCCCGGGCCGCTCGTCGTCACCGGCGGCATTCTCGTGGCGACTGCACTCATCGTTTTTCTCGTCGGTGCGCAGCGTCCGATGCCGCGTGAGACGTGAGCACGTACAATCATTGAGGCGTATTTTTACTGTTCCCAGGAGGTCATTCATGCTTCGTAGAGTCCCGAGGTCTTTGTTGCTGGCCGCGTTCGTCCTGAGCAGTTCCGCTCTCGCCGCGCGGACCGATGATTCGATCCAAGGCCAAGCCACCAAGCCAGCGGCCGGTAAACCTGCGGCACCTGCCAAGGGGGCGGCGGGGACAAAGCCCGCTCCAGCGCCGCTAACACCAGCCGATGCGGCGCCGCTGATGGGCACCTGGGAGATTCCCCTCGAGACGCCGACGGGACGGCTCGTCGGGACTCTCGTCTTCCGGACCGAGGCGAATAAGGTCGTCGCTGGCCTCAGCGCCCCGCAATTCAAGGAACACAAGATTACCGACATTACGAAGACTGGCCAGGTCGTGACCCTCAAGGCCTCGACCAACTACTCCGGCCCCCTGACGGCGTTCTCGGGCCCAGTGACGATGGTGTTGACGCTGACGCCCAAGGGCCCGGACTACGCGGCGTGGTTCGACTTCAACAACTCGGGCTTTCAAATCGGCGGTACGGCCAAGAAGAAGGCCTGAGCGGCTGCATGCCGGAACCGTTGCACGTCGCCTTCCTCGGGTGCGGATTCATCACGCGGGTACACAGCCAGCACCTGAAGGCGGCGCTGTCACGAACGATTGTTCCGAGCTACGCGAGCCGCGATCGCGGGAAGGCGGAAGCATTCCGCCGCCAGTTCGGCGGCCGGACAGCGTTTGGCAGCTATGACGAGGCGATCACGGATCGCAGCGTCGACGCCGTCGTCATAGCGGTCCCGCCGCGATTCCATCTCGAGCTGGCGCAGCAGGCGCTTGCCGCAGGCAAGCACGTGCTGGTCGAGAAGCCGGCATTTCTCCACGCCGAGGACTATCTCTCGATCATCGCGCAGCGCGATCAGGCAGGGCGCACCGTCCTCGTCGGCGAGAACGATCACTACAAGCCACTGGCCGTCTGCCTGCGGCGGCTGCTGGCCGAAGACGCGATCGGCGAGATGGTGTTCGGGCATTTCGTGACCATCGCGCTCCGGTTGAAAGCCGCTGACGACTGGCGCAACGACGAGACCATGGCCGGAGGGGATGCGTTCTTCGAGGAAGGCATTCACTGGCTCCACATCGCGGGGAGTCTCGGTCCGCGCATCACGACGATCCACGGCTTCCGGCCGGCTCCGTCGCGTGAGGGCCCCGATCGGCGCGTGAAGAGCATGCTCGTCTCGTTCACGTACGACAACGGCGCGGTCGGCTCGCTCTACTATTCGCGTGAAGTGCCGTCGCTTTTCCGTGGCCTGCGGCTGTCAAAGCTGATGGGCCGCCGCGGCATCATCTCGTTCGAGTCCAACGGTGTGGTGGTCCTCGTGCGCGGCGCGGGTCTGCCGCGTGTGATCGTGCCCGGCTTCAGGGACATTCGCGGCTACCGTGCGATGTATGAGGATTTCGCCGCGGCGATCCGAGCCGGCCGTCAGCCGGAGATGAGTCTCGAACGCGCACTCGAAGACCAGCGACTCATGGACCAGGTCTATACGACGACTTGACGACGGGACGGTTGCATCGAGATCCTAATCAACATCCTTCACAGTCACACTGCGATCACGGCGTCGAGACAAACAGGAGAACGGAGAAAGGAGGACCTTGTATTTTGTTCCTCCCGTCTCGCTTCTCCTGTTGATCTCTATGACGTGACTGCCGCGGGTCAGTGAAGTTGCTCACTCCGAGTCTGCCTGGCCAAGGACCTCTTCCGCGTTCGCAGTCACACTGCGATCACGCCGTCGAGACGAACAGGAGAACGGAGAAAGGAGGATCTTTTATTTTGTTCCTCTCGTCTCCCTTCTCCTGTTGATCTCTATGACGTGACTGCCGCGGGCAAGAGACTGTACAGAAGTCATCGTCGGTTCACTGGACAGCCGAGAAGGATGCCTGCATGGGTGGGTCTGGCTTGACCGGCGCACCCGTCAGCGGCCGTCCACGCGGCCTGTGTGGATCGCGTTCGCGCATTTCGTGCACGATGTTAGGGCCGTGAAACGCTCGGTGACGCGAGTGACGGTCGGACGGATCGGTCACTGGCCGACAGGCGCACGCCGGCGGAGTTCATCGAAAAAATTCATGACGAAGACGACCGAGTGCTCCTGCGCCTGCACGTCCGGCGTACCCACTGCCACGCTCACGGCCACTCTTTTTCCATCGGGAGCGAAATCGAACCCGCTGACGCTGCGTACGCCTGCGGCCCACACGCGCGGTTTCTCCGCGACGAACGAGTCGCCGCCCGCGGTATAGCCGACAGTCATGATCTGGTCGCCGGCCAGGTACAGCAGCTCACGGCCGTTCGGCGACCACCTGGGTGTCACCCCACCCCGGTTGGAGATCGGCCACCTTCCGCCGCCCGCCTGCACGCTCGCGGCAAACGCCCGAACGTACACCTCGAATCTCCCCGACTCGTTCGACGTGTACGCGATCCATCGACCGTCAGGCGAAAACGCCGCGTCTGCGTCGCTGAACTTCGTCGTCAGGAACCGTTCCGGCGCCGCGGCTTTAAGTCCGTCGCCGTCGTCTTGAATTGGAACGGTCCAGATTTGCGGAAAGCCATCGACCTGGGCGTACGCGAGGCGCTTGCCATCTAAAGTCAGTGAAGTGGGAAACTGGATGCGCTGGCTCGACATGAGCACCTGCGGCTGGCCGGCACCGTCAGCGCGACTCCAGAAAACGCCGCCGCTAAGCGAACCGAAGACAACGTACCGTCCGTCGCGGCTCCACACCGGATTCAAAAATCTTTGTCCACCGAAGGTCAGGCGCGTCATCTTGTCCCGCTGCGGCTCGTACACCCAGATGTCCTGATTGGCGCCGTCCTCAATGGCGATCGCGATGCGCTGGCCATCGGGGGACACGCGGAACGTACCGACGTAGGCGCCGAGCGTGGCGAGCAACGGCACCTGCTTGCCTGTTGGATCGAGCCACTGCACGGTCGCCGACGATGAAGCGCCGCCGGACCGCCGCCGGTACACGAGGGTGCCGCCCTGCGACACGTCGAACTGCGCTTCGCTCGCAACCGCGTCGTAGGCGACATCGTCCAGAACCGCGACGGCGGTCCCACGTGTTTCCAGCCGCTCCAGGTCGAACGGCACGGCGAACATCGTCGATTTGTTCGTGTAGACCAAATGACCGCTCAACACGTAGCGAGCAGATCCGACTCCTCGTACGAGTGTCTTGCGGTGGCGATCGGCGATTGAGACGACCTCGACGCTGGAGTTGTCCTGGCTGGGCGGCGTCCGGATCGCCTGGAAGAGCAGCGCCTTCCCACCCGGCAGGACCCGCGGGTCTGCGTACCAAAGTTCGCCGCTCGCCAGTTCCAGCATTGGCGTTGCCAGGCCTCCGGTCGAGGGCATCCGCAGCACACCAGTGGAGGATGGACTGCCAGTTCCGATGACGAGGTTTCCGTCGTCGTCCCAATACCCGCCGGCCATGGCGGACAATTCCCCCAAGAGAACGGCGCCACCGCCGTCCACCGGGACCTTGGAGATCGCTTTGCCGCTCCAAAATCCCACCCACCCCCCATCAGGGGAGAAGAACGGGTGCATGGCCCCCTCGGTGCCTGGCAGTTCGGCGGCTTTCGGTTGATCCAACCGTCGAGTGAGCAGCCTGCGTGGACCGCCGGAAACACTGCCCACATACACCAGTCGTGTTCCATCGGGTGAGATCACGACGGAGCTGAACATCGGGATGACAAGAGGCGCCAGCGACACCTCCGACCCCAGATCGACGTCAAGCCGCACGAGGGGCTGTGCGGTCGGCGGCGACGCGCCGCGCCAGGGCGCCCAGAGTGCCATCGCCGCCACGACCGCCAGCAGTCCTGCAGCAATCCAGCCGGGGGTTCCGGTCCGCGATCGCGACGCCACCGCCGACCCGTCATCCAGCAACTTCCAGACGTCGCCGATGTCGCGCAATCGTCTTCTTGGATCCTTCTCCAGGCAGCTCTCGAGCAGTCTCCGCACGCTCGCGGGCACGCGATCCCAGCGCGGCTCGGACTCAATCACCGCCGCCAGGATCGAGGACACGTCCTCGCCCTCGAACGCGCGTCGGCCTGTGAGCATTTCGTAGAGCACGCAGCCGAATGCCCAGATGTCGGCGCGGGTGTCGACGGGTCGGCCCTTGGCCTGCTCGGGCGCCATGTAGGCGGCCGTGCCCATGATCATGCCGAGCGCCGTAGCATGCGCCGTGAGCGTGGGCGAGTTGGCGATGTCGACCGCCGAGGCGCCGGCTGGGTCCATGGCTTTCGCGAGACCGAAGTCGAGCACCTTGACGGCGCCGTCGGCTCGCACCTTGATGTTCGCGGGCTTCAGATCGCGGTGGATGATCCGCTGCTCGTGCGCGGCTTCGAGCGCCTGTGCGATCTGCTTCGCGATAAGCAAGGCTTCGTCGAGAGGCATGGCCCCGCGCGCGATGCGCTGCGACAGATCGTCACCTTCAACAAGTTCCATCACGAGGGCGGTCAGGCCCTCGCTTTCCTCGAGACCGTAGATCGCGGCGATGTTCGGATGATTTAGGGAAGCCAGCACTTCGGCTTCGCGCTGAAAACGCGCGAGCCTATCGGCATCGACCGCGAGCGACGGCGGCAGGACCTTGATCGCGACCTGCCGCTTGAGTTTCGCGTCGGTCGCCCGATACACCTGCCCCATCCCGCCTTCCCCGATCGCCTCGGTGATGTCGTAGACGCCGAGGCGCGTGCCAGGGGCGAGAGCCAATTGCTGTCGATTATACGG
>DATJKH010000136.1:0-89602 GCA_035491715.1 Vicinamibacterales bacterium | reverse complement strand
GGCTCGCACTTGGGGCCAGACTCAGTGCGACAGCGGCGGCGGCATTGACGCTGCCGGCGCCCGCCTCGATGAGACCTGCCCCGGAAACCGGTGAACTCGTCACCTGCAGCAGTAGCTTGACGTCGGCGGGCGTGAGCGACGGATTGGCCTCCAGGAGCAGGGCCGTCACCCCGGACACTTCTGCTGCCGCCATGCTGGTTCCGCTGAACTGGATATACGCGTTTGCGCCGCGGCCGGCGACGATGCGCTCGGGATAGGTCTGGACCAGGTACGATCCCGGCGCGGCCGCCGCGACGATCTTGTTGCCAGGCGCCACAAGGTCTGGCTTCATCAGGCCATCGATCGCCGTCGGTCCCCGTGAGCTGTAGGTCGCGACGACGTCGTCGGACCGTTGCACGGTTGTGCCGGTGTTCAGTGCGCCGACGGTGAGGGATGACGGACAGCTGCCCGGCGCCATGACGGCCCCGGCGATCGGCCGGCCGTCCTCCGTTTTTCCGAGGTTGCCCGCTGCGGCGACGACGACCAGTCCGGCATCGACGGCGCGCTGGACGGCATGGCACAGCGGGTCGTCGCGATAGGATTCGAAAACCGGACGGCCGAGCGACAGATTGATGATCCGGAGCGCGTGCGACGCTTTGTGTTCGATCGCCCAATCAATGGCGTTGATGACGTCGCTGGTGTCGCCCGACCCCTCGGGCCCGAGCACCTTCAGGCTCACGATGTGAGCGCCCGGCGCGACCCCGGAGTAGTCGCCGGTTTCGTCGGTGCCCGCGATAATCCCGGCGACGTGCGTGCCGTGCCCGAATCGATCGGCCGCAGTGCCCTTCTTGGCGGTCAAATCGAGCGCCTCGACGAGGTGACGGCGAATCGCCACGTGCTCGCCGGCGACTCCTGAGTCGATGACGGCGACACCGACACCCTGTCCAGTAAAACCACGGAGGCCAGCGATACCTTGCCAGACTTGCGGCGCGCCGGTGGCCTCGGTCGCCGTCGCGATCATCCGCTGCACGCGCACATCGCCGGAGAGATGCGCCACGCTGGGGTCGCTGCTCAGCGCGTCCAGCTGATCGCCAGTGACCTCGAAGACAGCGCCGCCTCGAAGCAGTTTCTTGATCGTTGCGCCGTACCGTTGCGCGAGCGACTGAATTGTCGTTTCGGTTCCCGAGATGATCACGCTCGTGGCGCCCGTACTGCCTGTGGCGAGTCGCGCTTCGAGATCTTTCGAGAGACGGGCGCGATGCGGACCGGCGTGGACGACCGCAGGAGCGAGCGCAAGTGAGAGAATCAGCGCGGGACCAGAGATCCGGCGGGCGAACAGAGACGAGAGTTCGATCATGGCCAGGTTCTCATGGGATCGCAGGGTGTGGCGGCTGCTGAGGCACGCGTCATGCCAGAGTTTGGTGGGTACGGAGGGTTTAGTAATTTCGTGGGAATCCAAGGCACAACGGAGAACTCTTTGATGCACTGTGACCGCTCAAAAGCCGGACTTCTGTGGCGATTGAAGCTCATTCCGGTTAAAGCCGAAGAGATGGTGAGCCAATCCGTTGGCCGGTAGTACCGCTACGCCCGTCGGGTATGGCATACCCGCGCCAAATGCCCGTAAATTCACACTTTTTTAAGGATGGCCAATAAATTGGCCGGTTAGGTCATCTGTGGCCGGAAAGCTCTCGAAATCGTTGGTCATCGGGGCGATCGTCGCGGCGATCGCGCTCGCGACGTATTTTGCGCGACGGCCATCGACGACGGGAACGGCGACGACACCATCCTCCGATGGACGTGTGGGTGCTGCGGTTCGAGGCGGCGAACTCGTTGCCTCACTCCGCGCAGAGCCAACGACGCACAATCGCTATGTTGATTACAGCGCGCCCGGCGAAGTGCTGGCTCTCCTGACGCACGCGACCCTGGCGCGAGTCAATCGCACCAACGACACGCTGGAACCCTGGCTGGCGGAGAGTTGGACCGAATCGCCTGATCACCTGACCTACACGCTCAAGTTGCGTCAGGGCGTGCTGTTTTCCGACGGGACGCCGTTCACATCTGCCGACGTCGCCTTCTCCTTCCGCGTGCTCTACGATCCCCGAATCAAATCTCCGTTGGCGACCGACACGCTCGTCAATGGAAAGCCGCTGCTGGTCGAGGCGCCCGATCCAGCGACGGTAATCGTCCGACTGCCGTCGTTGTTTGCCCCGGGACTCCGGCTCGTTGACGGAGTACCAATCCTGCCGCGACACCGCCTCGAGCGGGCGTTTACCGAAGGAAAGTTCAATGAGGCCTGGTCGGCGACCACGCCCGTCAACGAGATCGCCGGCCTCGGTCCGTTCGTCCTGACGGAACACACATCAGGCGAGCGCCTCGTTGTCACTCGAAACCCGCACTACTGGCGCAAGGACGCCGCCGGCGTCGCGTTGCCGTATCTCGACAAGCTGACAGTGGTGTTTGCGAGTCAGGCGAGCGAGGCGTTGAAGCTGCAAGCCGGCGAGATCGATTTGATGACCAATGCCGACATTCGCTCTGACGATTATGCCGCCTTCAAACGCGCGGCCGATCAAGGACGCGTGCGGTTAATTGACGGCGGATTGGCGCTCGATCCGAATCTCCTCTGGTTCAATCTCACGCCCGCGCATGCGAAGGCGCCGGCGAGCCGTTTGTTTCAACAAAAGGTCTTTCGCCAGGCCCTCTCGTGCGTCGTCGATCGTCAGGCGATTGTGAATACTGTGTATCTTGGTGCGGCGGTTCCGATTTACGGACCTGTGACGCCGGCGAATCGCACGTGGTTTGCTGATGTGCGGCCTGCGTGCGAGCACGATCTCGCGCGCGCCCGCGAATTGTTTGCGGCCGCTGGTCTCAGCGATCGGAACGGGGACGGAATTCTCGACGATGCGGCGGGAAAACAGGCGCGCTTCTCGATTCTCACCCAGGCAGAGACCATCCGCGCGCGTGTCGTCGCCGTCGTCCAGGAACAGTTACGTCAGGCGGGAATCGTGGTCGATATCGTGCCGCTCGATCAGGGCGCACTCTTCGCGCGCTTCGCAAAGGGGGACTTCGATGCGATCTACTACGGCATTCAGTCAAGTGCGATCGATCCCGCATTGAGTCCAGGATTCTGGCTGAGTTCCGGCGATTACCATTTCTGGAATCGAAATCAAAAGTCGCCGGCGACCGATTGGGAGCGTCGCATCGACGACTTGATGCGGCAGCAAGCGGAGACCTTCAACCTCGAAGAGCGACGACGGCTGTTCACCGAAGTTCAACGCATCTTCGTCGAGGAGATGCCGGCGATTTATTTCGTTACACCCAAAGTGACCCTCGCGGTCAGCGCTCGGGTGGTCAACCCGCAGCCGGCGCCTCAGATTCCACAGCTACTCTGGAGTGCAGACTCCCTCGCGGCTCGCCACTGAGGCGCCACGTGCGTAATGGTTTTCGGCGCTATTTCTTTCGCCGCGTCGGTTTCGCTCTCCTCCTGATCTTTGCCGTCTCGTCAGCATCGCTGCTGCTCGCACGGCTTGCACCCTCGGATGATGTCTTCGCTGCCGATCGCGTGATTCTCGCGGCGGAGCGGCACCGTCTCGGTTTGGACAAGCCACTCTTCGAGCAATACATGGACTGGCTGGGGCGAAGCCTCCGATTCGATTTCGGAGAGTCACTCAGGTTTCGGCGGCCGGTCGCCGCGCTGATTCGGGAGCGCGCGGGCAGAACGGCGTTACTTGGCTTCTCGGCCCTGGCGCTGGCAACACTCGTCGGCATACCGCTTGGCGTCTTGACCGGAAGCCGGCCAGGCGGCGTGTTGACGTCCGCCGTGCGACTCGCATCGATCGCGGTGCTGTCGCTTCCATCGCTCGTCACGTCGCTGGTTCTCCTCCTCATCGCCGCGCGCACCGGATGGTTTCCGGCCGGAGGATTGCCAAGCGTTTCCGCCGACGCCGGCACGCTTGAATCCATCTTGACGGTTGGACGGTACCTCTTCCTTCCGACACTCGCTCTCGCGTTACCGATGGCCGCAGCACTCGAGCGATTGCAGTCACGGGCCATTCGCGAGTCGTTGACCGAGCCGTGCATCGTCGCCGCGTTCGCTCGCGGCGTGCCGCGCCAGCGGGTCGTCTGGCGCCACGCATTCCGTCTGGCGCTGAAGACCGTGCTGGCGATCTACGGAATCATGATCGGCACCGCGCTCAGTGGATCCTTTGTCGTCGAGATCGTGATGGCGTGGAGGGGTCTTGGTGATCTGATGTACCAGGCGCTCCAGTCGCGCGATCTCTATCTCGTCGCGGGCTGTGCGGCAGCAGGGTCGTGCGGGCTCGCGTTCGGCATCCTTTTATCTGATCTCGCACTGGCAGCGGTCGACCCGCGTGTGGAGGATGTGGTGTGATCGCGTGGACCACGCGCGCCGGACTCGTTGGACTGTCGACGGTGGTGATCGTAACCGCTGCTGCTCGATTCATCGCGCCGCACGATCCGGCAAGGCAGTTTCCGGATCTGGCGTTTGCGCCGCCGATGCTCCCGCGCGTGCTCGACGACTCCGGTCAGCTGCATCGACCCTTCATCTATCCTCTCCGGGTCGTCGATCGGCTGGAGCACAGATTTGGCCAAGATCGATCGCGGCCAGTTCCGCTCGAGTGGTTCACGCAAGGACGCCTTGTCACGACCTCCGAGGACGGTCCGTGGCTGCTCCTTGGCGCTGACGCGCTCGGCCGTGATGTCTTCGCGCGGATGCTGCGCGGCGCGCAGATGTCCTTGGGTGTTTCGGTCGTTGCTGCAGCGCTGGCGCTAATCCTTGGCGCGGTGATCGGGTCGGTTGCGGGATTTGTTGGCGGAAAGTGTGACGCTGCCCTTATGCGCGTGGCCGATTTCGTCCTCGTCCTGCCGATCATTTACGTCGTTATCGTTCTGCGCGCGACAATGCCCCTGGTCCTGTCTGCGACAGAGGTGTTCTGGACGATGACGGTGATCCTCGGCGTTGCCGGATGGCCGTTCCCGGCGCGGGGCGTCCGCGCGGTGATCGCGCTCGAGAGAAAGAAGGAGTACGCAGAAGCTGCACACGCGATGGGCGCCGGTTGGTTGCGGATTCTGCTTCGCCATCTGCTCCCCGCCGCCAGAGGGTTCCTGACGGTCCAGGGGACCCTCCTGCTTCCAATGTTCATCCTGGCGGAGGCGACCCTTTCGTACGTCGGTTTCGGTTTCGCGGAACCGACGCCCAGTTGGGGGGTTATGCTCCATGAAGCGGCAGAGGCCGGGATTCTTTCCGAAGCACCCTGGCTGCTGGCTCCAGCCGCCGGAATCGTAATGTCCGTCCTCTGCTTACACCTGGTTTCAACCGGTGTGACTGCCGCCAGCGAGACCAGGGCAGTAAACACTTAAAATCCAATAACTTACAGATTCAATTTTGGAACACACCTGTCTCAGTGCGGAACACCGGAATTGCAGCCATTTCCATTAGTTTTTTTTGGTCAGACACACTTAACGCGTTTCGATGTCTCGTAACGGAGCATTGTTTCATGGCTGGAACGATGCTTCAGCTGTGAACCACGAACTCAGATACACGAATAACCCAATATCAATCAATAGTTTAATGCCATTGACTGCCAGTCATGCTTGGGCTGGCCCTCCCCTTGCTCTGCCGTAAGTGCACTCGATCTGTCGGCTAGGACTTTTTCGAAAGGTATGTCAGTGGCGCGATGGTGTTCGGTATTTCGAGGGGGGCTGGCAGCAATGCTGGTCTGCGCCTTGTCGGGAGCGGCGCCTGCGAACGCCGACCCCGGCGGGAAGACTCCCAAGCTGGACAAAGTAATCAAAGAGCTCGCCTCCAAAGGCAAAGGCGACGGGTTGGTACAGGTCATCGTCCTCCTGAAGCCAGGTTGGAGCGTGGACGTCGAGGCGACAAGGCTCGGCGGGATACTGGGTCGCAGCTTGAATATCATCAACGGCAAAGTCGTTCAGTTGCCCAAGGGTCAACTGAAGAAACTTGCCGACTATCCAGGCGTGGATCGCATCGTCTATGACCGTCCAACCGCGGGTGAAATGAACCGCGTGGCGGTTACGGTCGGTGCCCGCGCCGTGCAGCAGACGTACGGTTACCGCGGCGCCGGCATTGGCGTGGCGGTCATCGACTCTGGGATCACGACGTGGCACGACGACCTGACTTACCAGGGCTCGTCCTGGCTCGTGAAGACGAAGAACGGACAGCGGGTTGCCGCGTTCGTCGACTTCGTCAACGGGCGCACGTCGCCGTACGACGACAACGGCCACGGCACGCACGTGGCGGGAATCATTGCCGGCAACGGCTACGATTCTCTGGGCGTTCGCGCCGGCATCGCGCCTGATGCGCATCTCCTCAGCCTGAAGGTCTTGGACCAGAACGGCCGTGGCGTCATCAGCAACGTGATCGCGGCGCTCGACTGGGCCGTTTCGAACAAGTCGGCGTTCAACATCCGCGTTGTCAACCTCTCAGTCGGCGCTGCGGTCACCGAATCGTACAAGACGGACCCGCTGACGCTCGCTGCCAAGCGCGCGGTCGACGCGGGACTCGTCGTTGTGACGGCGGCGGGGAATCTGGGCAGGAACAGTCTGGGGCAGACACAGTACGGCGCGATCGGCGCGCCGGGCAATGCGCCCTGGGTTATCACGGTTGGGGCGTACAGCCACGAAGGCACGGTCGTACGCACTGATGACGTGATGGCCGGGTTCAGCTCACGCGGTCCCTCCGCCTACGATTACGAAGCCAAGCCGGATCTTGTCGCGCCTGGCGTCGGCGTCGTTTCACTGAGCGATCCGGGCGGCCTGATGTACTTGACCAAGCCGACGGCCCTCCTCGGTGGGATTCTGGGCGGCACGCAGCCGTACTTCAGCCTGAGCGGCACGAGCATGGCGTCACCGGTCGTGGCCGGCAGCGTCGCGCTGATGCTTCAGGCGAACCCGTCGCTGACGCCGAACCTTGTTAAGGCGATTCTCGAGTACACCGCGCAGGTGTATCCGGGATACGACTACCTGACGCAAGGCGCGGGCTTCCTGAATACGAAGGGTGCAGTCGACCTCGCGCGCTTCTTCAAGACGGCCCAGCCCGGACAAGCCTATCCGCATCCGAGCGAGTGGAGCCAGTCGCTCAACTGGGGCAACCATCGCATCACCCAGGGCGTCATCAAGCCGAACGCGAATGCGTGGAAGCTGGGCGTGACCTGGGGAGCCTCCAGGACCGTGACGGGCGCCAACATCGTCTGGGGCACGCTGTGCAAGAACAACTGCAACAGCCAGACGTGGTCCTTGCTGGACTTGGAAGACAACATCGTCTGGGGCACCGCTTCAGCCGAGGAAGACAACATCGTGTGGGGCACGTTCGCCGCACTTGATGAAGACAACATCGTCTGGGGCACGCTGGCCGGCGACGAAGACAACATTGTGTGGGGCACCGCCTGCGGTGGCGCGAACTGCGCCAACACGGTCTGGGGCACCGCTTCAGCCGAGGAAGACAACATCGTGTGGGGCACGGCCGCCCTCCTGAATGTGGTCTGGGGCACAAGCGGCGACATGTTGGCTGGCGCCTGGGGCACAGCGGCGGACGAGGACAACGTCACGTGGGGAACTTCGGGCTCCGACGATCCGCTCTTCGACGATCCAATGACACCGCCCGTCAACTACGACGAGTCGGTGTACGACAACCTGTTTGGACCGGGCACGCTGGAACCGGTCTCGTCCTCATCAACTACAACGACCACTACCGTTCCAGGCGGGATCGGAGGGGTACTCTAATGGAAAAGATGCCATTCCGAGACGCCGAGGGTGTTATGGACGTTAACGCAGTAATTAATGCGGCACGTGCGACGACGACGGAAACGAACTGGCGCCAGGCGCTGCCGGTTCTGACAGGCTCGATGGTGACGCTGCGGGAGCTGCGGCTCTCGGACGCACCGTCGCTCCTGGCGATGCTCGCGACGGAAGAAGTCGCGCGCTTCATCTCGCCGCCGCCGACGACGGTAGAAGGGTTCGAGCGCTTCATCGCGTGGACCCATCGTGAGCGCGCAGCAGGTAACTACGTTTGCTTCGGTGTGGTGCCGCACGGCATGGACACCGCCATCGGCATCTTCCAGGTCCGGCAGCTCGAGCCGGGATTTGGTACCGCCGAGTGGGGCTTCGCCATCGGGTCGGCGTTCTGGGGCAGCGGAGCTTTCATCGACGGCGCGAAGATGGTTGTGGACTTCGCGTTCGATACTATCGGGACGCACCGCCTCGAGGCGCGTGCTGCGGTCGCGAACGGTCGCGGCAACGGCGCGCTCCGAAAGGTTGGGGCACTGCAGGAAGGCGTCCTGCGGAAATCGTTCCTGCGCAATGGCGAGTATCTCGACCAGACGCTGTGGACGATTCTCGATGAAGACTGGAGACGGGCCAAGTCCGTCTGGGGTCCTCGGGTTCACTAGAACGCGAGCCGGCTTCGGCCGGCCGCGTTCCCACTTACGGTCCGGAGGGGACCAAACCGGAAGCGGGCACTGCCCGCTTCCGGTTTTTCTTTTGTGGTACGCTCCACTTCGAATGCGTTTCGCCTCTGTGTTTCCGCCAATGCCGACACCTTTCGACCACATGGGTGAGGTCGATACCACAGCCATTGCCTTCAACGTCGACAAATGGATGGACGCCGGTCTTGGCGGAATCGTCGCGCTCGGAACGAATGGCGAGTCGGGCTTGCTCGATGACGATGAGTCCGACCAGGTCGTCGCCGCGGTTCGAGACAAAGTCCCTCGCGATCGTGTCCTCATTGCGGGTACTGGTCGCGAATCGACGCGGGCGACGATCGCGGCGACAAAGCGCGCCGCATCGCTGGGTGCCGATGCGGCGCTCGTGCGTACGCCGTCATTCTTCAAACCACAGTGTACGCCGCCGCTTCTCATTCGACACTACACTGCCGTTGCGGATGCCTCACCGATTCCGGTGCTGCTCTACAGTTTCCCGGCAGCGACGGGCGTGGCATTCTCGCCCGACAGCGTGGCGAGGCTTGCCGAGCACAAAAACATTATCGGGATGAAGGAGTCAGGCACTGATGCGGCGCTCTTCGCGCAGTTTGCTGACGTCGTGCCGTCCTCCTTTGCGATGCTCGCGGGCACGGGCACCGTTTTCTATTCGGATCTCTGCCTCGGCGCGGTCGGCGGAATCCTCGCGGTGGCGGCGGTTGCGCCAGAGATCTGCCTGCGGCTGCTCAACGCGGTGCAGAAGGGGCAGCATGCTGAAGCGCGCCAGCTTCAAAAAGAAATGGCACCACTCGCTCGACTGGTGACGTCGGGCTTTGGCGTGCCTGGACTGAAAGCCGCCCTCGATCTCGCCGGATATAAAGGGGGCAATCCGCGTCCGCCTCTCGCGCCGGCGACGCCCGAGGCGCGAGAGCAGATTCGCGCGGAGCTCGCGCGTTTCGTCGCGACAGTCTAGCGGCGAGTTGCCCATGCGAAAGATCCGTCGCGCGCTGCTGGTAATCTGCGCGATTGCCGTAGGCGCGGCCGCATTCATCTACATCACGTTACCGGATGTTCGTTCACTCCGGACGTCGAACCCGCAGACCACCGCGTTCATCGATCTTCGGGCGCGTGAAGCGCACGCCCGCGGTCAGCAGGCGAAGCGTATCCAGAAATGGGTCGACTACGCGCGCATTTCACCGAACCTGAAGCGCGCGGTGCTGGTCACCGAAGACAGCCGTTTCTGGACGCACGAAGGGATCGACTTCGACGAGTTGAAGGAATCGATGGAAGTCAACATCGAGCGCATGGAATTCGCGCGCGGCGGTAGCACCATTACCCAGCAGCTGGCAAAAAACCTCTATCTGTCACCCTCGAAGAATCCGGTGCGTAAAGTGCGTGAGTTCCTCATCGCGCGCCGACTCGAAGCCGAGCTTTCGAAGCAGCGGATCCTCGAGTTGTATCTCAATCTGATCGAATGGGGAGACGGCATTTACGGCGCGGAGGCGGCCGCACGCACATACTTCCACAGGTCAGCGACCGATCTATCGGCTTCGGAGTCGGCGCTACTGGCTGCCGCGATCACCAATCCGCACATCCTTAGTCCCGCGCACCCAAGCGCGCGACTGCTTCGCCGTCAGAAGATGGTGATGCGACGCATGGGTGCTGTGACGCCTCCACCGGTTGTTGCCGGACCTGTGGTTCCGCCGCCCGGCACGTCGATGCCGGATCTTCAGCCCCTTCCAGACTTGCCAGTCACATCAACCCCGGCCGACGTGTTACCGGGTCAACCGACGCCGGTTCCGAAAGCTCCCGGAAGCAAGCCGCCCGGTGGATCGTAAAAAAACCCTGTAAATCCATGCACCTCGGCCATTAAAACCCGCCTTGTTCACCTTGACGACGTGGCCGAAACCTTTTATAGTCGGCGGACGTTTCAGCATCAATAGCTCCCCCTGAAGCGGCAAGGGCGTCGCCGTAGACACCCGCGTCTTCGGCGGACGTGTGTCGATGATCAACTACACCGAGCGCATCGCTCTGCTGATGCACGACATTGTCGTGCGTACGCCGCGCCTTTCCTTCATCGATCTCAGGGAAGTGATCGTCTTCGGCCGATTCGGTCGATCCGATGCTGAAGGAGCATTCGCGACCTGCCACTGCCTGACGCTCCCCGAAAGCGAGCCCGGGTATTACTTCTGGCGCGATCGCAGCACGGGACAAATGACGAGGCGTTCTGAATGGTTCGTCACCAAGTCACCGCAGGTGCGGATTGGCGGGACGCGCGTGAAGTACCTCATCTCTTTCGTGCTGCCGCGATTCTGCGATCAGTCGCTCCAGCGTTCACGCAAATCCGATCTCTATGCGAGCGACGCGCCTGGATGGCTTGCGAAACTCGACACCATCGTGCACGAGCTCTATCACATCGATCCCGACGAATCAGGTATCCGCCGCGTCTCGCGCTCCGACGGAACGGACTCGCCGCGCTCGCATGGACCGCACTTCTACGAAGATGTCGCGGAGATGGTCGATCGATACGTGAAGTCAGGGGCGAATCCTGACCTCTTCGATTTCTTGCGCCACGACTTCAACGCCTTGACGGCGCGCTATGGCGGTGTGGTGGCGACGACATTCAAGAACTTCCCGTCATTCCCGCAACGCTACATGGAGCCGGTCGACATGCCGCCGGCCGATCCGCTGATCAAAGTCGAGCGCCTCAAGCCGCAAACGCAGCCGATCGTCTACACCGAAGACGATCTGCACATACGGCATTTCACGGACGCAAGCGCGCGGCGACTGACGAGAAAAGGACAGCACAGAGCTGCGTGATCAGTGAGTGACTCGCCGTGCTCCGACAAAGCGCGGCGACCAGTACGTCGACGCCAGCCTTTCGACTCGTACTTCGCCAGCCGTGCTCGGCGCATGTACGAATTCATCCCCGCCGATCACAATCCCTACATGTGTTGCGAGTTGTCGCACACCGTTATGGAGCGTGTCGAAGAAGACGAGATCGCCGGCGCGGAGATCGCGCGGGTCCACCTCGGCTCCTGCCTGAAACTGTTCCGAGACGGTGCGCGGCACTTGCAGCCCGTGTCGATCGAACACATACCAGACGAACCCGCTGCAATCGAACCCGGTGGGATCGCTTCCGCCATTTCGATACGGGACGCCGCGAAGTGACAAAGCGGCGCCGGAGATTTCGTAGCCGTCGCCGCGGACAAGTGCCGGCGGGCCCGTCGCCTCCAGTGCTGGCTCAGCGGGTGTTGGGACTGATGATGCGTTTGGAGTCGGGAAGGGCTGGGGAACCGCACCACTAGTGGCACATCCCGTGCTGCCGGCCGCGAGGAGAACGATCAAGAAACGGCGCATGTCCCTGTCCCGGTGTATCGGTTCGACACTGTAGACTCGCCCTGACACTTTTTGGCCGGCCAGGGCCTCGTCCTGAGGCCGCGGGTTGTCATTTTGGCGCGGCCTTTGTGGCTAAAGCGTTGCAAACAATCCTTTTACGAGCCGAAGTGTCTTGACAGACAGCCCCTCATCGGGCAGAATGACCTCAGGTTTATGGAGCAGACGCTCCTCCTTAACGCCACGTACGAGCCGCTGAAAGTCGTCCACTGGCAGAAGGCAATGACGCTCTGGTGCCAGGGGAAGGTCGAGGTCATTTCTGTGTACGACCGCGAAGTGCGGTCGGTTTCCTTCAGTTTCAAGCTCCCGTCGGTCATTCGCCTGCTGCGCTACATCAAGATTAAGCGCAACATTGATTACGTACCATTTTCCAGGGCGAATATCTACGCTCGCGACGACCACTCGTGCCAGTACTGCGGCGAGGTGTTCCCCACGTCGGAGCTTACTTTCGATCATGTCGTACCGGTCGCCCAGGGCGGCCGTAAAGACTGGGAAAACATCGTGACATGCTGTATCAGCTGCAATCGCAGGAAAGGCGGGCGTACGCCGGCCGAGGCCGGCATGCACCTGATACGCGTGCCAAAACGTCCTGAACGAGCGCCGGCGATCCGGATAACCGTCGGCCTCAGGAATGCTCCGGACAGCTGGCGCGATTACTTCTACTGGAATATGGAACTCGACGAGACCTGAGTTCCCGTTCGTTCGGACGGCGTCCCCGCTGCCGGTATCTTTCCGCTGAACGCCACTTAATGACCTCTGTCAGTTCGTCCCGCATTTCCGCGGTCCATCCACTCTGGGCCGTGGAGGGCGGTCGTCTCACGATCAAAGGTAGCGACCTGCCCATCGACCCAGCGCTGCCGCGCGTAACGATCGGAGGACTGTCCGCTCGATTGACGGCGGCGTCCTCCACGGAATTGACCGCCATTGTGCCGTCCGGACTCGATGGGGGGCACACGGCCGTCCGCATCGATGAGTTCGCCGGCGAGACGGCCTACGTTGAGGTCGGGGTACCGCTGGCGACCGGTCTTCATCAGGTCGACAGCCCGGCGATCGACGGCGAAGGGAACGTCTACGTCACCTTCAGCGGATCTCGGGGGCAGCAAGGGCCCGTCGCCGTGTTCGTCGTCCGGCCCGATGGTTCGCGGGAGCCGTTTGTCGCCGATCTGGCGAATCCGACATCGCTGGCCTTCAGTCCCGACGGCGTGTTGCACGTGTCCAGCCGGTTCGATGGCAGCGTGCACAGAGTCGATGCGGCTGGAAAAGCGACGATGGTGGCGAGTGAGCTCGGAGTGGCGTGCGGGATCGCGTTTGCCGCGGACGGAACGCTGTTTGTCGGCGATCGATCAGGATCGATCCTGCGCGTGCGCAACGGACACGCGACGATGTTTGCAAGCATCCCGGCGAGCGTTGCGGCTTTTCACCTCGCCTTTGGACCCGACGGGTGGCTCTACGTTACCGCGCCGACGCTGGCCGCGCGCGACTGTGTGTACCGTGTGTCACCCGATGGCGCGGTTGACGTGTTCCATGACGGGTTTGGTCGGCCGCAGGGACTTGCTTTCGACGCACACGGCGACCTCTATGTCGTCGACGCCATCGCCGGGGCCAGCGGACTGTTTCGACTTCCGCTCGATCGTCCGTCTGAGGCCGAGGAAGTCATGTCTGGCGGATCGCTCATCGGTCTGGCGTTTCATCCAGACGGCGGATTCGTACTCGCATCGAGCGACACTGTGTATCGCTTCGCCCGCAGCCCCGTGGCACGGCGTCCTGCTTGATTCTGCGTGCGCCCGCGGATACGCTTCCTATCCCTTTGACTCTGCCGAATAAGTCCCTGTTCAGGGTCCGTGGTCCGGGATCCGATCCGTGTTCATTCGCGTTCATCCGTGGCTTGGCATCCGTGTTCATCCGCAACTTCTTCAGTAGCGTGACGGCATGAGTCAACTGTTCCGGCGAAAGCCTATTTCGGAGTTGCTCCCTGACGACACGCATGCGCTGAAGCGGGTGCTTGGCGGGGGCGATCTCGTGATGCTGGCGATCGGCGCGGTGATTGGCGCCGGAATATTCGGCGCGATTGGCACTGCGGCGGCGGGACAAGTCGGACCTACTGGCGCGGTCATCCGTTACGGCGCCGGACCGGCGCTCGTGTTTTCATTTGTTCTGCTTGGCGCTGCGTGTGCGCTCGCGGCGCTGTGCTACGCGGAACTGGCATCGATGATTCCGCAAGCCGGCAGCGCCTACGCGTATTCGTACGCGACGCTGGGGGAACTCGTCGCATGGATCATCGGCTGGGATCTCATTCTCGAATACGCCGTTGGGAACGTGGCGGTGGCGATTTCCTGGGGCGACTACTTCAACACGCTGCTCAAAGGATTCATCGATCTCCCGCCGTGGCTGACGACCGGATATCGGACAGCGCTCCTCAGTGCCGATCCCGGCATTCACGGCCTTCTCCAGACGGCGCCTCACATCGGCAGTATTCCGATCGTCGTTCACGTGCCGGCGTTCGCGATCGTCATGCTCATCACCGTCCTGCTGCTTCAGGGGGCGAAGGAGAGCGTGAGGGCCAACAACGTCATGGTCGTGATCAAACTTCTTGCCCTCGGTCTATTCATCGCCGTTGGTGCCACGCACCTCCGCGGCGAGAACTACCATCCGTTTGCGCCAAACGGCTTCACTGGCATTCACCAGGGGGCGGCGATCGTCTTCTTTGCCTACATCGGGTTCGATGCGATTTCGACCGCCGCGGAAGAAACGATCAATCCGCAACGCAACCTCCCGATCGGGATTCTTGGTGGCCTCGCGATCTGCACGGTCATCTACGTGGTGGTTGGATTCGTGCTGACCGGGATGGTGCCGTACACCGAGCTTGGCGTTGCCGATCCGCTTGCGCGGGCGCTGCAGCTTGCCGGGTTCAACGCAGTTGGATGGATCGTCGCGCTCGGCGCCGCGGTGTCGATGTCGGCCGTGCTGCTGGTGTTTCAGTACGGACAGCCGCGCATCTTCTTTGCGATGGCGCGCGACGGGCTGCTGCCGCAGTGGGCAGCGAAGGTCCATCCGCGAACGAAGATTCCATTTGCGACGACGCTGTTGACCGGGATCTTCGTCGCCGCATGGTCACTCATCGGTGACGCGGGCGAAACCTACGATCTGACCAATATCGGGACGCTGTCGGCATTCATTCTCGTCAGCATCGGCGTTCTGGTCCTGCGCTACACCGACCCATCCCGGCCGCGACCGTTCCGCGTGCCGATGGTCTGGGTCGTGTCACTGCTGTCGACCGCCGGTTGCCTTTTCATCATGATCGGTCTGCCCCGCCAGGCGTGGGAACGGTTCGCGATTTGGCTCGCGCTCGGCCTGGTTTTCTATTTTCTCTACGGCTACCGGAAGAGCCGCCTGAGGGAACGCTCGTAAGGCGCGCGCGTGCTAAAATTGCTGTTTGGGTTTCCGCGGAAATTCCGAACAGTAAGTATGGCCCACGATTGGATTGCGGTACGCGGCGCTCGCGTACACAACCTCAAGAATATCGACGTCGACCTCCCGCGCGACCAGCTCGTCGTGATCACCGGGCTCTCCGGATCGGGAAAGTCCTCGCTCGCCTTTGACACGATTTACGCCGAGGGACAGCGGCGCTACGTCGAGTCGCTGTCATCGTACGCGCGCCAGTTTCTCGAGCAGATGGAGAAGCCCGATGTCGATTTGATCGAGGGGCTCTCGCCAGCTATCGCCATCGAGCAGAAAACGACCGGGTCCAATCCGCGCTCCACCGTCGGAACCGTGACGGAGATTTACGACTATCTCCGCCTCCTGTTCGCAAACATCGGTGTTCCGCATTGCCACTTGTGCGGCCGCGCGATTGCGTCGCAGTCGCTCGAGCGGATCATCGACATGGTGATGTTGTCGCCCAACGACGAGCGCATCAACGTGTTGGCGCCGATCGTCCGCGGACGAAAGGGTGAGTTCAAGAAGGAGCTCGCGGCTCTTCGCACGCGTGGGTTCACGAAAGTGCGGGTCGACGGTCAGCCGCGGTCCCTCGACGAAGACATCAAGCTCGATCGCCGTCGCAATCACACGATCGATGTCGTCGTGGATCGGCTGGTGTTGAAACCCGGCATCGAACGTCGCGTGACCGAATCAGTCGAGATCGCGCTGAATCTCGCCGACGATATCGTCATCATCAATACGCTCGACGGTGGTGATCGGTTGTTCTCGCGCCGTCTCGCCTGCACGTACTGTGGCGTCAGCATGCCGGAAATGACGCCGCGTGCGTTCTCGTTCAATTCGCCGCATGGAGCCTGCCCTGAGTGTCAGGGACTTGGCGCCGTCTACGATTTCGATCCGGCTCGTTTGATTCCCGACGAGTCCCTGTCGCTGCTTGATGGCGCAATTGCGCCGTGGGCCAAAGGCGATCGGAAGCTCGTGCGCGAAGCGCTCACCTCGTTGAGCCGGACCTTCGGAATCGATCTCGCGTTGCCGTTTCGCCGGCTGTCAAAGAAACTGCGCGACGTCCTGTTGTTTGGCGCACCTGGAGCGGCACGGCGGGCGGAGACCGACGGAGCGCGAAAGAAATCGAAAGACCGTGAGAACAAAGACCCGTTCGGGGCCGGATTCGAAGGACTGGTTCCCAATCTCCGGCGGCGCTACGAGGAAGGAACCTGGCTCGACCAGGAGAATCTGGAGCCGTACCGGGCGCTCCGGCCCTGCCCGGCGTGCGGGGGAGAACGGCTCAAAGCCCAAAGCCGCGCCGTGCGCGTCAAAGGCCGCACCATCTCTGAGTATGTGAACCTGCCGGTGTCTGAAGCGGTTCGCGTCTTCGACGAACAGGAGCTCACGGATCGCGAGGCGCTGATTGCGACCCGTATCCTTCGCGAGATTCGCGACCGCCTGCACTTCCTGAACGACGTCGGGGTCGGTTATTTGACACTGGGACGGAGCGCGGCCACGTTGTCCGGTGGTGAGGGACAACGAATTCGCCTCGCCACTCAGATTGGATCGAATCTCACGGGCGTCTTGTATGTCCTCGATGAGCCGTCAATCGGCCTGCACCAGCGGGACAACCGCGCGCTCCTCTCGACGCTCGCCCGGCTGCGCGATCTGGGCAACACCGTTGTCGTCGTCGAACACGATGAAGAGACGATTCGCACCGCCGACTATGTCATCGATCTCGGGCTCGGTGCCGGTGAACATGGCGGCAACGTCATCTACCAGGGCACGCCCGCAGAGATGCTGCGCAACGGTCATGGATCGCTGACCGGCGCATACCTGCGCGGCGAACGCACGATCAAGACTCCCGGAGCGCGGCGGCCGACAACCCGCGGGCACATCGTGATCAAGGGTGCCCGGGCGAACAACCTGAAGGACATCGACGTGTCCCTTCCGCTCGGGGTATTGACGACGGTCACCGGCGTAAGCGGCTCGGGCAAGTCCACGCTGATCAACGACATTCTTTATAAGAGTCTCGCGAGAGCGCTCTATCGGGCGGCGGATGAACCGGGCGCTCACACGTCGATCGAAGGGATCGATCAGCTCGACAAGGTGATTCAGATCGATCAGTCGCCGATTGGACGAACGCCGCGTTCCAACCCGTCGACCTATACCGGGCTCTTCACGTTCATTCGCGAGCTGTTCGCGATGCTGCCTGACGCGAAGGCTCGTGGATTCCGGCCGGGCCGGTTCTCGTTCAACGTCAAAGGGGGCCGTTGCGAGGCGTGTCAGGGCGACGGCGTCATCGCCATCGAGATGCACTTTCTCCCAAACGTCTACGTGACCTGCGAACAGTGCAAAGGCCGCCGATACAATCGCGAGACGCTCGAAATCCGATACCGCGGCAAATCGATCGCTGACGTGCTCGACCTGACGGTCGATCAGGCGCTGCCGCTGCTCGAGAACTTCCCGCCGATTGCGAATAAGCTGCGAACGCTTCAGGACGTCGGACTTGGTTATATCGAGTTAGGACAATCGGCGACGACGTTGAGTGGTGGTGAAGCGCAGCGGGTGAAACTGGCGAAGGAACTGTCACGTCGCGGTACGGGCCGGACGCTCTACATTCTTGACGAACCCACGACGGGTCTTCATTTTGAGGACACCCACAAGCTGCTCGACGTGCTGAACAAGCTTGTCGATCAGGGCAACACGGTTGTAATCATCGAACACAACCTCGACGTCATCAAATCCGCCGATTATGTAATTGACCTTGGACCGGAGGGGGGCCAGGGGGGCGGGAGAATTGTCGCCCGTGGGACTCCTGAGGAAGTCGCCAGGAGCCGAGAATCCTTTACGGGGCGTTTTCTCGCTGACATCCTTCACGCCCCGCAGGGCGACTCTGGAGCCGCTCCAGATGTCGTAGAACGGTCGTTGCGCCGCGCGTGATGGGCCAATCTAGGGCGCGCGGCGTGCCTCGCTCCGGGAGGTGACTGTGAACGCGTCCTCGGGCCGGACCCGCTGTGGTAATACAGCCACACTTTCGACTGACAGAGTTGTGGTTGCCTGGCCACATCACGCCGTTTCGGCATCGGCTAATCAGCCGAAATTTTGCTGTAAATATCTGATAACAAATAAGTTGTTAGTTCAACTCTGCATTAGGGGAGCGGTGGCAGGGGGCTTGCTGAGTTCCGGGCGGCTGTCCCAGCGGTCATCTGAGAGGTCATGAGCGCCCAGCGTACCCTTCGTCGACCTGTGTCTTGTACCGGAATCGGTCTTCATTCCGGCAACAAAGTGACCCTCTCGTTGAAGCCCTCGCCGGCGGATTCGGGCATCCGATTCCAGCGGTCCGATTTGGGCGGCCTCGAGATTCCTGCGATCGTGACGCATCTGGGAGGTATTCAGTACCAGACCGGCCTCACGAGGGAAGCGGTGTCGGTCGAGACCGTCGAGCACCTGCTCGCGGCATTGACGGCACTCGGCATCGACAACGCGATTGTCGAATTGAACAGTCCCGAAGTGCCGATCATGGACGGCAGTGCGGCGCCGTTCGTCTACCTCCTGCACGAGGCAGGCGTGAAGCGTCTCCAAGCCCCGCGGCGCTATCTCAAAGTGCTCCGGCCCATTTCGCTGGCGCAAGGAGATAAACGGATTGCGCTGTACCCGTCGGATCACTTCAAGGTGACCTACAGCATCAGCTTCGACCATCCGCTTCTGCGTCACCAGTCGCGGACGATGCGCATTACGGAAGAGAGCTTCATCGAGGATATTGCGCCGGCACGCACGTTCGGCTTCCTGAAGGAAGTCGAGATGTTGCGCCAGCGCGGCCTGGCGTTGGGCGGATCGCTCGACAACGCAATCGTGCTCGGCGACACCGGTGTCCTCAATAACGCGCTTCGCTTCGAGGACGAGTTCGTTCGCCACAAGATCCTCGATGTGATCGGCGACCTCTCGCTGGTCGGGTATCCGGTCGTCGGCCACCTGGTCGCTCATCGTGGCGGCCACGCGCTGCACACCGCGTTTGCTGCCCGGATTCTCGAAGAGACGGATGCGTGGCGTCTCGTGGACGTGCCGTCGGAAGGCATGGTGGGTGTGCCCGTCACGGCACCGGCAACCCGCGCCGCAGAGTTGGCGAATTAGCTGGCGAGGCGGGGTCTAAAGACCCCGCCCTACCACCCGACTCTCTCGAGATCGTCGGGCGCCGACCGCGCCTAGATCACCAAGAGTCCCTTCGTCGTCGTCTGCGATCCGCAGGCCTCGAACCAGTCAATCCCCTCACTGACCAGATCGAATTTGAGGTTATAGCGGCCTTTCTGCTGCGGCGCGGTGAGCGTCATCGGCACGTTCACGCTCTCGGACGGTGATAGCGTCTCTGGCAGCCAGGCACGTTCGTAATCGCGATTGACCAGCGACCCATCACGCCCGCAGAGCTGAGCGCCGACACGCACGAGCCGGCGTCCGTAGCTCGCTCGCGCGGGAAATGGCCTGGTTGAGAGATTGCGCACGGTCGTGCGGATGGTCAGCGGCCGGCCTGCGCGGACAATGAAGGGGAGGCCGGGAATGGCGCCGCTGACATCGATCCGCGCCCGTGGTGTGGCTCCCGGGATGGCGTTGCCGAGATTGTTGTCGTCCCAGACTTCATGCCTGATCGCCGCATGTGCCGGAGTGCCGGGGAGGAAGCGGCGGGAGAACAGATCTTCCGGATGATCGGTCAGTTCCCAGCACAGTCGATCGACGCCGATCGCTGATGCCATCTGACGTGCCCGATTCATCTCCTCGTCACTGTCGTTGTGCACGAACAGGATGTAGCGCCAGTTGATGAATGGGATGTCTCGGCCGGCACTCCGCTTCTCGTCGGCGGCAGCTCGCAGATTGCGGAGCGCTTTTTCGAAGTCCCCGCGCTGTCGGTATTTCGCATAACTCTGCGGCGTCGCGCCGTCGATCGAGAAGGTGACTTCGTCGATCCCCGAGCGTACCAGCCGGCGAGCCTGTTCCTCGGTGAACGCCAGTCCATTCGTGCTGGTGTACAGGTAGACGTGCGGAAATCTGGACTTGATGTACTCGCACATCTCGATCGCCCGTTTATGCAGGAACGCTTCACCGTAATTGAAGAAATCGATCCTGCCAAGCGACGGTCCCGCTTCATCGATCACCTGCCGGAACAGGTCGAAATCGAGCATGCCGGCCTGGCGTGTTCGCGTAATCCCTGTCTCTGGCGCGCAACACGCCTGCGCGCAAGAAATATTGCAGGCTGCGGTGCACTCGATGTAGAGACGCGAGGGAAGAGATGCAACATTCAGGTCGCGTTGCGGCGGAGCCTCGTCTTTTTTGAGCGGCAGCTTCAGCGGGCAGTCGCCGCAGAACTTCGATCCTCCGGCATTGATTTCCTTGCGGATGGTTGTGATTCGTTCACCTGTCCAGATGTCCGAGACGCCTGCGGCACGTACGTCGCCGAGTACCCGTTTCGCATACGGATCGGCACATCCGCACACCATGCGGCCATCGCAGAGCATGACCATCGTGCTCCATGGCCAGCTGCACGTGAAACGGGTGGCGAGGTAGTTAAGGGACACTGGGAACCGCGGGACTATTTCTTTTTATTCAGCTTCCTCATGTACGCGCCGAGCCGTTCGTTTTCGTACGACACGGTGTTGAGAAAGAGGCTTTCGCTGAGGTACTGCCGTCGCTCGGTGTCGTTCATCTGCGCGATCAGGTGCTGGATTTCGCGGACCATGTCTTCGAACGTGTGTTCGAGCTCACGTTTGACGGTGACCTCCGTGTAGAGCGCTTCAATCACCGACAGCAGATCGCCGTCGAGTACGACCTCGGTGCCGGTCGTCATCTTGATAGTGTGCATCGCTACGCTCCGAAACTCTTGACGGCGCTGGGCTCATCGGGGTGGACTTCTATGAAGTTCTGCGCCCCGGTCATGGTCAACATCGTTTCGACGCGCTTCTGCACGCCGGCCAGCTTGAGCGTGCCGCCCGCCGCGTTTGCCTGGCGGTAGAGATCCATCAGGCAGCCGATGGTGGCGCTGTCGACGTAGCCGACCGACGACAAGTCGACCACGACCTTCCGCTCGCCGGCGGCGATGAGCTGCGTCACCGCGTTCGAAAACTCGGACAGCAGCGGATACATCAACCGCGACTCGCCGATGCGCACGATCGCGACACCGTTGGCGTTTTCAGTTGTGAGATTCATTCAACTACTCCGCTCATGTGAAGCTCGAGGCTCAAGACTCAAGGAGCCCTATAAACTATCTTCGCCGCGACCGTGGCGACGCTCCGCGCCGTCGACGCACAAGCGGTTGTTTATCCTGCATCCGCTTCAACTGGCGCGCCAGCTCGAGGCGTCCGCGATTGATGCGCGACTTCACCGTTCCTTCGGGAAGCTGCAGTTGATCGGCGATTTCCTGGTACGACAATTCCTGCAGGTCGCGGAGCACGACCGCCGTTCGAAGTGTCGACGGCAGAGTTTCGAGCGCCTGCTTCAATTGTGATCGCAGATCCCGATGTTCCGCCAGCGCATAGGGCGTCCGTTCCCGTGATGCCGGCTGCAAATCGGTGGTATCCACCTCGCGCGCAATCGTCTGCCGTTCCTTTCGCACGCTCCGATAGTGATCGATGCACAGGTTCCGGCTGATGCTGATAATCCACGTCTGAAAGTTCGCGCGCCGATCGAAGGTGTTGAGCGCCTTGAAGATCTTGAGAAAGATGTCTTGCGTCAGATCTTCCGCCTCGTCGTGCTTGCCGACGAACTTGTAGGCGACGTTGAACACCTTCCGCCAGTTCTGGCGAACAATCGTGTCCCAGGCGACCTGATCGCCGCTCAAGCACTGCTCGATAAGGCTGTCGGGCGTTGCCGGCTGCGCGGCGGGGGAGTCAACAGACATGCGACGGCTAGGGAATCATATCAAACACTCATGCCGGATGAGCTCAATCGGGCGAATTCGTGAGTTGGTGAGTTGGCTCTCGCGCAGCAATCCACCAATTGACGAATTCACTAATTCACCAACTGAACTTAGAATGAAACACACGTGGAAGGATTCCATCGCCTCAACAACGCGCTTCAGTGCGAAGGCGTGGCTCTGGCGGAGCTCGCGGATGCTGAAAGTACTCCGCTATACGTTTACAGCGCCGGAACCATCGCCGCGCGATATCGCGCCATTGACGACGCGTTTGGCGGATATCCGCACGCCATTCACTATGCCTTGAAGGCAAACTCGACGCTCGGGATTGCCCGGCTCCTTCGCAGCCTCGGCGCTGCCGCCGATGCGAATTCGGGCGGCGAGATCGATGTGGCGCTGCGCGCCGGCTTCATTCCCGAGCAGATTGTTTTCACTGGCGTCGGCAAGACTCCGGCCGAACTGGCGCAGGCGATCGATCTGGGCGTCAGGACGATCAACGCCGAGTCGGAGGGAGAGCTCGAGCGGATCGATTCTCTCGCCCGCGAACGCGGCACTCGCGTGCGCGTCGCCCTCCGAGTGAATCCCGACGTCGACGCACGCAGCCATCCGCACATCTCCACCGGCCTGAAAGTCAACAAATTCGGCGTTGCCGCCGACGCCGCCCGCGAAATCTGCCGCCGATTCGCCGATCGGCAAGGACTGGAGCTCGCCGGCCTCCACACGCACGTCGGCTCGCAGATTACTGACCTCGATCCGCTCAAGCGCGCGGCGATGACGATCGTCGCGCTGGCGAAAGAATTGAGAGACGATGGGATCAGGATCGATCATCTCGATATCGGCGGAGGCCTCGGCGTCTCGTACGACGGCGCTCAGGTGCCATCAGCTGAAGATTACGCGGCGGCTGTCCTGCCGATTGTTCGCGATTCAGGTCTCGCGTTGATCCTCGAACCCGGTCGCCACATTGTTGGCCCCGCAGGCGTTCTCCTGTCGCGTGTCGTGGACGTCAAGGATCGGCCCGACGGAAAGGCGTTTGTCATCGTCGACGCAGGCATGACGGAGCTGATGCGTCCGATGCTCTACGGAGCATTTCATCGCATCGAGCCGGTGATGTGTGGTTCATCGTCGGACGACATCGTTGCCGATGTCGTCGGGCCGCTGTGTGAGAGCAGCGACACGCTCGGAAAAGACCGACATCTGAAACGTCCACAGCCGGGTGATCTCTTTGCGGTGCTCGACGCCGGCGCATATGGCGCCGTGATGGCGTCCAACTACAATCGCCGCACGATGCCGGCGGAGGTCCTGGTCGAGGGCGCTCGCTGGTCGGTGATTCGAAGGCGCCAAACGATTGACGACCTCCTGGCGCTGGAGATCTGACGGGTGCCGGCCGGTCTCCTTATTGCTTTTGAAGGCCTCGATCAGAGCGGCAAACAAACGCAGGCGGAACGCGTGCGGGAGTTTGTGCGTCAGCGCGGCCGCGAGTGCCGGCTGGTTTCCTTTCCCGATTACACCACCGCAATCGGTGAGGAAATCTCGAAAGCGCTTCACGGACAGCGTGAGTACGGTCCCGACGTCATGCAGCTGATGTACGTGGCCAATCGTTATGAACGGCGCGCGGAGATGGTGAACTGGCTCGAACAAGGGACGGTGCTCGTCTGCGATCGCTATCGCGCCTCGAGCGTTGCATATGGCGAGGCGCAGGCGCTCGATCCCGGCTGGCTCCGTGATATGCAGAGCTACCTCCCCGACGCGGACCTGACGATCCTGCTGGATATCGCTCCCGAGACCGCCGTCCAGCGAAAGGCGATGGGACGCGATCGGTACGAGCGAGACCTCGCCCTCCTGTCCCGGGTTCGCGAAAGTTATGGCCGCCAGGCGGCCGGCGAAGGATGGCTCCGGTTGAACGGCGAACGCCCTCGCGACGAGGTCTCGGCAGACGTCCTCAGCGCGGTCGAGAAACTACTCGCGCGGCCGTAAGCGCGCGAACTTCACGCGCCCCCGCATCCAACAGGACTCGAGCGCATGCCTCGAGCGTCGCGCCGGTCGTGCTCACATCGTCGACCACCACAACCACCCGTTCCTTGACATCGACGCGCCGGCGCAGCGCAAATGCATCCCTGACGTTCGCCTGGCGCGCCTCGGCAGGAAGATCGGTTTGAGACATGGTGGCGCGCGTGCGCTTCAACGCATCAACCGTCGGAGTTGTGAGGTGCCTCGCGATTTCGGCCGCCTGGTTGAATCCACGCGCGCGTTTCCTCGCACGATGAAGAGGAACCGGCACGACAAGATCCGCGTCGTGAAGTACCCGTGCGCCGGAGACGATCATGAGCCCGGCGAGTGGACGCGCGAGCGATCGATGGCCGGCGTACTTCAGCGCGTGAATGATCGCTCGCAGGGGTCCGTCGTACTCACCAATCGCGCGCCCGTGTGAGACCAGATGAGAACGGTCTCGACAGCGCGGACACGTGTCGGGTTCCATCTCGCGCGTTCGCCACGACTGGCGTGGATCGCCACAGACATCACACAGAGGCGGGGTAAACGTTGTGATTGCCTGCCAGCACGATTGACAGACCGGGCCGCGCGTTGGTTGGTCGAGAGGGTGATTACACGCGGCGCAGACAGGCGCGAGGAGAACAGCGAGAAACGAGTCAATGATTATGGCGCGTCCTCTGAGATCTCAATCCTCTCCGCATCCCCCCACAGCCGCTCCAGGGAGTAGAAGGCGCGTGTCTGCGGTGTGAAGACGTGGACGATAAACGTGAAATAATCCATCAGTACCCACTCGCCGCGATCGTATCCCTCCATGTGCGAGGGGCGAACCTTCGCACTACGCAGCGCCTCCTCGACCGCATCCGCAATCGCTTTGACCTGTCTCGTGCTTTGGCCCGAACAGAGCACGAAGAAATCGGTGAAGGCCGGCGTGTTGCGCAGGTCAAGCAGCACAACGTCCGAAGCCTTTTTGTCGAGCGCTGCGCGAATCGCTTTGCCAACGTCGCCGGTGACACGCTTCTTGCCACTAACAGGGGAGCGCCGCTTTTCAGTTTTCGTCATGCAAGTGATCTGCCGTGAATGGTTCAGGGTTGCTATACATAGAGACCATGCTGCGCGATGTGCCGTTCAACGGTTGCGGGAACGAGCCCCGCAATCGATTGGCGCGTCAGCAAGCGCTGTCGAATGTCAGACGACGACACGTCGGGTGTTGTTGCATTCACTAAGAATATCGAGTGATTGATAGCTCCTGGCGTCTGGCTCCTGGCTGTTGGCTGGTTCACATCCACGTCAATCATCCGCCCTGCAAGCGTGGGCAGCCGAAGCCCCAACGCCTGTACCGCAAAGCCGGGACGCGAGACGACGATGAAATTCGCGAGGTCGAGCACTTCGGGATATCTGTGCCACGTCTCAATTTCTGCAAACGCGTCGGCGCCCGTGATGAAAAAAATCTGCGGCACAGCGAGGCCCGTCGCGCGGGAAAACCGCGTCAGCGTGTCCGCCGTATACGACGGACCAGGCGTCGATAGTTCGATGTCGCTCGCACGAAGACCGTCGATGCCGTTGACGGCAAGTGCCGTCATTGCGAACCGATGGTGGCTCGATGCCGCTGGTTGGTGAGCGCGGTGCGGCGGTACGTTCGAGGTCAGCACGTGAACCCAATCGAGCTGCAAGGACCGCCGCGCGGCACTCGCCGTTTCGAGGTGGCCCACATGAATGGGATCGAAGGTGCCTCCGAGCAGGCCGACGCGCGGTTGCGCACTCATTCGGTTACAGAGTCGCGATGAGCAGGCGCCGCAGTCCGTTCACGCGCCGTCGCCAGTTCGCGCCACACGGCCTCGAGCAGTGTGTCCACGCCCTCGCCTGTCGCGGCGGACACCGGAAACAACCGAACGCCGCGCTGGTCGAGATGCGCCTGGAGCCGCGTGAGCCGATCGGGATCATCGAGCGCATCGATCTTGTTGGCCGCGGCGACCACCGGTTTTTGCGACAGCCGTTCACCTGAACTGTCGCGACCCGGAAACAGCTCCAACTCGCGTGTGATGATGTCGAAGTCTTCCACCGGATCGCGTCCGCTTGCCGAGGAGACATCGACCAGGTGCACGAGCACCTTCGTTCGTTCGAGGTGACTCAGGAAGCGGTGTCCGAGGCCGTGCCCCGCATGCGCGCCTTCGATCAGTCCGGGCACATCGGCGACGACGAAGGAGCGATCGCCAGAAAGGCCGACGACCCCCAGATTCGGAACCAGGGTGGTGAACGGATAATCGGCAATCTTGGGGCGCGCGGCCGAGACGCGCGAAATCATTGTCGACTTGCCGGCATTGGGAAAGCCAACGAGGCCGACGTCGGCGAGCAGCTTCAGCTGAAGTCGAAGATCCTTTTCTTCACCAGCCAGGCCTGGCTGGGTCTTGCGCGGCGCGCGATTGGTTGATGTTGCAAACGATGCGTTGCCGTGTCCACCAAGACCGCCCTTCGCGATCAGCATCCGCTGGCCGTCATCGATGAGATCGGCGACGAGCACATGCTCGCCGTCCGCTGTGCGTTCGTAGACGGAGGTGCCGGTCGGCACGAGGAGCTCGATGTCCTCGCCGTTCTTGCCGGTTCGGTTCGAGCCTTCACCATGTCCGCCACGGCCGGCAGAGAAGACTTTCTGAAAACGATAGTTGAGAAGCGTGTTGAGGTTGGCGTCGGCGACGAGGAAGACCGATCCGCCGGGACCCCCATCGCCGCCGCTCGGGCCGCCGCGCGGCACAAACTTCTCGCGGCGAAAGGCCATGGCGCCCCGGCCGCCGTGACCGGCCGTGACGTGGATATCGACTTCGTCTACGAACACGCCAAGGGCGAGCCTATCCCTCTAGGGGGAGGACGCTGATCACGCGCCCGCGGGCGCCGTGATCCTCGAACTTCACCTTGCCGTCGATCTTGGCAAACAACGTGTCGTCCTTCCCGAGACCGACATTCAGACCGGGTCGGAATCGACGGCCGCGCTGACGCACGAGAATCGATCCGCCGGTGACGATGTTGCCGTCGTGCCGCTTGACGCCGAGGCGCTGCGAATTGCTGTCGCGGCCGTTGCGTGAGCTGCCCTGACCTTTTTTATGAGCCATTGTGAATTCCGAAACTGTTGAATGCTGATCGGCTTGAGTGAGCGATTCAGATCACGATGTCGGTCACTCGCACTCGCGTGTAAGTACTCCGATGGCCGCGCGTCTTCCGGAATCCCTTACGGCGCTTCTTCCGGAACACGCGGATCTTCGGTCCACGCGACTCGCCATCCACCACACCGACGACCTTCGCGTTAGCCACGAATGGGGCGCCCGCCAGCACTTCGCCGCCGTCTTTTTCCAGGAACAAGACCTGGTCAAACGTCACTTCCTTGCCGACCTCGGCGTCGACGCGGTCGAGCGTGACGACGGACCCTGGATTGACCTTTACCTGTCGGCCGCCGGCCTGAATGATTGCGAACACGGTTCCCACCCTCCGCCGGCCCTAGATAAGGGCCTTTATCGTTCTGAACAAAGGAATTAGGGTACCACATGTGGGCGCAAGGCTCAAGGCTCAGGCCGTCCCGGTTCGCCGTTACGTGGAAGTGCTAGCGGAGCAGGACGCGGGTGCCGCGGATCTTCTGCGTGCTCAGAGTCCCGAGGAACATCGGGATCACCTTGTCCATGAGCTCGAAGTACGAAGACAACGCCGGCGTGTTCTGCTGGGCGTTGTAGAGGATCTCTTCGCGCGTGGACTCGGTGTGCAGCGTCGCGCCGGTACGACCGTCAATGAAGATGAACTTCGGAGCGATCGCGAATCCCTTCCGCTCCATATACAGGCGCTGCGGCACCACGGTGCGGCGTCCGAGATTGTCGTACTGCTCGACGTTGCGAGTCACGAATCCGGCGGTCTGAAGCGGAGTAAAGAGGATTGTCCCGGTCACGATCAGCGGATTCTCGTATTCCTCTCCGATCTTCTTCCAGAACGCGACATCGGAAAAAATCGATTGGTACCGTTCGAGATCCTTTGCATTGCGGATCTTTTCAGGTGCCGCCGCCGCTGCCGAAGCAGGCTGCTGAGGGGCCGGTGCCGCAGGCCCTGGGGGGGCCGCCGTCTGAACGTCCGACGCAACTTTGGGCAGACCGCCGTTGGTTTCGCCGATGACCGCGGGCGTGGCGACCTTCGCTTTGTCGGCCGCGAGCTCGGCGAGCGGAAGCACGTCCGCTTCAATGACGCGAAGGCCTGACTTGGTTCGCAACTGACTGCGCAGGAGGCGCACCGTCTCGAGGTTCGCATCCACATCGTCGGTTCCGCCGCTGATGAAGCCGGCAACCAGCACGCGGCGAAACGCCGTCACGTCCATCTTGGGCGAGAGGGGCGTCTCGATCGGCACCTCGAAGAAACTGGTGCACGCGCTCGTAAACGTGAGCAGGACGAGACTAGCGATCGTTGCGACGCTTCGCGCGGTCATTGATCTCTTTGAACAGATCGTAGTTCTGACGAATCAGCACGTTCTTCGGATCGAGCGCGACGGCCTTCTCGTAGGCCTTGCGCGCTTCCTCGAATCGTCCTTCGTGCTCGTACCCAATCCCGAGATTGTTCCAGGCCGCCGCGTAGGTGGGATCGATTTCGACGGCTTTTTCCCAGCGATAGGTCGCTTCCTTCCAGAGACCGTTTTGCGCAACCTTGATACCGAAATCTACTTGCGCCTTCGCATTCGAACGCGCGTCCGCGAAGGCTGGTGGCGCAGCCCAGAGCAGAAGTGCAGCAACAGCGGCGGCTCGAGCAACAAGCAGAGCTCGCGTTTTCATGGGTGTTCGAACCACTATAGTCACCCGCCTCAAGCACCGCAAGCTGTTTCGACACTCGCAGCGCACCGCGGCATTCGTCTGGGGTGAGCAATGGGCGTACCATGAGTTTTGCTGCGGGAATCGACGCCAGATCACTGAATTCTTGGCCTTTTCCGTAAGCCGTCGACGCGCCTCGTAACCGCGACGCGTTGCAGCGGCGACACTGCTCACCTATAATGTGGACAAATGGGTCGGGCCGTTCGGCTGCAATGCAGCCGTAGCTGGCGCCGACCCTTTTTGCTTACCAACGAGACTCGTCGATCCTGCGGGACGGCTGGTCAGCGCGGCGGCGCCGAAGGGGGAAAAGCTGTGGACCTCCGGACTGCCGTCGCCGTGTCGATGTTGCCAGTCTCCCGTCTTCGCGCCTGCACGGTGTTCCGGGAGCTGCGACACCAAGATCCTCTCACAACCGTCGGGCACGTCCTCGACGCGCTACGCGTGCCGGTCAGCGAGCGGAGTCGCTTAGAGCGTGAGGCGTGGTCACGCACCGACGTGGCGCTCACCGCGGGTACCGCGGGTGGAATGGGCATCGTCGCGTGGTTTGATGCGCGATACCCGGCGCTCCTGAACTGTATCGAGGATCCGCCGCCCGTGCTGTGGACGCGCGGCGAGATCCAAGTGCTGGCTGAACCTGCCGTCGCCGTCGTTGGTTCGCGCGCAGCAACCTCATACGCGCTGGATGTCGGCGCGAGACTCGGCGGCGAGCTGGCGGAGCGAGGCGTCGTCGTCACCAGCGGCCTGGCGCGGGGGGTGGATTCGGCCGCCCATCGAGGATGTCTGGACCAGGGCGGGCCGACCGTCGCTGTCCTTGGTTCAGGACTCGATCGCATCTATCCGCCAGAGCACGAAGACTTGGCCGAACTGATTGCAAAAAATGGGGTTATCGTCAGTGAACTTGGTCCTGGTGGAATGCCCATCCCCGAGAACTTTCCGCTCAGGAACCGGATCATCAGTGGGATCTCGCTCGCCGTTGTGGTCGTCGAAGCCTCGGAGAAGAGTGGATCGCTCATAACTGCCCGATGTGCATTGGAGCAGGGGCGCGACGTCATGGCCGTTCCCGGCAGCGTGCTTACTGGCCGTAACCGGGGTTCCCACAGTCTTTTAAAGGACGGAGCAAAGGTCGTCGAGACAGCGGACGATATTCTTGAGGAGCTCGGGTGGCCAGGTGCAGTGGGCGGCACGGATACCGGTAAGCAATTGAGTGGAGACCCCTTACTGGCGGCGATGGAGCCCGGTGAGGTGTACCGGCTCGACGAGCTCGTCGAAAAGACGGCCACTCTACCGTCGAAGCTGCTGCCGCGGCTGATGGAACTTGAACTGCAGGGGCAGGTCGCTGCCGTTGGCGGCGGACGATTTGCGCGCTCCTCGCCGCGGCGATGATAAGGTTTGAAGAGGTATGGCAAAGGCACTGGTCGTGGTGGAGTCGCCGGCGAAGGCGAAAACCATCAACAAATATCTGGGACGGAACTACAAGGTCATCGCCTCGATGGGCCATGTCCGCGATCTGCCCAAGAGCAAACTGGGCGTCGATATTCGCGAGGACTTCGAGCCGTCGTACGAGGTCATTGCAAGTCGGAAGAAAGTTCTGAAGGACCTCAAGGACGCCGCCAAGGAATCCGAGGACATCTACATCGCCACCGACCCTGACCGCGAGGGTGAAGCGATCGGCTGGCACCTGGCCGAGGAGCTTGGTGCGACCAATCGGAAGAAGATTCGCCGCTTGATGTTCAACGAAATCACGAAGCGGGGGATTCTTTCCGCGCTCGAGCACCCGACGTCGATCAACAAACAGATGGTCGATGCCCAGCAGGCACGCCGCGTAGTCGATCGGCTTGTTGGCTACAAGATCAGTCCGATCCTCTGGGACAAAGTCCGTCGTGGTCTGAGCGCCGGACGAGTGCAATCGGTCGCGTTGAAGCTGGTCTGCGATCGCGAACGCGAGATTGACGCGTTCGTGTCAGAAGAGTACTGGAACATCACCGCGCGTCTTGCTGCGTCGGTTCCGCCGGAGTTCGACGCGAAGCTGCTGAAGCGCGATGGTGCCGCAATCAAAGTCGGAAACCAGTCCGAAGCGGACGCCGTGCTTGCGGACTTGAAGCAAGCTGACTGGGTCGTGGCGTCGGTCACAACCAAGGAACGGAAGAAGAATGCCGTTCCGCCGTTCATCACCAGCAAACTTCAGCAGGCGGCGAGATTTCCGGTGAAGAAGACGATGATGGTCGCGCAGCAGCTGTACGAAGGCATCGAGCTGCCGGGCGAGGGATCAGTCGGTCTCATTACTTATATGCGAACCGACTCGACGCGCGTATCGGAGCAAGCCATAACCGAAGTGCGTGAGCACATTGGGGTCACATACGGTCCCGACTTCGTCCCGGAGAAGCCCAACGTCTATAAAACAAAGTCTGACGCGCAGGACGCACACGAAGCCATTCGTCCGACGTCGATGCAATACGACCCGGAAACGGTGCGTCCGCACCTCGCGCCCGATCAGTTGTATCTCTATCGATTGATTTGGAATCGGTTCGTGGCTTCGCAGATGCCACCGGCCACATTCGACGAGACGACGGTTGATATCGACGCCGCCCAGTACGTGTTTCGTGTGAAGGGTTCCGTACCAAAGTTTGCCGGCTGGTTGGCGGTCTATAACCAGGAAACCGTCGAAGCCAAGACTGAAGGGCCAGGGCCTGATGCCGTCACCCCCGAGGACGAGGATGGGAGCGGGATCCTGCCACCCATGCAGGAGGGGGACAGGCTGCAGTTGCGCGAGTTGAAGCCCGAACAGAAGTTCACGCAGCCGCCTCCGCGCTACACCGAGGCGACGCTCGTGAAAGCGCTCGAGGAAAACGGCATTGGCCGTCCGAGCACCTATGCATCGATCATCAGCGTCATTCAGGCCCGCGACTATGTGAACAAGATCGAGGGCCGCTTCAAACCGACCATGCTGGGCCGGATGCTCGTGGATCGCCTGCTGAGTCCGGCGTTCGACGACATTCTCGATGTCGAGTACACGAGAAACCTCGAGGAAGATCTCGACAAGATCGAAGAAGGCACGTCGAACTACAAGAAAACGCTTGGCAGCTTCTACAAGAAGTTCGAGAAAGACCTGAAGCGCGCGTCGAAGGAAATGATCAACCTCAAGGAAGGGGTTGAACCGGATCCGCCCGTCACGTGCGACAAATGCGGAAAGCCGATGGTCATCAAGGCCGGGAAGTTCGGGCTGTTCCTCGCCTGCAGCGGTTATCCGGACTGCGAGAACACGCGCGAGCTCGAGACGCCGGAACCAGGCGCCGAAGGCGAAGGCCTCGACGAGACGTGCGAGAACTGCGGTCGGCCGATGGCGATGAAGCGCGGTCGCTTTGGTCAGTTCCTCGCGTGCACCGGTTATCCCGAGTGCAAGACGACAAGGAAGATCATCACGACCAAGCAGGGAATGACGGCGGCAAAGCCGGATCAGATCCTGGATGAGAAGTGCCCGAAGTGCGAATCCAACCTGGTGCTAAAGCACGGACGCTTCGGCGAGTTCACGGCGTGCAGCAACTATCCGGCGTGCAAGTACGTGAAGCAGAAGTCGACCGGTCTGGTCTGTCCGAAGGACGGCGGCGACGTCGTCGAGCGCAAGTCGAAACGCGGCAAAGCGTTTTACGGCTGTGCGAACTACCCGGATTGTGACTTCGTCCTGTGGAACAAGCCGATCCTCGAACCGTGTCCGCAATGCGGCGAAAAGTTCCTGATCGAGAAGATCACCAAGCGTCACGGACGTCAGCTTCTCTGCCATAAAGAGGATTGTGACTACGTGAGGAGCGAGGAGCTCGCGCCGGCGTGATTCACGTCATCGGCGGCGGTCTCGCCGGAAGCGAAGCCGCGTGGCAGGCGGCAGAGCGCGGCGAGCGGGTTACCATTCACGAGATGCGCCCGGTGCGGGCCACCGCCGTCCACAAGACCGATCAACTCGCCGAACTCGTCTGCAGTAATTCTTTTCGCGGGGACAAACTCGATAACGCCGTCGGCCTGCTCAAGGAGGAAATGCGGCGTCTTGGATCGGTCGTGATGCGCGCCGCGGATGCGGCGCGCGTCCCTGCCGGCGCCGCACTCGCCGTCGACCGCGAACAGTTCTCGCGCGGGGTCACCAACGCCGTCGCCTCGCATGCGCGTATCACCCTGGTGCGCGAGGAAATCCGGCGCGTTCCGCAATCGCTCGACGGGCCTGTGATCATTGCCACCGGTCCACTCACGTCCGATTCCCTTTCGGCCGATATTGCCGCCCTGGTGGGCAGCGATCATTTGTATTTCTACGACGCTATCAGCCCGATCGTGCTCGCCGAAACGATCGACAGATCGAAGGTGTTCCGAGCCTCTCGTTGGGGGCGGAGCCTTCGCGCGGCTTCGACGTTGGGGTCGAAAGACGCCGCCGTACAACGGCCCAGCGGTCAGGCTCGTCGCGCGGGGTCTTCAGACCCCGCGATCGGATGCGCAATCGACGACGGGGAAGGGGATTACCTCAATTGTCCGTTCACGAAAGACGAGTACGAGCGCTTCTACGAGGCGCTGATGTCCGCCGAGCGTGCGCCACTTCATGAATTCGATCAGGCGAAGTTCTTCGAGGGCTGCCTGCCGATAGAAGTCATGGCCTCGCGCGGCGTCGACACACTCAGGTTCGGACCGATGAAGCCGGTGGGCCTTGTCGATCCACGTACGGGGCGCGAGCCGTACGCGGCGGTGCAACTGCGTCAGGACAACCTGGCCGGCGATCACTTCAGCCTCGTCGGCTTTCAGACGCAGATGAAGTGGGGCGAGCAGGCGCGTGTGCTCAAGATGATTCCCGGCCTCGAACAAGCGGAGTTCGTTCGCTTCGGGATGATCCATCGGAACACGTACATCAACGGTCCGACCGTGCTGCGCGAGACATGGCAGACGAAGTCCCGCGACGACCTGTTCTTCGCCGGCCAAATCTCCGGCGTCGAAGGCTACGTCGAATCGGCAGCCTCCGGACTGATTGCCGGACGCAACGCTGCAGCGCTCGTGCGCGGCGAAGCCGTTTCGGCTCCTCCGCGAACGACGGCGATCGGCGCGTTGGCGTACTACGTGTCACATGCGGCGCCGCGGAACTACCAGCCAACGAACATCACGTTTGGGATCATCGCGCCGCTGCAGGCGGCTGCAGGCCGCCGGGTTCCGAAGAAGAAAGTGGAGCGGAACATCGCGTTGTCCGAACGTGCGCTGGCGGATCTGGATGGGTGGGTGAACGCGACAGCGTGGGTCGCTCAATGAAAGATCAGCTGGCGGACTTTCTCGATCATCTGCGCCTGAATGAGAACGCGTCGGCGCACACCGTGCGCGCCTACGAGAGCGATCTGTCCCAGTTCATCACCTTCGTCGCTGCACATCTCAATCGCCGTCGCCCCGATCTCGTCGCATCGGATTTCAATCACTTGAACATCCGCGCCTTTCTTGGCGACCTTCACAAGCGCGGCAACACGAGAGCCTCGGCAGCGCGGAAGCTCGCCGCGATCCGCACGTTTGGTAGGTACCTGCGGCGCGAAGGAGCGATTGACGGTGATCCGGCGGCGCTCGTCGGGACACCCAAGCGCGAGGCGCGTCTGCCGGCGCATCTTGCCGAGTCAGAAATGTCGCGCCTCCTCGACATGCCGGACACGTCGTCTCCGCTGGGTCGCCGCGACCGCGCGATTCTCGAACTGTTCTACGCGTCCGGCCTGCGTCTCAGCGAGCTCGTTGGCGTCGGACTGGAGGACGTGAACCTGAGTAGCCGCGTCGTGCGGGTACTCGGCAAGGGCGGCAAGGAACGGATCGTTCCGTTCAATCGATCGACGGAAGCGGCAATCAGGGCGTGGCTCAAGGATCGAGAAGAAATTGCTGCCGTTGCCCTTCGACCGGCTCAGGGGAGCCTCGAGCACCGCCAAGGGGCTGCGGGCTCGTGGCTGCTGGCTCCTGGGAAAGCCGGGAAGAAATCACGACGCGTCGCTGAACCCCTCTTTCTCAATTACCGGGGCGGAAGATTGTCGACACGCAGTGTCGATCGACTAGTCAGGAAGTACGTCGCGGCGTGCAGCACGCGGTTTGGGATCAGTCCGCACGCCTTGCGGCATTCGTTCGCAACACACCTGCTCGAACGAGGCGCCGATCTTCGCGTAATCCAGGAATTACTGGGTCATGCGCGCCTGAGCACCACGCAGCGTTATACCCACGTCAACGCTGCGCAGTTGCTCGACGCATACAGGAAGGCGCACCCGAAGGCCTGAGTCCGCCTGAACGTGGACTCAGCTCGCTACCGCGCTCTCCAGCGGTGGCTGGGTCAGCGGTCGCCGTCCGCCGCGAGAGTAGTCGATGCCGAGCGTCTTGATCTTGTAATTCATGACGCGAGGACTAATCGCGAGCAGTTCCGCGGCGTCCTTCTGCACCCAGTTCGACATCTTCAGCGCTTCGATGATCGCCTGTCGCTCGATCTCCTCCAGCGCAATGCCTGTCGGTGGGATCTTCACGACCGGACTCGCATCGCCCGACGGTTGTCCAGTCGTCAATTCACCGAGCGACAGGTCGGACGCCGAAAGCTGTGGGCCTTCCGTCAGGAGCACCGCGCGCTCGATCGCGTTCTCCAGCTCACGGATGTTCCCCGGCCAGTTGTAACGCATCAGTAGCTTCTGTGCGTCGGTGCCGAGGCCGTCGACCCGCTTCTTCAGTTCGCCCGCGAAGCGGCGAAGGAAGAACGTCGCCAGCTGCTGAATGTCCTCTTTCCGCTCGCGCAGCGCCGGCATCTCGATCGATACAACGTTGAGCCGGTAATACAGGTCTTCACGGAAGAGCCCGCTGGTAACCATTTGCGGCAGGTTCCGGTTCGTTGCCGCGATCAGGCGCACATCGACGCGCAGCGTCCGGGTGCCGCCGAGGCGTTCAAACTCGTGTTCCTGCAGCACGCGCAGGATTTTGGCCTGCGTGTTGGCGCTCATGTCGCCGATTTCGTCCAGGAACAACGTGCCGCCGTCGGCCTGTTCGAAGCGGCCGACGCGCTGCTTGTCTGCCCCGGTGAAGGCCCCCTTCTCATGTCCGAAGAGCTCGGACTCGAGCAGGTTCTCCTGGAGTGCCGCGCAGTTCACCTTCACGAAGTTCCGTGCCGAACGAAGCGAGTTATGGTGAATCGCCCCGGCGATAAGTTCTTTACCTGTACCCGTTTCGCCGCGAATCAGGACCGTCGTGTTGCTCTTTGCAACTTTCTTTACGATTGAGAGCACGTTCTGCAGCGCGCCGCTCGCGCCAACGATGCGGTCGAAGTCGTAGATGTCCTGCTGCGTGTGGCGCAGGTACTCGATTTCATGACGCAGCCGGCGGTGCTCGATCGCTTTGGCGATCTTGAGCTCCATCTCTTCGATTTCGAACGGCTTCTGCACGTAGTCGAAGGCGCCGATCTTCATCGCTTCGACCGCCGTATGAATCGATCCGAACGCGGTCATCAGAATGACCGCGGTGTTGGGTTGAAGCGACTTGGCCGTGCGTAGCACGTCCATACCGTCGCTGCCGCCCATCTTGAGGTCGCTCAGGACGACGTCGTATTGCCCTTCGTGGAGCTTCTCGATGGCGACGTTGCCGTTCGGCGCTTCGTCAACCTCGTGATGCGCGTCCGACAACGCGCGCACGATCCCGCGCCGGAGCGAGTCGTGATCGTCGGCTACCAGGATGCGACCCATACAGTTGCTCCTACTCCGTCTCTCTCATTTTGTGCTTCCCCCCAAGGCGGAAGCTCCCCTACCGAAACAGTTCGTGGCTGCCGCTGACCGGCAGCGTGACCCTGAAGCGCGTACCTCCCTCGGCAGGGGCGCTTACGTCGATGCGACCGTCGTGCGCGTCGACGATTTTCCGAACGATTGCCAGACCCAGTCCGGAGCCTTGCGGTTTGGTCGTGAAGAACGGGCTGAAAATCCGATCCATGAGATCAGCCGGCACGCCGGGCCCGTTGTCAGCGACTTCGACCTGAATCATCGGCACCGCATGCGTCTCGATGCCGGCGGTCGGTTCTTCCTCTGCCGCCAGCTGTTGCGCCGCGAGACGCACGAGACCCTTGCCGGTCATCGCTTCGAATGCATTCGTAAACAGGTTGGTGAACAGCTGACGGAGCTGATGCGGGTCACCCTGAATCGGCGCGAGGTGCTCGGGCAGAACGACTTCCACGCGAACCTCGCCGCGCGGCACATGGCTCTCTGCCATCGATATCGCATCCCGCACGACATCGCTCAGCGAGATGCGCTCCACCTGGAGGCGAATCGGCCGCACGAAGTCGAGGACCTCGAGGACGATGGCATTGGCCATCTTGGCTTCTTTGATGATGTCGCGAAGAATCGATTGCGCGTCTTCGGATTCCGCGAGCTGACGCTTGAGGATGCCGGCCATCACCTCAATGCCCGCGAGCGGGTTCTTGACCTCGTGCGCAATTGCTGCAGCCATTTCCCCGAGCGCAGCGAGACGATCGCGAAGTCGTTCCCGTTCCTCGAGTTGCTCGACGCGCGTCAGGTCCTTGAAGAACAGCGTCGCGCCGGTGATCTCGCCCTCGTGGTTTTTGACTTGTGACAGCGTGTAGCCGATCACTTTGCCGGTACTCTTCAATCGCAGTTCGGCGCGGTTCGGCAGATGTGACAGATCGAATGCGCCAGCGACGATGCGGCACACATCGGGGCGCTCTTTGAGGACCCGGGCATACGGGAGACCGATGTCGGTCTCCTGCGGCGTCAGTCCGAGAATCCGGTAAGCGACATCGTTCATGACTGCGATGCGGCCGTCGCGAGTCACGGCAAGAACGCCGTTCCGCAGGTTCCAGACGAGGTCACGGTAGAAGCCATCCGGGACTGCCGCCACGGCCTCGGGCTGTCGGACGCTCTTTGGCCGGGATTTCCCTCGTGAACTCACGACGACGTGAGGCGCACGTCGAGCCGCGGCCCGGGGTTTTCGGATCGGCATAGTGGATGTCGCCGGCTCGTACGGGCCTGGCTCGGACGCCAATATTGTAATCGCGCGATCTTCGCCAGCCAATGTCTTGTGCATCTGTAGCTTAGGGGAGGTCTGTCATGCGTCTGGGGCGAATGGACAGGGATTCCCCAAGGCAGAGGCACACCTCGACCCCTGCGGGGGCAAACAGTGTGCCCCGACGTATCCATCCAAATAGGGCTGAAATGTTGGGAAAACCTTGAAGGCTGTGCAGGTTGCGCGGCTGAGGTGATTACAAGTCTAACACCCGATTACAAATCTGTTCGTTGGAGTTCCTCCCATTGATGCATCAGATCGCCCACTTCCCACATGAGCGCCTGGTGCTTGTCGATGATGGGTTTAGCCTCGTCGCGGTTCTCGTAGAAACCGGGGGCCGCCATCGTGGCCTCGATGTCGCGGATCGCCTGCTCGCGTTCGGCAATGCGGGTCTCGAGGTCGTCGATACGCTTCCGGCGCGCGTCGAGCACCTTCTTTGCCTTCCGCGCCTCCGATTCGAGCTTTTTCCGCCCCTCGTAAGACACGGCCGCGGCGGACGGGGTTTGCGCCTCGGCGGGTTTGGGGCCTTGCCGGCTGCCATCGCGGCGCACCAGCCGTGGGGTGTCCTTCGAGGCGGCTACGGGTTGTTTTTCTGCCGGTGGAACCGTCCCTGCCGTCGGGGTCTGAAGACCCCGCCCTACATCGCGGGGTACGGGTGACGGCGGAGTCTGAAGACCTCGTTCGACGTTGTCTACGTGCAGGGGCCGGGTCTTCAGACCTGGCCCTCCAGCCGCCCCCCTGTTCTTCTGACTCCACAAAAACTCTTCGTAGTTGCCCGGGTAGAGAAGTGCGTCGCCGCCGCCGATGCTGATGACTTTGGTGGCCAGCTTGTCGACGAAATAGCGATCGTGCGAAACGAAGATAAGCGTGCCGCCGAAATCCTCGAGCGCTTCCAGCAGGACGTCCTTGGAGTCCAGATCGAGATGGTTCGTCGGCTCGTCCAGAAGCAGCGTGTTCGCTGGACGCAGCAGCATCCGCGCAACAGCCAGCCGCGTACGTTCTCCGCCCGACAACACTCGAACCGGCTTGTCGACGTCGTCACCGGAGAATAGAAAGCCGCCGAGGATGTTTCGAATCTGCGGAACCATGTGCATCGGCGCGTCCCCCGCGAGCGTTTGGTAGACCGTGAGCGTCGGGTCCAGCCGCGTGGCTTCGTCCTGCGCGAAGTACTGCGTGATGACCTGGTGTCCTTCCGTGCGCGTTCCCGAATCCGGATCGTCAACCCCCGACAGGATGCGCATCATCGTTGACTTCCCCGCGCCGTTTGGACCGATCAGTGCGATCCGATCGCCGCGCTCGATGTGAACGCTGACGCTCTCGAACACCATGCGACTGCCGTACGCCTTGCGCACATCGCGAAGATCGAGCACCGTCCGACCGCTCTTGGCGCATGCCGGAAACGTGAAGTGCACCCGTTTTCGTTCGGGTGGGATCTCGATCGGAACGATCTTCTCCATCATTTTGATCCGGCTCTGGACCTGCGCCGCCTTGGTCGCCTGGTATCGGAACCGGTTGATGAACGCCTGCATCCGTTCGATCTCGTCTTCTTGATCCTTCTTCTGCTGGCGGAGCCGCTCCATGCGGGCCTCGCGCTCGACCAGGTAGCCGCTGTAGTTGCCGGTGTAATCGGTGAGCTTGCGCAGTCCGATCTCGGTGATGCGGGTCACCACGGCGTCGAGAAAGAAACGATCGTGCGAGACGAGAATCACAGCGTGCGGATATTCCGCGAGGTACTCTTCGAGCCAATTTCGCGCTTCGAGATCGAGATGGTTCGTCGGTTCGTCGAGCAGCAGCAGTCCGGGGCGTGTGAGCAGCAGCTTCGCGAGCGCGATGCGCATCTGCCACCCTCCGGAGAACGTCTCGCTTGGCTTGTCGAAATCGTCCGGAGAAAAACCCAGGCCGCGCAAGACGGTGGTGATCTTCAGATCGATGCTGTACCCCTCGAGCCGCCTGAAACTTTCTTGCAGCTCGCTGTACTGCGTCAGCATGGCCGCGTGTTCCGCTTCGTCGGCGGAATCGTCGCCGAGCCGTTCTTCGAGCGATTGAATCTCGGCGCGCATGTCGAGAAGCGGCTTGAACGCGAGGCCTGTTTCATCGATCAACGTGCGGCCGCTGTGCGTGAGGCCATCCTGAGGGAGATATCCAACAACCAGGCCCGAGGGTTTCACCACCGTGCCCGAGTCGGGGTCGTCCAGACCTGCGAGCATTTTGAGCAGCGTGGTCTTGCCGGCGCCGTTGGGCCCAGAAAGGCCCACGCGCTCGCGATCGTCGATCTGCCAACTGACGCTGTCGAGAAGTACGCGATCGCCGAAGCTCTTGCTCAGAGCCGCTAGTTGGATCATTCGGGAGGGTTACACGGTGCCGACACGCACGCGCAGAAGTTTAATTTTAGCACACCGGCGAGACGCCTCAGACACTCGAAGTGTAATCGGCCACAGCCCCCATCGTCGCATGAACGGGCGCCACATCAGCACCTCGTGCCGCGCAAAAGCCTGTGTTGTCAGCAAGAGTCGCAACGACCGCCGTCGTTCAAGGCCTAGCAGATCGCCGTGCGTACATCTACGATCCTGGTCCCCAGCAATATGCGTTGCCTGTTCCCTGCCGGCGTCGCCGCTGGCTTGCTGATTGTCGCCGTGAACGCATCTGCCGCCGAAACTGCGTGCGGCAGCGTAACGGTCGTGGCGACGTTCAGCAGCCGGACGACGCTGAAGGTCTCATCCGATCTGCTGGCATTCGACGTGAGCAGCGCAGAGGCCCCGGCCACTGCGTCGGTCGACTTCGTTGCGTCTGCACGCACACATGCCGGCGGTGCCGTTGTTCTTTCGATCGAGCCCGTTCGTCAACTGGATTCAGCGGCAGACGTTTCTTCCTTGACCTTCAGCGGACAGGGAGCGGGAATCACATCCGGAACTGTGTCCGCCGACTCGTTGACGATCGCCGGACAGTGGATCGGCAGCGGCGTGCGACAGGGGCGTCTCGTGTTTGCGTTGCGCTCGACAACGTCGGGAAATCATGTCGTCCCGATTCGTTTCGTACTGAGCGCACCGTGAACTGATGTCGCGGCTTAAAGACCGCGCCCTACTTCTCTCGAGTGACCCATACCTTTTCATGCCGCTGCTGTTCGAGCGACGCGGCGACCTTCTGGGCTTCCTCCCGTGATTCGTAATGTCCAACGCGCACTCGGTAAGGGCCGTCGGGATCGCTTGACGGCGGGCTCACCAGATACGCGGGCAGACCGCTCTTCTTCAACTGTTCAACCGCATCCCTGGCGCGCAGCGGATCACTCAACGCGGCGATCTGGATCGTGAACTGTCCGACAAGTCTTGCGCCGTTGCCCGAGGCGGCCGGGATTGGGAGTTGAGGAGCCGGCGGTGTCGCGTCCGCACTCTTCGGCGCTACGGGCGTTGCCGGCCGCGCGCCGCGTCCCGACACCACACGCGGAGAAGTGGCGGTGTTTGCTGCGCCGCCGCGAGGAGGAAAGACTCTGCGGATCTCTGGGCGCTTCTCGACCGACACAACGAAAATCACCTCCGCGGCGAGCGCATCACGCGACAGCGTCGTCTGGACCTCGGGGTCACCGGCAATGACGGCACCATCGGGCAGCGATTCGATCAGTAGCTTGACCATGTGGGTCCCGCTTCGCACCGCGTCGAAACGATAGCGTCCCTTCCGGACCTGTTCCGACCGCACTCCGCCATCCAGAATGATCACCGCGTCATTGACAGTTTCCTCGTTGAGGTCTGCTTTGCCGTTTCCATTCGTGTCGCGGACGACCCTGCCCTGAACGACGCCGAGGGGGATCAACCCAAATGTCACCCGTTTGGCGTCGCCCCGCGACAATTCGACCTGGACTTGCGAAACCGATGGCGGATCGAAGTCAACCGGCAAGGCGCTCGTATCCAATCCGACGGCACGCACTCCTGCAGGCACGTTCATGAATGCGAATTGTCCATCTCTTCCGGACGTCGTATGACCGCCGCCGAGGCGCAGAGGGATTCCCTCGATCGTGTTCTCCCCCGCATCCTGAATACCATCCGCGTTCCAGTCGGCGAAAACGAGCCCGCTGATGGTCCCCGTTCCTCGCCCGGATTCAGTGGCGGTCGCAATCGTCGCGGACGGCAGGAATACCGAACCGGTCGGCAGCGTGTGCGTGATCCGAAACACCGATCTGGTCATCCACGGGGTCCCCGCATTCGTCGGGGATACGGCTCGATCCAGATTCACGTTGAACGCAAGTGTCGTCCTCCGCGTCATTTGCCCGTTGAGCCCCAGGATCAGCGATTCGCGCGGCACGTACGCACGGGTGAGAAAATCCATGTTGCGCGCGGCATTGCCTTCGGCGCGCATCCAGAGCTCGCGATGCCAAAGGCGGAACTGCGTTCCGCCGCCGGCCTGCCAATATGTGCTCCCTCCGCCGTCAACGCTCGCGGTGCGCGTCAGCACCGCGATCCCGAACACCTGTGACCCGCTCGGAAGGTTGGCAAATAACTGCGCCGACCCGTCGCGTTGATCGTACGAGCCGCTCCGGTTGACGTGCTCGACGTTGTCGCGCCCCGAATAGCGCAGGAACACGTTGGTTCGTCCGATCGCCGCCTGCCACTCCGCAGCCCACATACCTGTGTCGCTGTCGGACGGCAATCCGGGCCCGATCGGACGCGATTCGCGGTCGCCCTGCTCTCCGCGAAAGGCCATCGTCGACCTTGATGTCAGCTGTACGCGAAGTCCACCGAATCCACGATCCCCCGCGGTCGCCGGCGTCGGACGCGTCGACGCAGCCGAGGCCTCTGGATCAAGATTGGTTCGAAATCGTTCCCATCCGCCTGAGACTCGAGTACGTGGGAAAAGATCGTACTCACCGGCCGCGAAGACCTGTTCGCGGTCGGCGAGCGAATTGTTCAACGCCGGAAAATCGCCGGGAGAGAACCGCGAGGCATTTAGCTGAACCCAGCCATGCGAATGGAGCCAGTTCAGTCCCCCCATGTACGAGCCATCGCGTTCCCGCGATGACGTTCCTGTTCGGCGATACGAGACGAGGCTTCCGTCCGCGACGAGCTGAAGCGATGGGATCAACCCCACCCGCGTGCCGCCTCCGACCTGATCGCTCGCATCGATCGTGTAGCTGAACTCGTCGAGTGAGGTTGTGCGAATTCTGGAACCGTGCCCACTGATTTCGAAGCGCGAGCCGAGCCGCCGGGTGACGTGTCCGATCGCGAGTGTCTGTCCCAGTCCTTTGGGATCGTTGCCGAAAATGTTCCGCCACGCGGTTGTTCGTCCGGCGACCACCGCGATGGTGGTTCGATTGCTGCGCCCTCTGATGGCGGCGCCGTTGAACGTTACAGCAGGAGAGAACAGGTTTGAGAATCCATAGCCGCCGATAGGAGGGGAGAAGTACGTGTCGCCGGCTTCAAGTGTCCATGCGGTCCCACGAAACCTGGCGTCGCGCAGCGCCCCGTAGATGCGGCCGGTATGCAGAGCGTCGCCGCGACGCGCGCCACGAAGTTCAATCTGAAAGACCCCGAAGCGCGATCCCGGCTGCAGCCACGACACGCCCAGGTCAGGCTCGAATTCGTTCTGCCCGGCGAATCGCGAGGGATCGCCGCGCAGGGTCTGCACCGCGGAGGAAATCTGAAGCGAGCCCTGTTGTGCGCGCGCCACCCCGGCGTGAAAAAGCAGGCCGGCAACACATCCAACGATCGGAGCGAGCCGGCCCATCGGCCGCATCGACTATCTGAGCACCTTCAGCGTTGTCTCGCCAACGAGCAACGCGGGAAGGCCGACGTCCAGCCGGACTTCTACCTTGTAGTCGCCAGGCTCGATCGCCGCGGGTTTGTCCGGATCGATCACGGTGATCGAGACCTCGCGTTCGCTTTCGGGAAGGAGAGGAACGTCGGGAACCGGGTATTCCCTGAGGCGGCGACCGTTTTCGTCGAGCAAGATCAGGTTGCCGCGTGTGCGCACATATCGCCGGCTCGAGTTCTTGACCGTGGCGACGACGTGTGTCTGCTTTCCGAGCGTTCGGACCGTCAGGTCGGTCAATTCTGCCGACATGGTTGGCTGACCGACGCTCACATAGATCAACGTGGCGATTCGACTCTTGAACATAACTTGACGTCCTCGCGCGACTGGATTGTCGGTGGAAGATCCGAACTCGAACAACACACCGGTTCGATATCCGCCGGGCTGGATTGCGGCCGGCACTGAGAGACTGAAGCGGACGGTTGCGTCCTTGCCTGGATCGATCACTTGTTCCGGCGGAGCCACCCGAATCCACGACGTCGCGGAATAGGGTCCGCCTTCAGCGACACCTTCGAACTGCGGTGCGCCGTCTCGCGATAGATCCCAGTCGGTGGCGATCGCGCGCACCCGCACCGGCTCGGTGCCGGCATTCGCCACCGTGATCGCCTGAGTCGTGCTACTGCCTGGCCCGGCCGTCAGCTCGACTCGAAGTGGAGACACTTCAACCGAAACCTGCGCTGACGCCGAGGGCGCATGCATCACCAGCGCGCCCAGCGCGACGGCGACTAGGGTGCGCTGAGCGTAAAGAGGATGGTTTGCGTGTAGGTACCCGTGGTGTAGGTCCATGAGTTCGCCAATCGAAATGTGATCGACCCGAGAGTGTCCGGATTCACGTTTCCCGTTCCGGAGGCCACGCGCTGCGCGACCGTCTTGCTGAGCGTGCCATTCTGAAAAGGGGGAGCTGGCGTCGCGACCCAGGTGACGTTCGATATATCGACGCGCGATGGTCCGGAAATGAGATCGCCGGCTGCGAGTACGGTTAGCGACCAGGGGGCGTTGTTGTTCTGCCGCACGCGATACGTCACCTGCACTGGCGCCGCGGGAATCACCGGTACCGTGTCGGGATCGCTCGACGGGAACGTGATGACGGCGGTCGAAAGCGAAAGATCCAGCCGCTGCGCCACGGCCGTGGATGGCGGCACGACGAAAAGCGCGAGGCACAAGAGTGTCTTCTTCATGCCGCCGACAACGTGTAGGTCATCGTCAACGTGTAAATCCCGGTCGCATACGACCAGAGGTTCTTGAAAAAGAATGTCTGCGTTCCCGACCGCACACCAGACCCGGTCCACACCGCAACGATCTGCGCGCTGGTGGCGCTCAACGTCCCATTAGTGAATCCGGCGCCGCCCGCCACCCACGTGATGTGCGACGCGGGAATCGTGTTCACACCCGAGCGCAAGTGATCGTTGGCCTGCACGGTCAGCGTGATGCTGCCGTTCGGAGACGTACGGGCTTTGGCAGTCAGGGTTATCGGGCCCTGTGTTGCCTGAATGCTGGGGACTGTGTCCGGGTCGGCGTCGGGGAACGAAATCGCCGCCGAGGAGAGCGACAACCGCGCCAGGCCGTTAATCGACGCGTTCAGCGTCGCGTTGCGGGTCTGCCCCGCGACCGGCCGACTGAAGGCGCAGAAGATCAGAACGAAGAGAACTGCAGTCAGGGTTCGTCGACGCATCAGAAATGCGGGGCGAGCCGCCCAGTGCAGGCTCGGACCCCGCATTTCTTATCGGTTAGGGAGCCGTCAACGTGTAATTCAGCGTCACGGTGTATGTGCCGGTGTTGTACGACCACAGGTTCGGCAGCGACAACGTGTGCGAACCGGTCGGATTGCCGGACCCCGACCACTGGCCAAGTGTCTGTGCCGCTGTGAAGCTGTTGGCGCCGTTCGCCGCGAACCCCGTGCCCGTGGCTGCCCACGTCAACGTGGTGACCGGAATCGTGGCTGATCCCGAATCCAGGTCGCCCGATGCGAGGACCGTCAATAGCACGTTACCACCCACGGTCGTCCGCGCCTTGACACTGACGCTCACCGGCGCCGACGTATACAGCGGCGTCACGTCCGGGTCCGCATCGGCGAAAGTAATGGCCGCCAAACCCAGCGTCAACTTCGCCTTGGCATTCACACTTGCCGTGACTGCGATTGACGCGGTTGCCGTCTGCTGGGCGAACGCGGTGGAAGACCCTAGCAAGAGAACGGCGGTTGCGACCGCTCCGCTCCAGACTGCCTTTTTCATGACTCGTATCTCCCCGAAGATTCTTGCAACGGCCGTTAGAGTGCGCTGAGGAACTCTATATGACAGTAACGACATTTAAGGTAAGCCCAGCCGTACTGGTTCGTCAAGAGGTTTCGGCCAATGGTCCGAGAAGTTCGCAGGATTCCTGGCAGAACTTCGCCAGACTGTGCAGAAACGTGCAGTTTTGTGCGGGTTATTCGCCGAGCGCCTTGGCGGCGACGGCGAGCACGCGAGGGACCCGGAACGGTTTGGTGAGATACCCGGAGACGCCGAGGTTGACGGCCTCGATCGCGCTGGCTTCAGTCGAGAAGCCGGTGATGATGATGACAGGGATATCTGCCTTGAGCCGCCGCGCTTCACGAATCACCGCCAGGCCGTCAACGCCAGGCATCTTGAGATCGGTGATCAGCAGATCGTAGGGAATCATCCGCAGCCGCTCGAGCGCGGTGCGTCCATCCGGCGCAAGGTCGACATCGTATTCCGCCAGCGCCAGGGTTTTTGAGAGAAGATCCCGGATGGTCGCTTCATCGTCGACAACCAGGACTCGCGGCCGGCCGGCCACTGGCGCTGTCGGGCGCGCGGTTGCGGTTGCCGATCCGCGCGTGCCGCGCGACCGCTGACTTTCGAGCCACGCGTCGATGTCGCGCTTTCGAAAGCGCCACTGTCGTCCGACGCGGACCGCGGGAATCTTGCCCGCCTTGATCAACCGGTAGACCGTGCGCAGATTGACGTGGAGGTAATCGAGTACCTCTTCGGTCGTCAGGAAGCCTTCGTCCATCGGAGTCAGGGTACTTTACCAGACTCCTTGTAACCTTGAGTGCTTTTAATCGATAGCCGGCAAGTCGATCGTGAAGCGCGCACCTCCGTCCGGGAGGTTCGTCGCGTGGATTGTCCCGCCGTGCTCCTGGATGATTCCATACGTGATCGCGAGCCCGAGGCCTGTGCCTTCTCCGACGTCTTTGGTGGTGAAGAAGGGATCGAAGATCCGTGGGAGGGCCTCGGGTGGAATTCCTGGACCACTGTCGTCGATCGTCAGCCGCACCGTTTTCCCGTCGTTCACCGGCGCAATACGGATCTGAATGCGGCCTGGATTGCCGGTTGCCGCAATTGCGTGCTCCGCGTTGATCAAAATGTTCAGGAGCGCCTGCTGCAGAAGAAGCGCGTCTCCAGAGACCCGAGGCGTCTCCTCCTGATTTCGCGTCACCTCGATGAGATTTCGCCGCAGTGATGCGGTGCGGCTCCCGAGCGCGCGGGCGAGCACGCGATCCAGCCGCAGGCGATGGCGCGACATTCGCTGCGACCCGGTGAAGATCAGCAGATTGCGGACAATCTTGGCCGCGCGATCTCCCTCCTGGTAAATGCGACGCAGCGTCGGCCTCACGGGCTTTGCGGCGTCTGATGTTTCGATCAACAACTCGAGATGACCGAGGACGCCCTGCAGCGGGTTGTTCATTTCGTGCGCGATTCCCGCAACGAACTGACCGAGGGAGGCCAGCTTCTCTGATTGTGCGAGCCGTCCGCGGAGGGCTTCTCGATCGGTTTCGAGCTGCACCTGCGCGGTAATGTCGCGGGCGACGAGCACGCGGCCGGTGGGATTCCCCTCGTGATTGATCAGCGGCGTCACCGTTGCGGCGAAGATTCCGCCGAGGCGGTCGTCGGTGATTTGTCGCGTCCGTACGGATGCGGTCGATGGTGAGTCGCTCGAACGTCCGCCCGGCTCCGAGGCCGCAACCCATTGCGCGATTTCCGGGCTGACGAGTTCCGCAAGCGGCCGATCGATGACCGCGCGCCGCGAACCACCAACCCTCACGGCAAACGCGTCGTTCATCTGCACGACGCGTGTGCTGTTGTCGGTGACGACGACGAGGTCGATTAGTGAATTGAAGGTGTCTTCGAGCAGGCGGCGTTGCTGGATGACCTCCTCGAGCAGCTGCACGTTTTCGAGTGCGAACGAGAACTGGCGGCCGAAGTCGTAAATCGCGTCGACGAACTGTTGATCGTCCAGGTCTCGCGGTTCCCCTTCGACGACAACCGTGCCGAGGGCGCGGCGCCAGCCGCGAAGCGGGGCGACGAGGATGCGGCCGTCGGTCGGCGTCGGCGTCAGGAACTGAGGGCTTTCGAGCCGCAACCCACGCGCCGGAATCGTCTCCGAGTCGGTCAACACGCGCGTCGCCGCGGCAGCGTATCCAGCGTCGGAGGAGCCTGAAAGGGCCAGTTCGCGGGCGCGGCGATAGTGAATCCACACCGACACGCGGCGCGTGCCGAAGAGGTCGTTGACCTCGGCGCAGAGGGATTCAAGCGCCCCGCCGACACTGAGGCTGGCCGAGATGCCGCGGGAAAACCCGAGCAGCAGCTCCTGGATGCGGCGGTGCAGCGAGAGAGCAGGCTCGAGCGCCATTGACGGAGGGTCGGCGCATTCTAAGAGGTTGAGCCCAAAAGGTAAAATGTCTCACCGGAGCGCTTGCGCGGAGGCGAACCGACTGCCCCCGCCGGTTTTGCGTCTAAACCTTCAAACGGCGGGCGACAACAGCGTTCCGACCGGTCCTCGAGGGCATGCCGTCCACAGATGAAGAGCTGGTCGCCCGCTCAATGGGGGGCGATCTCGACAGCTTCAACCAGCTCGTCCTGCGCTGGGAGCGGCCGATCTATGCCTTGGCCTACCGGGTCATCGGCCGTGAAGAAGATGCGCGGGACGTGGCCCAGGAAACGTTCCTGCGGGCCTTCCGGGCACTCAAAGGGTTCAAAGGACAGGCGAAGTTTTCGTCATGGCTGTACCGGATCACGCTGAATCTCTGCCGCGACTGGATACGTCGCGAGCGGCGGACGCCGCTGGTTCAGGCACCGGAAGGTGTCGATGTCATCGAACTGGCGGGGGAGGAAACTCCGTCGGAGACGGTCGAGCAACTCGTCGCTCGCCACGAGCTAGGACGCGCTGTGGCTAAGGCAATGTCCCAGTTGCCGGAGGAACAGCGGACCGCCATCATCCTGAAGGAGTACCACGGGCTGACGTTCCAGGAGATTGCCGATCTTCTCGATTGCCCGTTGAGTACTGTAAAAACCCGTCTGTATCAGGGGCTGACTGTGCTACGAAAGCAGCTCCGCGAAGCAGGCGTCGAGAGCACGTTTGGCAAATGACCGGGTGCAACCCGGCGGGGCGAATGGACATATGTGCGATAGCAAGGAATTGCTCGTTTCGTATCTCTACGACGAGATCGATCCGGTTGCGAAGCGGAGTTTTCAGAAACATCTGGCGACGTGCGCCGAATGCCGCGACGAGCTGGCCGAGCTCGGCGCGACGCGCGCCCAGATCGCAACCTGGACGCCACCGGATGCTGATCTTGGGTTCCGCATAATTCGCGAAGCGGAGTCGCCAAAGCGCCGCTGGTTCCAATGGTCGCCGGCGTGGGGCTTCGCCGCCGCGGCGATGGTGCTGGTGGCGATCAGCGCGGCAATCGCGAATCTCGATGTCCGTTACGGCAGCGACGGGCTGATTGTGCGAACCGGCTGGAATCACGCGATTGAGGCTCAGGCACGCGTGACGCCCGTGGATTGGAAGGCGAAGGCAGAGGAACTCGATCGCCGGGTTCGTGATCTCGAGCAGGCACCGTCCCAGCCGTCCGTTGTTCGCACGGCATCGGGATCCGAACTCAGCGAGCCGCGCGTGCGGGAGATCGTCAGCCAGAGCGAGGCACGGCAGCAGCGCCTGGTGACCGCTCGGCTGACCGAGATAATGCGTGAGTACGACGCGCAACGGCGGCTGGACCTGGCGACGATCGGTCAGGGCATGACCCGTCTGCAGAACTCGAACGGCGCAGAACTGAAGCAGACCAAGGATCTGCTCCAGCGGTACTTCGTTCGGACGGCATTGGAAGAGAAGGAAGAGAAGTAGTCGCGAGGTGAGGTGGACCGTGAAGCGAGCGATCGCGATTGCGATGTTGACGATAGTGGTGATGACGATGCCAGCGCTGGTGGCTGCGCAGACCCCGGTTCCGCCAGGGCCGGAGCAGATGCGGCGGCACGAGCAGATCAACCTGTTCGAAGGCACGCTCGAGAAAGCGGTGACGAACGCGGCGCGTCACGTCGCGAAAGACGTTCAATCGCGTGCCAGCAACGCGAATTTCTTTACCGGGGAGGCGCGCGCGAAGGGTTTCATCCTCGATGGTTATGGCGTGTTCGTGTACGTCGAGATTCCGGCGCTCGATCTCACGCTCACGCTGATGAATTACCAGCTCGAACAGAGTGTGGAGCGCCTCGAGCGTGATGCGCAGCGCAAGCCGGAAGGAGATGGCGGCAAGGTGGAAGCGAGTCCGAGTCCGGTGAGTAGTCGACCACCGGATGTGAAGCCCGAAGCAGCTCCGGCGATTCCGAAGACCAACCGCGAACTGTTGCAGTCGGTGATGGACACGGGGCAGAACTATCGCAATGAGGTCAAGCTCGCGCTGACTGATGCCATGCTCGACTTCACCAAGAATCTCGAGCTCAAGCCGGACGAGTGGCTGTCTGTGGCGGCGCGGGGGAGTGATGGCGCGCTGACGCCCGGCGAAATCCTGCAGTTAACAACCGTCGTCCTGCGCATCAAGGGCAGCGATCTTTCCGACTACCTTGCCGGGCGGCTGACTCGCGAGGAAGCGCGAGCCAAAGTTGAGGTTCGCCAGTTCTAGACCACGGAAAAACACGGATGAACACGGATCGGATCCCCGGGCACCGGATCCTGGATCCCGATTGTGTGGTTAACGCCAGTCGCTGCTAGAATCCTCCGATGCGTTGGCGACAAATTCGCGTGTCGTTTACGATGCTGGCCCTGCTGGCATCCGCCTGCGGTTCCGAGGTCGATCTGAAGCAGGCGCTTCAAGTCACCGACGTATCGTCAGGCTGGTTTGACGCCGGCATCCAAAACGGCAAGAACAAGCTGGTTCCCAGCGTCACCTTCAAGCTCAAGAAGAATTCCGGCGTCAAGCTCTCCTCAGTTTCACTCAACCTGACTTTCAAGTTCGTCGACTCGCAAGATCACGCCGACGACGTCTATCTGCAAAGTGTGCCGTTCCAGGGAGACGAGACCAAACCGATCGTCGTCCGAACGCAGTGGGGCTACACGGGTGACCCTCCGCAGACCCGCGCGGAAATGTTGAAACACAGTCAGTTCCGCGACATGGAAGCGCAGATTTTTGCCAAGCAAAGTTCATCGCAGTGGGTTGAGCTGCATCGTGCGCCGATCGCGCGGCAGTTGCTGACGCAGTAGCCCACGTGTCGCGCGACCTTCAGGTTCCCCCTACCGCTGCCTCTTCAGCGCTCGATCGACGGCTCGGTCCGATCGATGCCGCAGCAATCGTCGTTTCGAATGTCATCGGCGGCGGCATTTTCTTTGTGCCGATCATCGTCGCGCAGATGGTGCCGACCGGCGGAGCGATTCTCTGGGTGTGGCTCCTTGGCGGTGCACTCGCGTTCGCGGGCGCGATGGCGTACGCCGAACTGTCCGCGCTGCGGCCACGCGCCGGTGGGGAGTACGTCTACCTTCGCGAAGCGTTTGGGCCGGTCGCGGCGTTCCTGACCGGCTGGACGTCCTTCGTTGCCGGTTTCTCTGGTGCGATTGCCGCCAGTGCTGTGGCCGTCGCCGACTACATTGGCCGCTTCGTTCCGGCGGCGGCCGATGCGACGCCCATCTTTACGGTGCCGTTGCCATTCGTTCCGCTGATCGTTTCGCGCAAGGCCATTGTTGCCCTGGTGCCAATTGCGGTGCTGTCGTTCATTCACATTCGCGGTCTGGGTCCCGGACGGATCGTGCAGAATGCGCTGGCTGGTCTGAAGGCTGGCGCGCTGGCGCTGATCATCGCGCTCGGATTCATGATGGCGCCCGGCAGCTCCGGTTCCGCTTCCGCAGCGACGGGGATCCCCATGTCGGGAATGCTGCTCGCGCTGGTCCCGATCATGTTCACCTACTCGGGATGGAACGCGGCTGTGTACGTCGCCGAGGAAGTGCGTGATCCTGGTCGCAACGTCCCGCTGGCGCTCGGTCTCGGCACGGTGACGGTGATCGTGATTTACGTGGCCCTGAATGCGTTGTACCTGCACGTTCTCGGTGTCGCCCAGCTTGCGGCGTTGCCGGGGCGATTGCTCGATGTCGTCGGCGAGCGGCTCTTCGGTGTTGCGGCGGCGAACGCGATTGCGGTGTTCACGATCGTCAGCCTGAGCGCGAGCATCAGTGCGATGACGCTTGCCGGCCCGCGCGTCTACTACGCGATGGCGCAGGACGGTCTCTTTCTCAAGTCCGCGTCGCGGGTGCATCCGCGATTCCACACGCCGGCCTTTGCGATCGTCGCGCAGTCGCTCTGGACCGTTGTGCTTGTCCTGTCCGGGACCTTGTCGCAGCTTGTCAGCTACACCGGCTTTGCCGTGATTCTTTTCTCGGCAGTCGCCGTGGCGTCGTTGTTCGTGCTGCGGAAGCGCAATCCGGACGCGCCGCGTCCCTTCCGCGCGTGGGGCTACCCATGGGCGCCCGCGATCTTCGTGGTCGCGGGTGCTGCGATGGTGGTCAACGAAATGATTCGCAACGGCGCTACCGCGATTGCTGGCGTTGCTGTCATCGCCGCCGGTGTTCCCGTTTACTTTCTGTTTGCGCGGCGGCGCAATCGCTAGTGATTGCGCGAGCGGACGAGGGCGTACAGCGTGATGGCGGCGAGCGTGCCGTCTGAAACGGCGAAGAGCAGGAAAGACGGCGGCGAGCCGCGAACAAGATAATCGACGACGAAGGCGAGCGCTCCCCCGCCCTTTAGAAACGGGCCCATCACCCACAGGTATCCGCGGTGCCGTTCTGGATCCTTCCACGGCAGGTAGTAACCCATTCCCACCGCGAGAAGAAAGAGGCCGTTGAGATCTGAGAAAATTCGCGGACTCGCTGGCGGGACACCGAACGCAGACGCGAGCCAGGCCGGCACGCAAAGTAAAAGGGCCCCTACGATTCCGTCGTAGAGGCCCGAGATGGCTGCAATGCGGGAGAGCACCGAACTTACTTGCGCTTCATGTCTCCCTTGTACGTGATCGTGTCGTTGGGAGTGACCACGACATCGAACTCACTGTTTTCGTAGCCCTCCGCCTTGAGCTCGACGCGGTGTGGTCCGGCATCGACATTGAGCTTCTGGAACGTGCCATCGAAGCTGTCGACCACGCCAACGTAATAGCCATCGATGTAGACCTGCGCGTTGGCTGGTTTGATCTTCAGGCGAAGCGCTCCCGCGCCCTGATAGCGCTGAACGTAGCTGCCGCCGCCGGACGAGCCGCCACTGCCGCCGTAGTAGCTCGGATCGCCGATCCCACCGAACAAGTAGGGATCGTAAGAAAAGTAACCAAGACCGTATCCGTATCCCCACGGATTCCAGTAGCCGTAACCGCGGTAGTACGGGCTGTAATAGTACGAATAGAACGGATCATAGACGTACCCGTATCCGTAGCCCGGATAGTAAGGATAGTAGGGGTACGACGGATAGTAGCCACCACCGTTGTAGGGAGGCGACGTGCGGTCAACTGCCGTTCCCGTCTGGTTGCGATCGCCGCGCGGGCGGCTGTTCGCCGGCACCGCACGACTGTGCCCCTGCGATGATGGCTGATTGTCGGAACCTGAACTCGCGTTGGTCGAGCTCGTGCTGCCCGACGCGGGTCCACCGCCGCCGGATTCACCACGCGGAACCGCGCTGCCGCTCGATTCTGCGCCACTCGGTCGGGAGCGCTGATCGCGCGCTTCCATTCGGTCGGCACGATCCGGTCTGACGGGTGCGCGCGGGGCGAAGACCCTGGATGAACCGGGATCCATCCAGCCGGAGGGAGAACTCGCTGGATTCGACGCTGAACCGTTGTTCGCGGGCGAAGCAGGGGAGGAGGACGTCGCTCCCGCGGACGAGGCAGCCGATTCACCACCGCCACCGCCGCGTGGGACAGCTGATCCGACGGTCTCGCCGCTGGACGGTCGCGAGCCCGACTCGCCCGAAGGACGGCCGCGTTCATCCTGTGCCCATGCTGATGCCAGGCTCAACGTCATTGCCGCCGCGGCGAACCCGACCGAAAATCTTTGGAACTTCATATAAGCTCCTGTGAGAGGCCTAGTCTGCAAAAGAGCAACGCTCCTGCCAGATGGACCCCAGCATCTTTTCCTAGGCTTTCTCTATCTTACTCCGTTCGTTCGCCACAGATCTGTCACATTTCGCGAGTACGCCGCTCTGAAAAAGGGACAGCAGCACGCCAACCGCGAAACGTTGCGATAGACTCCAAGGATGCTCCATGCGACGACGGTGCTGGCCGTGCGGCAGGGCGGCCAGACCGTAATGGCGAGCGACGGGCAGGTGACGTTTGGCGACACGGTCGTCAAACAATCCGCCCGGAAGATTCGCAAGCTGTATAACGACAAGATTCTGGCGGGGTTCGCGGGCTCAGCGGCAGATTCCTTTGCGTTATTCTCGCGCTTCGAGGCCAAGCTCGAACAGTACCGAGGCAACCTGGAGCGCTCGGCAGTTGAACTGGCGAAGGACTGGCGAACCGATCGCCTCTTGCGTCGTCTCGAAGCGATGCTGATCGTCATGGACGAGCGCATGACGTTCCTGCTCTCGGGCAACGGCGATCTCATCGAACCCGACGATGGGATCATCGCCATTGGATCGGGAGGCGCCTACGCGCTCGCTGCCGCGAAGGCGCTCGCCCGCCATACCACCCTCGATGCGCGGACGATTGCGGCACAAGCGATGGATATCGCCGCCGCGATCTGTATCTACACCAACGCCACGATTACGATCGAGGAGTTGTAGATCGGTCCGCGTCCACATCACGTAAGTACGCTCAATGGCAATCTATCTTCCAGAAACGACCGCCTCGACAAGTGCTTCACTCACGCCGCGTGAGATCGTTGCTGAACTCGACAAGTACGTCATCGGTCAGGCCGCGGCGAAACGCGCGGTGGCGATTGCGCTGCGGAATCGAACGCGGCGACAGAAACTTCCCTCCGAGCTCGCCGACGAAATTGCGCCGAAGAACATTCTGATGATCGGTCCCACCGGCGTCGGCAAGACCGAGATCGCGCGCCGGCTCGCACGGCTGGCGCAGTCGCCGTTCATCAAGGTCGAGGCGTCGAAGTTCACCGAGGTCGGTTACGTCGGCCGCGACGTCGAGTCGATGGTTCGCGATCTTGTCGAGCTGGCCGTCGACATGGTGAAAGAGGAGCGCCTGGTTGAAGTTCGGGAAAAGGCGCGCGAGGTGGCGGAGGAGCGTGTGCTCGACCTGCTGCTGCCGCCGCTCCCGCCTGCCCCTGACTATGACGACCAGGCCGCGTCGATTCGAGAGCAGGCGCAGCGCACACGCGAGAAGCTGCGCGAGCAACTACGCGACGGTCGACTCGATCACAAGCAGGTCGAGATCGACGTCAAAGAAAAGAGCTTTCCTTCGTTTGAGATCATTGCCGGGTCTTCGGTCGAAGAGGTCGACATCAACGTCAAAGACATGCTGCCCGGTCTTTTCCAGGGGAAGACGCGCAAGCGGCGTCTCACTGTGCCGGCGGCGATTGAAGCACTGGCCCAGGAAGAGGAGCAGAAGCTCATCGACATGGAAAGCGTCGCGCGGGCGGCAGTCGATCGGGTCCAGCAGGCAGGCATCATCTTTATCGACGAAATCGACAAGGTGGCGGGCCGTGAAGGTGGCCACGGACCGGACGTGAGCCGTGAAGGCGTTCAGCGCGACATTCTGCCGATTGTCGAAGGCACGACGGTCAACACGAAATACGGCATGGTCAGAACCGATCACATTCTGTTCATTGCCGCCGGCGCGTTCCATGTCGCGAAGCCATCGGACCTGATTCCGGAGCTTCAAGGGCGTTTTCCGATCCGCGTTGAGCTCGAAGCGCTCGGTCGCGAGGACTTTGTTCGCATCCTGACTGAACCGAAGAGCGCTCTGATCAAGCAATACATGGCGCTTCTGTCCACCGAAGGCCTGACCATACGATTCACCGACGGTGCGGTGGAACGGATCGCGGATTTCGCGACGCTGGTCAACGAGCGCACCGAGAATATCGGCGCGCGCCGTCTCCACACGGTGATGGAAAAACTGCTGGACGAAGTGTCGTTCGAAGCTCCCGATCTCACTGAGAAGGAGATCACGATCGACGACGTGTATGTCGATCGCATGCTCGCCGACATCGTCGGCAACAACGATCTCTCGCGCTACATTCTCTGATGCTCGTGTCGCGACGTTTTGTCGTCATCGCCGTTGCGGCACTGGCGGTTGCCTGCGGCCGGAAGGGGCCGCCGCTTGCCCCTCTTCATCTCGTCCCGACCGCACCGGCAAATCTGGCGCTGGGCCGCGTCGGTTCCGAGGCGCAGCTTCGATTCGACGTCCCCTCGACCAATCAAAATGGTCCGGGCACGGTCGCGATCGATCGGATCGAGGTCTTTGCTGCCACCGTCGCCGCCGGTGCGATTCGCCCGCCGAATCGGGATCTGCTGACGACCAAATATCGAATTGCGACGATCTCGATCAAACCGCCGCCGGTGGAAGGTGAAGCGCCGCCGGCCGAGTCGACGCCCGACCCGCGTCCCTCTCCCGGTGAACGCACGACGTTCGTGGAAACGCTGACGGAAAAAACACTCGAACCGGTCTTCACGACGCCGGCTCCGAAGACTCCGGCTGCTCCGGCGGTGACCGTGTCGACGGCACCGCCGCCAGCAGCGGCTACGCCAACTGCCGCGGGACCACCGACAGCAATTCCGCCGGTCCCGGAATTGCCGGCGATCCCGGCTGTGCCGGCGCTGCCGGAAGCCGCCGGTGCGATTCCACCAGTGCCATCGCTTCCCGAGCCCGCGGCAGTGCTTTCCACCCTTCCGGGTGCTGCGACGGAAGCTCCTGCGGCACCGCTGACCGGCGTGGCCGCTCTGCCTGCGCGGATCTACACGGTGCGCGGCGTCACAAAGAGCGGGCGCCCGGGGCCACCATCGACGCGCGTCGAGTTACCACTTGTCGATCCACCCGCAGAACCGCCGCCACCGCAGGCCACGGCAACAGAAAAGTCGATCGTGCTGACGTGGCCGGCGCAACCGGCTTCGACTGGCCCGATTGCCTACAATATTTACCGGAGCGGCTCGACCGACCCGATAAACGGCGCGCCGCTCGCGGAACAGAAGTATGAGCGCGCGGGCGTGACGTTCGGGACCGAAGAGTGCTTCACGTTGCGAGCTGTGCAGAAGTTCGGCGCCATCAGCATCGAGAGTAACGCGTCACCAGCGGCCTGCTTGACGCCGCGCGACACATTCGCACCGGCTGCGCCCAAGGGACTGTCGATCGTGGCGGGCACGGGCACGATGAACCTTGGATGGGACGCCAACACGGAGGCGGACCTCGCGGGATATGTGATCTTGCGCGGCGAAGCGCCCGGTGACACACTGCAGCCGCTCACGCCGGCCCCGATCACCGCGACGAGCTACGAAGACAAGACCGTCAAAGCTGGCGTACGCTATGTGTATGCGATTGTCGCAGTCGACAAGGCGTCGCCGCCCAATCGAAGCGCGCCGTCGGCGCGCGTAGAAGAAACAGCGCGGTAGACCACGGATGAACACGCACCACGGATGAACACGGATGAATACGGACCACGGATGAACACGGATGAACACGGACCACGGATGAACACGGATGAACACGGATCGGATCCAGGATCGCGGACCCCGGATCCCGGATCCCGGCGATGGATAACAGCGAAGCTGAAAGGCACCCTATGAAGCTCTTTATTGACACCGGGAACCTCAAGGAAATCGAAGCGCTGGTGCCGCTCGGTATCATCGACGGCATTACGACCAACCCGTCGCTGCTCGCAAAAGAGAGCGGCGACTACAAACAGATCCTGAAGAAGATCTGCCAGATCGTGAAAGGACCGACGAGCGCGGAAGTCACCGCCACCGACTTCGACGGCATGATGCGACAGGGTCGCGAGCTCGCCGCGATTGACGAACATATCGTCGTGAAAGTGCCATTCACGAAGGACGGTGTTCGAGCGTGTAAGGCGTTGTCGTCGGAAGGCAAGAAGGTGAACGTCACTCTCGTGTTCTCGCCGACCCAGGCGCTTCTGGCGGCAAAGGTTGGCGCGACGTTCGTGAGTCCGTTCGTTGGGCGTCTGGACGACATCGCCACGTCGGGCATGGGGCTGATTCGCGAGATCGTCGACATCTATGAGAACTATCACTTCTCGACCGAAATCCTGGTCGCCTCGGTGCGCCATTCGATCCACATCGTCGAAGCGGCGAGGATGGGCGCCGACATCTGCACGTGCCCGGCTGCCGTCATTGAGGGCATGTTCCGGCATCCGCTGACCGACATCGGTCTCGAGAAATTCCTCAAAGACTGGGAGAAGGCTCAGGCGGTGAAGGTATAGGTGGACACGCTCAAATATCTCGAAGAGTTGGAGCTCCGCGCGGAGCAAGGCGGCGGCGACGATCGGCTGCGAAAGCAGCACGCGGCGGGGAAGCTGACGGCGCGCGAACGGATCGAATTCCTGTTCGATCCGGCGACCTTTCAGGAAGCCGACAAGCTCGTCACGCATCGCTGCCGCGACTTCGAGATGGAGGAGCAGATTGTTCCCGGCGACGGAGTCGTCGCCGGCGTTGGACGCGTCGATGGACGGCCTGTGTACGCGTTCGCGCAGGACTTCACGGTCTTCGGTGGCTCGCTCTCGGAAACCAACGCCGCCAAGATCGTGAAGATCATGGATCTCGCGATAAAGATGGGCGCTCCGGTCGTCGGTTTGAACGACTCCGGAGGTGCGCGAATCCAGGAAGGCGTCCTGTCGCTCGGAGGCTACGCCGACATCTTTCTTCGTAACACGCTCGCGTCGGGCGTGATCCCGCAAGTCTCGGCCATCATGGGCCCGTGCGCGGGCGGCGCTGTGTATTCTCCCGCGATCACCGACTTCAACATCATGGTCGAGGGCACGAGCTACATGTTCGTGACCGGCCCTGATGTGATCAAAACCGTCACGCACGAAGAGGTGACCAAGGAAGAACTCGGCGGTGCGATGACGCACAATGCGACCAGCGGCGTTGCGCACTTCGCTGTCGCCGACGATCGTGAGTGCCTGCGGCTGATCCGCGAGCTGCTCGGGTATCTGCCCGGCAATAACGTCGACGATCCCCCGCGGCGGGAGAGCTCGGATCCAATCGATCGCGAGGACGACGCGCTCGATCGTCTGGTGCCCGAGTCGCCAAATCAGCCGTACGACATGCACGATCTGGTGCAGTCGGTGTTCGACGACGGCGGGTTTCTCGAAGTGCATCGCCACTTCGCGCGCAACCTGATTGTGGGATTCGCGCGACTTGGTGGCCGCCCTGTCGGCATCGTTGCGAATCAACCCGCGCATCTGGCCGGCACGCTGGATATCGACGCGTCGGTCAAGGGCGCGCGCTTCGTCCGCTTCTGCGACGCGTTCAACATTCCGCTCGTGACATTCGAGGACGTGCCGGGGTTTCTTCCGGGTACTCGACAGGAATACGGCGGGATCATCCGTCACGGCGCCAAGCTGTTGTTTGCGTTTGCGGAAGCGACCGTGCCCAAGATGACCGTGATCACCCGTAAGGCGTACGGCGGCGCCTATTGCGTCATGGCCAGCAAGCACATTCGCACGGACGTGAACTTCGCGTGGCCGAGCGCCGAAATTGCGGTGATGGGACCGGACGGCGCGGTCAACATTCTTTATAAGCGCGAGATCGACGCTGCGGTCGATAAGGACGCCGCGCGCGCGCGTCGGGTCGCGGAATTCAAGGAGAAGTTCGCCAATCCTTACATCGCCGCGTCTCGAGGATTCATCGATGAAGTCATCCGGCCGCGGCAAACGCGCGCGAAGCTGATCTCCGCGCTTGCCATTCTCGACACCAAGCGCGACAAGAATCCGGCGAAGAAGCACGGGAATATTCCGCTCTGACGCCGACGACCGCGATGCGGGATCCGGCGTCCGGGATCCGAAGTTTCCGGTATTGGACCAACCAGAGTGGCACGAATCGGATCCCGGAACGGATCCCGGATCCCGGACAACTGATCCCGGATCAGAATGTTACAATTGTGTCAGATGCCCGAGCCGATAGCAGTTCGGCCAGCCCCTGCCTGACGCGTTTCATGAAAATTCTCATTGCCAATCGCGGCGAGATCGCCGTCCGGATCATCCGGGCGTGTCGGGAGCTGGGGCTGCGGACGGTTGCGGTGTACTCCGATTGCGATCGGACAGCGCGCCACGTGCGCGAAGCCGATCAGGCAGTGCACATCGGGCCGAGTGAAGCCGCGCGCAGTTATCTCCGGATCGACGCTCTCGTTGAGGCGGCGCACAGGACGGGCGCCGATGCGATCCATCCGGGTTACGGCTTTCTTGCCGAGAACGCCACCTTCGCGCGTGCCTGTCAAGACGCTCGCCTGATTTTCATCGGGCCATCTCCCGAGGCGATAGCGCTGATGGGCAGCAAGACCGCGGCGCGGGACGTTGCCCGACGCACTGGCGTGCCGGTCGTTCCCGGTACTGACAAGCCGCTCGACGAAAACGTCGGTGACGGCGAGATCGCCCGCATCGCGAGCCGCGTCGGGTTTCCGCTCCTGGTGAAAGCGGTTGCCGGCGGCGGCGGCAAAGGGATGCGAAAGGTCGACGAGCCCGCGTCACTCGCGTCAGCCGTGCGCACCGCGCGCTCCGAAGCGCGCTCTGCCTTCGGCGACGCGGCGATTTATCTCGAGCGGCTTCTCGTTCGACCGCGTCACATTGAAATCCAGCTGCTCGGCGATCATCACGGAACCGTCGTGCCGTTTGTCGAGCGGGAGTGCTCAATCCAGCGACGACATCAGAAAGTCGTCGAGGAGTCGCCATCGATAGCCGTGACCCCGGAGCTGCGGCGCCAGATGGCGGCGGCGGCGGCCGCGGTTGCGCGCGCGGTCAATTATTCGAATGCCGGCACGATCGAATTTCTGCTCGACGAAGGCGGCTCGTTCTATTTCCTCGAGATGAACACCCGCCTACAGGTCGAGCATCCAGTCACCGAAATGGTGACAAGCATGGATCTCGTGCAGTGGCAGATCCGCATCGCGACCGGCGAACGACTCGACATCGATCCGGCGGCCGCGCTCACTGCCCATGGCCATGCGATCGAGTGCCGCATCTACGCTGAGGACCCTGACCTTGGCTTTATGCCATCGCCGGGTCTCATTCGCGGCCTGCGTCCGGCTTCGGGTCCCGGCGTTCGCGACGACGGCGGCGTCAGCGTCGGGTTTACCGTGCCGGTGTTCTACGACTCGATGATCGCGAAGCTTGTGACCTGGGGAGGATCTCGCCGCCAGGCCATCGATCGCATGTCGCGCGCGCTTCGCGAATATCAGGTGCTCGGCATCAAGACCACCATTCCGTTCTTTCTCTGGTTGATGCAACAACCTGACTATGTGGCCGGACAGTACGACACGACCTATCTCGACCGACTGCTCGTCGATCGAAAAGGAGACTCGTTCAGTGAGCTGACGGCGGCAGACGAGGAAGTCGCGTCGATTGCGACGGCGCTCGATGCGTATTTTCGGGCCACCGCGCGCGCGGGAACACCCGAAACGGCAGAGTCGACGACCCATTGGAAGAGAGCGGCGCGTCTCGAGGCGCTCCGCGGATGACGTTCGACGTCGAGATCAACGGCCGCAGCCGTACGATAGCGATCGAACGCGCGACCGGCGACCGATATCGGGTGATTGTCGACGGGCACGCGCAGCTCGTCGACGCGAAGCGGATCGGCAGTTTTGGGCTGTCACTCCTGTTCGACGGCGCCGACGGCTCGAGCCGTGAGATTCAGGTCTCGCCAGGCGGCGTCCCGGGCGAGATGCTCGTCGGAATTGATGGCAAGTCGGTTCCGGTCATTCTCAATGGCCGCCGCACCGGGCACGCCGCAGCTGACGCCGGTGCGCATGCGCGCGGGGAGCAGGCAGTCCTCGCACCGATGCCCGGCCGGGTCGTGCGGTTGCTTGTCGCGGGCGGCGACGAGGTCGTTGCGCGCCAGCCCATTGTCGTGGTTGAAGCGATGAAGATGGAAAACGAGCTGCGCTCGCCGAAAGCTGGCCGGGTGAAAGAAATCGCGGTGGCGGCCGGAGAATCCGTTGAGGCGGGACGGGTGCTGGCAGTCATTGAGTAGTCGCTTGATCTGAGATGCACGAAATTCAGCAACCTGACGAGCCATCGCAGGAGACGCCGCCGCCCGAACCCCAGTCGGCCGCGCGCCGTCCGCGATGGCGTCGTGCGTCGCTGGCGTTGCTGGCGGTCGTCGTCGCGCTCGTCTCGGCCGCTGTCGTCACGCTGTTTACTGTCGATCTCGGCCCATCACTTCGCGAGCGGGCGGAACGCGAAGGATCGAAGTTCATTCAACGGCCGATGCACATCGGCCGCCTCTCGGCGAAAATCACCCCGGGCGTCTTCGTTGTCGAGGATCTCGTCATCGAAGGCTTGCAGCCGACCGATCGTCCGTTCCTGAAGGCGAAGAAGATCGAAGTGGTGCTGCCGTGGTGGACCATTTTCCGTCGCGACTTGATCGTCGAATCGGTCGAGATGACCGACTGGGACATGGTCGTCGAGACCTGGCCGTCGAGTCCGGCATTCCCGCGCGGGCGGCACAATTTCCCGAAGTTCACCCGCGAATCGAAATCGAACGGCCCAAAGCGATTCACCACGACGATGCGGAGCGTGCTGGCGTCGAGGGGAGCGTTCACGTACGAGGATCACGGGACGCCGTGGGGGATCCGCTCTACCGGGTTGCGCGTATCGGTGACGCGCGGCATCGCAGATCGTGTCTATCGAGGCGCGGCATCCTTCGCCGACTCGATCATCACCATTCAGAAATACGAACCGTTCCACGCCAACATGCGTTCGCGCTTCACATTGGAAGGGCCGCAGCTCCGCTTCAGCGGGATCGATTTAGCCAGTGACGGGGCGCGATCGCAGCTCACCGGATCGATCGATTTTGCGCACTGGCCGGAGCAGACGTACCAGATTCGATCGACCATCGATTTCCCGACGCAGAAGAACATCTACTTTCATCAGTATGGCTTCACCGCTTTCGGACAGGGAAAGTTTCAAGGAATGTTTCATCTGTTCAGCGGCGGGCGAGAGCTGAAGGGGACTTTCGACAGTCCGATGGCGGGCGTGAATGCCTGGCGTTTCCCGGATCTCCACGGCTCGGTGCTCTGGGTTCCCGATCGACTCGAAGTCACCAACGCGACGAGCGGGCTCTACGGCGGTTCGGCAAAATTCGATTACAGGCTGGCGCCGCTCAATCAGCGAAACCTTCCCGCGCGCGCCACCTGGGAGGTGGCATATCGCGATGTCGATCTGCCGCAATTGACGGACTTCCTCGAGGTTCAAGGCATCAGGCTTGGCGGCAGGCTGACCGGCCGCAGTCATCTCGAGTGGGAACTCGGCCGGTGGCGCGACAAACGCGGCGACGGGAACTTCTCAGTCGAACCACCGGCCGGTGTCACGGTCATGACCAGGGCGTTGAATGCCGACGCCGTGGCGCAAGAGGCGGCGCTGCCAGGAGAGGCCGGTCCGTTCAATCCACGCGCGTCGCTGGGATACCTACCGATCGGTGGCCACGTCGCCTACGCGCTGGATCCTGAGTGGATCACGATCGACGCGAGTGCGGTGGCAACCGCGAAGACCTACGTGGAATTTGAAGGTCGCACCGCCTACGGCGAGCGCTCGCGAATCCCGTTTCACGTCACCAGCCTCGACTGGCTGGAAAGCGATCGCGTGCTGGCCGGCATCATGACGGCGTTTGGTGCGCCGACCGGCGCGGTGCCGGTGGGCGGTTCCGGTCAGTTCGATGGCGTGATGCTCACGAGCTTCAGGAAGCCCCGGATCGAAGGTGCGTTCAGCGGCGAGAACATGCGCGCATGGGACACGGTGTGGGGACGAGGCAGGGCGAAGGTCGTCATCGAGAACAGTTACGCGACGATTACTGAGAGCGTCATTTCAGATGGTGCGTCGGAAATCAAAGCCGACGGTGTTTTCTCCCTCGGGTATCCGCGCCGCGACAATGGCGAAGAGATCAACGCGCGCGTGTTCATCACGAAGCGCCGTCTGGCTGACCTTCGCCATGCCTTCGAGCTGGACGACTACCCCGTCGAAGGATTGGTGTCGGGCGAGTATCACTTGTACGGCAAGTACGAAACGCCGTTCGGTTTCGGGCGGCTGGCCATCGACACGGGCACTGCGTATGGCGAAACCTTCGATACCGCTACCGCATCGCTTCGGTTCGAAGGAGCCGGTGTGAGGCTCGATGCGATCGACATCCGGAAGAGCACCGGGACAGTGACGGGTGCCGCGTGGGTCGGATGGGATGGAAACTACTCATTCAACGCCGACGGGACCCGCATCCCCGTCGAGTCGCTCGCGACTGCCGCGTTTCCTCGTGCTCCGCTCTCCGGGCTGATGCAGTTCACCGCGACGGGGACCGGCACGTTCGAAGTCCCGCGCTACGACGTGCGCATGCGCATTGACGATCTCTTTGCCGCCGATGAAGGGATCGGGCAGTTCACCGGTCGTTTGTCGCTGCGAGGAGAACTGCTGACGGCGGAACTCGAGGCAGCGTCACCCCGACTGGTGATGTCCGGGTCCGGCCGTATTGCGCTGACCGAGCAGATGGACGCGGAGCTGTCGTTCCGCTTTTCGAACACGTCCCTCGATCCGTACTTGCGGTTTTTCGAACCGCGGCTGTCGCCGTTCACCAACGCGATTGCGGGCGGAACGGTACGAGTCGTGGGAGAGCTCGCCGACGTTGATCACCTCGTGGTCGACACGCGAGTCGAGCAGCTCGATCTCAAGCTGTTCGACTATCGCGTCAGCAATATGGACCCCGGCAGCCAGTCGTACCGTCCGATCGAGTTGACGCTGAATCACCACGTCCTGGACGTCACCCAGCTGCGCCTCTTTGGGGAGGGCACGCGTCTCGACCTGAACGGAAACGTCAACCTTCACGATTCCACGATTTCAGTGTCGGCGTCCGGCGACGCGAATCTCGGCATCCTGCAGGGGTTTTATCGCGACCTCCGCAGCTCGGGCGCCGCGATCTTGACGGCCACGGTGAACGGGCCGCTGTCCAACCCGGTGTTCTCGGGCAGCGCCGCCATTTCGAACGGGCGCGTCCGTCAGCTCTCTCTGCCGCATTCGCTCGAGGCGATCAACGGTCAGGTGTCGTTTGATCCGTTCGGCGTCAGAATTGACAACGTACGGGCGCGGCTGGCAGGAGGCGATGTGACCTTCGGCGGTCGGGTCGCGCTGAGCGGATTCGCGCCAGGTGAGTTGAACCTGACTGCGACCGGCCAACAGATGCGAATCCGCTATCCGGAAGGATTCGTCTCGAATATCGATGCCGACCTCGCACTTATTGGATCGCCGTCGTCGCCGCTCGTCCGCGGAACCGTGACGGTCCGCGATGCGGTGTATTCAAAGCGATTCGAACCAAATGCCGACCTCTTCAGCCTGACGACCGGAGGTGGCGCGGCGCTGCCCGGGGCGGCGTCGACGACGACATTGCCGATTCGGTTCGACGTCCAGATCGACGCCCCGTCGTCACTTCGCGTGGAGAACAACCTCGCGCGAATGGTCGCGAGTGCCGACCTGCAGCTGCGTGGGACCTACGATCGTCCATTGCTCTTTGGCAGCGCGCAAATCGATCGCGGCGACATCATCTTCGAGGGCAACCGCTATCTGGTGACGCGTGGCACGATCGGGTTCGCCAATCCGGCGCGCATCGAGCCGTACTTCGACATCGAAGCGGAGACACGCGTTCGTGTGGCCGGCCAGACGGTTGCCTATCGCGTCACGCTTGGATTCACCGGCACGCCGTCGCGCATGTCGATGAACCTGAACTCGGATCCGCCGCTGTCATCTGTTGGCATTCTGCTTCTGTTGCTTGGCCAGACGTCCGCTGAGGACTTGCAGAACGCGGAGTTGCGCACGCTGAACCCGACGGCAGCGTCGCGATCAGAGGAAGATCTCCTGAAGGCGGCAACGGCACGGTTTCTCGCTGGCAGCCTCTCGGCTCCAGTCAATCGGGCGGTCGAACAGACGCTTGGCGTCGATCTACAAATCACGCCGTCAATTGGAAGTTCAGATACCGATCCTTTGATGCCCTCTGCGCGAATGATTCTTGGCAAGCGGCTGTCGAGTCGCGCGTACGTCACCTACGCTCGACCCCTCGGGACGACGCCGAGCGCGACGCAGATTCTCGTGCTCGAATACGATCAGAACGATCGCCTGGGGTGGGTTCTGACCCAGAACGGCGATCGCACGTTTTCCATCGATTTTCGCGTGCAGCATCGCCGGTGATAAGGACCTGGTGCCCGATCCTTGCGGCCGCCGTCGCGGTCGTGGCGTGCGCTGGAACGCCGGCTGTTGCGCAAACACCGGCGACCGCATTTGTCGGGCAGCGCGTCGTCGAGGTCGACCTCGTCGCTGAAGGACGTCCGATCGACAACCCGATGATCATGGGCCTGGTCGAGACGCACGTCGGCGACCCGTTGTCGATGGCCAACGTGCGCGAGTCGATTACACATATTTTTGGTCTTGGCCGCTATCAGGACGTCCAGGTCGAGGCGACGTCGGCGCCGGGTGGCGTTGCCCTTCGGTACAATCTCGTCCCTCTGCACAACGTTCAGCGAGTGGAGTTCCAGGGCGCCCCGTCGCTGAGCCTGTCCGAAGACGTGTTGCGTGACGCGGTGTCGGGTCGATTTGGCGCATCGCCGTCTCCCGGACGCGCCCAGGAGATCGCGAGGTTTCTCGAGCAGCTCTATCACGACCGCGGATTTCTGACGGCAGTCGTCGTCGCCAACGCCACCGAGCGGCACGATCCTGACCGCACGCTGCTTCAGTTCAATGTGACGGCCGGGAGTCGCGCGATCATCGGGTCAGTCGAGGTCGACGGTTCGCCCGCTGAGGGGCGCGACGCGTTTCTCAAACGCATTCATGCCTCGCCCGGCACCGGTTATGAACCCTTGCAGATTACCGACGACCTGTCGAAGTACGTTCAACAACTGCGGCGAAAGTCCCGCTACCTCGCCACCGGCTCCTACACCGCCCGGCCGTCGAACGACCTGCACACCGTCGATCTCGCCGTCTCGCTTCTGATCGGTCCGACCGTGGCGATCGCGTTCGAGGGAGATCCCATTCCCAAGGAGAAGCAATCTGAACTTGTGCCGATTGCGCGCGAAGCCTCCGTCGACGAAGACCTGATTGAGGACGCGATTCAGCGAATCCGTACATTTCTGAATCAGCAGGGGCACTGGAAGGCCGACGCCACCGCGTTGCGGCAGGAGGGAGACGGAACGCTTCGCGTTGTCTTCACGGTGCATCGCGGGGCGCAGTATCGCGTCACCGAACGTGGGATCGAAGTGCGGGGTAACCGTGCCATTGCAACCGAACAGTTCCGGTCGGCCCTGGTGAAGCTTCAGGCCAACGAGATTTTCGTCGAGGCGAATTTGTCCGCCGCCGTAAGTGCTATCGCGGGACAGTATCAGCGTCTCGGCTATGCGCAGGCGAAGGTCTCGGCTGGCGTCGACGAGTTGACCGACGGTTCGCCGACGCCACTTGCCCGGGTTCAGCCGGTCATCACGATCGCCGAAGGCCCCCTGACGCTGGTCGGCGATATCAGCTTCGAGGGCAATACCAGCATCGCAACCGATCAATTGCGCGCCGCGGTCGTCTCGACGCGCGATGCGCCGTATTTCGAGCCGCGCGTTGTCGCCGACCGCGAGGCCGTGCTCCTCGAATACCTCAACCGCGGATTCGCCTCGGCCAACGTGGTCGTCACCCCGGCGCCGAATGCCGAGCGCACACGCGCCGATCTTCGCTTCCGGGTCATCGAAGGGCAGCAGACCTTCGTCGACCACATCCTGATCATCGGCAACACGCGCACCGACGAACGCGTCATCAAGCAGGAATTGCTGCTGCAAGAAGGGAAACCACTCGGCCTTGAAGACTTGATCGAGAGTCAACGTCGTCTTGGTGCGCTCGGATTGTTCCGGCGAATTCGCGTCGAGGAACTGTCGCACGGCAGCGCGGCGACCGACGTCCTGGTCACGGTCGAGGAGGCTGCCGCCACCACTTTCAGTTACGGTGGCGGCATCGAAGCGACCAAGGCCCTTATCCAGGGCGCGGGCGGCCAGGCCGAAGAGCGCATCGAGTTCGCGCCACGCGGGTTTTTCGACGTCGGCCGCCGTAACCTCGGTGGCAAGAATCGCTCGGTGGACCTGTTTACCCGCGTGAGTCTGCGGCCGAGCGATCCCGAACCCGGGACGACCAACACCACCCCGTTTGGCTTTCTCGAATATCGCGTCGTCGGCACATTTACTCAGCCGCGCGCGATCGGCGGGAACGCTGACCTGTCGTTGACCCTCGCCGCAGAGCAGGGCCGCCGTTCGTCGTTCAATTTTGCGCGCAAGGGAGTCAACGCGGAAGTTGCGCGTCGCCTTCGCCCAGGGGTCCGCGCCTACGGTCGCTACTCGTTCGGAACGACACGGACGTTCGACGAGCGGCTGAGCCTCGAGGACCAGGCGCGCATCGACCGGCTGTTTCCGCAAGTGCGGCTTTCCGGTTTTTCTGGTGGCATGTCGCGAGATACCCGCGACGACGTGCTGGACCCAGAACGCGGCACGTTTGTCAGCGCCGAGGGGACGATTGCCGCTCGCGCGCTCGGCGGACAGGTCGGCTTCCTGAAGTCGTATGCGCAGGGCTTATGGTTTCGTCGTCTTCCGGCGCGCAAGCGGATCGTGTTCGCTTCAAGAATTGCGCTCGGTCTCGCCGATGGTTTTCCCCGTGAGGTGACCAGCACCGATCTCGAAGGGCAGCCGGTGACCGTGACAGTCGAGGATCTTCCGGCGAGCGAGCGTTTCTTTGCCGGTGGCGATACCACCATCCGCGGTTTTGCGCTCGACACCGTCGGTGCACCGAACACGATCAGCCCGTCAGGATTCCCTCGCGGCGGCAACGGCTTGTTGCTGGTCAATGGTGAACTGCGCGTTCCTGTGTGGGGAGACGTTGGGGCCGCGATGTTTATCGACGGCGGAAATGTATTCGATCGCGTAACTGAGATGGATCTCAGTGAATTGCGGGGAAGCGTGGGCTTCGGGGTTCGATATAAATCACCGATTGGTCCGATCCGCTTCGACATCGGATTCAAGCTCGATCGACACGAAATCGGCGGCACGCTCGAGGGCCGCCGGGCGTTTCACTTCAGCATTGGACAAGCTTTCTAGCGCCTGCGGCCGGCGAGGCGCGAAAGTCGCCGAGCGCGAGCGAGCGAGCGGGGGTGTGGCCCCGCGAGCATTGAGAAAGATGACCAGAGACCTCACATGAGACGCTTGATTGTTGCGTTTTTATGCTTCGTCGGTTTGACCTCTACCCTGAGCGGCGAGGTCATCGATCGCATCCTCGCGGTCGTCGACGGCGCGATCATCATGCAGTCGGATGTGACGATCGCGGTGCGGCTCGGGCTTGTGCCGGCAGCATCGGGACCCGATCCGATCGCGGCGCCGCTTGATGCCCTCATCGAGCGGCGCCTGATCCTCGAAGAGGTCGATCGCTATGCGCCACCGGATCCAGCGGATGCGGAAATCGATCGCCATCTCGCCGACATTCGCGCGCGCGCCGCCGCGCGTTTCGATCCGATTCTGGCCGAGAGTGGAATATCGGTGGAACAGCTGCGGCGTCATGTTCGCGACGATCTGCGCATGGAGGCGTATCTCCAGCAGCGATTCGGCTCGATGCAGCCGTCAGATGATGAGATCGCGCAGTACTATCGCGAACACCAGGCTGGATTCATGCGCAATGGCGCCGTCGCTCCGCTCGATGAGGTCCGCGAGGCCGTCCGAACCGAGCTGATTGCCCAGCGGCGTCGTTCGACCATTCGCGACTGGATTGCTGGATTGCGCCGACGCGGCAACGTCAATGTGCTGCCGCGATCGCAGTAAGCCTTTCGCCTATCGCCGCTTCGCTTTGGCGCAGACCCAGACATCAAAGTACTCCGTGCTCTCCGATCGCTGATACGAATCAAAGAACGCCTGGCGGAAGGCATTTCCGAAAAGCGGCCGTCCCTGGGTCATCGGATACCGATTGATCGCGCTGAACGGCTCTCCGTGCTTCGGGATTAGCCAGTAAGCCACGGCGCACGAGCGCACCGCTTCCAGGGTCGCTGGCGGAAGATCAAACCCTGCGAGTTGATGCTCTTGAATCGCCGGTTGATCCAGCAGGTACATGCCTGACCGGAACACGAGCAACGGTCTGACAAAGGTCATCCGCTCGTCCGACGAATAGCCCATCTGAATCATGCCGTCGGCGTGGTTGTCGGAAAACCTCGTGACGTCCGCGATCGGCCCGATGGCATCGATCTGCCGCACAGTGGTGATGAACGATGCCTGTTGCGCCAAGGCGATGAGAGTGGTGACGCCCGTAAATGCAAGCGCAGCCAACGGAACGCTGTTGTGAAGATGGTCGACCTGGAGTTGGTGGATCTGCACGGCAGTCAAGAACACGATCACCGGGAAGAACGGAAGCAGGTGGTAGGGGCCGGATCCGGGTTTGGCTGCGAGCACCGCAATGCTGCAGACCGCAACCACAAGCGAGATCGCGACCGCGGGTGAGAGCACGGTGAGCGGACGCTGTCGCACGCTCAACCGCATCGCGACTCCGAGGGGAGCCAACGCGTAGACGGCCCACTCGACGTTCTGTCGGAGTGTCGACCAGTCGATGCCATTTTTCGCCGACAGCAGGATCCACGTGCGATAGTCGTGAAAAGAAACGCTGCGAAAGAGGACGAACGGGAGGACGACGACGACCGCGGCGATTGCGGCCGCAAGAACGGCACGCTGTCGGCCACTACGCTCGAGCAAGAGCACAAACAGAGGTAGCGAATACAGCGGTCCACTGAATTTCAAATTCCACAGAAGGCCAGCACTCACACCGAGAACAATCCAGCCGGCGCGAGACCGCCAGAGCGCCGCCCACAAGCCAATCGACACACACAACAGCTCGAGCGAATCAGGTCTCGACCAGAACGCGGCATTCCGAAAGACCAGCAGCAGGATCGCGCACTGGCCGGCAAAGATGACGGCGACCCGCGTGCCCACGCGTGATCTCAGAATGGCGAACAACACTAGAAGCGCGACAATCCCGGCGCCGCTACCCACCGACTTGGTCACACTCAGATCCGTGCCGAATACTCGCATGGCGACGGCAAGTGGGATGAACGCCATCGGCCCGTAGATGTGCGCGTACTGTTCTGCTGCGTCAGACGGTGGATATAGAACTTTTCCGCTCTCGAACATCCATGCCACGGACGGCATGGTCGGTTCTGCGAAGTCGTAGTACCGCTTGTCGGCGGTGTACCAGCCGGCGATCCAGATGAACGCGATGCATGCGGTCGCGGAGATCACCAGGACGAAGATGCGCAGTGCTCGTGCGGCGACCGTGCCCGCGTCGAATCTCAGACGTACCAGTCGCGCGCTGATCCAGAGCCCTGCAAATAACGCGGCGAACAGAAGAAGCGGACGGCCGAACCTGGCCAGCGTGAAGAGTTGCAACCACTCAGGCATGAACGGCCGTGTGAGTTTGCGAATGCACCCTCAGGGCACGACTTTGAAGATGCGCAATTCCGGCCCGGGCACATCGCGCGATGGCGCAATCGTCTGCAGCTCACGGCTTTGCGTGAAGATGCGCATGTATTCGTTGTAGTCGTTCACATTTTGTTGCGGCGCCGACAGGGCCGCCCCATACGACTCGGAGTTGGCGACCAGATACTCGACTCCATCCTGGCGCCACTCGTCATACGTTTTCCGGCGCAGGTGTGGAACATACGCTGCGCGGTACTGGATTGGCAACAACATCGACCGCCGTTCGAGCACGATCGAGGCGCCGGCGGGTATGTTTTGCAGAATCCACGTGTAGGCCTGATCGACTGTACTTGAACGTGCCATCTCTCGATCGCTGCCCACCGACATCAGCGCCGGCGGCAGCAGTGCCGCGATCGTCAGTCCGGCGATCAACGCGGTGCGTGGCGCCCTGGGAATTTCATAACGGCGCAGCAGGCTGACGCCGGAGACCACGCCGATCGCGGCGAGCAGGCAAACCGACGGCGTCAATGGCAGGAGATACCGCGCGAACACAATTTTCTGCGTCGTCAGCATCATGTAGTAGACGACCGGGAAAACGACCGCGAGCATCCAACGCACACGACCGGGCCCGCGAATCAGACGGACGAAGCCGAGTCCCATGCCCCCGAACGCGAGCAACATCGCCGGCCATCCGAACGCGTGTCGCACCAGATACTTGAAGTAGAGCGTCCACAACGATTCGCCGATGGCGGCGCTGCGGTATTGATGCGCCAGTCGCGCGAAGCTGTCGAGAAAAGCCGGAAGGTCGAGGATCGTGTATGGCGCGAGCAACAGAAACGCGCCAGCGCTTGCCGCGATGGTCGCAAGGACTGTCTTGAGCCGCCCGGGAGCCAGCGGATAGGTCATCCAGCATGCGATGACCGGCATCAGCAGGGCAATGCCCCCGTTGTATTTGGTCGCCGCGGCGAGTCCGGATGCGGCGCCGGCGACAGCGAAGGTGCCGAGCGTTCCGCGTTCGTGCGCAATCAACGACAACAGAAAGGTCAAGGCAACGAAGAACGTCAGCGGCGTGTCGGTGAGGACGAAATGCGAGTACCGCACGTGAAGTGGAAGGACCGCCATCAGACCTGCGCCGAGCAGGGCATGACGAGCACCCCAGCGCATGCCAATCTGATAGACGACGAGGACAGTGGCCGCGCCGATGAGCGCGATGACGATTCGCCCCCAGAGATAGAAGGACGCCGCCGAGGCCTGCCCGAGCGAATACCATTCACCGCTGATGGCCCCGGCGACAAATCGTGCGACCGAGACGATCAACTGCAAGTAGAGCGATAAACCGGGGTAGTCAAAGAAATGCGGGTGCAGCGATCCCGACCGCATCATGTTGAATGCGCGTTCGACAATCTCCGGCTCGTCGACCTGGAGCGCGTACGGGATCCCGTGTCGAATGGCCCACAGACGTAGTACCACAGCGCTCAGCATTACCACGCCAAGTGCAATCCGCGACGTTCGCAGATCGCTGGCTTCACGCCATTCGCGTTCGACCAAGTGTCTGGTTCCTCACCTTTATTTGATTGCAGGCCTACTCTACTAGAAACAGTTTCAAAAGCTGTAGCGTCGGGTTCGCGTTTTGCGGCTCGGATTCAGGCGAGCAACTCGTCGTAGAGTCGCAGTACAGCGGCTCCCGCCGCCGACCATGAGAATTCCTCTTCGACGATCGTGCGCGCGGCGCTCCCCATCTGCGGAAATCGATCGGGCTGGCCGAGTGCGCCGCTGATCGCTGCGGCAAGCGCCGACGCGTCGCCAGGTTGGACCAGCCATCCGTTCAGTCCAGGCCGAACCTTGTCGGGTAATCCGCCGGCCGTCGTGGCGATGACGGGACGCCGGTGCGCCATCGCTTCGAGCGTAACGAGCGAGCTGCCTTCGTAGAGCGACGGATGGACGAACAAATCGGCGGCCTCGTACCAGGCATGCAGATCCCGCTCGCTGACACGTCCGCCGAGATGTGTGTGTCGGGAGATGCCGGCTTTACGAATCGCGGATTCGATGGGCCGACGATACGGACCCTCTCCGAGAATGACCCATCGCCAGTTGCCCTCCGCGATGGCCGGCACGTGATCGCCGAGGACGCTCAACGCAGCCGCCAGCACATGGAATCCCTTGTTTTGCTCGAGACGTCCGACGCTGAGCAGAACGATCTCGTGCTTTTTGACGTCGGCTTCCTGGCGGACCCGTCTTGCGTCGGCCGGCGAGGCGAGACGATCAAGAGCCGGCAGATCGAGCGCATTGGGAATGACGCGAACCCGCGATCGGTCAACTGAGAGATGCGTCATCACGGCAGGCTCGAGCACTCGATCGGTCGCGATTACTCGGTCCGCCGCACGGGCGCAGGCACGCACGGCTCGACGGAGCGGGAGATATGCCGCTCGCTTGACCCGTGCTCGCGAGGGATCTGTCGCCCCGAATTCCTCGAGTCCCTGAGGGTTGAGAACGAGTGGAGCGTCCGCCGTGCGGCGACGTCGCGCGTAGCCCAATACGCTTGCGCCAAAACCATGCACGATATCGATCTGTTGCTCGCCGACCAGTGTCCAGGCGAGGCGCCCGGCCCGTTCACCGAAGAGGGGATACGCGGTACTGCGATCGATCACCGTCGTTCCCCGTCGCCCGGCGAACGGGAATGTGCGGTATGGAACGACCCGTGTCGTTATCCCTGGCTCGTCGAGCGCAGGACTGCCACGCGATGGTGTTCGCGTAATCAGCGTGACTCGAACCCCCGCGGCCGTCAGGTAGTGGATGAGATCGTAGACGCTGCGCTCCAGCCCGCCCAGCCCGTGCAGCGGAAATACCGATCGCGCAACGACGGCGACGTGTCGCGCCTTCGTCATCTGCGCCGCCGCAGCAGATCCCGGTAGAGCTGCTCGACTCGAGGCATCACCACGCTGACGTCGAAGCGCGTTTCCGCGTGCGCCCGCGCCGCGTCGCCCAGTCGCTGTCGCAGAGTCGCGTCGTCACGAAGGCGGCGAACGTCGTCGGCGAGTTCCGCGAAATCGCGCGACAGCAGCCCGGTGCGCTCATCGACAACGATGTCGGGCGTGCCCCCCGTATTCATGGCGGCAATCGGGATTCCGAGCGCGCTCGCTTCGATCAGAACGCGGCTCAACGACTCTGGCCCGCGCGATGGGAACAGCAGCAGGGAGGCGTGCGCCAGCCATGCCGTCGCCGTCGGTTGATCCACCCAGCCGACGAAACGAATGTCGCGAGTGGACCGTGCGGCGTCTCGCGCGATCGCCTCGCGTTCGGGCCCATCGCCCGCGATGATCACCGGCCAGTCCAGTCCGCTGCGCTCGATGACGTGCACGAGACTCGCAGTGCCTTTGTTGGGCGCAAGCTTGCCGAGGTACAGGGCATAGGGTCCGTTCATCGGCGGTGCGCTCGCTGCCGCTCGATGGCGCAGGGCGACGACATCCACCGCATTGGGAATGATCTCGACGCGGGCGGCCGCCATCGCTGGCGATCGCGCCCGAAGATCGGCAGCGATGGTCGAACTCACGGCGATGATCGCGTCGGCATCCCCGAGACCTCGCTGCTTGCGGAGCAGGTTGCCGCGCATGTACGGGATCATCGGCAGCGACAGCGGCCACAGAACACCCGCGTGCGGCCTGACGCACTGAGTCATCATTGCGGCCGAGCATCCCGGGCAGAGTTCCAGGCTGCGATCGGTGTGAATCAGGTCGGACCAGTAGCATACCGGCCAGTAATCACGAACCGTACATACCGCGGGAATTGACGATCGCTGCGCCGCTCGTACCGCAGGTACCGATGTCATCACATGTTGACCGTGAATGATATCGATCCGTTCAGGCGCAATGACGTTGGTCAGATAGTCCGCGAGATCGGCAAAGAGTTTTTCGTTCTTGTAGTAGTTCCGGATGTACGGAATCGGCGGTGCATCCGCGCCGACCTCGAGGACACGAAACTCGTCGACCGTCTTTTCGTGCACGCCGCGGCTGCCCGGACGCGGTTGCACGATCACGATGGAGTGACCGAGTGTGCGCAGGCCTCGCGCAAGCTCGTAGGTGCTCCATCCGCTTCCGCCGCAGACGGGAGGAAACGAATCGGTTGCCAGCAGAATCTTCATTCAACCCGCATCCGGTCGGCTGACGCGGGTCTTTTTCGCACGCACGTCCAGCGCGCTGGTCATCGCCTGTTCGAGGGCGCGGCAATGCGCGGCCCAGCTGTAGTCGCGGACGGCGCGTTCGCGGGCGGCACGCCCCAATCGCCGGCGCAAGTTGACATCGGTCAGCGCCTCGAAGGCATGCGGCAGACCGGTGCGGATGGCGGTATCGTACAAAAGTCCTTCGCGGTTGTGGCCGACGAGTATCGCGATGCGATCGATTGCCGGCGCGACCACCGGCAGTCCCGCTGCCATGTACTCGAAGATCTTGAGCGGCGACCAGTAGAAGCCGAGCGAGAGTGCTGGATGTGTTTCCGGGTCGAAGGGGGCGACCCCGAAATCGCAGGCGGCCAGGCATGCGGGAATGCGATCGTGTGGCAGCGCACCCGTGAAGACGATGCCGTCGAGTCCTCGAGCGGCTTCTCGAACACGCGTCAACTCCGGACCATCCCCGATAAGAACCGCGCCAACATCGTTGCGACCGCGTGCCCGGAGTTCCCGCAGCGCCGTGATGATATGGATCGTGCCGTGCCAGTTCCGGAACGCGCCGGAGAAAACGGCGACGGTGTCGGCAGGACGGTCGAATGGTACCGGTCCCTCGATTCCCGGACGGAACCGATCTGTGTCGGCTCCCCATTCGAGTTGCACGACCTTCGACGATGGTGTGTCGGCCGGCAGGATTGCCGTACTCGGGGTCACGATCATATCGGATTGTGCGCACAAGTACTCGCGCCAACGACGCATCGGTTGGAAGATCAGCGCGCGATCGAGCAGCTGCTTGCCGGACCCGGGGTAATCAACGACCGGGGCATTCACCTCGAGTACTGCCAGCGCCCCCACCTCGGCGGCGGACCGAATACCTTCGCCGCCGAAGTTGTAGTAGCGCTCGATGATGACATCCGGCTTGAGGTCCCGCGCCAGGGATCGGACCGCTCCGGTATTGGCCCATCGCAGTTGCTTTCTTCCTGCCGGCGGCGGGAGCGCGATCCAGCGAACGTTTCCGTCGTTGATAGGACCCGTCGGTGTGATGAGAACGTGAACTTCGTGCCCGAGGCGCGCCAATCCTTCCGCAACCGAAACGACGTGAATGGATCCGCCCGTGGTGCCGGGGACGCGCTGGTCTGATGCCGCGTAGAGAATTCTCATCGGCGAAGTCCGCTCGACTTGGTCAGTCTTTGACCAGGAGCGCGAAGAACGGACCGGATCGAACGCGCCCAAACAGAAGAAGATCAAGTTTCATGGCAAACGACAACCCCCGCAGCGTAGCGTACGTCGCTCGACTCCTGGCGATACGCGCCTTCGCCGCCGTTCGCGCTTCGCGAATCGCCTGCGCGTCCACCTCGTCGGCACTGACCGTCGCACGTAGCCGCGTTGCCGCGCGTTTTGCCATCGCACGTTCCGCCATCCGCATCATGATGTTTTCGACCAGGCCGCCGACGATCGGGGTGTAATACCGAATGCGACGGATCCGAAATCCCGCGGCGCTCACCACCTGCTCGAGCTCCGGAATGTCGCGCAATGGGTTCAAGTGATCCGATTTGCGCAGGCGTTCCTGACGTGCGTCGATCAGCCCCCAGGCCTCCAGCCGTCGTCCGAGCGCATTGATCCAGCGAAGTCCGGCGGCGATGGGGGCATTCTTGCGGACATGCGTATAGACGAACAGTTCTCCTCCGGGCGCGAGCACGCGCGACGCTTCTGCCAGCATCTCGCGCAGCGCCTCGGGAGAGAGGTGTTCGAGCACATCGAGCGAGAACGCCTTGGTAAACGTGCCGTCGGCAAACGGCAGCCGGCGCAAATCACCGATCAACAAATCGATGCTCCGCCTCGCGTCGGCTGAAAAGAACGGACTGATGTCGATGCCGATGGTCCTGGATCCCCAGTCGTGATTCCAGAGCAGCGCGCGGCCGCTGCCGCAGCCGAGATCGACGACGAGGTCGTGTGGTTCAGGTGCGAGAAAGGCACGGAGCATGTCGTTGCGAATCTTCGATCCGAGCAGCGGCGGCGACACCCGTTCGTGGCGTGCGTCGACGTGAAGCGTCTCGTCGAGATACTTGGTCTGTTCCGAGTAGGCGACTCGCGGCCGCAAGTCGAGGTAATCAGGCGACGAGCCGTGGTACGGCCGCCCACATCCGCGACAGACGAGCGAGTCGGCAGAGCCGACGAGGATGCCATGACAGTCCGGACAGCGAACGAGCGAAAGCAGGCCGTCGGAGATCATCAGGCGACAGCGATCGTCTCGGTGAAAAGAGTTTCGAGCCGCTCGGCGCGTCGCGGCCATGAGTAGCTCGGCACCTCGTCGAGGGCAGTGCGTGCGAGCCGCGCCGCCAATGCTGGATCCCTGAGGAGCCGATCGATGGCGGATGCCAAGGCAATCGGATCGCCCGGCGCGACGAGCAGCGCGTTCACGTTGTCGCGGAGGATTTCACGAATCGACGGTAAGTCACTGGACACGATCGGCCGCCCCGCGGCCATGTATTCGAAAAGTTTCAATGGCGACGTATAGCGTGTCGAAATCGCAGATGCGGGGTTCGGAAGCACCAGGATATCTGCTCGAGCCAGTAGTTCTGGGACTCGCGCCGGCTCGACCAGGCCGGTGAATGTCACCCGGTCTTCGATGCCTAGACGCTGCGCCACCGACTGCGTGCGCGCCAGATCGGGTTCAGCCGGATGGCCGCCGATGATCAGCCCCCGGGCATCCGGCAACCGGGCAAGGGATTCGAGCAGAACGTCGACCCCTTTCCAGCTGTAAAGGTGGCCGGCGTACGCGACGACCCGCGGCGCATCCTGAACCACATGACGTAGTGCGTGGTCTTCAGACCGCACGATCCTCACGCCGTCCGGTATCACCGCCACCGTCCGAGAACGCGTGCCGAATTTTCCCTCCAGTTCCTCTTTGAGCGCTGCAGTGATCGTGACATAGCCGTCGGCCTCCTGCCACACACGCGCTTCGCGGCGCGCAAGTCGTTGCAGTTTTCGTGGTGACGGTGCTGTCGCGGTGGCGACGAGCGCCGGCAACGCAGCCGCGACATCCGGGGCATAGCCGTGCGATTCATACACGAGCGGAGGACGGGATGATCGCGGCACGCGCAGGATCGCTGATGCGACGCCGAGATCTCGAGTCACCAACACGTCGGCGCGTGTCGTCCCGATGGAGCGCCCCAGCGCGAAGGCGATATATCCCAGCCGCTTCGCAGTGGCGGGACCGCCGACCGGGGCGCGCTCCACGGTCAGACCCGAATCGGCGGCGAGCCCGTAATACGTGAACGGATCGCGCGCCGGCGTGTGGGTGTCGGGCCTCACGATCAAGTCTACCGAGTGGCCCCGCTTGACCAGCGCATAACATGTCTCCATCGTCTGGATACCGTTGGCTCGTTCCAACGGAAACCGCACGTCGGCAAAGTAGGTGATGCGCACAGTGAATCGAAAGGACGTTTGATCCGATTAGTCGCTCGCGGCCGGTTTGTAAAACGACGAACGATTCGTGAAGTACCGATAGAGCAGCTTCGGCGCCGTTCGCGGCAGCGTGACGAAAGCATCGTACGCGTTGCGTCGAAGCTCGAGCTTCTGGCGGTCCATCATCGAAGTACCAAACTCCAACGTTAGTGCGAGGTTCCACCAGACGCACAGCGCGACGGCAATGTTCGCGGCCAGTCGTGCTCCACGGAAGGCAACCCAGCGGCGAAACGCCGCCAGCCCGATGACGAGAAAGATCGTAACTGCGACGAATCGCCGTTGCCCGAACGCTCCGGCGACCGTCCATGATTCGACGGCGCCGCTCACGTAGACCTGCATCGCAACCATCAGCAGCATGCACCCTGCGATTTGACGGTCGTCACCGGTCTCGGCCTCCTCGCCGATTACCGACCGAGCCACCGCGACGAGAAGGATCAAACCGGCGACCGCGAGCAGCGCAAGCGGTGTCCAGAAGAAAAAACCATGCTCCGGGTCCAGCAATACCTGTAGCGCATGCGGGGAATACCAGAACATCTTGCGGGTCACGAGCGGTGATGGCCGCGGGAATCCGTTGAGAGCCTGATACGCAATGAGCTGTGGCAAGTAACCAATGAGAAATGCGGCGGCGCCGACTGCCGCGGCCATGAGTTTGCGCTGTGGTCTCTGGTTCCGTTCCAAGGCGAAATCCACAGCCGGACCGAGCGCGCATAAGATGTCTTGCTCGCGCACCATGGCCATCAAGGCGGCGGCAAGCGCGAGTACTACGATGCCGCGAACGCTCCACGTCTCCCGGACCTTCAACCAGACCGCCACAAACAGCGCAACGGCGAAGGCCGAACAGGCGTGCGAAAACGGCGGCGCCACGTACATGTAGAAGAGCAGCGGTGTACCTAGCCACACGATTACTCCCGAGCTGGTTTCGTACTTGCCAACCATGCGCCGGGCGACAGCAATCGCGATCACGACTGCGGCGAATCCGTAGAATGCCGATCCATACGCGACTGCAGACAGGTAAGGCTGTGCGTATCCGTCCACTTCGACGGTGCGCCCCATGGCCCGCATCACACGAGTGGCGACATCGGCCACACCGTAAAACGGCGCCCACAGCATTGCGCAGCCGATGGTTCCGTAATTGATGCGGCGGCCGGTCGAGGTTTGCAGTTCGAGAAACGTTTGATGGAAGTCGGGTGTCTGTGCGATCCGATGATCGTAGAAGTAGCGATACTCGTTTTCGAATGAGACGTCGTGGTCGAACCACAGCGAACGAAGATAGGAAAAGTACTCGACCTCGTCCGACGAGTAGATCCTCGCGGTGACGGCCGGGAGCGAAGCGATGAACAGTGCGACCAGAAAAAGAAGTTCGCGTCTCGACAGCATCCGTGCGCTACCTCGCCGCAAACGCCAGGTATTTCAGGAGCTGTGCGAGGTTGAAGGTCGCATGGCTGACGATCGGCGCAACGATGCTTCGTCGCGAGATATAGAGAAGTCCCCAGGCAAAGCCAAGGAGTCCGATCGCGATCATCGCGTCGTAGCCCTGATCGATATGTCCGGCTCCGAAAAACACGCTGTAGATGGCCACACCCCAGACCGCGCCGCCGAGATACTGGCCGAATCGATGGGCAATGAATCCGCGCTGCACTTCCTCGCGCACACCACCCGCGATCATGACCACGATGCCGAAGATCATGACATCGATCCGTGTTCGCAGCATGTCTTCGAACGGATTGGTTGCGACGTTGTGCAGGTGCGGTGCGTATCGCAGCACCAGCACCAGCACGAGCGTAACCAGCATGAACGCGGCCGGAAGCATCGCCAGCCCGATGAGCGCCTCACGAAGTACTCGCACCCTGCCGAGCAGCACCTCACGAGCCGATTCATGATGCGCGCGAAGGAATGTCAGCACCAGACCGACCACGAGAACCGCATCGAGAAGCGAGAGTGTGAACACAAACGGCGCCGAGAGACGACCGTCTGGTCCGTACATCGGCATCCCGAATCCACGCATGACGACGATCAGGAGCACCTGCGTTGGAAATCCGGAACAGATAAGGATTTCGACCAGCGCACCAACGCGCTCGAGCGGGAGTACTGGCCGTCGTTCAGGAATATAGGAAGGCTCGGGGACGGGCTCCAGCACTCTTGAACTTTAACAAGGGACAAGGGACAAGGGAAAAGGGAAAAGGGAGGGGAGATCCCTTTCCCCTTATTTAAGCGGGACGCGAACTGTCAGCGGTGCCGTCAGCTTCACCGAGACGGGCGTTCCGCTCGCAAGCCGGACTTCCTCGCCTTTGGTGGCCAGCACAACGCCAGTGCCTGCTGCGCCGCCGATCGCCGCGCCTTTCGCCGCGCCGCTGCCACCGCCCACGATGCCGCCGATGACGGCACCGGCACCTGCGCCGACGCCGATCTTGGTCGCATCCTTTTTCTTGGTGGCTGGAGCGAGGCGGCTGATCGTTTCAGTGCTGATCGGTTGACGGCCGCCCTCACCCGGAAGATCGATGGTGTTGAAGCGGAACGCGATCGACGCGCGACCTTTCACTTTTGCGGATTCTTCCGCGCTCGTCACGTGTCCGATGAGCGTGGTCCCTGCCGGCAACGCTCGATGACCTTCAGCGGACACGGCTGTTTTCAGCGTCGCGCGCACCGGATCTTCAATCCTGCTTGTATCCGACGCCACGGCTGTACCGAGTGTCGCGGACAATGTCGTTCCCGCGGGTATGGTCACCTCGGCAAACTCGGGCAGCTTCGGCGCAGGCGCAGAGGCAGTCGTGTCTTCCTTCGGCGTTGGTGCGGGCGGTGCAGCGGGAGCCACTGGTGCGGCGGGCGCTTTTCCCTCCGCACCCGCTGCAGCTTTTGCTTCCGCATCTCGTCGCGCGGCAGCGGCGGGATCGCCCGAGGCGACCAAACCGCTGGCATGGGTCATCGACGCGATTTGCGATCTCGGCACTTCGGTCTTTGTTCCGTCCGGTGCCTCGACCACCACCTGCTCAGGCTTGGCCTCAACGAGTTTCCCGGCCACTGTGACGCCGTCCTTTTTCTCAACTTTGACTTCAGTGCCGACGGCTGGCGTTGCATCGGTGCGTTCGCAGCCCGACACAACCAGCGCCATTCCCAGCACAATTGCGAGCTTTTTCATGACCTCCCCCATCCTTCTTCCCGTTGAGCTGTGCAAGCGATGTACCCTAGGGTACCTTGGGGTCTGACCCGGCAAGGAGTCAGACCCCCCTCGCTTGGTTACACACATGTGCACACGGTTCCCGCTCGCGACGGGCCAGGGGCTTCCCGAACGTGCGCGAATTTTTCGGTGGACTGTGTAATTGATACTCAGAAAGTGTAAGAATGACGTGCTGAACGAAATACAAAGAAGTGCAGAAATGAACGAGATGGAACCGGAGACGACCGTCGGCGAGCGTGTGCTGATTGTCGAAGACGATCCGGCGACTCGCAGTGGCTTGGCGGAGCTCGTCCAAGCATGGGGCTTCCAAACCGCCGAAGCGGCCGAAGGCGAAGAAGCGATGCGAAAGGTGACCACCTTCCGTCCCGCGATCATCGTGTCCGACCTGGTTATGCCGCGGATGGGGGGCTTCGATCTGTTGCGCGCCCTGAAGGACCAACTGAGCGACATCACCTTCATCCTGCTGACCGCGCAGGGAACGGTGGATAGCGCGGTTGAGGCGATCAAGGAAGGCGCGTACGACTACTTGAGCAAGCCTGTCGACCCGCAGCGGCTGCAGATCCTTCTGCAAAAGGCCGTCGAGCGGCAGGACACCCTCCGCGAAGTCCGCGCGCTTCGTCGTCAATTGCGCGAACAGGGAAGCTTCGGACGGATCATCGGGAATAGTCCCGGCATTCGAACTGTCTACCGCGTGATTGAGCAGTCAGCACCGACAGGCGCTTCGGTACTCATCTCCGGAGAATCGGGCACCGGGAAAGAGCTCGTCGCCCAGACCATCCACGAGCTCAGTCCGCGCGCCTCTTTCCCGTTTGTCGCCATCAACTGCTCAGCCATTCCCGAGACGCTTCTCGAAAGCGAAATCTTCGGCCACGAAAAGGGCGCGTTCACCGGCGCAACCGATCGCCGCACCGGCGTTTTCGAACTGGCGCATCGAGGGACGCTGTTTCTCGACGAGATCGCCGAAATGATGCCGGCGACGCAGGTCAAGCTTTTGCGTGTGTTGCAGGAGCGCGTCTTCCGCCGGCTCGGCGGCCGACAGGAGATCTCGGTCGACGTCCGGGTGATCGCCGCGACGAACGTCAATCCTCAGGCGGCGGTCAACAACGGTAAGCTGCGTGAGGATTTGTTCTATCGCCTGAACGTGTTTGCGATCGATCTTCCGCCGCTGCGTGAACGCAAGGAGGATATTCCGCTGCTCGTTCAGACCTTCCTGACCGAGTTCAACCGGACCAACGGTAAAGGCATTCGCGCCGTCGATCAGGAAGCGATGTATGTGCTCGAGCGCTATCCGTGGCCGGGCAACATCCGTGAGTTGCGTAACGTCATCGAGCGGGCGACGATTCTGGCCGAGAGCGAGTTCATCGAGCCGCGCCACCTGCCGCCAACGTTGATTACACGCGGCGAGGCGTCGCTGCCGACCCTCACCATTTCCCCCGGGACGACTGTGGACGAGGCCGAACGGCGATTGATCCTCCTCACTCTCGATCACACGCGCAACAACAAGACGCGGGCTGCGGAGATTCTCGGCATCAGCTTGAAGACGCTGCACAACAAGCTGAACCGGATGAAAGACGAAGAAAGCATGCGGAGTCAGGAGGCGGGGAATCGACGGTGAGCACTCTTGGGTATTAAGGCCAAGCAGGTCGCGGGTGTTACGACGTTAGTCGTCGTCGTCGTGGTCGCGCTCAGCGCCTACCACGTCACGACGCTCGTCCGCCTCAACTTCGAGGAGACCGCCACGCGCGGCCAAATGCTCGCGCAGGCCATGCTTCAGCTCGCCAATCAGGCCGTCGCCCAGGGTTTGAAAGACCCCTACGAGGCGCTCAGAACTGACGGCGGTATTCGCTCACTGATCGAATCGAGCACCGCCAACTGGCCGGGTGTCAGCTACGTCGCCATCGTCAACAAGGACGGCGTGGCCGTCGCACACAGCTATTCATCGCTCGAGGGGCAAAACCTGACGAAGCAGGAAGAGTTCGCCCCCCTCGCAACCAAGGGACCGTGGACGCGATTCAAAGCGGTGTACTCCGACCGCATTTTCGAAGTCTCACTGCCGATGCAGGACGAGCACGGTTTGAACTTCGGCGAGATTCGGATTGGTGTGACGACGACGCTGGTTCGCAGCGATGTCAGAAAAGCCGTGAACGCGACGGTCGGTGCCATCGTCATTGCCCTGGTCGCCGCCTCCTTGTTGGCAATGCTCCTGTCACAGTGGATGCTCCGCCCTATCCACGTGATACAGAGCGGGCTCTCACGCCTCGGACGCGGTGAGCTGGATGTCAAACTGGATCTCGAAGAACAGGAATTCCGCGATCTCGGCAGCTCATTTGATGCCATCAGCGCGCAGCTCTCTGCGCTTGGTCGCGGAGCCAAGGCCGATCAGGCGGAGGGAGAGCTCCGTGCCGGATCAGCCACCGATCTCGAGTCGGTCATGGACAACCTCGAGGACGCAGTGGCGTTGTTTTCGCCGCGCGGTGAACTGATTTTCGCGAACAAATCGATGGATACCTTACAACTTCGAGCGCTCGACGCGCTTCCGCCCGACAACGCGGTGCGGCAAATGATCGAGCGGACACTCGCCGGTCGGAAGTCGCAAGGCCCGGTCTCGATCCCGGGCCTCGATCCGGCAGACACGACCGAACGTCTGTTGATGACGCACGTAATCGAAGACACGGGCGGCCGTTTTCTGGGGGCGATGCTGGTTGCGAGAAACATCGGGTATTTGAGCCAGGTGCAGTCGACGCTCAACTATTCACGCAAACTTGCAGCTCTCGGACGACTGATGGCGGGGGTCGCACACGAAGTGAAGAACCCGTTGAATGCGATGACGATTCATCTTGAGCTGCTGAAGCAGAAGATCGCCCGCCAGCCCGTCATTGCAGGGGCTGGTCCCGATCCGGGTTCCCGGGGACCCGAGGCCGGCTTCGGCTCTCCGCCAGACGTCACAAAACATGTGGACATCATCAGCAAAGAGATCCGGCGGCTGGATGAGGTGCTCAACGGATTCCTGAAGTTCGCGCGGCCGGACGAACTGAAACTGCAGCCGGTTCGTCTCTCGTCGCTGATCTCCGACATTCAGACGTCAGTTGCGCCGGAAGCCACACGTCGTCACGTCACGATGAAGGTGGAATGTCCCGAAAGCTTGCCCGAGATCAATGCGGATCCGGGCATGTTGTCGCAAGCGCTGCTGAACCTCGCGTTGAATGCATGTCAGGCAATGCCCGATGGCGGCACGCTTAGAATCAGTTGCCGGACCGCGCCTCGACGCAGGCTCGAGATTGATATCGAAGACACCGGCATTGGTATTCCGCCGGAAAATCTTGGACGCATTTTCGATCTGTATTTCACGACAAAAGAAAAAGGCAGCGGCATCGGTTTGTCGATGGTGTACCGCATCGTGCAGTTGCATGATGGGGAAGTAGAAGTACAGTCAACACCGGGCCGCGGTACGCGGTTTCGGTTGACCTTCCCGCAAGCGTAGATCCGATTAGTCGATGAAAAGAGTCATTCTCGGTTTGGCGGTGCTTCTGGGCGCGGCGAGTGCCGCCTGTGCGTCGGCAACCGCCAAAGCCGCGCCCGATAGACCGCCGCTCGAGGTGCCGGCGCCACCGGCGAAGGTTGTCGAGCCATCACCGCAGCCAACCCTCCCGCCCGAGCCGGTGCCGGAGCTTCCACCTCAGCAGCCGACCAGTTCGCGGCCTCCACGGCAAACCGCCGCACGCGAAACGGCGAAGCCGGACCCGAAACAAGAAGTGCCCTCGACCGAAGCTCCAGCAACGCAGGTCGCGCCAGTCGCGCCGCCGCCACAGCTCCGTCCGGCAAACACGCCCGATCCATCCGAAGCCGCCAAACAGGCGCAAGTCGCGGTCGAGCGCGCCAAGCAGGTGCTGGGTCAGCTCAGCGCCAAAACGGTTCCAAAGGCCCAGAAGGCGGTGTTTGATGATGCGCACCGCATGCTGACGTTGGCGGAGGAAGCGATCAAGAAGTCAGATTTCGAAAATGCGAAGAAACTGGCGGAAAAAGTCGAGTCCACTGCGAGGGAATTGGGAGCGAAGTAGCTCGGCGTGCGTTTGCCTGTCCGCTTCCGCTGAAACTTCAGATCGACCCCCGGCCGGGGACCTCATCATTAAAATAGGGCGATTAGAAGAATCCCACGCCAGCGTCAACATCTTGCGCCTGACCTAAATAAAAGGCACAATATCTTGTAGATCGACCCTTGACATCAATGTAAACAGGGTCCATAGTTTCCGCCGGCGCAACGGACCAAACGAGAACTTCCCAGCTCTCGCGGGTACGTCACGCGGTCGACGTTCGATGTCCCGTGATCGTACTGTTCGCGCGCGCCCATCCATTCACATTTGTTGTTCAGGGTCCCGGCCAGGGGCTGGCTGGTGAACCATCGTTGTTCGGAGGGGAAGATGCAGAGAGGCGCTGCTCCGCAGGTGGAATCCACCAGCACAGAAGCCCTGGCTCGCCCGTCGGCGCCTGTGGCGTCGAACGCGCCAGGTATCGAGTACGAACGATTCTTTACTCGGGAGGGGATCGATCCGTTCGATGAGATCGAATGGGATATCCGATCGGCCGTCATCGGCAACGAGAAAGGAAACGTCGTTTTCGAGCAGCGCGACGTCGAGATCCCGAAGTTCTGGTCGCAACAGGCGACCAACATCGTCGTGTCGAAGTATTTCCGCGGCACGATTGGCACGCCTGACCGCGAGCGCAGCGTCAAGCAGCTGATCGGACGCGTCGTGGACACGATCACCGGCTGGGCGCGGGCCCAGAAGTATTTCGCGAGCGAAGACGATCTGCAGTCCTTCAGCGACGATCTGAAGCATCTGCTGGTATATCAGAAGGCCGCGTTCAACAGCCCTGTCTGGTTCAACTGCGGATTCGAGAAGGCGCCGCAGTGCTCGGCCTGCTTCATCAACTCGGTGCAGGACACGATGGAGTCGATCCTGACCCTGGCGAAAACCGAGGGGATGCTGTTCAAGTTCGGATCGGGCACCGGGTCCAATCTGTCGTCGATCCGTTCCTCGAGAGAACTGCTCGCCGGCGGCGGCACCGCCTCGGGGCCGGTGTCGTTCATGAAGGGGTTTGACGCCTTTGCCGGCGTCATCAAATCAGGCGGCAAGACGCGGCGCGCCGCCAAGATGGTCATTCTCAACGCCGATCATCCCGACGTTGTCGAGTTCATCAACTGCAAGGTCGACGAAGAGAAGAAGGCCTGGGCGCTCATCGACGCCGGTTACGACGGTTCGTTTACCGGCCCCGCGTATTCATCCGTGTTTTTCCAGAATTCCAACAACAGCGTGCGCGTGACCGACGAGTTCATGCGGGCGGTGCTCGACGATGGCGACTGGACGACCAAGGCGGTGCGCGACGCCTCTGCGATGGACACCTACAAAGCGCGCGATCTGATGCGGCAGATTGCCGAGGCGACGCACATCTGCGGCGATCCGGGCATGCAGTTCGACACCACCGTCAACGACTGGCACACGTGCCCCAACACGGCACGAATCAACGCCAGCAACCCGTGCTCGGAATACATGTTCCTTGACGACTCGGCGTGCAACCTGGCGTCGATCAACTTGATGAAGTTCCTGCGTGAAGACGGTGAACTGGATCCGACGGCGTTCGAAGCGGCCTGCCGGACGATGATCACCGCGCAGGAGATCCTGGTCGACAACTCGAGCTATCCGACGCCGGCGATCGCGAAGAACAGCCATGAATACCGGCCGCTGGGGCTCGGGTACGCGAACCTCGGCGCGGTGCTGATGTCGCGAGGCCTGCCGTACGACGGTGATTCCGGCCGCGACTACGCCGCCGCCATCACCGCGCTGATGCACGGCGCGGCGTTTGCGCAGTCGGCAAGGGTGGCGCGCGATCACGGTGGTCCGTTCTCCGGCTACGAGAAGAACCGCGAGCCGTTCATGCGCGTGATGCGGAAGCACCGCGCGGCGCTGAAGGACATCAACAAGACCCACATGCCGAAGGATCTCTTCGAAGCGGCGAAGAACGTGTGGGATGAGGTGATCGAGCTGGGCGAGCAGCATGGATTCCGGAACGCGCAGGCCACGGTGCTCGCGCCGACCGGAACCATCGGCTTCATGATGGACTGCGACACGACAGGGGTGGAGCCCGATATCGCACTCGTGAAGTACAAGAAACTCGTCGGCGGCGGCCTGATGAAGATCGTCAATCAGACGGTGCCGATGGCATTGGCCAAGCTCGGATACACACCGCAGCAGGTGAAGGAGATCGTCGAATACATCGATGAGAACGAGACAATCGAAGGGGCACCGCATATCAAGGACAAAGATCTGCCGGTGTTCGATTGCGCGTTCAAGCCGGCGCGCGGGGTGCGCTCGATTCACTACATGGGCCACATCCGCATGATGGGGGCGGTGCAGCCGTTCCTTTCAGGCGCGATCAGTAAGACCGTCAACGTGCCGAAAGAAGCGACGGTCGAGGAGATCCAGCAGGCCTACATCGACTCGTGGCGCATGGGCGCAAAGGCGGTCTCGATTTATCGTGACGGTTCGAAGCGCACGCAGCCGCTCAACACATCACGCGACAAGGAAAAGGCGACTGCTGTGGCGTCGGTTGCTGGTCCAACCCGGCGCAGACTGCCGGACGAACGGAACGCGATCACGCACAAGTTCGATATCGCGGGCCACGAGGGCTACATCACCGTGGGTCTGTTCGAGGACGGCACGCCGGGCGAGCTGTTCCTCGTCATGGCGAAAGAAGGCTCGACGATCTCCGGCTTCGCCGACGCATTTGCGCAGGCAATCAGCTATGCGTTGCAGTACGGCGTGCCGCTCCAGGACCTGGTGGATAAGTTCAGCCACGTCCGCTTCGAGCCGTCGGGCATGACGAAAAATCCTGACGTGCGCTTCGCGAAGTCGATTGTCGATTACATCTTCCGGTGGATGGCGGCGAAGTTCCTGTCGCCGGAAGCGCAGTTCCGTGCCGGCGTCAACAACCGCGAGGAACTGGTGACCTCGCCCGAACAGCTGCCGCTCGATGTGGCGGCTGCCGCGGGCGCGTCGGCGACCGCGGTCATCTCGTCACCGAAGACGTCGTCGTTTGCGGCGATGAAGAACCAGGAAGACGCGCCGCCGTGCTCGACCTGCGGCTCGATCATGGTCCGCAGCGG